>JAEWYQ010000037.1 GCA_023395555.1 Bacillota bacterium
AACAATAAAACATATATTTAACAACTGCTACTATTTTTTAAAAAAAGAAGAGAAAACTTTGGATTAGAGAAAATGTAGTGGTAAAATGTGTCTAGGCTAGCCATCGCGCTAGCGATTTGGTACAATAGAAGAAAAACAGCATGGAGGAATTGTCTATGCAACCGAATATGATTTATAAGGACAGGTGGTCAAATAAAATAATGGTAAAATGAGGTATGATAAACCTCGAGTCTAAAAAATGCAGGAGGGACAGCAAATGATTGAATTACCTGAAACCTATGTATTGGCTGACCAGATTAACCGGAGTCTTGTTGGCAGAAGGATTATGAATGTAAGGGCGAACGCTTCTCCCCATGCGTTTGCCTGGTTTTCCGGTGACCCGGAGGAATATCATGCAAAACTGGCCGGAAAGAAAATCACTGCTGCCAATCCCGGCACCGGATATACCTGCGGCGGCAATACAGAGATTATCTGCGAAAATATGCTGTTGGTAATATCCACACCTATTAAGTATCATGAACCCGGTGAAAAGCTGCCTGTAAAACATCAATTACTGATAGAATTTGAAGATCTTTCCCACCTCTCCTGCACAGTACAGATGTGGGGTGCGATGCTCTGCTACGGAACAGATGAAAACGGTCTGCCTGACGGATATAAGGTCAACCAATGCCCTACGCCCCTGGAAGATGAATTTGACGAAGCATATTTTGACGATCTGCTCAAGAAGTCGAAGCAGAATCTTTCAGTAAAAGCATTTTTAGCCACGGAACAGCGTATCCCCGGCCTTGGAAACGGCGTTTTGCAAGATATATTATTCAACGCAAGAATTAACCCGAAGACTAAGCTGGAAAAATTGTCTGACAGCAAGCTTGACGGCATGTATGCTTCCGTTAAATCCACTCTGCTTGATATGACCGTGAACGGCGGGCGGGATACCGAGAAGGATTTGTTCGGGCACAGCGGCGGATATAAAACCCGCCTTTCCGCTAAAACCATCCAATATCCTTGCACGGTTTGCGGTGACAAGCTCGTACGTGAAGCATATCTCGGGGGAAATATCTACTACTGTCCAACCTGCCAGCAGTGGGAGAAGTGATCTGAATAAGGAGGGCAAAATGTTTTTAACAACCTATTTGATCGTAAAAGATATGACGGCTTCCGTTGCTTTCTATAAAACATTTTTGGGAGTAGAACCTGCCGGCGGCTGTCCGGAGCGATTTGCGGTTTTTGATATCGGAAATACAAGTATCGCATTATATAATCCGGGCTATGATGAGGTGTTGATTGAAAGCGGACAGGACTTGTCCGGGCATTTTAATACGGCGTATCTTGAGGATAAAAAGAGACCGGTAAATTACGGCAACCATGTGATTTTGAATATCGGCGTAGAGGATCTGGCGGCGGAATACAACAGAGTGAAGAGGCTGAACATAGGTGCCGTATCAGAAATTATGTATGTTAATATTGCAATGCCGTATTACTTCTTCAATCTCTATGATCCGGACGGAACCTGTATTGAAATAACAGGCAGATACCAGCCTTGACAGTATAATTCCAAAAGGCCTATAACCCCTTTCCTTTGGTTTATAGGCTTTTTTTGTGGTGTTTTCTTCCTCACAAGAAATAATTGATAGAAGTTGCAAGATGACGGCTTGTTTGTTAAAATAGAATGGTAAATATGATTGGGAGTGAGGACCTGCTTGGGATATGGACGAAAATAAATCAAATGGAAAGAATAATAACAGCAGCGGCTGTTCCGATAGAAGAAAACGAGTTAACCAAATCAAAACCATAATTATAGTTGTTGCTGTTATCCTATTAATTCTGCCGACTCTTTGCTGCATTATATTGGGCGTTCAGGTGAATCGCCTGCAAAGACAGGTGGACGATTTATTAAGCATGCATGGACAGTATGGTTCCTCCTCTGGAAATCTGGCCTATGCGGCCGCCAAGGAGCAGGAAGGGACGATGTCCGGAGGCATTGTGCGGCATCCGGATATTCATACCGGGGAGAAGGATACGGCAGCCGAGGAGTCTCCCTCATACATACCGCGGCAGGAAGAGCAGACCCAGGTCGATTCTGGAACAGATACAAAGACTGACCCGGAAGAAGTGACTCCCGCCCCGACAGACCGGCCGGAGAATACGGAAGCATCTAATTCTTTGGATTTCCCGGGAGAGACGGATCAGGGGGGAGCTTCGGAAGAAGCGGGGGAACAGGCCGCACCGCCGGAAAAGCCAGGGACAACGGAAACACAGGAGAAGAAAGGGAAATATGCAAACAAGAAGGTGTATCTGACCTTTGATGACGGCCCCAGCATCTATACGGATGAGATTCTGGACATATTGAAGGAATACGGGGTAAAGGCTACCTTCTTTGTGGTGGGCATGGAGGATAAGAAATCCAAAGAACTCTACTGCAGGATTGTGGAAGAAGGCCACACCCTGGGAATGCATTCTTATTCCCATAAATACTCAAAAATATATAATTCTGTAGAAGATTTTGATAAGGACTTTACAAAACTATGGAAATTGTTATATGATACTACTGGATACAAGCCTACTATTTACCGTTTTCCAGGGGGAAGCAATAATATGGTGAATAAGCATGGCATGAATGATTTTATCCGGTACCTGAATAAAGCCGGGATTGTATATTTTGATTGGAACGCGTTGAACGGGGATGCCACCAAGGTGGATTATAGCGAGGAAGAACTGATTAACAATGTTCTAAGAGACGTAAATATTAAGAAAAATGTCATTGTATTGATGCATGATATCCAAACCAGGCCTAAGACGGTGAAGTCACTGCCGAAGCTGTTGGATATTCTGATATCGGAAGAAGCGCAGCTTCTTCCATTGGATGAGACGGTTCCGCCAATTCAAATGATTAAAGCCGATACAGTCAAGTAAAGCCAAGAACAGGGAGGTATGGAGCAAATGGGTTTTTTTAAAGATTTAAGGGAAGACGTATCACAGGCAATGAGTGAACTGATCACGGAGGAGGTCAAGGAGAAAGCGGCCGATGAGAAGAACTCCGATGAGGAAGAAGAAAAAGAGCAGCTGGTGAACACATTGGATTTTGATGAGATTGCTTCGGATGACACCTCGGACAGCGAAAAGATGAAGGAATGGCTGGAAGAGCTGGACCAGAAGGAAGCGGGACAGCCGGATGCAGAGGATATATGGTCCCTGGAAACAGATCAGGAGATAATGGATGTAGCGGAAATCAACATAGAAGATACGGATGAAGCAAAAGAAACATATCAAACAGAGGAAGATGAGGAGAACACTATGGTTGAGAATGACAATGTAGATCTTGAGCTGCTGGCAGCACTGAATGAAGAAGAGCAGATAAACGAGACAGAGACAGAGGAGAAGGCGGAAGTAAAGCCGCGCGCTGCTTCTGCCGCAAGTGAGGATGACGTTACGGTAATAACCAAGGGTACGACCATTAACGGCAGCATTTCCTCCGACGGCTCCCTGGAGGTCTGCGGAACCATCGTGGGAGATGTGGAATGTCTGGGCAAGTTATCCATTACCGGTAAGGTGAAGGGGAATTCCTCGGCGGCAGAGGTATATGTAAACACAGAGCGTCTGGAGGGCGGAATTGTCAGTGAGGGCAGCGTTAAGATAGGACTTGGCACCGTTGTCATTGGCGATATTGCAGCTACTTCCGGTGTCATTGCCGGAGCGGTGAAGGGTGAGGTGGATATTAACGGACCCATTGTGATCGATTCCACCGCCATCATTAAGGGGAATATTAAGGGGAAATCCATACAGATCAATAACGGCGCCATAATCGAAGGCTTCTGCTCTCTCAGCTATTCTTCCGTGGATGTGGACAATATCTTTGAATAATAGAATGGAGGACGGTAATGGAAGGATATAATAGGGTACTGCTTAAATTGAGCGGTGAGGCTCTGGCGGGAGACAGAGGCACAGGCTTTTGCGAGGAGACCTGTATGGGTGTTGCCAGACAGGTGAAGCAGCTGGTTGAGGATGGAATTCAGGTCAGTATTGTAATTGGCGGAGGTAACTTCTGGAGAGGAAGAACCAGCAAGACCATCGACCGCACCAAGGCGGATCAGATCGGTATGCTGGCTACCGTCATGAACTGTATCTATGTATCCGAGATATTTCGCTATGTGGGGATGAAGACGAAGGTATATACTCCCTTTGCCTGCGGAAGCATGACGGAGCTCTTTTCAAAGGATGGGGTTACCGGATATATGGAGCAGGGCGGAGTGGCATTTCTGGCAGGAGGTACGGGACACCCCTATTTCTCCACGGATACGGCCACCGTGCTTCGGGCCGTGGAGCTGGACTGTGACATCATATTGATGGCCAGAGCGGTGGACGGGGTATATGACAGTGATCCGAAGAAGAATCCCAATGCGGTCAAATATTCGGAGATTTCATTGCAGGAGGTTCTGGATAAGAAGCTGGGGATCGTGGATATGGCAGCAACGGTGCTGTGCATAGAGAATAAGATGCCGATCCTGCTATTTGCCCTATCCGAAGATGGAAGTATCGTGAAGGCAGCAGCCGGATCATCCGGCGGAACCAAAATTACGGTATAGGAATAAGCCATAGTGAAAAGGAATTATAATTGGAAATAATTAATATTTAGAAATATATGGAGGGATTAAAATGGAGGCAAAGCTAGAGCAATTCAGTTCAAAGATGGAGAAGACGGTGAATACCCTGAAGGAAGAGTATTCTACCATACGTGCAGGAAGAGCCAATCCTCATCTGTTAGATAAACTCAGAGTGGATTACTATGGACAGCCGTCCGCTCTTCAGTCTGTGGCGAATATCTCTGTTCCGGAGGCAAGAATCATCCAGATTCAGCCTTGGGAGAGCAAATTGATCAAGGAAATTGAAAAAGCAATCCTTGCTTCTGATCTGGGGCTGACACCTAGCAATGACGGTAAAGTAATACGCCTTGTATTTCCTGAGCTTACGGAGGAAAGAAGAAAGGATCTGGTTAAGGACATCAAGAAAAAGGCCGAGACTGCCAGGGTCGCGATCAGAAACATCAGGCGGGATGCCAACGAGGCTTTCAAGAAACAGAGCAAGGCCAGTGAGATTTCAGAGGATGAGTTCAAGAGTCTGGAGGACAGCGTGCAGAAGCTTACCGACCATTATATTGCTGAAGTCGATAAAGTAATGGATGACAAGTCGAAGGAAATTCTTACGGTATAGCGATCAAATTTAGTATTTTGGGGTGTTTCAAAAGGCTTATTTTTTGAAGCCCCCTTTTTTCGCTTGGATTCATGCAATAAGGAGAACAGGATGCAGGAAAAGGAATTAATCGTACCAAGGCATGTGGCGATCATCATGGACGGTAACGGCCGTTGGGCCAGGAAGAAGAGAATGCCGCGCAATTACGGGCATACCCAGGGCAGCAAAAATGTGGAAAAAATATGCGAGGACGCATATAAGATGGGAATCAAATATCTTACCGTCTATGCATTTTCCACAGAAAACTGGCGCCGGCCCAAGGAGGAGACGGATGCGTTGATGAAGCTGCTTCAGAGTTATCTGGAGACCAGCATTAAGACCAGTGCAAAGAACAATATGAGGGTCCGGATTATAGGAGATACCACGGGGTTATCCCCTGAGATTCGCAAAAGCATATCCGAGCTGGAGGAGGCCTCCAGGGACAACACAGGTCTGAATTTTCAGGTTGCTATTAATTACGGCGGGCGGGATGAACTGCTTCGCGCGGCAAAGGCGCTGGCTGTGGATCTTGCAAAAGGCAGGAAAAAACCGGATCAGATTGACGAAGCTGCTTTTGAACAGTATCTGGACACCGGAGGCATCCCGGATCCGGATCTGCTGATCCGGACCAGCGGAGAACAGAGGCTGTCCAATTTTCTTCTGTGGCAGCTGGCGTATACGGAGTTTTACTTTCCGGAAGTACTATGGCCGGATTTTGATAAAAAGGAATTACAGAAGGCAGTAGAGTATTATAGCAGCAGAACCAGGAAATTCGGTGCGTTGTAGTGCGTTGACGGGCGTACCTTTTGGAGGAGATTATGTTTAGGACAAGATTAATCAGCGGAATTATCTTATTGGCGATAGCGGTTACCGTAGTAGTTCTGGGAGGCAATATATTATTTGCGGTTATATTGGCCATATCCATTATTGGTTTAAATGAATTATATAAAATTGTCCGGGTGGACAAAGCTCTTCCGGGTATCATAGGATATCTGGGGATAATCGCCTACTATGGATTGCTTTATTTTAATTTATCCGGGTATCAGCTGATGCTGTTTATCTTTTTTCTGATGCTGCTGATGTTTGCTTATGTGTTCGGCTTTCCGAAGTATTCTACGGAGCAGATTACCGTTGCTTTCTTCGGCCTTTTCTATGTGGGTATTATGCTGAGTTACATATATCAGGTTCGTATGCTGGAGGATGGAGCCTGGATTGTATGGCTGAGCTTTATCGGTGCCTGGGGTTCCGACACCTGCGCTTATGTCGTAGGCATACTGATTGGAAAGCATAAAATTGCTCCTGAGCTCAGTCCGAAGAAATCCCTGGAGGGCTGTATCGGCGGGGTGATCGGAGCCGCACTGATCGGTTTTCTGTATGCCACGGCCATACGGAGCCAAATCACGGGTATTATGAATCCGCAGTTAGTCTTTGCCTTGATCGGGGCGGCTTCCAGTGTCATCTCCCAGATCGGTGATCTGGCTGCTTCCGCCATCAAGAGAAATCATAATATCAAGGATTATGGAACACTGATTCCCGGGCATGGAGGAATTTTAGACCGGTTTGACAGTATTATATTTACGGCGCCGATTGTATATTATCTGGCGGTAATGTTAAAATAAAAGAGATGCACTAATCTGCGGATGCTATTCGGTATCCGCGGAATGGAGGTTGCGGATGAAGAAGATCGGTATTCTTGGGTCAACCGGTTCCATAGGAACCCAGACCCTGGATATTGTACGGGAAAATGTGGATTTGAAAGTTACCGCTCTGGCGGTTCATGGGAATATAGAGTTATTGGAAAGACAGGTGCGTGAATTCCTGCCGGAGATCGTCTGCGTATACCGGGAGGATAAGGCCGCGCAGTTCAAGGCAATGGTTCGGGACCTCGATGTCAGGGTTGTCACCGGAATGGAGGGACTGATAGAATGCGCCGCCGGCACGGATGCGGACACCATTGTGACGGCTTTGGTGGGGATGATCGGTATCCAGCCCACCATTGAAGCAATCAAAGCCGGGAAAAATATTGCATTGGCCAATAAGGAGACGCTGGTAACCGCCGGACATATCATTATGCCGCTGGTCAAAGAGAAAAAAGTGGCCCTGCTTCCGGTGGACAGCGAGCACTCTGCAATATTTCAGGCTTTAAATGGAGAAGATAAGAAAGAGGCATATAAAATACTGCTGACCGCCTCCGGCGGTCCTTTCCGCGGAAAAAAGCGGGAGGAGCTTAAGAATATAAAGCCCCAGGACGCCTTAAAGCACCCTAACTGGACTATGGGACAGAAAATCACCATTGATTCTGCCACCATGGTGAATAAGGGTCTGGAGGTTTTGGAGGCGGCGTGGCTGTTTGATATGGGGCTGGATTCTATCCAGGTAGTGGTGCACCCCCAGAGCGTCATCCATTCCATGGTGGAATACCGGGACGGAAGCGTAATAGCACAGCTTGGGGTGCCGGATATGAAGCTTCCCATCCGCTATGCTTTATTTTATCCTCATAGAAAACAGGCGCCTTATACGGAGGAAAAGCTGGATTTTTACCGGCTGAGTCAGCTTACCTTTGAGAAACCGGATATGGAGACCTTCTTTGGCCTGAGGCTGGCCTATGAAGCAGGCCGGATGGGCGGAAGCATGCCAACAGTATATAACGCGGCCAATGAATGGGCGGTGGCACAGTTTCTCGGAGGGGGGATTGAATTCATTATGATTCCGGCCCTAATTGAGCAGGCCATGAAGAATCATCCATTGATTCCAAACCCCTCCTTAAAAGAAATTCTGAACACGGAGCAAGAGACATATGATTTTGTAAGGAGCTTTACCAAAGCCGGTGTAAGAAAGGATTGATATTGTTATGAATATAATTGTTGCATTACTGATACTGAGTATAATTGTAATTATCCATGAGCTGGGCCATTTTCTGCTGGCCAGGAGTCATGGGGTTACGGTGACGGAATTCTCCGTGGGCATGGGGCCCAGAATCGCCAGCTTTGTGCGCAAAGGAACCAGATATTCTCTGAAGCTGCTGCCCATCGGGGGATCCTGTATGATGTTGGGCGAGGATGAGAATATCGAGGATGAAGGCGCCTTTAATAAAAAAGGGCCGTGGGCGAGATTCTCAATTCTCTTTGCAGGGGCTTTTTTTAATTTTATTCTGGCCTTTATCCTGGCGGTGGTTGTATTGGGGGATGTGGGGGTAGATAAGCCCTATATCACCAGACTGAGTGAGAACGGCCCGGCGATGGCGGCAGGCTTGAAGGAAGGGGATCTGATTACAAAAATTAATGGCTCCGGAATTCATTTTGCCAGGGATATCAAGTATTCTTTTTATTTCAATCATCTGTCGGAGAAGCCCATCGAGGTAAAGGTGCTGCGGGAGGGTGAGAAACATACCTTTTCGGTAGTTCCCGTATGGCGTGATATCTATCAAATCGGTTTCAACTATACGCCCGGCAATTCCGCTGCCGTAGCAGAGGTAATCGTGGCAGGATATCCCCTGGAGAAAGCCGGTATGCAGGTAGGAGATGCCATTGTAGCAATGAATGGAGTTAAAATAAGCACTTCCCAGGAGCTGGCAGATTATCTCGCAGGCAATCCGCTGGGTGCGGAGCCTGTTACCTTAACCTATGCGAGAAACGGACAGGAGACGGAGATTACCGTGACGCCCATATTAGTCCAGAGCGGTTTTGATCTGGGCTGGAGCTATAACGAATACGGGAAAAAGGTGAATGCCCTGGAGGTAGTCAAATACGGCTTTTTCGAGCTGAAAAGCAATGTAGTGAACACGGTTAAAAGCATTGTCTCCCTCATCATAGGGAAGGTCAGTGTGAAGGAGGTAGCCGGTCCCGGTGGAATAGTCAACGTAGTGGGCGATATTGTATCAGAATCCAAAGCATACGGACTTCGGACCACCCTGCTTTCCCTGGCCCAATTCGCCATATTGCTGAGTGCGAATCTGGGGGTTATGAATCTGCTGCCGATTCCGGCACTGGATGGGGGCAGAATTGTATTTATTATTATCGAGGCGATCCGCAGAAAGCCCGTTCCCAGAGAGAAGGAGGCCATCGTTCATCTGGTGGGAATGGCTCTGCTGATGCTTCTGATGGTGCTTGTGGCATTTAATGATATTCGTAATATATTCCAGTAACAAGAGGTAATAAAAGTAACCGTTCAGAGGGGGCCAGGCGGAGAACATAATACCCCCTCGGAACGGTTACTAATTAAATAGGCGGGAAGCAGGAAAGACATGGAGGTTAGTATGTATCGTGATAATACAAAAGTAATTCGGATCGGCGACAGAGTAATTGGCGGCGGGAACCCGATTTTAATCCAGTCGATGACGAATACACCGACGGAGGATGTAAAGGCAACGGTGGCGCAGATACAGCGCCTGACCGAGGCAGGCTGCGAGATAATCCGGTGTACGGTTCCCAACCAGGAAGCTGCCGCCGCCTTTCGTGAGATTAAAAAGCAGATCAGCATACCGTTGGTAGCCGATATTCATTTCGATTATCGTTTGGCTATTGCGGCAATGGAGAACGGTGCGGATAAGATACGGATCAATCCGGGGAATATCGGGAACGAAGAGAAGCTGCGGGCAGTGGTTTCCGCGGCAAAGGAGCGGGGAATTCCAATCCGTGTCGGCGTGAACAGCGGCTCCCTGGAGAAGGAGATCGTGGCCAAATACGGGAGAGTCACCGCCCAGGGGTTGGTGGAAAGCGCTCTGGACAAGGTAAAGCGCATCGAGGATATGGATTATGACCAAATGGTAATCAGTATTAAATCCTCTGATGTTATGATGTGTGTCCACGCCCATGAGCTCATCGCTCCGCTGACCAATTATCCTCTCCACGTGGGAATAACCGAGGCAGGTACCGTCAACGCGGGGAATATCAAGTCGGCTCTGGGTCTTGGAATGATTCTGTACCAGGGGATAGGGGACACCATCCGGGTGTCTCTGACCGGAGATCCGGTAGAAGAGATTCGTTCCGCCAAGTTGATCTTAAAGACCCTGGGTTACCGCAAAGGCGGAGTGGAGGTGGTATCCTGCCCCACCTGCGGCAGAACGCGGATTAATCTCATCGAGCTGGCAACCAAGGTGGAAGAAATGGTTGCGGATATGGATTTGGATATTAAGGTTGCGGTTATGGGATGTGCGGTGAATGGCCCGGGAGAGGCCCGGGAAGCGGATATCGGCATTGCCGGGGGGAACGGCGAAGGGCTTATTATCAAAAAAGGCGAGATCCTCCGAAAGGTTCCGGAAGACCGGCTGTTGGAGGAGCTGCGCCAGGAGCTGTCTCATTTTGAAAAGGAATAGGAGACACTTTTGAGAATGGAGAATGTACCATGTTATTTTTTGAAGCATTTGAGAAGGTATCTGCAGATCAGGAACTGCAGAAGCTTTACAGCGAGGTGGATGTAGTTAAGGTGGTTGCTTCGAGGCAGACAAAGGATGTGTTCATCTGTATCCGGAGCAGCCGCCTGATCAGCAGACTCCATATAAGAAGAATGGAAGAACTGCTGAACCGGCAGCTCTTTTTACATACCGGGAACCGGGCGGTAATCAAGCCGCAGTTCGAGCTTTCCGCACAATATACTCTGCCGAATCTGTATCCCATCTACCGGGACAGCATTCTGGAGGAATTGAAGGAGAGCAGCATTGTGAGCTATCATATCTTCTCCATGGCAGAGGTAACCATTGAGGATGCACAGCCGGCAATGCATGGAAAGATTACCGTTCAAGTTACGGACAGCTGTGTTGTCAAAGAAAAGATGATGAAGCTCAAGGACTACCTGGAGACTCTGTTTCAGGAGCGTTTTAATTATACGGTACAGGTGCTTGTTGAATATAGGGAGCCGGAGGATACCCAGCAGGGGGATGACCTGGAATATAAGAGGAATATGCTGCGCAGAGCGGAGAGAGAGGCAATAGAGGAAGGCTATGTCCCGGACAGCCAGGAGCAGCCGGAAGTGTTTATGAATACGGGAAGCCGTCCCGGCGATATTCTGGAGATGGCAGGTTCGGGACATGCCCCTGCTGCAAAATCCGGTTCTTCTGCTTTGGCAGCCGCCCCGGAGAAGGCGCAGCCTCCTAAGGCGGAACAGCCTGCGAAGCCGGCAGCGCCCAAATCCTTCGGCAAAAGCGCTTATGAGAAGGGAAAGGGAAGCTACCGCAAGCTGCCTCAGGACCCGTCCGTTGTTTACGGCAGGAATTTTGAAGGCAGTCCGATTTCCATCTGTGATATCATTGACGAGATTGGGGAGGTAGTCATCCGGGGTAAGCTCATTAAGCCGGATACACGCACCATAGGGAACGAGAAGAGCATCATCACCTTTGTCATAACTGATTTTACGGACTCCATCAAGATCAAGCTTTACGCTAAAACCATCGAAGTGGAAGAAATTATGGCGATGCTGAAGCCCGGCGGATATTTTATGCTGAAGGGAATTGCCCAGATGGATACCTATGAGAGGGACATTACCATCGGCTCCGTAGTAGGCATCCGTTCCGTCAGTGAGGTGAGCGCCTCCGCCAGGAAGGATGAGGCTCCGGTTAAGCGTGTGGAGCTCCATGCCCATACCATGATGAGTGATATGGACTCCGTGGTGGATGTAAAGAAGATGGTAAAGAGAGCCTTTCAGTGGGGACACTCGGCGATTGCCGTCACTGACCACGGGGTGGTGCAGGCCTTTCCCGATGCCAGCCATGCCTTGAATCTAAAGGACTACTCCGACGAGGAGGAACAGAAGCGTGCCAAGAACTTCAAGGTGATCTACGGCATGGAAGCCTATCTGGTGGACGATCTGAAGGAAGTGGTGGTAAATGCCAGGGGGCAGAGTCTGGATGATGCCTTTGTAGTGTTTGATATCGAGACCACGGGCTTCAGTCAGAATAATGACAGGATCATTGAAATCGGCGCGGTTAAGGTCATCGGAGGTGAGATCACGGAGCGATACAGCGCCTTTGTGAATCCTGAGGTGCCGATTCCCTATGAGATAGAGCAGCTTACCTCCATTAATGATAATATGGTGATGGATGCGCCCACCATTGAGAAGGTGCTGCCGGAATTTCTTGCCTTTTGCGAGGGCTGCGGCCTGGTGGCACACAATGCCTCCTTTGATGTGGGCTTTATTGATAAGAATGCGGCAAGGCAGGGAATTACAACGGATTTTACGGTAATTGATACGGTGGGCCTGGCTCGAATCCTCCTGCCGGAGTTAAGCAGGTATAAGCTGAATACGGTTGCAAAGGCTCTGAATGTTTCTTTGGAGAACCATCACAGGGCGGTGGATGATGCCGGTGCCACGGCACAGATTTTTGAAAAGTTTGTGGTGATGCTGAAGGAGAGGGAGATACATACGGTGAATGAGATTGATCAGCTGGGCAGAATGTCGGCTGAGGCAATCCGAAAGCTCCCTGCCTATCATGCCATCCTTCTGGCACAGAATGATACGGGCCGGGTGAACCTGTACAAGATGGTGTCCCTGTCCCATATAGAATATTATAATAAGCGCCCGAAGATTCCGAAGAGCCTTCTGATGGAGTGCAGGGAAGGGATTATCCTGGGCTCTGCCTGTGAGGCAGGGGAGGTGTTCCGGGGCGTATTGACCAACCAGTCCCATGAACAGCTGGCAAAGCTGGTAAATTTCTATGATTACCTGGAGATACAGCCCCTGTGTAATAATGAATTCTTGATCCGCAGTGACCGAAGTGATGAGAGGGATATCACCTCGAAGGAGGATCTGATGGAGCTGAACCACAGGATTGTTGCTCTGGGAGAGGAATACAACAAGCCGGTGGTGGCTACCTGTGACGTGCATTTTCTGGATCCGGAGGATGAAATCTACCGGAGAATTATATTGGCAGGAAAGGGCTTTAAGGATGCGGATGAGCAGGCGGCCCTCTATCTGCGGACCACGGAGGAGATGCTGGAGGAATTCTCTTATCTGGGGAAGGCAAAGGCGGAAGAGGTGGTTATCACCAATACGAATCTCATTGCGGACCGGATTGAGAAGATATCCCCGGTGCGCCCGGATAAATGCCCGCCGGTGCTCCCCAATTCAGAGGAGAACTTAAGAAATATCTGCTATGAGAAGGCTCATTCCATGTACGGTGACCCTCTTCCGGCTCCGGTGGAGGCCAGGCTGGAGCATGAGCTGAAATCCATCATCAATAACGGTTTTGCAGTTATGTATATCATCGCGCAGAAGCTGGTGTGGAAATCCAACGAGGATGGCTATCTGGTGGGCTCACGAGGCTCCGTAGGTTCTTCCTTTGTTGCAACCATGGCGGGCATTACCGAGGTGAATCCTCTGGCTCCTCATTATTATTGCCTGAACTGCCATTACTCTGATTTTGATTCGGAGGAGGTTAAGAAATACGGAGGCAGCTCCGGCTGTGATATGCCCGACCGGGCTTGTCCCGTCTGCGGACAGCCGCTGGAAAAGGACGGACATGATATCCCCTTTGAGACCTTCCTGGGCTTCTATGGGGATAAGGAGCCGGATATTGACTTGAACTTCTCGGGGGAATATCAGAGCAAGGCCCATGACTATACGGAGGTACTCTTTGGTGAAGGGCATACCTTCCGCGCAGGAACCATCGGTACTCTGGCGGATAAGACGGCCTTCGGATATGTGAAGAATTATTACGAGGAACGGGGCATCCACAAGCGCAATGTGGAGATTGAACGTATCATAGAAGGCTGTGTCGGTGTAAGAAGGACAACGGGACAGCATCCGGGCGGTATCGTGGTGCTGCCCCATGGGGAGAATATCTATTCCTTCACTCCGGTGCAGCGTCCTGCCAATGATATGAACACAAAGACCATAACGACGCATTTTGATTACCATTCCATTGACCATAACCTGCTGAAGCTGGACATTCTGGGACACGATGATCCCACCATGATCCGGATGCTGGAGGATCTGACAGGGCTGGATGCCAAGAAGATCCGATTGGACGAACCGAAGGTATTGTCGCTGTTTCGGGATACCAGCGCCCTGGGGATATCACCGAAGGACATAGACGGCTGTGAGCTGGGGTGCCTTGGAATCCCTGAGTTCGGCACGGATTTTGTTATGCAGATGGTGAAGGACACACAGCCCAAATCCTTCTCCGACCTGGTGCGGATCTCCGGCCTGTCCCATGGTACGGATGTATGGCTGAATAATGCCCAGACCCTGATTCAGAACGGAAAATGTACTCTGGCCACGGCAATCTGTACCCGTGATGATATTATGATCTATCTCATTTCCACCGGTGTGGAGCCGGGACAGGCCTTTAAGATCATGGAGAGTGTCCGTAAGGGAAAAGGCCTGACTTCGGAGATGGAGGCGGCGATGCTGGCGGCGGATGTGCCGGACTGGTATATCTGGTCCTGTAAGCAGATACAGTATATGTTCCCGAAGGCCCATGCGGCGGCATATGTTATGATGGCCTTCCGGATCGCGTATTTTAAAGTATATCATCCTCTGGCGTATTATGCGGCCTATTTCTCCATCCGGGCCTCGGCCTTTAATTATGAGCTGATGTGCCAGGGAAGGGCGGTATTGGAGCAGCATATAGCGGACTATAAGAGAAGATATAATATGCTGAGTAAAAAAGAGCAGGATACCTTTAAGGATATGAAGATTGTGCAGGAGATGTACGCGCGGGGGTTTGATTTCCTGCCCCTTGATATTTACAGGGCCAAGGCCCATGCCTTCCAGATTATCGACGGAAAGCTGATGCCCTCCCTGAGTACTATCGACGGACTTGGGGACAAGGCGGCGGATGCGGTGGTGGAAGCGGCCCAGCAGGGACCGTTCCTCTCCCGGGATGATTTTAAGATTCGCTGTAAGGTGAGCTCCACCGTAGTGGATAATATGGCGAAGATGGGGCTAATGGGTGAGCTTCCCCTTTCGAATCAGATGTCCTTAATGGATTTTCTGCAGTAGAAAGCAGATTGAGGTTATAGCGGCGGTCCAGCACCGGTTCCAGTATAAGAGATAATGGCTCTAAATACAGATGGAGTGGGATTTTTTAAATCCCACTCCAATTATTTGTATACAAAGTAAAAAACACTTTCAAGAGTCTGAAAGTGTTTTTACTAAGTTTAGCAGCTCGTAGGGGAATCGAACCCTAGCGAGATGTAAGCATGAATGCGGTGAAACAGGCTATTTTACTGGGGTTTAAGCGTTTTTCTACTTTGATTTATTTTGATTACCTTGATTACCTATATAAAAAACAATAATTAAAGGAGGAAAGTACGCCAGACATTCATTGAAAAAACACAGTCAATTCGGCTGTGTTTTTTTTGTAAATATTTTATTTTTATTATTGACAATCCATGAAAAATGAACTAATATATATCTATAGAATTTATGCCATCATTATTTGATGTGGATTGAAAAGCAAAGTATTTATATTGTTTTTTATTTTCAGTGTCACCACTATGTGGTGTGGATTGCAATTAAATATTTTATTCAGAATAGCCTGGAGTATCCAGGTTATTTTTTTTACTTAATTCGCGATATTTCCTAATACGCAATGCGTTAACCGTTGGCTGATCCATATTATATGGGCCGCATTCATACGGTAGATAATTATTAAGTACAGTTTTTGATATATGAAGACGCAATGCTATTTCGTCATTGCTCAATCCGATTTTTCGCAATTCCGCAATTTTCTGAGTTATATCGTTCTCATATTTTCCAGCTGTAATTAATATTTTTCTGACCTTCTGCCAACCAATATTATATATTGCTGCAGTTACCTTTAGTGAATCGGTTTTATAATAGGTTTCAATGATTTCTCCAATATTTACAGACTCCTTCTTTAGCTTCGCTACAGGCTTTGATGCTTTTGAATTACTAACAGACAATAACAATGGTTGTTCTTCAGATTCAGATACCACAATTGGATTTTCCTCAAAAATGGTTATTATCTGTTCGACCATTCGAAATTTAACCTGGTTAATGGAAATAAGTTTACGGTTAATAGCAGAAACATCTTCCCATTCATAATAAGCAATATGTTTTCCCATGGCGGCAATTAGGGCTGTTTGAGTTTTGCACCATTTATATATTTCACCCTCCGGCCCTGTTTGCTCTAGCATATTGATAGCTTGAAAGATATTATTTAATGCTGTAAACTTTTTATAGGTAATCGCCCGGAGCTGACCATTGACAATACACGCTTCATCAAAATCATGAATTTTCACTGCGGAAGACAGTCTTTTGCATAACGAAGTCTGTTCCCTCTTCCAATCGCTTATCCATCCTACGATTATTTTAATGCGAAGTTCATCATTTTTACATCGCCTTACACGTACCGTTATGGTTTTTTTAGACATTTTTTCCCTCCGTTTCATGTAATATTATGCCTGTAATCATTAGGCTCGATGCAGCCAAGACGGCAAAACCCTCACACCTATTACATACCAATTATAAGGCGTACATATTCGAAAGCACTCACGCCTCCCAGGCTCCAATTATAGGACGCATTCACATGAATGCCATGCCCAATTAAGGCGCATCGACTTCCCTGATTGTCACCGGCGCATCAACGCTGGTGTTTGCATTGATAAATGTTGGAGCCACCCACTTGAGAATCAATTTGCGATCTTTGCCGCTTCTTTGTCCTGTCCAGAAGTGATGCCAGTGCCCGCAGCGAGCATGTGGCCGTTTGAATGATATTGATTGCTTATCCGGTCCATCAATTTGATTATGATGAATATAGTTTTCTGCTTGAGAAATACTTCGAATTGCTTTTGTTATCCTAATGCCGACATCCCACTTCCTTATCTCCCGGAATTTATCTTTTGGATTTTCCTGCGAAGAAGGCTTCCGAGTGATTTTCTTTTGGCCTGGATTCTCGTCGACCTCTGCGTTCTGTGCGCAAATATACAACACCAATTGTATGAGTTTCATGACAACGCTTAATTCGGCCTGTATGAATTGTTGATAATTCGCGGCGTCAAACATCAACCCTTGTTTACGGTTTTGTATTACACATTCATCGGACATTGCTTCAATTCCATCCTTAATTGTTCCGCCGGGCAGCAGATGTACCGGGATTGAGCGTGTTGTACCATCATTTTCAAGGAGTAAAAATCTCAGCTCTTTTCGGATATTGACTGGATCATCTTCAATGTGAACGAAAAACCCATGATATTTGCCTGAGAATTCCTGGCTTGAAAATTCGATATATAAGCACGGAAATGGCATTGCTTGAAGTGTTTCTATAGGAATAATTAAGTCGTCAGCTTGGGTAAATAGCAGTTCTTCCATTTCCGGAGTAAATCGATATACTTCTTTGTATTTTCTCCATGGAGCAAGGGCGGCAAGTTGCTGTGCTCCATCAATATACGTTCCAGTTAATCCAGATAGCTTAACTCCACGACTGGCAACAGCTATTGTTGCGCTTATAGGAATATAGCATGTATCGTCCCAATTGGGTAGAGTACTTCCTTGCAGAGATCTCATGTTTTCAATTTCTTCCCAGCAGGTAGGAAGATTATCAGACCATTTATTGACCAATTTCAACGGAAGATAAGTATCCATTTACATCTCCTAAAATTCGTAGTATTTTTCGTCTATATCGCAGCCAAGGACATTACTATATCCAACATTCACGACAATGTGATTTCCATATTTGCGATAACCTTTGTCCAAAACATACTTAACCGGAATCGGACACTCGAACATTATTAAATCGCCGTTTGCTTCGGCTTCAGGCAATAGGGTTTCTGGAATAGCCATAATACAATGACCACTGTCAGCGATATAATAATTAAACTCTCGCAATTCATCTGGAAGTCCAGGATATTTTCTATCTGTTACCATATGCTTTATATCTTCAAGGCTTTTTCTCATACGTTGCTCCTTTCTGTGTGGCTCACGCCTTTCAATGACCAATTAATATGCGGATGTTGTGAAAACCTCACGCCTTCCGGTTGCCAATTAACGCACAGGGATTTGTAGATTGCCTTGCGCCTTGCAACAGCCAATTAAGGCACATCTCCGGATAAATAGGGTCGCGCCTTTCAGACACCAATTAAAGGACGTATGGAAGGAGAACGGCTCACGCCTTCCGACATCCAATACAGGCACACAGCACAATCCAAAGAGCCTCACGCCTTTTTTGAGCCAATTTAGGACAAGGCACATATTATTACCCTGGCACCTTTTTAATGCCAATTTAGGCACAAATCGGACGTTACAGGCTAGACCTTGCGGTATCCAATTAAGGCAAAGGGAAAACCAAAGAGCCTCAGACCTTCCGAGGGTCCTTTAAGGGCTGTATAGGGTCACGCCTTCCGGATGCCAATTAATAGGCATAGAATCCCCAATCCATCATACCTTGCATACTCCAATTAATGCACACAGGCATACCCGGGATCGGCCAGATCGGCAGCAGGGCAGACTTATGCCTATGCTTTTGAATCATCTGGGGTTTTGGGCATGGTTTTGGCTTTTGGTTTGCGCCCGGCTTTTTCCGGTACCGGCTCCGGCAACCCGGCAGCGGCGCAGGTAGAGGATACTACAAAATTGTTAAAACTTTTACCGGCCGCGTCGGCTGCATCTCGCAATTGCTGCTCCAAATCAGCAGGGAATCGAATCGGTGTTTTAAAGTATACCGTCTTATCCCGCTTTTTTATTAAATCCCTTACTTTTTTAGATGTTTTTAAATCGTCCAAGTCATCGCCTCCTATCCGAAAAATCTGATTAGTCATAATTAAGATAGCACTATTTTATTTAGCTGTCAATACGGTATGCAAAATTAGACAATATGCACAAGAAATCACAATTAAGCTAGCTTAAATATTATGAAACATTCCGGTATTGCAAAAATTAAGCTAGCATAATATAATTAACTCAACAGCAACGGACAACCACAAAAAAAACAAACCGCTCCACAGGAGCAGAAGGAGAATAGAGTATGACAAAAAAACAGCAATTAGTAGTTATCAATAAAATGAAAGAAACAATCGGATTTATAAGAGATGCAGAAAAAAATGAAGATTATTTCTTCCCAGCAGAAAAAATTAAAAGTAATATGGGAAATTACTTTACCGGGTTGGCATTTGCATTAGAAGCAGCAACGGACAATGAATACCACTGGAGCAACAATGAAAATGGATGGGCTTTAGTAATCCAATCGCAAGGTAAAGAAGATGAATATCAATATATCTAAGAGGGCTTAGCCCTCCGTAATGCAGCCGGAAACCTCCCGATGGTCCACAGCCCACAAAATGCAGATGGCGAACCAACAACCAAATATTTTATACGCCCCTCATGCAGGGAGCGAGGAAGGAAGTAATTATGACAAGAAAAGAATTTGTAATCTGGAAAAATGAAGGACAGGAGATCGGAACATTGTACAGCGCCGACGAAATCGAGAAAGTGGTTGACCTCTCTCAGGACACCTATTTTTTTATAGGTGGAGAATTTAACCGCGAGTTACTGGACAAGCTTAACGCAAATAAGCCGGAAGAAGCAATCGTATATAAGGAGGATCTGGTTGACTACCTCCAGTCAATCGGAATTGATGCAGAGGTTGACAGCTGCAGGGACTACGAGGTAAGTAGGCCGATTATCGTGTATGAGGCCGGATCAAATGGCTTTTTTGATCTTTCGGATTTTGACACATTTAGCGGTGTGCAGGTGCTAGAAAGAGGAAGCAATTGGACATGGGAATTTAGCGCAGAGGGATACACAATGGAGACATCTGTAACCGTAGACATGGATACCGAGCAGTGTCTGGATGTATGGACCGGCAGCAACTGGCAGACCGGATGGACTGGATTACACGAATATATCTACAAGGCTATCGAGATTGACGGCGATACGACAGAGGATATGTATCTTTTCCGCAGGACCTCTCAGTGGGAGGGAGACCAGGATGCAGGGCAGGTAATGAGCCGGGAAGAGCTGATGGAATACCTTGTCAGTGTCGGCAGGAACCCGGAAGAGTATCTGTAAATCCCTAAGTCGTCAGGGCGACACTGAACAGTCCTCAAGCCCTGAGCGTTGCCGGAGCAATCCGACAGGTGGAACAGATAATAAATCAATGGAGGTAGAAGGATATGAAAGATTACCGAATAAATTTTGTTAACTCCGAAACGGGAAAAAGAAACAGAAAAGATTTTTCAACTTTAAAAGGAGTTGTAAGCTTTGCCAATAAATGCGGTCGTGATGATTGCCTTATAACAAAATATAATCCTAATACTTTTGAATTCGAACCAATTGACTATAACGAAATATTAAAAAAATAAATCACAGCTGGGCCAGCGGCAGGACGGGCAAAGGAGGTAATAAGGATGGAAATACCTAAATATGTTAATGGACTACTCGGATACAACACCATAAACGGCAGACACTGCCTTATCCGTCAGATAACCGATTATCAAAAATATCCGGATTGCATTGCCGGATATCTGTATCGGATTGAGATGGAAAAATATAAATACCCTAATTGTTTCCGCGCCCGCATAGAACGGTTTGCAAAGTGGGCTGAGCGGAATTTTGCGGAAATACGCATACATACCGTGAAAATAAACGGATGGAGCACGTGCGCAGTATTAAGCATCACAGATCCGGTAGCGCTAGAGCTTGAAAAAGCTGGATATGTAACAAAGTGATAATCACAGCTGGCACCGGCAAGGGCAGAAAGGAAGGGAATTATGATTAAATTTAATATAAATAACGGTCGTGCAATTAATTTAATGCAGACCAAACCTGATGGAGTTGTGGCGGTTGTTACAAGCAATGCGGACTTATCCGCCGAAGATGTTTATAACATATCGCCCGGAGATTTTGTAATGCTACTTAATTACTATCGGTATATCAAAGATAATGATGTCCAGTGTGATTTTATTAACCCGGGCGGGAGGTGGAGAGATGCCAATAAATATTGATACGTGGATAAGCGGATATAAGGTAATGGCTTGTAATTGGATAGATGGCAAGAGGATATATTTTAATGTGCAATATTATGAGCCGGGGCAATCACTTGTAAAGCCGCCAGCATGGGACAAAACGGTTTATATCACGGATAATCCAGCAGGGCAAAGACTTGTATGCGAGTTTACTCATTCGCTAGCCGAGCATGTCGCAAGGATGCAGATACCAGAGGGCGGCGAGGTAACGCTTACCGCATAACCGCAGAGGACAGCCGGAAGCGGCTGTAATGCCCCGGCGCAGGTTCCAAGGCCTGGCAGTAAATCAAATTTAAGGAGGATTTTATGAAAACATACCACGTGCTTAAAAATATCGAAACCAGAGTAAACTATATTCCTTTTTTTCGCCTGACTGCATCCGAAGGCAGTCGAAAGGAATATACGCCGTTTATCACTAATGGAATTGTCACGGTGGAGTTGATCCCTAGCCGGAAGTCGAAATGTGAAGAAATTGAAATTGATGAATCGGAATTTTGGGAACTGTCGAAAGAATTGAATATTAATCCTATCCATGATTGCAAGCCCGGAGAACTCTTTGAAAACTGGGGTTTTGTATTTACCTTGGAATTATATAAGCTTTCGGACGAGTATATGCAGGCTCATGAACTTTACAATAAAGCGCGGATGATAGGGCATAATCCTATTTATTCTGAACGGTATGGATCGATTGATGCGGCCTGGATCGGCCCGGAAATGGAGGTGTAAGCATGTCAAATCAAATCAAATTAGAGGATTGCCCGGAGGTATTACGGGTAGCTGTGGACGCTGAAACTGCCAAATGGCGCGATTATAATCAAGATGCAAGGATTATATCATGTACGGTGTTACAGCCCTCAAACGGGGCAGAAACAACACACAAAGCCTATATAATGACCGGCAATACCATTGTGATCCTAACTTATATGGCGCCGCTTTCCGTGCATCTGGAGCCGCGAGTAATCAAGGATATGGTGACGATCGGGGAGATCAAAGAAATTATGAGAGATTCCCCGGAATGGTTTGATTAAAAGCAATTGATATGATCTGATAAAAATGATATTATATGATTAATATAATGATTTTATGTGCCTCACGACGGCACTAGAAAGGAAATTTTATGAAGAAAGAGAGACTTTACGACCAGTTAGTGGATGCGATTAAAAAGGACGAGTACAGCCGCATGAAGGATCTGATGGACGGATACACACCCGCAAAGCTCAGAGTAGCCTACAAAGTGATCGAGGATATCGAGGGATATGAGGCGGCATGTGCGGTAAGGCGCGGAGAGTATAGCCGCATTGGTAGATGGATGGGTATCGTATAAAAATGCAATGGTTACTATCAAGGCAAAGAAAAAAATTCATATTTTCACATCCCGGTGTCATGATGATGCCGGGATTTTTGTTGTGTAAATGACTTTCTGCGCCAATTAGATCAAAGAGATTATAAAATGTAAAACACAGGTAAATCATGGAAATATACGGACATAAACCCCTTCCCAGTGTATTAATTAGTGTAATTAGTGTAATGGTTGTGTATTAATTTTTTGCAACCAATACACTAATCAAATGCCCTGTTTTCAAGGCTTACAGCGATTTAGTGTATCAAGTGTATTCATTTTCTAACTCCCGCGTACGCGAGAGATATATTTCAAAAGATAAATTATAAAATATCTTATATACGTGCGTAAGAGTTGAAAAAACAATACACTTATTACACTGAGGAGCTACAAAGCCTTATTTTATGCGGGTTTGAGCAGTGTAATGGGATTTTTCAACCAATACACTTTTGGCTAAAACCAATACACTCCCAAAAATTGGGGTACACTAAAGGGCCGTGATGCAGATAGATGTTTATCCCCTTCCGTGCAGTTTTTGCCTTGACATATTATGTGGGGCTGAGATATGGTTGAGGTGTAGTATAAAAGGTAAAAATCATCGTATTGGAGGAGATACTATGTCTGATATTATAGATATAAATCAAGGGCGCGATACCTTTGAGGAGCCAAAGACCAAAGCAAAACGCAACAGGGACAAATCCACCTATGCGCTATCTGGCAAGTCCAAGGATCCTGATAAAGAGGCTAAAAAAGCAGAGCTATTTCAGAGGCTTACAGAGTTACACCTTAAGCAAGGGATAGCCAAATTTGATACAGTAGATGAGATGCAGTTACTCATAGAGCAGTACTTTGTTGACTGTTCAGAGTTTAAATTGCGGCCTACGATCAGAGGGTTGGCTATTGCTTTAGGGACGGTGTATGAGACGTTAAACGGCTGGGAAAGGGGAGAAAGAGACGGGCAGTTAGGCTCTTCCTGTTCTGCAATAATAAAAAAAGCTAAGCAATTAATCGCCGAATATGATGAGATTATGGCCCTGGAAGGCTATGATAATCCGATTCTGTTTATGTTCCGGGCGAAAAACTATTATGGCATGCAGGATAAGCAGGAGTTGACTATTGCGAGTACTTCGGCGTTGGGTGATCAATTATCCCCGGAGGAGATTGCAAAGCGTGTTGGTTTGCCTGATCCGGACGAGCCGATTGATACCGAGTGGAGAGAATAAACATACAATTAAACATGCGATAAATGCATAAATATACGAATTTATATGCATGGATTGTATAGTGATTTTGCGAATAGTATACCGTATCGCTCAAATGCCCTGTTTATGTGGGTTACAGCGATTATGGGGATATATGGACACTTCGTGAAACAGAAGTTTTGCGAATAGTATAGAGGGCGATATCATTTTTATACATGATTTCTAGTCGTTTCATTATTGTATAAATATGGATATATGTAAGAGTGGTAAGTGGATTGATACCCCGGGTAGGGGTCTATGAGGATGCCGCCGGGGTGGGCATGGTTAGCCCCTGAAATAATCACAAAAATAAAAAAGGCCACTTCCCATGCCCGCCCCCAAAAATTCTCAAAAAACAAAAAAGCCATCATGACACCTGTGCCCAGCCACTTCCACGACTAGCTATAACTAACAAATCTCTTCTCATCACGTGTTGACTTCAGAGAAACTATGATTTATATTGATCATAGAGATATGAAATTTATGAAATATCATTCCAATCTAATAATTCAAAACACCTCAGAGAGTATCGAGTAAAATTCCAATGAAGCTAAACTAATTGAATAATGAGGACTCCAATGAAGATAAAACAATTCAAATTTTTATTTTGGATCTGTTTTCGCCATAGCATAAATCCGTTGAGAAAGAACCGAGATAACCGGTACAAGTATCGCTCTAGGCTGTCCGAAAAGGAGAAGCAATGGGTGATTGATAATTGCCATGAGAGTTCCAAGGGGTATTTTAATGAATTAATGCGAGAAAAACAAAACATTATCATGTGAGTTATGGGAGGGCGCGATGCTCAACAATTATTCCAAAATAAACATAAATGCAGTAAGCGGATCAATTGCTAAAAATTATATCGGAAGCTTTTTCAAAAGATTTAATCTAAAAAGTTCGCTTGCAGAAGGGTTATTTGACACGGGCCAACCTTACATAATGACACTCGGAAGGCCAAAGCCCGTAGTTGTCATTCAGATCATGATATGTGGCGATATGGAGGCTATGGCGGAGATTATGTGGAAAGATGATTTTGATAGGGTGTTTGGTGAAAGTCAATAGAGTGTAATGGATGGATTGAATATATGAATTTTGGGCAAGCAGTTGAAGCATTAAAGCAAGGAAAGAAAGTATATCGGTGCGGATGGAACGGGAAGGGAATGTTTGTGTTCATGGTAAGCGGCGATACAGTACCTGTTAAAAATGCAAAAGCAGATATCGTAAACCATCTGTACGCAGGGGAAATGATTGGGGATTATGAAACAGTAACCTTCAATCCGCACATGGTGATTAAAAATGTTGATGGTAGCCTATCAACATGGGTGCCGTCAATCAATGATTGCTTGGCAGATGATTGGGTAACTTTCGAGTAGAGATATCCCCCATCAATGTCTCAGGAAGCGCGAGAAGTTAAGTGGTATATGTAGATATGCCGGCTGATGATATGAGGGATGTTGATGGGGTTGATATAAATTAATTATGGAGGTATTTATGGGAGAAGAAGTTGGAATTAATTATGAATCAAAATACAAGGAGCTGGAATGTCAGTTTCAAGAAGCGAAGGAGAAATCCAAGTGCTTATTACAGGAAAATAACGCACGTTTTATGGATGAAATCAAAGCACTGTGTGAATACAGAGACAAACTTATACGCGAGAATGAAATCCTGAGAGCCAAGTTGTCAATGGTGGAATTAATATTTGAAAAATAATTTCTGGAGAACACCGCATGATTATAACCTGTTTCGGAATTATTCTGTTTGAGTTAATCGAATGGATGATATTCATAAAATCACGTTCGACATTGCCACCGGTTATAGGTTTTGGGATTACTTATGACCGGTTAAGGCAGAGGCACCCTGGTTAGATACAGCCCGTGGTTGAGAAATTGTGCTGATATAATGCAAAATCCCATAGGCACAAAAGTACCGGCTGCGGGCGGTATAAATATTGGCATATAGCGTAATTGGTTAGCGCAGCGGCCTTTGAAGTCGCCAGTCATGGTTCAAGTCCATGTGTGCCAGTTGTCTGCCTAATGATATCCCCCATCATGATAGCAGACAAGGTTTTCTTCATTGAAAATCTCCTTTCCCTCATAGCGGAATGCTGTCGGGTTAATTATATGACCTGGGCGCTTAAAAGTGCCAAATGGCCGTCGCAGGCCAGTGAGGGTTTATGGATAAGTTTGTTTTCCGGTTTCTTTGCATCACCATTCAAAGATGAAACAAAAACCGGGATTAATATTCAAAGCAGGTGCGTGGTCGTACATGCAGGACAAATGTCCAGATATTAATCAACCCTATGCGGGTCCTCATAGACATAAAATGGACGTTTGCGCCGCCTGGTCCACTGCTGTAGCAGGGCTTAAAGATGGTTCGATTCCATCGGGCGCATTAAGGGCGGTTCGATTCCGCCTCAGTGACAGAGTTCTGGTGAGACATAGCAAGTTCGATTCTTGCTGATATGTGTTAATGGATTGGCATTCCATTGACTAAGCTTTGGTGGGCACAAGGTCAATCTGCATGGAAAGGCGGATTTAAAACTGCCGGAGATTCCATGGTGGAAGAGGTCTGAAAGAGCGATATGGGAATTCCCATATCGCGGAGGCGACTTATAGGAAGCAGACCATAGTACCGTGAATTGTGTGGGTCTATTCGGTGCTGACGATGGGAAAGACCATATTCTTGCAAGAATTAAGTCTTGTCTCTTGACTTTAATCAGAGAGGCTGGGTGAAGCGTCAATTGGACTGGCCTTAATCACAATAATGGGCGCGACGTGTTGATGGTGGAATCGGTAGACACTAGGGAAAGAACGCGGTCTGGTATGGAAAGTAAGTAGTGGGTGCGTTCATGCATGGTTCAAATCCATGCTCAACACATCAACCTCTTATCATTGTCTGGCGGTTGTAAAATTCAAGACAAGATTATTCGGTGGTGGAAAAGGTAAACACAAGGCAATGACAGGCGTTAGGATGGTGAACTGCGCAGGCCCTACCCAACTGTTGAGTGCAAATCTCAACCCGAATAAGTTGCCGGGTCATTCCCGGGTGATGTGAGAGTGGCGGAGTCCTCACCGAGCAATGAAAATGACTGTGTAGATGATGGCACAGTAATCGCACATGGGCTAATAGTTTAACGGTAAAACAGCCAGGCATGGCAGTAACGGTTCGAATCCGTAAAGCCCATTGGTGTTGTTGCCAGTATACTCCGAGGCAGTTTATTACAGAAATTGCGGATATGTGATTAATACCGGTTGAAAGCATGTCTTGGGAACTGGATTGAGTGGAAAATATGTGAGAAATATTGATTGGCCATCAATAGATTATCCATAAAGTACCTCTGACTAACACAACCTTGCATTGGACGGTGGCAAGTAAAAAATACCGCCGACATGCAGAATTGACAGAGTGGTAATGTGCTGGGTTGCTAACCCAATGCCGCCTTTCGGGGCGCAGGCGTTCGAATCGCTTATTCTGCGTAAGCCGCATTATCCTAACTGGTAAGGAGTCGGTCTTGAAAACCGGTGATATCGAAAGGTACTGCAGGTTCGAATCCTGTGTGCGGCGTTGTAATAAAGTTTTCACCCATGAAAGGAGTAATCCCATTGGATTGGAAAAATGTAGTAGTTGAACTTAAATCGCAAGGTCGAACATGGACGGAAATTGCTGCAGCAATCCAGGTAGATTTCCCCGAACTATCAGAATTGCAACGGTACAATAAGGCGAGGGATCATTATCGGCATAGATCAAATCACCATGCAAAGCACAATGAGAACGAGATAGCAACTAAAAGCGTTGAATATAAAGCGGATGGTTCTGCAACATTCGAAGGCATTATTCAGTTAATGGATGGCGAACCAATCACACCTGAAATTATCATGGGAGCACATAATCTTGATGTTAAGAAGTGGGAAACAATAGCTTATAAAACGAATTTATGGCAAGCGCAGAAAAAAGGCGGGAACAAGCTTCTTCTCTATCAAAGCAAGATAACCGTCAGGCCGAAGCAGATTGATAATATTTCCGTAGAAGATATCGATACATATTTTGCAAACAAAGATTATTCAAAAGACAAACTCCCTACCGATTGCATAAATTACGATCCTTCGGGCGAAATACTTGAAATTGACCTTGCCGATCCGCATATTGGGCTTCTGTCGTGGAGAAAAGAAACCGGCGCGGATTATGATTTGAAAATAGTCAAGCAAAGGTTTTTCATGTGTATCAATGATATAATTGCGAGATGTACCGGTATGAAACTAAAAAAGATTGTACTGGTCGGACTCGGAGATGTGCTACACGCGGATAATAATGAGCAAAAAACGACGAACGGCACATTTCAGCAGACGGATGGCAGGCTTGAAAAGATAACGGAATGCGCAGAGGACATGTTGATTGACGGAATAACCATTCTTGGCCGACTGGCTCCCGTTGAATTCGTACACTTATGCGGGAATCATGATCGGCTGACCGGATATATGCTCGCAAGAAGTGTTAAGAATGCTTTTAAAAATGATAAAAACGTAACTTTTGATATTTCACCCAATCCGATAAAAAGTAAGGTTTTCGGGATTTCACTCGTGGTCTTTCATCATGGCGATCTGCCAAAGAAAAATACCAATGATTTGCCAATAAATTTCGCAAGAGAGCATATTTCAGGTACTAAATTCACCGAGGTACATTGTGGGCACTACCATACCGAAGAGACAAAGGTCGTGGGTGGTGTGAGGGTTAGGTATCTGCCGACAATAGCCGCATCATCATATTGGGAACATCAACAAGGTTATTCGTCTGATAAGGCAGTTGTTTGTTATTTATGGAATGAGAAGACAGGGTTGCGTAACACGTGGTATACGATGATATAGGAGGGAATTATGAGCGATGTGATAAATCATCCACAACACTACGCTTCAGGCAAAATTGAATGCATAGATGCCTTAGAAGCCGCCACCGATGGATTGAACGGTATTGAAGCAGTATGCACGGCAAATGCCATTAAATATCTTTGGCGCTGGAAGCATAAAAACGGTGCAGAGGATCTTCGTAAGGCACGATGGTATATTGATAAACTGATTGAGAAACAGGAGGTTCCGCATGAATGATTATAAAATTTACGGAATCGACTTTGATGGCACGATTTGTAAAAACAAATGGCCCGAAATCGGCGAACCAATCCAGAAAATTATTGATTTTTGTATTCAGAAGAAATCCGAAGGACATAAATTAATTCTATGGACATGCCGAACCGGTTTGGATTTGGATGCTGCGGTTAAGTGGTGCGGAGAACATGGGATTGAATTTGATGCAGTTAATGAAAATCTGCCGGATGAAATTGAGAAATATCAGAATGACTCAAGGAAAATCGGCGCGGATTATTTCATAGATGATAAGAGCCTATTCATTCCGGGATTTTCAAGTAAGCCCAAGGATACATTCACTTCTAAGGAAGAACTTGATCAGTATCTTGCGGAATGGCAGTCGCGGTTATTCCTTACTGATTGGATTATCAAGGCAAGTGTATGTGAACCCGATGATTTTGTTATTAAAGGGTGTAGCGGTGAAAATGAGTTTCAAATTGTAAACAGATGTTGTGTAATTCGCATTGTAGATAAAGAACATTACGGCGATAGGATTATTAAGTATTGTGCTGAGCTAATCCTGGTTCATGAATTGTTGCATTGTAAGTATAATTGGATCGCCAATAACAACACATATGAAGGAAAATTTCTCGATGCGTCCGAGCATGCCCTTCTGGAGCAGATGGCAAAGTCACTGATTATGGCGAAGTATAATGTTGGGCTGGATTATTTTGTGGGGTGATGGGATGAATTGCAGGAATTGTATTTATTGCAATATTGATTACATATGGTGCGATGAATCGCAAGAGGAATTTGAAACTGCTTCATGTGACAAAGACCTTGATGAATTTATGACTGACAATGAGTGCCATCGTTATACCGAGTATCCACCGTATAAAGAACAATCAACCAAATGTGACAAGTGCGGCAATCTTTATGAGTGTTCAAAGAATGGGGTGTTGATGGAAACCACATTGCACATGGATAATAGCAGGCATTATATTCCTGGAATGGATGGCTGTACAAAAGGAGTTGAATAATCCATGTTTGATATCGAGAAAGCAAAATCCAAAGGTATGGATGCCAGGACAATAGAAATACTGCAATCCATAAATGAAAATACCGCAAAGCGGGAATCGTGTTCTCTGCATCAATTTGAGACAACTGACCGGTTAGGAAAACACCGCTGTAAGAACTGCGGATGCGTTGAAGATGGTGGGTTTGTATTGGCGTATGAACAGGGATTGAAGCATGGAAGGAGTTTTTCGCATATTAACTCGGAATATAAATGAAGCATGGGAGAGCTTGTCATGACTAATGATTTGAATACGCTCCATATAGATAACACGGGATCGAAAATAAGTGGAGGAGGGCTAATGTATCAAGCAATTTATAAATGTAGGATGTGTGGCTCATTCATCTAATGAAGAATATGCGAATGATTCTGTTGAAATCATCACATATGATAAAAGTAATTCACACAGGTATCACAAAGCAGGAGATAAGATGGTTAAAATTCCTCTGAAGCGGTCTGAGATGCTTCATCTGTGTGCAGATGGGCGTGTGGGAGCCGCTGTTATACAAGGGTTTAGAAGGGTAAGTGATGCAACCCATGAATGAATTGATTTTATCGGTTATTCAAAAGAAAATGGAAAAACTGCAACGGAAACTTGAACGATACGCAACGGTCTTCTTTGGTAAGGACATGCGGATTATGTATATATCGGGAAAGCAGATTGATGATGCTGTCGAAAAACATGAGGGTGAGAATCGTGGATGAAAAATCATATGATTTTGTTGCTGTTTATAACCGTATTACAAAAGAAATCCTGGCTTGCATTCCGCTGATTGACGGACAAGAGGGTTTTGCCAAGGATGATATTGAATTTAGATTCTATCCTATTGGCACGGAACCTGCATTCAGGGAAGAGAACGGAATTGTAAAATTGTCGGAGAATACTATAGTGTTTAAGAATTTATATTAGACTAGGAGGGTGACTATGGCGAAGTATAGAAAGAAGCCGGTTGTGATTGAGGCAATGCAGTTAACTGCAGACAGAGAAAGAATAGCGGTGATTATTGAATGGGTGGACAATATCGATATGTCTACTTGCGAATTCGCGAGGAATGCGACAATAAATAAGGTATTAGAAGATGAATACTTACCCATTCAGACATTGGAAGGTACCATGAGAGCATCTTTTGGTGATTACGTGATAAAGGGTGTGCATGGCGAGTTTTACCCGTGTAAGCCGGAAATTTTCGAATCAACATATGAAAAGGTGGATGATTGAATGAATGTCTACTGCCAAGGCACCAAGAAGAACGGCCAGCCGTGCCGCCGTTATCTCGGAAAAGTAGAAGGAAAAGCTGAGTTACTCAATATAAAACGAGGTGACACAATTGATTGAATTTAGATGTAAGAAGTGTAAAAAATTACTGGCTGTGATAGGCGAAAAGTCCGAAGTCACAATTGTATGCCCAAGGTGTAATGAGGAAAACAAAAAGGAGAAGGTTATTTCTTCTCCCAGATAATCTTAAACCCCATGATTTCGGCCATATCAACAATTTCTTGATATTTAATGGTTCCACGACTTAATTTATTGCTGATATTTTGAGTAGTGGTAGGCTCATGAGTTTTGTTGTATTCGGCCACTATATCGGTGAGTGTCATTCCGCTTTTTGCGATATATGACTTGATTTCATTCCTAATTTCATTTGGCATGATAATACCTCCGTTTTTATGTTAATTATACTGCATTAATATGAAATATTCAATATGGTGTAAAAATATTTATTATAGTGTTGCATTGCTTCTCCACATGGTGTATAATGAAACTATAATAAAACATTATATGGATTGGAGTGTCACACTTGAAAAAGGTCATTGATTTAACAGGAATGAAGCTTGGTAAATTGACAGTAATGTCAAGAGCAGAAAATACAATATACCCCTATGGTGGAATGGCTGTTAACTGGAATTGCTTATGTGAATGTGGGAGAACAGCAATAGTAAGAGGTGCTCATTTAAAAAGCGGACATCATGTCGGATGTGGCCATTGTATGCATAGCGATGGAGAAAATTATAAGAGAAATTATAATAAAATGAATGAAACCACAGATAAACTAATCAAAAATGAACATAAAGTGATTAACAATACAGTTGAAGTCATGTTTTCTAATTCAGACAAGGTAATGACTTGTGATTTAGAAGACTGGGAAGAACTCAAATTTAGAAAATGGACAGTTAATGGAGATGGATACGCAAATGCAAGATTTAAGGAGCAGAAGACAAGTTTATTTTTTCATCGTGTCGTAATGAATTGTCCGCGAGGATTAATCGTTGATCATATTAATGGAAATAGACTTGACAATAGAAAGTGTAACCTTAGAATTGTGACGATTACTGAAAATAACCACAATAAGGCGACCAACTCAAATAATACCAGCGGAACCCCTGGCGTGTACGCTAAAAGAGGAAAGTGGATTTCTGGAATTGGTGTTAATGGAAAATATATTAGGCTTGGATGCCATGATTGTTACGAAGGAGCCGTTCAAGCAAGAAAAGAAGCTGAAAAGAAATATTGGAGTAAGTAACAAAGACAGAGAGCCATTGAGCACCAGTTCTTAGAAAGGGTTGGTGCTCTTTTTATGATCTCTGAGCGTAATAGACAGATTATTGACAGGCTGAAAAAATCAGACTTAACCAATTACGACAACCTCTTTTTGATATTCCAGACCGCCAGGAACATTCTTGATGTCGATGGGGATATCGAGGAGGCTATGAAGGTTGCGGAGAATGTGAAGAGGATATCGCAATCACTTGTCGTCAGAGGAACGCAGTTTTTTGATTTATATAATAAATGCTTATTACTCCGAGCTCCTTATTTCTTTGATGATTATCTGTTGTATATCGAGAAAGACCGTGATTTAAAATCAATGTTTTATCTTCCCAGGAGAAAACAGTTTTTGAAGTTGGGAATTATTCAGGCATTGCAGGAACTTGAAACAGGAGATTTGGAACTGTTGAGTTTATCACTTCCCCCAGGTACCGGAAAAACGACTTTGGGAGAGTTTTTCATCTCATGGGTAGTTGGCAGACATCCAGAGAATTACAACCTATTTGTAAGCCATTCTGGTGATATTACAAGAATGTTTTATGATGCTGTCAACAATATTACATCAAGCGATGAGTACTTGTGGCATGATGTGTTTCCGGGTGTACAGAAGGAATCTGAAAATGCCAAGATAGAGCAGATAAACTTTGGAAAATTCAAACCATTTAAGAGCGTTCAGTGTACTTCAGTCGGATCAAAAAATGCCGGTAAGGTTCGTTGTAATGGATATTTATACTGTGACGACTTGATAGGTGGTATCGAAGAGGCGTTGTCAAAGCTGAGACTTGACAAGTTATGGACTACATATGCGGTTGATCTAAGGCAACGAAAAAAGGATGGGTGCAAAGAAATACATGTGGCAACCCGTTGGTCGGTACATGATGTAATAGGCAGATTACAAGTCAAATTTGGAGGTTCTAATAAAGCAAAGTTTATAGCAATTCCAGATATCGACCCGGAGACCTATAAATCCAATTTTGATTATGAGTATGGAGTTGGGTTCTCCGAAGAGTATTTTCGAGATCAGGAAGATACCATGGATGATATTTCGTATAAGTGTCTATACAAAAGTGAACCTCTAGAACGAGAAGGATTACTATACACCGAAGAAGTACTCAGGCGATATCTCGAATTGCCATTACGTGAACCGGATGCAATCATTGGAATTTGTGATACTAAAAATGAAGGTACAGATTTTATGTTTTTACCAGCAATATATCAATACGGCGAAGATTTTTATTGTGTGGATTGCGTATGTGATGACAGTGCCGATTTTGGAGTTCAAGAAGAAAATTGCGCCAATATTATTGTTAGAAACAATATGCAGCAGTGCCAATTTGAATCTAACAACGGCGGCAGTAGAGTGGCATACAACGTTAACATGTTGGTCGAAAAAAAGCATGGTCGGTGCAACATCACTTCCAAGGTTACTACTGAAAATAAGCAAACTAAAATTATTGTTAATGCGGATTGGGTTAAGAAACATGTACTTTTTAAAGATAAGCACATGTACACACCAAAAAGTCAGTATGGGATCATGATGGGCTTCCTGCTTAGTTACTCGGTCAAAGGTAAGAATCCAACAGATGATGTACCAGACGGATTTGCTCAGTTAGCGTTGTATGTTACAAATCCGACAACTGTTAAAGTAACGGTTACAGATCGTAGAAGTTTAGGGATATAGGGAGGGATTATCGTGACCAAGGAAATTTTGGCGAATTATACATACATGGAACAAGCCATAATCGCTACAAAAAAAGAGATCGAAAAATTAGAAAAACATCCCCCGATAGTGGAGTATGGGAAAGTTTATGGCTCTTCCAGGAGTTTTCCGTATACTGCCCGTAGTTTTAAAGTTTCCGGGTACAACGGAACAAATGCGGATAAATGGAATGAGCGAATAAAAGCCCTTGAGTTAAAACTCAAAAAGCAGATATCTGAACTGGAAGAATCAAAGCTTCAAATTGAGGAATTTATCGCTGACATGCCGAAAGAAAAGGTGTTGGAGCAACTTATCTTTAGGTATATCTATGTTGAAGGCATGAATCAAATTGAGGTCGCAATGAAGTTGCATATGGATCAAAGCAATGTTTCAAGAAAGATCACTGATTATTTAAGACAATATAATGAAAGTTGCATATAATTCATAGCAATTTAAGATATCATTAGAATGAGAAAAGTGTACATGGATAGCTTGACGGAGCGAAAAGCGGATGCCTACCGCCTGCCATGTAATATCTCAAGCTAGGCGATTACATAAAGGCGGTGTAATAATATGAGTACATCTTTGGAAATGGCAAGAAGGGACGGAGTAAGAATATCAAGGCACGGAGAATATCTTACTTTTATCAAGTATCATCCTATATGTCGAAACTGTGGCAATGAATGCAATGTAACCGCATATATCAGCGGAAATGAATATACATGCGCTCAATGTAACAATGCACAAAAGTTTTTTCAAAAAGAAGAACGGCAAAATAGAATGATGGATAGAGCGGTTAAGAAAATACGTTCATTCAATATTCATAAATCTGTTTTACAGGAATATGAGCAATGCATCGAGGTTATTAAGAAGAAGCTCAAATCCGGCATGAAATTAGACAGCAAAGAAGAAGCAATGGTTGCTATTCAGTTGGAGAAAGATGGAATATCATACGAAACCCAAGTCAGTATTGCTGATCATAAAGTTGATTTCATCTTGCGTGACTTGCGAATGATCATTGAAGTCGATGGAGGGTTATATCACGTTGATGAAGAAAGAGATCAAGTAATTGACGAACGAATTACGGAAGAACTTGGTTCTGACTGGGAAATTATCAGGATAAGCGATGATTACGTGAATGATTACATAACCGCAATTGGAAGCGCAATTCTTAGGATTTATGAAATTTGCGAGTCGGAAGATCAACTGTTTGATAAATCAATGATACCAGAAATTATACTTAAGGAATTTTACGGTCCTATTTTTGATTAGTAATTTATAGCTACACACAATTAAGCCCTCATTCTTACCTCCTCATATATGTTGACCGCCTGCTTCCCTCCCCTTAGCAGGCGGTCATTTTTGCGTGTTGGAACATTAACTATCCGGTATCGGATTGGTTGATGTTCTTTTATTATGCTCATTTCGGAAAGTTGGTGATACCATGCGATTTACAGGACGAAAACAGATTTTCTCGGACCATACAGAGGTTACAAGGGATAACATCCTCGAAATTCTTAGCGAATCCATAGCGATCCACATGGAGAACATTAATGACATGCAATATCTTCAGGATTATGCAAAAGGAGATCAGCCTATCTGGAACAGGGAAAAGCCAATTCGTGATGATATCAATATTAAAGCTGTGTTTAATAGGGCGGCACAGATTGTAGATTTCAAGCTGAAATATGAATTCGGTTCTCCCATAACCTTTGTCCAACGATCAAGGGAGGATGGCACCGCCGCAGACATCAACGACAAAGGCGTGGCCAAGCTTAATGAAATGCTAAATTACGCCAAGAAGCCTTCGGTTGATTTGCAGATAGCAAAAAACTTCAAGACTTGCGGTGTAGGATATCGGTTGATTGAACCGAGTACAAGCCAATTGTCATTGTTCAAATTAGCATCCCTTAATCCAATGACCAGTTTAATGGTATATACCAATAATGCTTACCGTGATCCGTTGCTTGGAGTTACATATTTCCAGAATCGTAAAGGAGAGGTTCGGTACACATGCTACTCGTTAGATACCATTTACATGGTTGCATCTGGATTGCTTGGGTCGGGTTTTAAGGCTCCAATCGAAACATATCCAAATGTGATTGGCCAGATACCAATTATTGAGTATGTTAACGATTATGATCGCATGTCAGCATTCGAGAAGGTTATGTCCTTGATAGATTCGCTGAACACAACCAATTCCGACAGGATGAATGATATTGCTCAACATGTTCAGAGTATTTTATGGATGAATAACTGTGAGTTGGAAGACGGACAAGGAGTAAAATCAAACGGAGTGATTCAGACAAAATCACCGCAGGGGGTTCAAGCAAATATCCAATTTCTCGAAAATGTTCTAAACCAATCGGAGGTTCAGACCCTGGTTGATTATATAAATGATCAAATAGATATAATTGCTAATGTTCCGGGGCGGCAGGAAACAGGTGGAGGGAGTACCGGATCTGCCATGAACTTGTCGAACGGTTGGCAGGCGGCTGAGACGGATGCAAAGGGTTCAGAAATCATCTTCTCCGAAGGTGAGCAACGAATGCTTGATGTTATCGCCGGTATTATCCAGAACAGCCAAAATGTACCGGAGGAGCTGCTATCGCTAAAAATGTCCGATGTAGAGCCAAAGTTCTCTCGGAACAAGACATATGATCTGGCAACCAAGTGCAGTTCACTTGTGGCATTGCTTAACGCCGGTGTGGATGGTTTGACAGCTTTTACAGTTGTTTCTCTTTTTACGGATCCGCAATTAGCCTGGGCCAATAGTGCAAGTACCGTTGAGGAAATAAGGCGATCAAGGCGGCAGGTCACACAGGGTGATGTACAAAATATTATTCGCAACAATACAACGCAGCAACCCTCCAAGGTATCAAACGTGGATGAGGGCATCTAAAGAATCGAATAAAGTTAATTTAGGGTCGGATTTTGCACCGGCTCTTTTTATATGTCCAGAGAAGGACGTTAATCCCGCATGGCTCATTAAACAACTTCGGAGATGAAGTATAAAAGCGCAAATTTATCGGTCAGAGAAGATCGTAACCAAACGCAGAAAGAGAGGAATTTATATGGCAGATATCAAAACATTGTTGGGTGATGCATATCAGGAAGGCATGACGTTGGACGAGGTCAATGAAGCATTGGCAGCAAAAGATTTTGTGGACAGGAGCGTATTGAATGAGTATGTTCCCAAGTCCACGGCCGACAAGTATGCAACCGAAGCGGCTGAGTATAAGAAGAAGCTAAGAGCGACCTTAACCGAGGCTGAGCAAGCAGCACAGGCTGAAAAGGAAAAGCAGGATGCGAAGGACGCAAGATTGCAACAGTTAGAACGAACAGTATCGATTTCTTCATTGAAGGACAAGTATATTGATCTGAAATATGACAGCGATACTGCTAACAAAATCGCAGAAGCAACCTTTGACGGTGATATGGACACTGTTTTTGATCTACAGAAAAAGTTCCTCGACAATCAGCAGAAGTCGATCCGGGCCGAGATTATGAAGAACACTCCCGGGGCATCTTCTGGCAACCAGGTAGAAATTGATTTTACAAAACAAATACAGGAAGCACAAGCAGCAGGGGATTTCCTTACAGTGTCCGCATTGTTGCGGCAGCAAGCAGCTTCCAACAAAAAATAGGAGGATTAAACTATGCCAGACGCAATTGCTATGAGTTTTGCGGCACCCAACTATTCAGGGATGCTTTTCAACAAAGGAAATACAAAGACACCGTTTTCCGTTATGATTGGCGGAAAACCGAAGTTTACAAACCATGTTGAGTTCACTACCGGTCAATATTATACAACTGGCGGTGGCTCTCAGCCGGCCGTTTCCGAGGCCGCATCTTTGGTAGCACCGGAATCGACATTTATCACTCGTTCACAAATGACAAACGTAACACAGATCTTCCATGAATCCGTTGGCGTGTCTTACGGGAAGGAATCCAACATGGGTACTATGTCCGGTATCAATATCGCTGGACAGCAAGCAAACCCAGTCGATGAACTTGACTTCCAGGTGGTTGCACGGATGCAAAAAATTGCGGCAGACATTGAGTACACGTTTTTAAGAGGTACATATAATAAGGCCACTACCGATGCGGAGGTTAACAAGACTAGAGGCTTAATCACGGCAATAACAACCAACGTTGAAACTATGGGCAGCAAGCCCATGACATATTGGGCGGTGGCTAGACTCATGAAGGCGATCCATGATGGAAATGCACCTACCGATAATCTTGTACTTGGCGTTGATGCAACCACGCTGCTACAGCTGAACTTTGATGCACAGGCAAATAAGCTCACAATCGTTCCTAATGCGAGAGATATCAATGGTATTGCTGTTGATATGGTTATCACTCCACTGGGGGCAGTTTATGTAAGGTTGCTGGAGTATATGCCGGCGGGAACGGCCATTTTGTTTGACCCTTCCCTCATGGCTCCAGTATATCAGCCTACACCCGGCAAGGGCAACTTCTTCCTTGAGGAGCTTGCTAAAACCGGTGCTGGTAAAAAATATCAAATCTTCGGACAGGTTGGGCTTGATCATGGTCCTGAGTGGTTTTCCGCTAAGTTCACGGGAATTTCTACAGAGCTTCCGACTGAAAATCCTTCTCAAGCTGTTATGATTGTCAATAAGGAAGCCAACCCTGTACCCACTAAGGCAGTAACGGGGGAATAGAGGGCTATAGCTCAATGAGCGCAGGCTTAGAGATTATGGAGACTGGCGAATCTGATGCGGGTTCGCCAGTAACTAAATATACCGCAAGTGACCTTATATCCATGACGGTGGTACAAATCAAGGCATTGGCGGCTGGGCTTAGCTATAGCATTACAAAGACGCTCAAAGCAGATATAATTGCTGAATTTTTAGCTCAGCAGAATGACACGGAATAATCCAAGGAGGTAATAGGGATGGCGGCAATAACTCTGGATAATCTAAAAACATATTTGAATAACGATGCTTCCGAGGATTCCATGCTATCCCTTTTACTGGTGCAGGCGGAAAACAAGGTGTTGAATAAGCGGTACCCATTCGGGTATACGGCGGAGCAGAAAAATGCGGCACTGGATAAGTACTCCGATATCGTTTTGGACATTACCATATACCTCTACAATAAGCGTGGAGCTGAAGGACAGACAAGCCATTCAGTTAATGGAATTAGCCGTGGCTATGAAAAAGCTGGGATTCCGGATAGCTTCGTTGTGGATATTGTTCCGGTGGCTAAGACACGGGGATTTGCCTCTTCTTCCGAGGAAATTACTGAGGGCGGTGATAACCCATGAGAGATTTGGAAATCAATAAAGTTCAAATTTTTTATGCGCTCTATCAGGGCAAAGTTCCGGTTGTAGATTCCGAAGGCAATGAAACAGGAGAGTATACCAGCGGATATACCTCTCCGATGCCGACCCGGCTAAGGGTATCGCCCAATAAAGGCTCCGTTGATAGTAATACTTTTGGACTAACACTGGATTACGATAGCACGATGGTAACGACCGGGGAGCTTCCGATAGATGAATTCAGCATATTATGGATCGGTGCCGTGCCGGAGACAGTAAGCGGTACGTATCCCATAGGTGATGACGGGAATCAGATTACCGGGCATACTCATACGGTTGTTAGAGTGGCGAAGGATATCGGTGTGGTTCAGTATGCTATAAAGAAGGTGAATTGATGATGATTGAGATTCCGAAATTTGAGCAAGGCGGATTTCCAACGCCTGGGAACTTATTTATGTGTTATGGCGACGGTGAGCCAGAAATGATCGGCTCTTTAAACGGAATGAAGTATCACGGGAATAGTGAGCAAATTATAGAAGCAGTTTCTTTGGCTTTTCAAAAGGCATTTGATGAAAAAATCAAAGAAAATCCGAATTTTAAAATTGACTAGTTTTGCAGACCTAAGGAGTTGAGGTAGTGACTAAGAAAATATCCTTCGGCTTATCCGTATCCGATTTAAACTCTGCAATCAAGGAACTCAGGCAGTATCAAGCAGACTTAAACATCAAATGTCAGAAATTTACCGAACGATTGGCAGACCTCGGACTTGAAACAGCCAAGGCAATCATGAAGGAACATATCTATTCCGGCGAAACAATCGGAAGCCTACGGATTGAAACAGATGAAATCGGATCAGTTACGAAATTGCGAATTGTAGTTGAGTCAGAAGCGATTTTGTTTTTGGAATTTGGTGCTGGTGTTAAATATAGCGGTACCGTTAATCCAAAGGCCTCTGAAATGGGATATGGACCCGGTACTTATCCGGGAGCCGGACATTGGAACGATCCGAACGGATGGTGGTTCCCTACAGACGACCCTAGGCTTATTCGATATACCGACAGTTCCGGTCAGGGATGGGGGCACTCCTACGGCATTGAGGCCGCCATGCCTATGTATAATGCAAGCGTTGAAATGATGCGGAATGTCCGAAAGATTGCAAAAGAAGTTTTTCACACTTAAATGAGTAATGTATGTCGGGGTATGCTCCCGGCGCTCTTTAAGAATTGTTTGGGCGTGGCAAAATGCCATGCCCTTTCTATTTCAAAAGGAGCAAAAATAATGTATGAAACTGACAGAATTAAAAAAGATGATAAATTTGGCAGATTAACGTACGCGGGTGAAAGCATAATCAAGGGCAAAAGAAGATATGGATTATTCCAATGTAAGTGCGGAAATGAAAAATACATTAGAATTGACGGAGTTTTAAGCGGTTCCATTAATTCATGTGGCTGTATTTATGAAGAAAGAAAAAACAAGGTTGGCTTATCTTCTTGTGATTATGAAAAATTATTCAATGTCTGGCAAAATATGATTAAGCGTTGCTACAACAAATCTTCCGACCGCTATTACACCTACGGAGCGAGAGGCATTAGGGTATGCGATGAATGGAAAAATGATTTTCACACATTCGCAGAGTGGGCTGTCAGCAACGGATGGGGAGCATCATTGAGCATTGAACGCAAAAATCTTGACATCGGATATTGCCCTGAAAACTGTACTTTTATTACCATGAAAGAACAGGCCAGAAACAAAACAAACAACATTAGAATTATTTTCAATGGTGTTGATAAGTGCATTGCTGAATGGTGTGAAGATTTAGGTTTACTTGACAAAACAATATATATGAGGTACACAAGAGGAATAAGAGAGCCAGAAGTATTATTTTACAATGGTGATCTTAGGGGCTTAAGAAGGTGAGGTGGTTAAAATTATCGACAAAAGCAATTACCTTTTTACTCAAATCAAAAACCTATATACCACCACTCAGCTCAAGGAAGCGAGCCAAACGTTCCAGGATACGCCTCCGGGATTTCCAGCAATGTTTTTCAATGTAATAGGAAATGAAACGACAGCAAATGACCTATCTAACTCCGAGAACGCTGTGAACACAACCGTGGAGATAACCTTTTATGCGACCGGAGCAACACGGCTTTCCACTTGTAAATCACTTATGACTACCGCAGACGATAAGATGCGTTCCATGGGATTTCGGCGAGTGTTTGGGCCCCAGCAAATAACCAATGTGGCTGACACAACCATATGCCGATTGATTGCGAGATATAACCGGATTATCGGCTCGGATGATGTTTTGGCTTAATTAAATATGACAATCCCAATTAACTTTAGTGCTTGGAGAAATCCTTGCGCTATTTTTTTATGCTTTGAAAGGAGCAAACAACATGGGCTATACAAATACAAGCAACACATTTCTCTTCCATGGTACGAGCTCAGAAACCTTAACCAAATTAGCGGATATCACTTCGTACCCGGATATTTTTACGCCGCCGGAGAAATTGCAAGTAACAACACTGTCAGATAAAAACCATAAATACATTAAGGGCATTGCCGATGTCCCCGATTTGCAGTTCGGTCTCTGGTATGACCCGGAAATCGAGGATGACATCTACGATATCCAGGACGATGATGATCATGTCTACGAATTACGCTTTGGAGAAGGTGGTTCCATTGCAAAATACAGATGGACCGGTACGTGCTTTTTCACACCAACCGGCGGGGATGTAAATGGAGTAAGAGCGGGATCCCTTACTTGCTACGCAACAACGGGTCCGGACAAAGTAACAACCCCGTAACTGGGATGACATGGGGCGAAACCGTCTCGCCCCTTTTAATTTTAAATATCCAGAGGAGGATTTGATATGAGCTATGTGAGAATTAACAATAAGCAATATGAAGTGCCAGAGTTCGGGTTCCGTACATCCAAGAAGCTTGAGCAGTGTGGAGTTTCGATATTCAAATTGGCCGATCCAAACTATATGTTTACGATTGTAAGTGCGTTCGTGGCGGTTGTGGCAAATGTAAGCCCCGACGACGCAGATGCTCTGGTTGAACAGCATATGCTTGGAGGTGGCGAGTTAGAGCCTCTTTATGCAGCCTACACCGCGGCAATCACTGAATCTGGTTTTTTCAAGAAACTCCTGAACAATCAGGAGGAGAAGGAAGCCAAGAAGAGCAAGGAAGCGAAGCTGACCGAATAGAAATCAAAAGTTTTACGGATGCCATAGAAAAGGTGTGGCTTCCAGCAGCCATGCGGTATGGGATCCCGATGGAGGAATTTTGGAATTATTACAATCCTAAATACATGGCAATTCGGAAGAAAGAATATGCGGATAGCATTAAAGATAAGTATGAGTTTGCTGACTTCAAAGCCTGGAAGCACGGAGAGTATACACTGGATGCGATAGCGTGTGCTTTTGATTCAAGGAAGCACAAGTACCCAGTGAAACCTCGTCTCATGGAGCAACAAAGCAACCACATCGACACTGCCGAAGAAGCCGCAAGAGGTTTTGATAAATTTGCAAAGGCATACAAAGAAAAACACAACATTCCCAATTATGAAGAATACAGGGCACTGGAGTAATCCGGTGCCTTTAACTTTGATTATACGTGCCTTTATGGCGCTTTCTATATAAATTATCCGAAAGGTGGTGAGCCCCATGGCAGAAAGTACCGTTGACCGCTTAGAGGTAGAAGTTCAAGCGCAAGCCACTAAGGCAAACGCCGCCATGGATACGCTTATTGATAAGCTCAAGACCATGAGCACAACATTGAGCGGTCTCAACGCTGGAGGACTAAAAAATCTTGCAAGTGGAGTAACCACTCTTAGCAAAGCCGTCCAGGATATGCGTTCGGTGAAAACTTCGGAGTTTACTAAACTGGCAAGTAATATCGAAAAATTAGGCAATATCAACCAAGGCGGAATCACCAATACAGCCAATGCGCTGCGAACAATCTCCGGGGCAATGTCGACAACGGCGAATTTTTCCGAAGGAGCGGCGCAAATTGCAGGATTGGCAACATCAATTTCCAAGCTGGGCTATAAAACTGTGTCAACAGCCACATCAAATCTTCCGGGATTAGCGTCGGGATTGCAGCAGTTCGTATCTTCTCTGTCCGGCATTGAAAGTCTCCCGTCGGGTGCGCAAGGAATTGCTGATTTGGCGAACAGTATCGCTAAGTTGGGTTATAAATCCGTTACGAATGCAATAACTAATCTGCCATTGTTAGCCGATGGACTTCGCAAGTTTATGCAGACCTTATCTACTGCCCCGCAGGTATCAAGGAATCTCATTCAAATGACCCAGGCAATGGCGAATTTGGCTGCGCAGGGCGGCAAATACAATGCAACGATAAAAAGTATGTCAAACGCCGCGGACAGACTTACAAGGTCACAGAGCGCCGCTGCAAAGTCAAGCAAATCATTCTTTGCTTCGTTCAGCAAATTCATGGTTGGATTTTATTTGCTGAGACGATTGATACAAAATGCATTCAAGCCAATTGAAAAAGCAATGGATCTGGAGGAAACATACAACTTATTCCAGACCTCTTTCAAGAAAATCGGCATGGAAGAGGCAGCTGATGCTGGATTGGAATGGGGTTCGGAAGCCGCTGACTCATTTGCAATTGGATTTGTTGATAGATCTCAGAAATTTAATGATAAAATAGTCAATGCACTATCTCTTGATCCGGATGTAATTATGAATTATCAAGCAGTATTTGCGCAGATGGCTAATGCTTTTGGATTAACAACAAAATCCGTTATGAACCTGTCGGAATCGTTTAGCATGCTAGGACTCGATATAGCATCTTTCTTCAATACCGGTGTTGAAGAGGCTATGGTAAAACTCCGGGCTGGTTTGGCTGGAGAGACTGAACCGCTAAGAACGCTTGGAGTTGATATTACCGAATCCACCCTCAAGATGATAGCCATGAAATATGGCATCGAAGGAACAATTTCTGAAATGTCCCAGGCGGCTAAAACGCAGCTTCGTTGGCTGGCAATCATGGAGCAAACAGAGACAGTTTTTGGAGATATGGCAAAGACCATTGAGAGCCCATCCAACCAAGTTCGTATCCTTCAGCAACAGTTCGAAAACCTCAGCAGATCAATTGGAACCGTATTTCTTCCCATTATATCCAGGGTATTACCCTATGTGAATGCTTTTGTTATCGCATTGAGAAGGATGACAGATGCAATTGCTAAGGCATTGGGTTATGAAGTCCCCGATTATAAAGATTCTGACATATATGTTGATGTTTCAAGTGGAATTGATGGGATTGGGGAATCAGCAGATGAGACTAATGACAAGGTCAAAAAACTGCAAAAATCCCTGGCTGGATTTGATGCGCTTAATAATTTAACGCAAGGAACTGACAAAAGTTCCACTTCTGGTCTTGGGGCTGGATATCCGGCACTTGATGATGCGATTGCAAAAAAGACCGAATCATACATGGCAAAGTTCAATGATGAGATTGAAAAGATGTCTAATAAAGCTGAGAAATTGGCCGATAAGATGGGTGAGTTTTTTAAGTCAATATCCGAAAAATCTCAGCCAACAATAGATGCACTCAAAGATTTAAAAGAAGCTATTGATCCGTTTGCAAGCAATGTCGGTGATGGGTTGCAGTGGTTTTATGATAATGTACTAACCGCACTAGCCGATACCTCAATTGATTATACCATTCCAAATGTCTTGTATTCAATTTCAAGCGCCATTTCTTTAATCAACACGGCAGTAGATAAGTTCAAGTCTTTGGATGGTAAGGATACAATTTTAGGTTTTCTGGTTGAAATACAGAATACAAAACTTAAAAAAATAGGTGATTTCTTTAAAAAAATTGGAGATGCCTTTTCTTCTTTAAATGAATTTATTAAAGATCCAAATTGGAAGGATTTATGGGGGTATGTTAAGAATGCACTTAGCGTTGGATTTGACCTGTCTGACTTTCCCGATTTAACAGATCCATGGAAAGCATTTGGAATTCCCAAAGAGGTTGAAATAGCTTTTAAAGCATATATAGCAACTACGTGGGCGATGCTAAAGGATAAGTGGGAGAGTCTTACGAAGCATATAATACCGATAGTAGCTTATTTCTCTGCAAAGATTGTAACAACATGGAACGACTTAGTAGAAAAATATTCTAAACTGACTGGAAAGTTTATAGGGAAAACGGTTAAATTTATCGTTGAAATACCTCAAAAATGGGATGACTTGGTAGATAAGTACTCTAAATTAACAGGAAAATTTATAGGGAAAACGGTTAAATTTTTGGTAGAAATACCTCAAAGCTGGAAGGATATAAGCGCGAGGTACTTTGCGTTATATAACTACTTTGTTGGGAAAACTGTGGAATTTGCAGTAAAGCTTGTGACAAGCCTAGGAGATATTAAAGATTTTGTTAACAAGATCATAGACAGCATTAATACCAGTGTAATTGCAAAATTAGATTTTACAATAGACTTGCCTGCACCAATACCTGATATAAAATTCGTGGCTCCAAGAATTCCAAGACTAGCAGATGGCGGATATGTTAATACCGGACAGCTGTTTATCGCAAGAGAAGCAGGCCCCGAACTTGTCGGAACTATGAATGGGCGCACAGCCGTAGCCAACAATGACCAGATAGCAAGCGGTATCGCCGATGCTGTTAAAGGAGCAATCGTTGAGACATTGATTCCGGCTTTGTCTGTGATAGGGGGAAACAATGGAGACACCGTTGTTATAATCGATAATAAAGAGGTATTCCGCGCAACACAAAAAGCAGCAGATGAATATTACAATTTAACAGGCAGAGCACCTTATCCAACATAGGACAGGTGCTTTGCTTTTTATTTAGGATTGGAGGTAGGAGTCCATGGCATATCAAGGATATTTGGTTAAGGTTGGCATTCATATAGTTGACAAATATATGGCTCATGGCTCCTATAGTTCAACACCTAACATGGAAATGGATCTGGACTCCTACAGGGATGCAAATGGTGATTTAAAAAGAAATATCCTTAATCATAAAAAAACCACGTTTGAATTTACCACTCCTTATCTTCGTCTGGCTGATAAACAGGCATTACAAGCAATGCTTCCATCTAGGACAAAGCTTACAGTTACTTATTGGAACGATGAGACAAACACCTATACTACGGGAGATTTTTATATCCCCAATGTTAAATATGAGGTGTATTCCCAAAGTAACACCGACATTCTTTATAAGCCAATCAACTTCCAATTCATCCAATATTAATTTCCATGGAGGCGATATCATGATTAATATCAGCGAAGCATTCAAAACTATATACCGTAATGATATTGTTCCGTTGGTAGAAGATAATGTCCATAAGGAATTGATATTATATTTTCCGAGCCTTGATTATACCATTTCCAATCCCAATATAGTGGGCGAGAACTTTGAATTGAATGAGGCTATCTGTAGTTCCGATTCTATACGCTTTGGGGCATGTGAAGCTGCACAGATTAAAATTACGGTAGCAGATATTGATATGGATTTAAGCGGCCAGACCATGATAGTTACCCAGATTGTTGATGGAACCTATGAAATGCCGATGGGTGTATATAAGGTTGAGTCATGTAAGAGACGGGATAATCTTTGGTTCCGTGATATCATTGCATATGGCCTTATGAGAAAGTTTGATGTGGATGTAGCTGGATGGTATAGGGGGCTATTCCCAACTGGAAATGAAACATATACACTGGCAGTGTTTCGGGCAAGTTTATTAAATCATCTAAGCATACAGCAGGACACCAGCGCATTACCGCTCCCAAACGATTCAATGATGGTCACCAAAACCATTGATCCCACTCAGATATCCGGCAGGGTAGTAATAGAAGCTTGCCAGGAGATCAATGGAGCTTTCGGGCAAATTGGCAGGAACGGTAAATTTACCCATGTTGTATTGATGCCGGCTTATGGGTTGTATCCGAGTGACGATTTATATCCGTCTGATGATTTATACCCCACTGCAGAGAATGACACATCCTTTGTACAGGGTGATTTGATTAATGAAACTATTACAGTGGACATGAGAAAACCTCCATTGAGGTTCGAGGAATATATATGCAAAGAGATTGATAAACTCATTATACGATCAGAGGAAAATGACGTTGGAGCAATTGTAGGTGATGGTAGCAATGCTTATATTATTGAGGGTAATTTCTTATTGTTTGGTAAGTCAGCAACCGAATTAGAGGCGATTGCCAGAAATACATTCGGGAATATAAATAAGCGTCCGCATCGCCCGTACAACTGTGATGGTGTTGGACTTCCTTATATTACCCCTGGAGATATGTTGGCATTTCCTCAGAGCGACACGGTCGCGGGGTATGTATTTCAAAGGACACTCAAAGGTATACAAAAACTCCGGGATACTTTTATTGATGAGGGAAAAGAAGAACTTGAGCAAAACTTTGGAATAAACAAAGAGATTATCCAGTTGCAGGGGCGGGCCACAACAATACAGAAAGATGTTGATGGGGTTCGGATTACTGTTAGTGACCTGGCGGCAAGCACAGCGTCACGATTTGAAATAACTGATACTAAAATCCTCCAGGAAGTCACCAGAGCTACAGCAGCAGAAGGTACACTGAGCAGCAGTATTACACTATTGGCAGGAGAAATGGAATTAAAGGTTTCCAAGGACGGGGTTATAGCAGCAATCAATTTAAGTCCGGAAACCGCAAGGATTACAGCTAATAATATAGCCATGGAGGGTATCGTGACGGCAAATGGCCGCTTTAAAATCCTCCTGGATGGTAGTATGGAAGCGGTAAATGGGAAGTTCAGCGGAAATATAAGCTCCTCTATATACACTGGCGGTAAAATCTATTCCAATAATTACAGCCCCGGCAACTCAGGGATGATGATTGATCTGGATAACAGTGTCATCGATATGAAGAATTTTTATGTCAGTCCTTCCGGGAATCTGACAGCTGCCGGAGTGAATATAAGCGGGAACATATCTGGCTCCGCCATTACAGGTAGTACATTTAATCGGGCGGTTGGTTCCAATATATATACCGCAATTGATGATGATGGGTTCTTTCAAAATAATACGGGCGGTATGAGGTTCCAGGTAGGGTACGCTTATCAGAATGGATATATCTCATCAACCAGCAACGGATTAACACTTGGTAATCAGTCATCAAATTACATCAGTGTATCCTCTTCCGGGATAGGTTTCTATGGAAGCGTATTTATAAATAGCCTTAATGGTGGAACCCCTATAACTACTGCGAACAAACACGTCATATATACTTTGTATGATAGCGAAATCGGTGGAGCCGTTGCCACAGCGTATAATGGTAATTTTAGACCGCATTCCAACAGGGGTGACAATGTCGCATCGAATGGAACCCCGACATATAGATGGTCACAAGTGTGCGCAGGAACAGGAACAATAATCACTTCGGACGAAAATGAAAAAACAGTAATTGGATCGCTAACCGAAAAGGAAAAAAGGGTAGCACAGAAGATAAAAAGAAGCATACTGTCTTTCAGATTTAATGATGCAATCGCAATTAAAGGTGACAATGCGAGGATACATTTTGGAGTTACGGCGCAGAAAGTAGCAGAATTCTTTTTGGAAGAAGGTCTTGACCCGTATCGTTATGCAATGTTCTGTTCAGATACATGGTATGAAAAAGATGGAAAGGCAGCAGATGAGGATGACAGGTTGTATACTGAATTTGACGAAGGGGTTACAGAAAAAACAAGACTTGGAATTAGATACGAAGAACTTCTCTGCTTTGTAATAGGTTCTTTATAGTGGTAAGATTCGCAATAAATGTTGATGTATGGAAAAAAATATTGTATAATTCCAGTAGGAGGTGATTTATTATATGAAAAAGGTACTGGTATTTGCAATTATTTTTATTATCTCAATGTTTTCGTTTGATAAAGCATCATATGCCAATCAGATGAAGAGTTTTGAGATTACAGAAACTAATAACACAAAATACACTTACCAAGTTGCGGTATTTTCGGACAATAAAGACGATGCCATCATAGGCAGACCACTAAAGAAATATTGGATACTAATTAATATTTATGATCGTGATGATCACTTAGGGCCCTTTAATCCAACTTGGGATAATCCGGATTATGTCATTAAAGCTGGTGAACAATATGTTTCCTTATCTGGATACTTCGGTGATGAATTAATAACATTAACCATGTATCTATACGGAATAAAATTTGTTGATCCAGATTCCGATGTTGTACCGGAGGAGCCAGCGGAGCCCGAAGAATCAGACGAACCCACAACTCCATCCCTCACCGCAACAACCGTATTACTCACCAATGCCACAGCATATGACATAAACCTCAACAATAAGATCCCCGGCTCCACATACAAGTGGACGAGCAATAATACAAAGGCAGCCAAAGTAAACAGTAAAAACGGCCTTGTCACAGCGGTCAGCGAGGGCACCGCCACAATCACCTGTGAGATCACTCCTCCAGGCGGGGAGATCATAAAGCTAACATCCGTCGTAACCATAGGATATGACGATAACGCCCCGATTTTGTCCGATACAAGCCTTGATTTAGGCATAGGGGATAAATACACCCTCAAGGCTGATAACACGCTTGCAAAGTCAAATATACGCTTTGCATCATCCGACAAGTCAGTGGTTAAAGTTGGCACGGCTAACGGCAAAGTAACAGCAGTGTCGGCTGGGGAGGCATATATCACATGTACCATTACAGCGGGCGGACAGGTAATTGTTTTACGGTGTGATGTAACAGTAACTGAGTAACTTATAAACCAATATAGACTAAGGGCAGAGCCGAAAGGTATCTGCTCTTTTTATGCGCAGAAAGGAGGCGGGTATCCATATGTCAGAAAATCAAAAAACCACTGTCTTTATTGATAAAGAACAGCAGTCTTTTGACGTTGAGAACCGACGCAATAAATCTACAGTAACAATAACTGCAGATCATATTATTGCGGGTGCTGTGTTAATTAGCTTTAAGTGACGGGCACTTAATCACAACGTTTTTACAAACAAGGCACCCATACAAATCAACAGGCAAAACAGAATCCATGTGTATTGATTTGGTTTGAGCATTGACTTCCATCAAGCCATATTGAGTACCTATTTGCGTATCGATTTTGAGGAGTTCTCCGCCTCCACAATAAGGACACAACATCATATTATCGCAACTCCCTTCTTTAGTATTTCAGCCGATCCGCTGATAAGGAGATTATACCACAATGTAACAAAATATACCATAAAAGGAGTGATCCCGTGAATCAAAATAGATCAATCGTAAATCCAAAACCCGAAGAAGAAATAGTCAAGGGAATGGACTTGAGAATCGCAGAATTAAACAATGATATCGTGGAAGCAATCAACAAGGCCAATCTTCCGGCAGGGGTGCTAAAATATATCTTTGCTGATTATGTAAATTTAATGCGATCAAAAGAAGCTGCAGCAGTAGCACAGCAGCAGGAAGCTTTTGAGGAAGAGGTGAAGAAGCATGGCAAAGAGATACATAAGGATTAACTGGAAAAACAGTCCATCAACGTCAACACCTGTAAACGAGCCCAATCTTAATCAAATGGATAAGGGCATCAAAGACTGTGATGATGCAATCGGAGATCTGGCGCTTTTAAAGACCACAGCAAAAGCCGATTTGGTGGCGGCAATTAATGAGCAAAATGAAAATTTTGATGTGCAAAATAGTACAAGTAACATTGTATTAAGAGATGGAATTGCAAATTCGTGGTTTGGATGCAGGATCTACAAATGCGGCAAAACAGTCATGCTGCAAGTCAGTGTAAAAAAAGCCGATGGTACATCATTTTCCGGGAGCAATATACCGATATTGTTGCTTCCGGCGGGATATCTTCCTATCGTCCCACTGGTTATAAGCGGGGGAATTGGAGGAGACTACAGTCTTAACTATCCTGTTTATATTTACATAGCTTCAACGGGAGAAATGAGCATAAGTATATCAGGGAGCAATACCGGCAATGTAGTCCATGCGGTAATAACGTATATATGCAAATAGCTATTTACGGCAACCTATAGACGCCACCCACCCTAATTTCAAAGTTATCATTTACGGAGGCCGCATTTAACAGCCCAACGCCTGCGCCTTCCGTGGAAAAATAAGGGGTAATGGTATTTAATCCAGCATTAAAAACGGCAAATAGCTGCTTGTTAGTACCATAAGTTACCCCTGCTACAGCACCAATGGACACATTGCTTCTTGGCTCGCCTGACATTGTGCTGAAAGGCAGACCGCCAATCAGTATTGCTCCAGCTACATCATTTTTAGCTGACAACTTTACAAATCCGTCCACGAAACACATTTTACCTATACGATAGTATCTACCCGTCTGAGTCGCATATGTAGGCGTACCGGCAGTTGTCGAACCAATGACCGTCGGCGTCCATGTACCGCTTTGGATTGATAAATTTTCATTTAGCGAACATAAGTTCGGAACATATGTTTTTAAACCCATTAACCAAAGTCCTTATAAAGGGCTTATTTTTATGTGAAGAAAGGAGGAAATCCATGCCTAACAAAATTAGATTATGTACCGGACAGGAGTTTGATCTGGTCGGATACGGAATGATGAAAGATGACAACCGCCATGAAATACAGTTTCGGTTTTCGTCTGAAGCAGGAATCGGAGAAGTACAATCTGCTTTTAAAAATGCTGAAGCAATAGAGCGAATTGAATACTTACTGGCAGACGGGACTATCCGTGAGACCATAACGGATTGTGCTGCTTATCAGTCCATAACGCAGGACAGCGAAGGGAAATACATTGTAACGTTGTCCACCGATAAAGTATCGGCAGAGCTGAAATATGCCAAGGAAATGCTACAATCCACGCAAGAGGAGTTAATTGTTGCACAGGCTGAGTTGAACGCTGTAAAGGGCGATTTGCAGGCCGCGCAGGTTGATTTACTGACAGCCAATACAGTGCTCAATACCATGCTGACAGAGGTTATACCTCAAATCATAGAACTTGTTATGCCAGCGGAAGAGCCAGCGGATGAATCCGAAGACAATACCGGAGATGAACCGGAAGAAGATCTGGAAGAGATACCCGAAGAATAGAAAGGAGAAAGGTGATGCAGATGCAAACTTTTATAGCGAATCAGATCATGTTGGCAAAGGATAACGGAGGAGCAGCGGCAGGGAAAGACATGTACCGGGCATATTTTGTGAGGAAAGCCGCTAAAATGCTTTATGGTAAATGGCAAGCGGAGGTGGATTTGATTTTAACCACGACTGTGAACCAGACCACCGGCGAAACATACGGCGATTGCAGTGTTGCGGAATAGCTACGAATTTTAAGAAAGGATGGTATACCATGCATGACCATCGGAGTATCAACATTAATCTCAATAATCGCACTCTTTGTCACGCTTATATCCGTGGCATTTGCCGTTTATTTCGGCCTAAAAAATGCAAAGAGGAGTGATACATCAGATATTGAACGTAAGGCCGCAGAAACGGCTACAATCAACGTAAAGCTTGACCAGATCGGCGGAGATGTCCGTGATATTAAATATGATATGACGGCAGTGAAAAGGGATGTGCAGTCCCTTACGGAAAGAATGATCACAGTGGAACAATCAACCAAGTCCGCCCATCACAGGATTGATGGACTGGAAGGAAAGGAATAAGGTGAAGTTATGAATAAGAAATGGTTAAAGGCGGCAGGAATAAGGGCATTAAAAACCGTAGCGCAAACGGCGGTATCAATGGTAACAGTCGGCCAGGCAGTGATTGATATCAACTGGATTAACGTATTGTCCGTATCTGTGGCGGCAGGGATTATTTCTCTGCTTACCTCTCTGGCAGGGCTGCCGGAAGTAGGTGATGACGAATGAACATAGTCAAAAACTTTATGGCCCGGAACCGGTGTTATACCAATCCGGTAAAGATAAAAATTGAAAAGCTGGTGCTGCACTCCTTAGGCGTGGCTCAGCCGAATGCAAATGTCTTGATCCGGTCCTGGGACACAGCGGAAGCAGGGGTATCCATCCATGCGTTTATCATGGACAACCAGATTATCCAGACACTTCCGTGGAACTATAAGGCGTGGCACATCGGCAGTGGCAGCAAAGGATCATACAACAACTGCTCCATTGGGGTAGAGATATGTGAGCCTGCAGGACACAAGTACAACGGCGGGGCTATGATCGGATATGATATAGTCAAAAATGCTGAGTACTTTGCCGCAGTCTACAAAAATGCCGTGGAACTCTTTGCGTACCTTTGTAAGGAGTACAAGCTTGATCCGCTCAAGGACATCCTATGTCATAGCGAGGTTTACAAATTGGGATACGGATCCAATCATGCGGATGTAATGCACTGGTTCCCGAAGCACGGCAAGTCAATGGACACCTTCCGGGCAGATGTCAAGGCTCTCTTGGATAAGCCATCCATCCCGGCAAAGGCCATCACCCCTGCATCGTCCAAGGAAAACATTAAATGGGCACAGGAGCGGCTTAATGCCGTTATCCCTGCCTGGCTGCCTAAATTGAACGTAGACGGCTCCTATGGGGCGAAGACGCGCATTGCAGTGCTGGTCTATTGGGATCTGCTGGGATGGGGCAAGCATATGCAGGATGATGGAACCAAGATAGGCACAGCTACACGGGAGGCTCTGGCTGTAGGGCGGGTAAGATAGTTAAATATAAAGATACCCCGGTCAGCAATGACCGGGGTGAAATATTACTCTGCCCAATCCTATTCACCTATATACCAAACCCTAATATGATTATCGTTATAATCATTTATAGTTTTTAACACAGTTCCATTCTTGCTATCACATTCCCATGTGACAGTAATCTCTGGATTATTAGGGTTTTTACTTTTAAAAATCCATTTATTTTTCCCCGTGAAAGTGGTATATACCATAGAGTTGTGACCGTCTATGTTGCACAATTCTATGTCTGCATCGGGATTAATGTTTAAAATGACTTTATACATTGACTCAAGATAGGGATGTACGCCACAATAATATAAAAATGCATCATCTATACTCATAGGCACTAACAAATTCAAATCAGTATTTTCATCTGATCTGATTTTATTTATTCTTAATTCTTCTGTTTTAATCAGTACATCTGAGAAACTAAATGACAGTGTACTTAATTCGTCAAAAGCCTCCTCTAAATTATTAAACAATTTTATAAATTTCATATTTTTCCTTCCTGCCTATATGGCGGTGTATAAAATCTTAAATGGCATATTGATTGTATCTTACCATTTCTTACAAATTATATCAATTATTTTAAATTATCAATGTACAATCTATAATAAAAGTGGCGGCGATTATCCACTATGCCGACGGGTTCCCGTGACCTCCCCGGTTAACACTGGGGAGTGTTTCGGCCTGTACCCGGCAGGCCATCATCAGACGGGGTTATCCAGTAATGTATACCTGCGCTGGCCCATCGTGTCAAGTCATTACCTATGGTATCAGTTTTAGTGCATGTAGCCTTGGTCTTCCAGATGCAACTCCTCTGTCCATCATAATCTGCTGCACTCTGTTATACTTACTAACGGGTATTATTGCAGGATGAGCACCCTTATAGAGTTTGCCGTTAAATAAGTTGTATCCGCAGTAAATAGGTCTGGTTAATATCCTGTGTATGCTTTCGTGTCTTGGAGGCTTTCCGCGTTTGCCGGTAAAACCGCGCTCCTTGCATACAACCAATACTTTTGATATAGTCTTATACTTTAAGTAACTATCGTAAACAAAACGGACATATTCGGCTTCTTTTTCATTTATAACTAAATTGTCTTTGTCTACAATATCATATCCCACAACTTCATTGCATGTACGCTTTCCTTGTCTTGCCCGCTCCTCCATACCTAGTTTTACATTTTCGCTTATCACCTCCCGGTCAAACTGGGCAACGGCTCCCAACATTGCCCTGACCATGCGGCCGGATGGAGTTTTACTGTCAAAGGCCTCGGTATAGCTGGACAAGTATACTCCATATGATTCGAGATCGTCACAAACAGTTGTTAAATCAGAGAGCTTGCGGGTAAAGCGGGTAAGTTTCCAGACCAGGATAGTATTAAATTTCTTTTGCCGGGCATCGGATAATAGGCTTAACATACCAGGTCTATGCTTAATATCTTTTGCGGAAATTCCCTCGTCTGCATATATTTTATAGACGGTATACCCGCGTAGCTTGCAATAATCAAGCAACACTTTTTCCTGGGCATCAAGGGAATAACCTTCTCTTGCCTGCTCCTCGGATGATACTCTTTTATATATAGCGACAACGGTATTATTTTCGTCAGTATTATATATATCCATAAAACTCCTTTACAAGTTATTGATAATATGGTAATATCATCTTGTCGATAAGTATATCGTGGATTGAGAAAAACCAATATTATCATAATTAAAATAGAACTGCCTTAAGGCAGTTCTATTTGTTTGCCTCGCTTAACACTTCGATCAATTGTTTTTTGGTAATAGGCAGAAACTCACCATTCACATACTGGACATAATCAAATTCAGTATTATTTCCACGATAATCCTTTTGACCATACGCATATACCTGGTTTTCGATGGGAGAAACGACATATAACTGCCCTGCCTCACCCTTATTATATGCACCGGTATATCCGCCAACTTTCTGGCTGAAATCGATCTTTGCGTCCTTTCCAACGATAGCAATCCACGGATTTCCATACCTTCTCTGATTAAAACACTCATAATCTTTAACAACCTTCATTTTACTTTACCTTTTCGGCTATTTATTTTATAATAGCCTTACCTTTCTTTTTTTGATGGGTGCGGCTCCGATTGGCTTGGTAGGCTTGGGGCCGCTTTTTTTTATCTGTTCCTTATGAGACTATATTACACCATATACGGTGTAATTGCAATATGTATAATGCACAAAGATTTACACCATTATTAGTGCAATATATACATTGATTATGGTGTAATTATGTGATATAATCTATTTGGTATATGGAGGGCCGTAAAATGATTATATATAAGGACATTATAGAAAAATTAAAGGATGCAGGATACAACACAAATAGATTAAGAAAAGAAAAGCTTTTATCTGAATCGGTGTTGCAAGCAATAAGAGAAGGGCGGTCAATTACAACCACGTCAATCAATGAAATTTGTGAAATACTAAAGTGTCAGCCTGGCGACATCCTCGAATACACGGATAAACCAGGAATTATTGAAATTGCCGAAGAGGAGAGATATGGCCTCATGCTCCGTTATATAGGAAATGGATGGAAAATAGATGGACATAGCGAAGTGTACCCCACATTCGTCAAGGCGGAGAAAGCATCTGAGAAAATATCAAAAGAGGCCCGGTAATATGCCGGGCTGTTTTAATGCAAAAGAAAACCCCGCATCAAGCGGGGCCCTCTTTGTATATTCTTATATCAGTTGATTTATTGTATCATATATGGATACATCTGTAAATATGACAAAATGGAGAAAAATAAGAAGAAATATGTAAATAATGACTAAACACTGAGAATAAAGCAGAACATACATTCGCTAAATGAAAATTTGAATTGGCAAGCACAGCAAGCGGCCGCATTGCAAAATAGTTGGTCCGGAGCTTTATATTATCGAAAAAATGGCTTAAATCAGCTCTGGATAAAAGGCAGTCTTACAGCGGGAACGATAACTGCGGGCACAGTCATAGCGACTTTGCCAGAGGGGTATAGGCCGTCAATCATCACTCCGGTCAATGCATACGCTTCTGGCGGCGGCAATCTGGGCAGCGTTATAGGAATATTTATGAGTAATACAGGGGCGTTTGCCATAAGGGATCTGTATGGTAAAATTGCAACCGGAAATACGCTGGAGATAAACACTGTAATACAAATGGGATAAATAGCTATTTAAGCAAGTTTCATGACAACATAATAAAAATAGCCAGTCCCAGTAATCGTAAGCACTGAATTGTTACGGGTTATAGTTAGATAGGTGTCTGCTTCGGAAACAGCATTATAACCCAATATATTAGTACCATTTGAAAACATTAGATAAATACCGGACTTACCAGCGGCTGTTGACGATGCGCAAACTAGCATATATAACCCAGCAGGCAATGTAATATTTACTGTACCTGGTGGTATAATCTCGCTTTTCACTACTTTTAGCCCGAACAAATTTTCATTTAGCAAACACATGTTTGCAAAATATAATCTTAATAATAAAACCCCTCAATGCTTAAGCAAAGAGGGGGAAACTGATTTACTTGATTCGCTTTAAATCAACTGTCATGCTAGAATCTATTACAATGTATTGATCTTTCTTTAATTTCATATTTTTATAGACATTGGAGAAATTACTGTCTTTGGATGAGTTTAATAACGCTCCCTGTGTCTTGTACTTGCCATCCTCATATTCTTTTTCGGAAGCGTATACCTCAAAAGAGCCATAACCATTTGTTGCAGTAATTGTATATGTTCCGGCAGGAATATCCTCACCAACAATATACTCTCCACTGGTATATTCAACGGTTTCCCCCACGGCAATACTGGCATTTTTGCTATTCACCACATACACGGAGCATGTGTAATTCTTGCCATCAACTGTTGCTGTTACTTCAGCGGTTCCGGCCTTGACTGCGGTCACAACCCCTTTAGAGTTGACTGTTACAATGGCCTCCTTTGAGCTTGTCCATTTGACTTTGCTTTCTGTGCCGGTGATTTTCAGTGTGAGTGTCGCATCCACTTCCAAGGTGGCTTTTGATTTGCTGATCTTAGCTGCAGCAGAAGCCGGTTGTGATGGAAACATGGACAGTAATACCGTAACAATTAACAATAATGACATAAGTTTTTTCATTGTAATAACCTCCTTTGTTTAAGCACGATGATATTGATCTTAAATCTTCTTACAAGGAAATTATGGATGATTTAGATATATATGTCAATATGTAAATGAAAGTTGTTTATAATCCACCATACAGCCAATTGTTTTCTGCTGCTATCAAATCACGGTCTGCTCCAAAGTTTATAAATGCAACCTTATTGCATTTTTCGCTTTTACATGTTTCATACGGTGAATTATATATTACCGCGCTGCAGTCATTACATTTTCTTATGCTATATACGAAGCAATCTTGTTTTTCATTATAGAAATGCTGATACATAGCCTTATCAAAGTCGTTCATTTTATGGTATACCGTCCAACGATGCCAGCGCCGGTAGTCATTGAATGCGTACAGTGCCGCTTCATGTGACATATTGAATAACTTTGCAACATCATTTTGGTTTTTGCATCCAGCATAGTGAATAGCCATCCTTGGAGCAAGAAAATAACTTGCAAAACAGTCAGCTTCATCTTCCTGCTCCTGGGTTCGCGGCAAACTGTGATGAAGTGCTATATGCCCTATTTCATGAGCCAACGAAAATCTAATTCGTCCGATAGACTTCGTATCATTATAATAAACTTTCTTTTTAAGAGAAAATGCATCACTGGTATAAGTAAGGCACATTTTATATTTAGCTGGTTTTTGTTGTGCGTAAGTCTCAACTTTCATACCGTAAGACTGTAATATTTCCATGCAATCAACAGGAAATGATTTGATCCCGAATTTCTGATAAACACTTAATGTCGCTAATTTAATTTTTTCATAGTCCATGCAACCACCCTTATGTAATAATAATATTATTATTATTCATCTTCATCATCGTCTGACAGCATATCTGAAATAAACTCTATTGCTTCTTCTCTTGTGAATTTCTTTCCATTACGTGCAACCAGGGATTGAATGTCCTCTTCGGTTGGAACGTATCTCTTCTTTCCGGGGGGCATTGTTTTTCCAGCACTCGAAGGTAATGAAGTTTCATATATATTTTCATTCACTATATTTAATGTTCTCAACACAGTAGTTTTATCGAATGGATCAGCTGATCTATAGTTCTCAACGATCTTTCTTTCTGTTTTATCGACCATCATCGGTTCATGGGTTTTATTGAATTGGAGGTGCCATTCGTCAAATTTTTCAGATGGAGAGCCCGGAGGGATTATATCATTGGGTTCAACACCTAAGGCACCACAAATGAATTGTATCATATCTGGGTCTGGTCTATGATTATCATTTTCCCAATCGCTTATTGTTGAATTGCTAACTCCAAGGATATTTGCCAACTGTATCTGTGTTAGTTTCTTATTTTTTCTTGCGTTTCTTATATTTGAACCTATTGAGTTCACCACTTAGCCCTCCTAATAATATAATTCTATAGTTTTAATTATATATGATAATTTCGATTTTGTAAATCAAAACATTCGAATTAACCGGAATTTATATTGACATTCCGAAAATAATGGAATATGATAAATTTGTAATCCGAAATTACCGGAATTGTGGAGGTGAATTAATTGAACGTCGGACAAAAAATAAAAATATATTTAAGTGAAATCGGCATGTCTCAAAAATTCTTGGCTTATAAGTCTGGTATTGCAGAGCCAAAGCTAAATCTTGCCTTGAATGGTCACAGGAGAATGACATTCGAGGAATATCAGATTATTTGTTTTGTATTAAACGTTGGCGTAGATAAATTTTTGGAGCCAATGAATCCAATGGATAAGATAAGTTAGGAGGATTTGAATTGAGCAAGTTAGCATCATATTCGCAACAGTTTCCTAATACCATCGAAGATTTAAGCAAATTTGTATTAGTGGGCAGAGAAAAACTCAATTCCGAATCGCTCAGAAGGTCGCATACATATAAAAAGCAAATCTGTTATGTATGCGAAGCGCATCGGTTGATAACGGAGTTACATCATGTTCTTTCATTGGAAGACTGTGCATTGTTTTTAAATCTTATGCCCGATGCGGTCATAGATGTTCCTTTAGTGTGGCTGTGCCCAAATCATCACAGATATATCCATGTATTTGTCAAAGATCCCAATGCGGTAATTCCAATGCTTTCGGAGATTGAAATAGAAAAGCTTATTGAGTTGAACAATATAAGAATTCTTACGATCAAGAAATTGGTAGGAGGCGCAACATGTTCCTAAGAATCAAAGACATTAAAATCGGTAGTCGGCTCCGTGAAGAATATGGAGACATGGAAGGGCTTGCCAACAGCATCAAGGAATATGGCTTGCTTCATCCAATAGTAGTTGATGCAAATTACAATCTGATAGCTGGGTGCAGGAGACTATTAGCCTGTGAGCGCATCGGCAAGGGAGAAATCGAAGTTAAGATGTTGGGTGATATCTCGGAGAGGGAATTAAGGGTAATCGAACTTGAAGAGAATATTCGCCGGAAGGACTTGACGGAGATTGAGAAGTCAAAGAATTTGGTTGAGTTGGCAGAGATTAAGGAGAGGGAATTGCAGGAATCTAGGGAAAGCGAAATCGACACGGCTGACAATGGCAAGTGTGCGGAGTCCGCACACTTAAACAATCCAAATAAAATTGGTGTAAGAACGATTGCTAAGGAAATAGGCGTTCCCCCTAAAACCCTCCACGATGCCAAACAGCACGTTACCGCAGTCACTGAATTTCCAGCCCTTGAAGAGTTACCAAAATACAAAGCGATTGAAACCGCTAAGGAACTGCGGCAATCACCGCCAGAGGAGCATCCGCAGATTATCGACCTTGCCCTGCAGCGCAAGAAAAAAGAAGCAGAGGAGCAGGCGAAGGAAGACAATTATAACGCTTACATAAACGAATGCGGAGTTATATGGAATAGGCTTCATAAGGCACTTACTTCCTTCATTACAGTTGAAACAGATACTCAAACTCTTAAAAAATGGAAGGATGCTATTGAGTTGGGCGATAAGAAGGAATCCATTCAATATTACTTGGATTATGTTGAGGAGGATATTTCAAAGTTATTGGCAATACAGAGATTTTTGAAGGAGGTGAAGCAGTGAGAAATCTAGCACTGGAGAAAAGGGCAAGGGATGTAATTATTCAGATAATCAGAGATTCCGGAGAAATCTCAACGGAACGAATTATGGATTTGGTAAGGCCTCATATCAATTTCGACTATGAGATTGCCAAAGAGCAGGTGACGAGAAGAGTTGCAAATCAATTGGCTGCTCAAGTCCGGGATGATGATAAGACAAGGGTAATGTTTGCGTGCAAAAAGGACAAGGTATCAAAGTACATCAATATTGATAAAAGTAATGATTTGGTGGCTTTAAAGCTTGTGGAATCCAATCTGCGTCAAAAGATGCACGGATTGGAGAAGTCACACGCAAAAGCATCTAGGAGACGAATGGTAATTGAAGGTCAAATGAGCCTTGACTTCGCTCAGATGAAGTGATTTACAAACGCAATATAAAAACAAAATGAAAAGGAGAACAAACCATGTCAGAAAAAATTCTTGTAAACAACCAAGTAACAATCGTCGGAGAAATCATCAGTGAGTTTGAATACAGCCACGATGTATTCGGCGAAAAATTCTACACAGCCAACATCTTAGTTGAGCGCCTTAGTGATTCACACGATGTAATTCCAATTTTAGTATCGGAGAGATTGTTTGACACAAGCCTTGATTGCAGAGGATTTATCGCTTCTGTGTCCGGTCAGTTCCGGTCTTATAACCAGCACGATGGAAACCGAAGTCGGCTAGTGCTTTCCGTGTTTGCCCGGGAGATTACAATCATTGACGAGCTTCCGGAAGAGTCAAGCCTCAATCACATTGAGTTGATTGGTTATCCATGCAGGGAGCCGGTATACCGGAAAACACCTTACGGCAGGGAGATTACGGACTTACTGCTTGCGGTCAATCGGCCATATGGCAAGAGCGATTACATACCCTGCATCTGCTGGGGGAGAAATGCCAGATATGCGGAAAGCTTCCGGGTGGGAGAATGTATTAAGGTGGCGGGGCGTATCCAAAGCCGAGAATATCAGAAGCGCATTAGCGAGACTGAAACTGAGACCAGAACAGCCTATGAGGTTTCTGTAAGCCTTCTGGAAGAGTACGAAGGCGACATATGGCAAAGATAGTGATGGGAGTATTGCTGTTAATAGCGGCGCTTTCTGTTCCGAGTTCTCTTGCATATGCCTTCGAAGAACCCGTTGCGGGAATATCAGTTTCGCTGAACAAGATGCATAGTTCCATGGAAGACAAACCCGACACCGAAAAAGCCATGTTGATTTATTCAGCCCTATATGGCATTGACAGCAATTTAGTCAAGGCAGTCATTGGCAAGGAGAGCAGCGGCGATCCTACAGCCCGCAATCAGAATCGGAATGGAACCCATGATAGGGGACTCATGCAAATTAATTCCTGTAATTTTAAATGGCTGTCGGAGGAATTGGGGATTACGGATTTTTATAATCCACGGCAGAATATCCGGGCCGGGTGTTATATATTGGGGTTGTTATCCAAGAAATACGACAATGTTCACCGGGTGCTGATGTCTTATAACATGGGTGAAAAGCGGACAAGACAGTTGTGGAGACAAGGGATTTATAGTAGCCGGTATAGCCGGGAAGTTGTTGAGAGGTTAGATTTGTTAAGTGAGGAGAAAAAGATTGGGAAGTCTTAAAAAGTTTTCAATAAGTGGTGAAACAGCGGAAATTTTAAGTAAGGGAAGAGTGATTGGAAGTGTTTATTATCTACCAGAAATCACCCTTGAACGGAAGCAATACGAGGATGTCAACAAAGCCCTTGTAGCTTTGGGTGCGAAATGGGATAAAAAGTCCAAGGGCCACGTTTTCGAGTATGGCACAGAAGAAGCATTGGAGAAGGCAATCCAGACAAAAGAAGTTGTTGACTGGAAGAAATCAACGGATTTCTTTTACACGCCGGAGGCTGTTGTCAACGAAATGCTGGGGTTGGTTAATCAATCGACTATGGGGTTATTCAAAATGATGGAGCCGAGCGCAGGACAAGGACACATTCTGGACTTGGTAAGGGAGAACTTCCCTAATGCTGAGTTTCTAGTGATTGAGCAGAATCCCATGCATTGTGGGAAATTAAGAGAAAAGGGGTACCAACCAATCAATGCAGATTTCATGGAGATTGTACCGTGCGAGGTGGATATTGTGTTGATGAACCCACCATTTACATACGAGATAGAGCATATTCGCCACGCTTATGATTTTCTTTCTGATGGCGGGCAACTGATTACGATTGCCAGCGGAAATATATTGAGCAAGTCGAATAGGAAGGGAAAAGAATTCTTACAATGGTTTAATGATGTTGGCGGATACGATTACCGACTCCCGCAAAACTCATTCAAAGAAAGCGGAACAAGCGTTGAAACCAAGATGTTGGTGCTTGAGAAATAGTTAAAAGTATTCAAATCAAAGGAAGGAGTTTAATATGAAGCACATTAAAAAATGCAAGGCATCAAAAAATGAGATCAGATTTGGAAAGGCTTTGAGGCACCTTAAAAGGTGGACATCCGAAGATTGGGAGAGGTTTTCGGTCAAGTCCGATGTAAAGGGCAGGGAGAAGATTCACGCCGACGGCAGGAGTATCTTTTATGGCCACGAAGCGAACCGGCGCAAGGATTTGAAGGTCCGGAAGAACTGGAGACTGAAACATCCGTTTCAAAGCGCAAAGGCGGTGTGAAGTGGCCAGAGTTATCAAAGGGATTAGCTCCATGATGATTATCATTTGCCTGACCATAATCTTTGCAATCCCATTTGCATTCGAAGCAGATACGGTCAGCCTATCAAAAGCAATTGTCATTCTGATGGTTTGCACACTGACAGCGTCAGCATCCTTCCTTGCCTACATAATATCCGAGCGCAGAGAAGAAAAACACGCCGAAGAGCGGGAACTCAATCGGCGCAGATGTAAATAACCAATTAGATTGTATTACGAAAGTGAGGAAAAGTCAATGGGGAAGAAAATTAAGGAGATTTTAAAAGAACTTGGCATCCCAATGGGTAATCTGGGATTTGGATACATATTGGAAGCGGTGAAGATTGTTGCGGAGGATAAGACACAACTGCAGTCCATCACAAAACATGGAGGTCTGTACTGGATGATAGCAAAGAAATTCGGAACCACGCCGACCAGAGTTGAACGAGCTATCCGACATGCAATTGAGCAGAGCTTTCTTCATTGTAATGCGGAAACTCTGTATAAGTATTTTGGGAATTCACCGGATATAAATAGCGGGAAACTGGCAAATCGGAACTTTATTGCGGCACTGGCGAATGAGATTAGTATGACAGATGCTATTTCGACTGATGAAGATATTATGACTAAGATACCGAACGCCATTCCTGTCCAATCATATGCGAGAAGAGAGGGGTTATCCGGGTACTCACAGGAGGAATTGATAATAGAACTGTTCAACAGGGTTAAGAATTAAGGGAGGAATGGATATGGGTGGAAATTTTAAAGCAATGTGTGTTAATCCAAGAGAAAACAACTGTTATACAGCCGGAAGAGTATATGAAATAAAGAACGGAAGATTTATAGATGATAAGGGAAATGAAATTCCTGGTGTTGGTATTTTAAGCACTTTTGAAGATTTAACGGTTTATTCTATGTCCGAGTGGAAAGAGGTTGTAGACGCTCAAACCATCATCATCTGTCAGAAAGGCCGAAAGGTAATAGCGGTGATGGCCGATGCTGATGGAAAGTATTTGAAATCAGCGAAGGCGAGATACAACCCCGATGATGAAAAAGAGGGCATGCCATTCAGTTTCGAGTACGGGGTGAAATTGGCTCTTGCAAGATTGTTTAATCCTGCGGTTAAGTATTTTGAAGTTGAGACGGTAAAGATTAATGAGAAGAAACATTCCTCCTTCGATTGGTCATCCTTCAAATCCGGCAAATTCGCAGTATATTGTGATACTGAGGAAAAGGCTAGGGAGTTTTTGAATGAATGTGATGCGCAGGGGATTAAGTGGTGTACTGGTGGAAAAGCTTCGGCAACTAATTACGGTGCAACGTGTTATGTGCATCGTCCGGAATACACAGGACTTACATATGGTAAAAGTATTTCCAATGTACCCACAATCGATTACATTCCATCAAAGCCCACTGTCAAGGAAGTTAAACGTCCTGCGAAGGTTGGGGAGTGGATTAAGGTTATTCCTGTTTCAAAATGCATTTATAAATATGGAAAGTACGAGCCAGGAGATGTAGTTCTTATTACTAAGATTTACAACGAAGTTGTGGTTGAAGGAAATAACAATGGAACCACTTGTAGACTTTTACAAGATGAGTATGTCGTCCTCGAAAACTACCAACCCGACAACACACCCATTGACAGCAAGACAGAACCGGAACAACCGATTTCCTCCAGTGGTATGAGAGAGGTAAAGAGGGTTGCTAAGGTTGGGGAGTACGTGAGAATTGTTTCAGCACAATGTGTTCCTAAAACGAACAATGAGCCAGAGTACCAGAATGGTGATGTTGTAAAAATTATAGGAGATGAAGGTGTAGCTAACTTAATGAGATATGCAGAAGGCACATCTGATGATGGAACTCAGCGAATATTAAGAAGCGAAGAATACATCGTCCTTGAAAACTTCGACTATTCCGTATTCCCGAAGAACGAACCGTGGAGAAAGGCTAAGGTTGGAGACAAGATTAAGGTGATTAGAGATGCGTCAAATCTCCGATGGCAAGGTCCATCAGTTAAGGAAGGCGATGTTCTCACTGTTGGGGCTATTGATTCGGATGGAATCAGAACCACATCCGGTAATTATTTTTGGGATAAAAACCAAGAATACATCATCACCGAGGAAGCCGAATCTCAAAGGTACGACAATCAACCACTCGACACCTACACTGACGATGAACTTATCGATGAACTTAGAAAGAGGGTGAAGCAATCATGAATCTATTAGATAGGATTCAGTTGTTATGCCAAGAAAAAAACACAACGGTTTACAGGGTTGAAAAAGATTGCGGATTTAGCAATGCAGTTATTTCTAAATGGAATACAGCAAACCCAAGCATTGAGAAGGTGATTAAAGTTGCTGATTATTTCGGAGTAACAATTGAATACCTGTGCGGACTAACCGATGCTGAAGATCATTTACGCAAGGCAAACCACGTGACGATCATGGACGCAATGAATAGGTGTAAAGCTCTGCAGGATGCCGGACATAACGTTTCACTTGAATTATCCTTCGGAGAAACAAGGATTGAGCACAGAAACAATGAGGACTGCGAGTTGATCGCCAAATTCGTCATGAGGGATATGGAAAACCAGGAGATGTTGCAGTTGGTTGATATGTATCTGGACACGCTCAGCGGAGGTTGCAAAACTGAAAAAGTCGAAGAGGCGGAGCGTACAGGAGATGGCTTTGTAGCAGAAGGGGGCAATGGGGAATGAATATTATACTCAAACGCATACATATGGAAAATTTCAAGATTTTCCAGAACAAAACAGTAGATTTTGGGCGGATAACAAGAGTATTCGCCCAGAACTACCGGGGGAAGAGTAGCATCGTGGATGGTTTCTTCTGGGTTCTGTTTGGTAAATCAAGCACCGGTGATTCAGAGGGTAAAGAGTTTCAGCCTCGCCGCCATGACGAAAATGGGGTGGATATTGACAGAGTGCCAGTCATCGTAGAACTGACGCTTTCCGTGGATGATAGAGAAATCGTAATCCGCAAAGTCCAGGAGCAGAAATGGGTTCGCAAGCGTGGTGATGATTTCGAGACCTATGAGGGTGATGGTAATAAATACTTCTGGAATGAGGTTGAGGTTAAGGAGGGCGAACACAAGAAGCGTGTAGCAGAGCTGATTGACGAGGAAGTGTTCAAGATGGTCACGAATCCTCATGCGTTCACTTCCAAGAAGCAGGACGAGCAGAAAAAAATCCTCACGGAAAAGGTCGCAAGGGTTACGGATGATGAAGTTTTTGGACTTGGCGGTTTTGATGAACTTCGGGAAATGCTGAATGTTAATACCTTCGCTGAAATTCTTTCCATTAACAAGAAAGCCCTGCAGGGGTATAAGGATGACCAGAAGCGCATACCGGCGCAGATTGCGGAGCGTTCCAAGGATATTGTTGAGATTGATTTTTCAGAGCAGGAATTGAAGTTAGAGACACTAAATATGCAATTGTCCGAGATTGAACGAAAAATCGCTGACGCATCAGAAGCATACAAGGATGTAGCCAATATCAAGACTGAGATTGCGGAGCATCGTGGGAAGCTGACAGAGATTGAGGCAACCGAGAAAAATGCCCTTACATCTAAGCGAAGGGAAGCACAATCGAAAATTGACAATGTATCATATGCGCTGGTGAAGGCTATTCAATCCAAGAATACAACTGATGCGGATATGGTTTCCCTTGGTCAATTGATTTCCTCCAACGAGGTATTCATAGAGACATACAAGACAAAGATAGCCGATAAGAGAGCACAGGAGATGGACCCGGAGAAGAACATTTGCCCGAATTGTCACAGGGAGCTGACCGAAGATGCGAAAGCGGAAATTCTGATAAGCTTTGAAGAAACCAAGGCACATGAAGTTAAGCAACTGATAGACCAAGGTAATGCAATTTATCTCAAGGTTAGGGAGGGTAAAGCCAGGTTAGTCACTCTCCAAGAAAGCCTTACATCCATGACGGACACGATTGAGAAGTTGACCGCCGAGGAAGCTGCCGCCAAAGCTGAACTGGCTGCCATTCCTTCCGAGGTTGACTTGACCGGCAACACTACATATCAAGGTTACAAATCCACTATTGCGGCCCTCGAAAATGCCCTCAAACAGACCGAAGAAAGCCTGTCCGATACGAATATCCTTAAGGCTGAATTAACAGCCAGAAAAGCCGATATTCAAAGCCAGATTGATGCCGTGAGGGATGAATTGGCAAAGAAGCAAACCATTGAGGATGCAAAGAAAAGAATTACGGAGTTGCATGAGGAACTGAGGCAGGCTACCTCAAAAGCTGCCCAATGTGAAAAGGTTCTTCTCATGATTGAGAATTTCGAGAAGGTTAAGACAACTCTTTTGACAGAGCGGGTGAATTCTCATTTCAAGCTTGTTACTTGGAGTTTTGAGTGGCAACAGAAAAACGGTGGGGTGGAGCAGTATTGTTCCTGTTCGGTTAAGGGGACTAAATATGGCAAGAACCGAACATCAACCGCTCAGAAGCTTATGGCGGGGTTGGATATCATTAATACACTCCAGGAGATTTATGGTGTTAAGGCTCCGATATTCATCGATGATAAGGAGCACTATAACGACAGCAATATCCCTGAGATGGGTTGCCAGTTGATTATGTTGAGTGTATCCGATGATGCGGATATCAGGGTGGAGGTAGAGGGATGAATTCACAAATTATCAAACTCCGTTTTCTTAAAGACGGTAAGCCACACGGAATGAATTATAGCTATTACTCCAGGGATGCATTATCCATTGGCGACATCGTAAAGGTGAATGAGCAGGCCAAAGGCATTGTTACCGATATTGGCCGGAGGAAGAGATTGAGGGATTCAAGGACAAAATAAAACACATTTACGGCAAGGTTGATGATTTGAATGGCTAAAACGCACGGAATGAGACATACGAGGATATACTCCACTTGGTTATCCATGAAAGATAGGTGTCTAAATCCGAATTGTAAATCCTATTTTCGATATGGGGATAGAGGAATTGCTGTATGTGACGAATGGGTCAAAAACTTTCAATCTTTCTATGACTGGAGTATGACAAATGGCTATGCCGACAACCTCACTATTGACCGTATTGATAACGATGGAAATTACGAACCTGATAATTGCAGATGGGCTACCAGAAAAATACAGAATAATAATAAGTCATCCAATATACCTATTACTTACAATGGCGAGACGCATAATATTGCCGAATGGGAATCAAGACTTGGTTTTAAGAAGAATGTACTTTATGCAAGAATTTTTCAATATGGCATTCCCGTAAATGTCGCCATGAATTATAAAAGGCGATACGAGAGCCAAGATATTGGGAAACTTGAAGATATTGACTTATCAAAGATTGATGAAACAAATAGATGCATTGTTGAAATGAGATTAAAAGGTATGTCATTTCGAAAAATTGCAGATAAATTGGGAATGTCGCACCCATCGGTTCGTGAAAGACTTTACAGATTAATTGAGAAGGAGCGAACATCACATGAAACCACCTTGCCAAAATTGCCCTGACCGTCAAATATTATGTCATTCTACGTGTGAGAAATATCTAAAATACAAAAGAGCCCGGGAGGCTGCAAGTGATAACCGCCACCAGAGAGCAATGTTGGAGCGTTATCACTATGATATAACCGCAAGAGCGGATAAGTTGAGGAGGATGCATGCATGAAGGACAACACCGGTCAGTATCGTTCCGTGCTCAATCAGCAGTTCCATACCGCCATTAAGATTGCCATGGATGAGGTTGAAGATGATGTGAAGCGTCTCCTTGAATATGCCCAGAATATTGATACGTCGGATGAAAAAGGAATGAAGGTCGGAATTGAAACGATAGTTTGTGCGCTGAAGGAATTGGCGCGGAAAACTTATTAAGGAGGAGTTATTAATGTCGGGAAGAATGAAACACATGGAGCGTAGCCATAGGAGTTACCGTAACCATGACAGCATGTATCGGAGCCATATTGCCCATGCATATTCATCAAAATCAATGCAGAGGGACAGGAAATCACTATCCGAGAGATTCGCGAGTATCTTCGCAACCATGATGTCATTGAAGAAAATGGCGAAATAAGGAGGATTAACCATGTCAGAAAAAAACGCAGTAGCAACACAGCAGCAGACAACCGCCTTAGATATGGCGATTGATAATAAGTTTATCGATGGGCTGACAACTCAGCTCACACAGAAGGAAACACTGGGGCTATCATTCCCTCCGAATTATTCTGTATCCAATGCGCTCAATAGCGCCTACCTCATCCTGCAGGAGACCACAGATACACAGAAGAACCCTGTACTGAAATCCTGCTCCAAGCAGTCCATTGCATCATCCCTTATGGACATGACAATCCAGGGGCTCAATCCCATGAAGAAGCAGTGCTACTTCGTGGCCATGGGTGGAAAGTTAAAACTCATGAGAAGCTATCAGGGAACCATGAGTGTGGCGAAACGGTGCGGGGTTAAGACGGTCAGCGCAGAAGTTATTTATGAGGGCGATACCTTCAAATATCACATTGAAAACGGTGTGAAGTACATAGATGAGCATATCCAGGATTTCATGAATATTGATACCGCCAAAATTAAGGGAGCATATGCGATCGTTACCTTGGAAGATGGCAGTACCTACACCGAGATTATGAATATTCTCCAGATTAAAAAGGCCTGGAGCAAGGGATATGGCTACAAGGATGGTGCTGGAGTTCACGGTGACTTTGGAGACCAGATGGCAAAGAAAACAGTTATTAGCAGGGCCTGCAAGAATATTATCAATTCCTCTGATGATGCAAACCTTGCCGAGGCGTTTGAAAATACCGAGAGAAATGAGGATTTGAACCCGGTCGAGGAAGATATGAAGCATGTGATTGACATGGAGGCTAATTCCGAGGAATTTGTATTGCCGGAAGAGCCACAAAAATCAGCTGAGCCACCCAAGCAGAGTAAATCTACCTCCAAGCCCGCTGAACCCGAGAAAGTCACTGGAGAGGTTGTTGAGTCTGAAACACCTGAATGGATGAAGGAGGGTTGATACCATGTTGAAGGTAGGAGATAAAGTTCGAGTTATTGAGAATTTGGAAGATCGCCTGTATGAAGGAGAAACGGCATCGGTCGTTGATGAAATGGTCCAATATGCCGGACAAGAAGCTGAAATCACACTTGATGATGGTGATGATACATATCTCATCGATATTGACAATGGTGAGTGGTATTGGGAAGAGTGGATGTTCAAGTCCGTAGAAGATTAGGAGGGATAGTTCATGAGTAATAACAATTCAAATAATAATAGTTCCGCAACCGGCGGTATCGGATTTTGTGGATTACTGACTATCGTATTTATCGTATTGAAGCTGACAGGATTTATTAAATGGTCATGGTTGTGGGTGTTGGCTCCATCATGGATACCGATTGCAATTGTGTTATTGATACTTTTGGTCATTGTGATTAAAGCATTGCTGGAATAGGAGGGCATTATGGATAATCTTGAAATCCTATCAAAAATGTCTTCCGAGAACAAAGAAATCATGCTTGCTCCATTATCGAATATCACGGCGGCACAGACTGGCAAGGATGGCTACGGCAGAGTAACTATAGCGGTTCCGAACAGTGTAATACAGCATCTTGCGGTATGTGATGGATATTATGTTGGTGGATTAATTCTCGCCAATGCGGAACAGTTTAATGAGATTAAGGAGGCTAACCATGACAGTATATGAGTTAATTCAAGAGTTGGTACAGCAAGACCCGAACAAGGAGGTAGTTATAGATTTCACTCCGAAGAATTTTGAAGTAACAGTTGATAGTGGACTAACCGAGGGTGATGATATGACGGTTGAAATGAACGAGTGTAGTGGTTCCGATTTGAGCCTTAACACTTACTCCCATGAACGACATTCCAAAGTCCATATCGAAGTCGAGGAAGATTAGGTGATTAGATGAATCTAATTTGTCTAGGTAGTAGTTCAAGTGGAAACTGCTACCTTCTGGAAAATGAAACAGAGTGCTTAATTCTCGAATGCGGTATCAAATTTGCGGAAATAAAAAAGGCTCTGGATTTTAATGTATCGAAAATTCAAGGCGTGGTTGTATCCCACCAGCATCTTTGACCATTTTAAATATGCAGAAGAATATCTCAAAGCCGGTATCCCTGTCTACGTACCGGAAGAGGCTCATGGAACGCTGTCAAGGGAGTATGACGAGCAGAAGGTTGTTCATGATGGCGGTCATTATGAGGTGGGAAGGTTTACTATTTATCCGTTCCCTGCATTCCATGATGTTGATTGTCTGGGATATGCGATAGTTCATCCGGATACCGGCATGATTATCTTTGCAACGGACACGGCATACATTAAGAAAAATTTCAAGCAGCATAAGCCATCACACATCCTTATCGAATGTAATCATTCCTGGGATGCCATAGACAGGAACGTACAGGATGGAACAATGGATATGGCATTGGCAAACCGGATTAAAAGCACTCACATGAGCCTTGAAACCTGCAGAACATTCGTATCGGCAAACAAGACCTCAATGCTCGATAATGTAATTCTGCTTCATCTCTCTGATAGCAATAGTAACTCCGAACAATTCAGAAATGAAATGCAGGAGGTTGTCGGCAAGGATACGAGGGTATGGGTGGCAGATAAGGGGCTAGAAGTTAGATTGGACTTATTTCCGTGGTGAGGGGGATTGTCATGACATTGTTAGAAGCAAAGGCATATCTCAAAAGATTGGAATTGAATCGGAAAAGAGACGAGCAAAACAACAAGAAGTCTCATGAGGATGCCAGAACCCTTTCTGCATGGGTATCGGTCGCCGAATATGGCAACGAACAGATGAAGAAAATAGCACTAAAAATTATTAGGAGTATTTAGGGGGTGTCGTTATGAATATAGCAATCGGAGATAAAGTCATTATGAATGATAGTTACAGGGTGGTGGAGAAGAACAAAGGCGTAATATTCACGGTCAGAAGCGAACCATTCGATATCTGCGGAACCGTATGTGTAATGCTTGAAAATTACCGTGGAGGGTATGTGTTGGATGGACTGACGAAAGTTTAGAGGCTGGGTTGAATTTTAAAGATTTGGCTGAATAAGAAGGGAGCGTGACTTGATGAAAACAAGTCTTACTATGAGTGAAAGCCTTAAAAGAGAAAAAGGAATGATATTTCCACAAGATTTTAGCGAGGGCACATTGCTATCGGTTGCGCATAGTAAAAACTGCGTAACAGCCTTAACAAAGCAAGTGCAGTTATCGCCGATAGATGATGGAGCTTTTGGGAAGTGCCCTACATGTAATTATGAGTTTAACAGCGAATTGATTAGTGAATACAATATTCGTTGCTGCCCTTCATGTGGGCAAGCATTGCAGGAATAATTTTAACCCTCAATCAATTCCGTTTGGGAGACTATGTTGCGGTGGCGGTCGTTGGAAGAGACGAAATGAAGGGCGGTCATAGTTCGGTGCTTAATGGGAAACTCAATTCCGTAATCCCAGCCTGTTTCACAGGTGCGCATGTGGGTAGCTGAAATGTCCACAAAGCCACTAATTGATTGGGTGAATTTCAATAGGGAGGGTAAATAATTGGATGCGGTTGAGTTCATAAAAGAGCGAGAAAGAATGTGTCATTATCAGTATCACGCACCCGGCAGATATGGGTGTCGCGATTGTTCGGTTTCGAGATTTAGGCAATTCGATTTCGGGGATAGCTGCTTAATTCAATGCGAACGATTTGAAAGTGATATGCCCGAATTGTTTGTTGCGGTCGTTGAGGAATGGGGTAAGAGTCACCCTGTTGATGGAGTGTAATGAAATGACTTGGAGAGCATGGACACAATCAGAATGCGATTACTTATCAGATAAGTGGGGTACAGTTTCGCTGAAAAGCATAGCAAAGAACCTTAACCGCTCTGAGAACGCAATTCTTATAAAAGTTCAGAGATTAGGATTGTCCGCATTCCTCGAAAGTGGAGAGTACATATCATTCAATCAATTGTTAAAAGCTCTTGGAGTTAATGGCGGTTACGGATACAAGCCAATTTCATGGATAAGAAATCGCCATTGCCCGGTAAAGACAAAACGTGTTAATAACAGCACGTTCCGAGTGATTTACCTGCAAGATTTCTGGAAATGGGCCGAGCAGAATAAGAGTTTTTTGGACTTCTCAACCTTCGAGGAAAACTCTCTCGGAGAAGAACCGGAATGGGCGAAGGTCAAGCGAAGGAACGATATTGAAGCGAAGCGCAGATATATCAAAACCCCATGGACAAAAACTGAGGATGAAAAGCTAAAAAGGCTTGTCGGCCTCCATAAACACACCTACTCTGTTATCTCCAAAATGATGCGCAGAACCGAAGGAGCAATTCAGAGAAGATGTTGCGAATTAAATTTGACAGGCAGACCGCTCCGAGAAAGTCCTCATTCGAAATGGAATCAATGGCAACTTGAGCAGATACCAAAGCTTATTGACAGCGGATGTACATATGAAATGATGTCGGCGGTTATTGGCAAATCTACAAAGGCTATCCGTGGAAAAGTTTACGTGATGTACGGTACGGAAAATCTGGACAAGGCAAGAATAATAATGTCGGAAATGGAGAACGGACATGACAAAAAAAGAGTATGTTGAGTATTTGAATGGGTTCCCGGAAGATAGTGAGGTAAAGTTTGTTGTTGCGAACCCTGCTGATGGCGTAAGGCTGCTATATCCGGTCGAGGAAATGTTCTGTATCACAGGCGAAAACAATCCAGTGGTGTGTATTGGAGTGGGGGCCGGTACCAATATGGATTTTGAGGAGGAATAACTCATGTTAATAATCGCAATTATTTTAGCAATCCTGCTTATCGGGAGTATTATCTCCGATGGAATTCATGCGTATTACAAAAGCAAATACATCGAAATATTGAGGGAGCAGAATGACTTATTGATGAAATCATATTCGGCTGCTCAAAGAGTTTTGAAAGAAACGAGCGCGGTTTTGACGGCATCATATAAAAAATAGGGAGGTTGACTTCATGAAAATTTACTGTATAGATGATAGTTGCCAGAAAAGGGATAAGGGGTATGCACTGTGTACCGGGCTGATGGATATTTCCGAATGTCCGAAGGTAAAAGCCAAGGAAGCGGCAAAGAAGGAGGGTGTCAATGAAAAAGACAGCCAGAGTGATTGTAACGTACAAATGTAATCGTAGCTGTCCTGGGTGTTGTAATGTGCATGGGAATGCGATTAGGAAGATTGGGAGCATTAATGAGTTGCTTGAGTATGAGGAAGTCGTGATAACGGGCGGAGAGCCGATGCTACTTGGATGGAAACTCCTTGATTTTATAAGGAAACTAAGAAGGATTGGTTTTTCAGGGAAAATCTATATGTATAGCGCATGGTGGAGTAAGAAGATCCATGACATTCACATATTACAATGTGTTGACGGGATAACTTATACTCTGCATTCAGAAATGAATGATGATGATATTTCAAGATACAAAGAATTATCAGATATCCTTTGGGCTATTGATAGCTTAGATAATAGGCTTTTCGTTGACGAAAGGACTTGGGACAGGTTTCATGCATCTGAAAACCGGAGGACGCGCCCATGGAAAGAAGTCAGAAAGCTTGAATGGAAAGCGGAGTGTAACCCGGCACCCAATGAGGAATTAGTTGAGTTTCTTCTATAATAATGTGAATCTGGAGGGATGAGTAATGACTGAACAACAGAAACACCTTGCTGAAACTAATCACAATTTAATATATTCCTTCCTCCAGAAATATCATTTGGAGTTTGATGAATGGTATGATATGGCGGCAATCGGATTATGCAAGGCGGCAATAACATTCAATGAGGACATATCGTGTTTCTCTACATATGCGTATCGGTGTATGTTCACTGCTGTCTTCCATGAAAAAAGACGGGAAACACAGGCCAGAACCGTTCCACAACATTTAATTTTATATTATCAAACGGAATTTGATGTAGGGCATGACGGTGATGTATTTGATTTTTTGGAAACCATGCCGTCCTCAGATGATGTTGAGGGAGAGGTTGTTGCAAAACTGATGTATGAGGAGTTCAGCAGCGAATTAAAGCCCCGAGATAAAGCTATATTCCAAATGGCTTCAGAAGGATATAAACAGAATGAAATAAGCAAGGTGGTTGGATGTTCGCAACCGCAGGTATCAAGAGTGAAAAAGAAGTTAGTGAAGTATTTATCGGATTGAGAAGCAAATTAAATTAGAAAATTTATATGGAGGAGTAATTACATGAATAAAGCGATAATCATCGGCAGATGCGTACGTGATCCGGAGGTCAGATACAGTCAGGGAGAAAACTCTACGGCGGTAGCAAGGTTTACGCTTGCGGTCGACAGGAGATTTAAAAGACAGGGAGAGCAACAGGAAGCGGACTTCATCGGGTGCGTTGCATTCGGAAAGCAGGCAGAATTCGTTGAGAAGTATTTCAAGCAGGGAATGAAGATGGTGTTGGCCGGAAGGATTCAGACTGGCAGCTATACGAATAAGGATGGCGTCAAGGTTTACACGACCGATATTGTGGCCGAAGACATTGAATTTGCTGAGAGCAAGGGCAACAGTGGCGGCGGTCAAGTGGGTAATAAGCCGGAGCCGAGTAGTGCAATTGGTGACGGATTCATGAACATTCCAGACGGTATTGACGAGGAATTGCCATTTAACTAATTATTATGTCGAATTTATAAGGGGGAATTTCAATGACAATAGAAAGCAGTATAGCAGAAATGCTTCAAAAGAAATTGTCGGATGGTAGTATAGAGGCGATTATTGAGGAAAAACTCACAAAATGTATCGGTGAGTGCATGGAGAATATGTTCCGCTGGAACGGTACGGCAAAGGAATTAATCGAAGAAAAATTAAAGGCCGTGATGGTTCCCACAATTGAAAGCCATGATTTCAGCAATTACACATTAAAACTGGATGCGGTTTTGACAGAGATTATCAACACCACTTCTCTCCAAGATAATAAACAAATCCTTAATAATTTCAAAGACCTCATGACCGAAGAAGAAAAGGAAATTAAGATATCGTCCATCTTTGAAAAATGGTGTGATTATGTGGCGGAGAAAGTAGAAACATCCGGGCTGGAAATTGAGCATGACGATGATGTTAGCTATGAATGCGTTCATGTTGAGATGGAAACAGAAGATATCGAAAGCCGTAGTTCATATGCTCCTGATAAGAAAATTGTACGGTTCACTTGTGAGCATGATGAAAATATGAACTTACAGTTTGAAATCTACAAATATGATTTCATGAAAGGATATGAAATCAGTGGTTATGGTGACGCAGGTATTAAAGGCTTGAAACATCTTGATGATATGCAAATTCTACTTATGCGGCTAGGTAGAAGTGGAACTAAGATTATTCTTGATGGTGAATTTTTTGAGGATGATGTCAGACCAGAAGCAGAACCGGAAGCAACATACAGTTAAGGAGGTCGCTTATGAACAGAGAAATTAAATTCCGTGGTCAGCGTGTAGATACAAAAGAATGGGTTTATGGGTATTTGTTCAAGATTTGGGAACGTACATATATCCTGTGGGGCACCACTAACGGCGTTCCGAATATGATAGAAGTCATTCCCGAGACCGTCGGTCAATTCACCGGACTCCATGATAAGAACGGTGTGGAGATTTATGAGGGCGATATTATTCCATATCACTTTAACCATGATAAGGTTGGAATTGTTAAATACGGAGAGCATCACAATCCATTTGATAGCGATAATCACGGAGGGCACGTTGGATTTTATCTTGATTGGAGTGAAACGGACTCACTTCTCCGAGTTGACTTAGGTTATTGGATTAAGGTATCCGAGGTTATCGGTAACATCCATGACAACCCCGATCTCCTGGAAGCGAGGTAGTGCTTATGAATAATACCAAACAGAAACCATCCGAGGTTATATCTGAATTCCTCAATTATCTCGACCAAATTAAATCAGATTACAAAATCGCCTATGACATTGTCGGTGCGGAGGATAAGAAAGACCAGGATTATAAACACGACATGGAATTAGCACCGACTGAGTCTGAATTCATCAAAGCATCAAGACGATATAGGAGGGGGCGCAGAACCCGCCGGGCAAATAAAGACAAGGTTTTGGAGTTGGAAGAAATCATAAGGTTTCTTGATGAACTCAACCATAAAAGCACCTTTAATAAAATGAAGCAGTTATTGGGCAAGCAGCGAAAAATCGAAGAGTATCTTGCAAGTGACAGGCATTACAACCGGAGAGGGGAGGATGATTAAGGATGAAATTTAATTATGATCTGGTGGTATTGATTGCATGGTTAATATATGGCATATATCGGCTAAGCAGCAGCGAGAAAATCAGCAAATTCAGTTATGGATGTGTATGGGCGCTTTTAATTATATATCTGCTGTCTGATTACATAGAAACTTTGATATAGGAGAGATGCTTATGTGTGATTGCGTAAAGAGAATTTGTAACAATATTCGAACCGGTGAGTTTTCCAAGGCAAATCCCAGTTTTGCAAAGCTCAATATTATAGATGCCAGTTGTGATTTATCGGGCTGGACATTCGGAGAAAAGGCAGTTGCCCCGGCATTGTTTATTCCCTTCGCGATTGTCCATGAGCCAATCGGCAGAAAAAAATCAACTACCATCAAGATGATTGCTAAGTATTGTCCGTTTTGTGGTGGGAAGATGGAACAGGAGGATGATTAATGGGATTGCAATTTATTGAAGATCATTCATGTGGTGCATTATCTAAAATGGATGATATAGCAGTTGAACAGTATGAACACAACGGCGCAATAAAATGGTTTTGGAGGTTTAAGAAACAGATGCACCAGATTTGCTTCTGCCCGTATTGTGGGGATAAGCTAGAAAGAGGTGATACATAATGCGTATCGGCGTGGATAAAGGTCAGCAAGCCGGAAAGCACGAAACTAAGCATAACTGGCTAAAGGATAACGGTCATGAGCTGCTTGAATGCCCGATTCCGGTGGGCGATTACATAGAGATAACCGAGAAGGTACAGTCGGTCATTGACCGGCGTGGAGACAAATTGAAGAAGATGGATTTCATGGGATCGGTCAGAATATCGGTCGATACCAAACAGGACTTACAGGAAGTTTACAATAATGTAATCGGAAAATCACATTTCCGTTTCCGTGACGAATGTATCCTAGCCCAACAGAATTCCATCAAACTATACATTCTTGTCGAACATGGACAAGGCATAAAATCCCTGGATGATGTCCCAAAATGGAAAAATCCCAGGATATCAAAATACGAAAGAGAAATAAGGCGGCAGTTTAATATACCAAAAGATGCAGATGTCAAAGCAGAGATATTGGAATTGCGTAGGCATGGAGCTGATATTAAGAAGCCGCCTGTATCGTCTGAGCAGCTTGCGGCTACCATGCGGACATTTGAAGAGAAATATGGTGTACAGTGGATTTTCTGCCGGAAGGAAGAGACAGGGCACAGGATTGTTGAATTATTGGGAGGGTTTACAGATGCTTGATATCGTGGATATTAAGGTTGCAGCAAAAAAGAAGCAAATCGAATTTTATGTCAAAGGACAGTACATCTACTGTCGAGATTGTCAAAACGGAGAAACCGTTGCTGTCAAAGACGACATTCCTGTCGAAAAGTTCAAGAAGGATGCGGATGGTGGATTTTATGGTTAGGAAAGAAGTGATACCCCATGACCAAAGATGACTTCTACATTATCCGTAATTCCGTAACCATGGAGCAGGTGCTTGCCAGTTATGGCATCAGCAGGAATCGCAAGGGGATGATATCTTGTCCTTTCCATGAGGAGCGCACCGCCTCCATGAGCATCAAGCGTTATGGATACAGATGCTTCGGGTGTGGGGCCTCGGGTGACATGATTAAATTTGTATCAGGCTATGAAAACCTCACGCCACATGAAGCAGGGTTAATGCTGGCTGACCGATTTAACATCCCTATTTCCGAGAAGGGAGAAGTTGACGAAGAGACGCGCCGTAAGGCCCAACAAGCGATTTTGCGCCATGAGCGTGAATTACATAGGCAAGAGCAAATTAGAGCGGAACTGAAGCAAATAGCTGCATTGTTGCATGGATATCAAGAGGCGGTTAAGCATTCCGAGCCATACTCTGATCCATGGTGTTACTGTCAAAACGAAATCCCAGTACTAAAGGGGAAATGGGATCTGCTATTTAGCGAAATGAGGAGAAATTAAGCCCCAATGCGGCTGAGGAAGACTGAGGGAAATTGAGACGAAGCGGGGTGAAAACCTTTTGGCAATAAATATTGAGAAATTGACATCAGATGAAATACTGGCAGATAGTACTTTTGAAGAACTCCTCAGTATGAAGGATGTGGTTGAGAAAACAAAGATTGAAATGTTACTCGCAAAAAAATCCGCTGAACTGGGTGTCGACAAGCAATACAGCAAATTGCTCACCGCACATAAGAAAAAGAAAAACACTAAAAATTCTAATGATAATCATGAAAATACCATATCGGATGGATATGAATTGCTTAATGGAGAGCCAAATTTAAAAAAATGGCATACATTCAGTGAAAGTGGACCAACCGGAGTGATCGATGCGTTTCTTGCAAATTATATCACAAAACATTATTACATTTTTGTTGCATCCAAAATGCCGTACATCTATGACGGTGGAGTTTACCGATTGGATGAAACAGAAACAAAACTTAAATCCATCATAGAGAACCTTATATATGATAGGGTTGTCACAATTAATATCATTGACCGGGTTTACAGATTGATCATAGCCAACAACTCCCTTCAACGATCATGGGAGGATTGGAATAACCACCCGAAATACTGGATTAATTTTAAGAATGGATTTTTTGACCCTATTGAATGGAAGATGCTCCCTCATAACCCGAAATACCTTTCCATTAATCAGATTCCCCATGAATTTGACCCTGAGGCAAGCCATAGTGGAAGGTCAACGCAGAATTTCCTTGATTATGCAATGCCGAACAAGGGGGACCAAGAAATGTTCTGGCAATATTATGGGTACTGCATGACAACAGATACACGCTTCCAGAAGTTTCTTATATTTAAGGGGCAGGGAGGCACCGGCAAAAGCCAACTTATCCATATTGCTGATGCCATAATAGGAGGCGAAAACCTCAGTAATATTTCAATGGAGCAGCTGAATGAAAGGTTCTTCCCGACCATGTTGCTTGGGAAATTGCTAAATACCAATGCCGACATCAGAAGCAATGCTCTAGAGACAACCGATGGCATCAAGAGGGCAACCGGTGAAGACTATCTTTTTGCTGAGAGGAAGGGTAAAGATGGATTTTCTTTCAAGAGTTATGCAAAGCTATTGTTTTCAGCCAACGAGATACCTATTACAACTGAAGAAAAATCCGAGGCCATTTATCGAAGGATGATGATTATCAAGGTTGATCGTAAACCAACTGAAGATATGAAAAATATCAATCTGGAGAAGGAGCTTACCAATGAGATCAATTACAGTATCATGATGTCGTGTAGGGCTTTGCAGAGACTGTATCAGAACGGGGCATTTTCCGAGACAGAAAGCAGTGTTTCTAATATTGAAGAGCTTCGCATGGAAGCTGATAATATCTTTGCTTTCTTGACTGAGAGGACAAAGAAGATACCTGGCAAATCAGCAAAAACCAGTGAAATGTACGAGGAATACGTTAAGTATTGTGATGATTTCGGAAGAAAGAAAGTTTCTCTTCATAGTTTCCATAAAAACTTAAAAAATAAAGGATACACGAAGAAGCGTGGCAGCGGTGGCGGATATGAGGTTTATGAAGATGTCGTTTTGCTGGATGCGAACTCATTGGATGCTGATGAAAATGGATTTGTCAAAGTGGATGCATACCAGCAAGCAGAGGTTCCATGGAAGGTTCAGTAGGAGATAGTGGACATGGATGATAGAAAGCCAACAGCAGATGAGGTGCGTGCATTCTTTGCGGATGAATATAACTTTTATAAAAAATGGATTACTGTAGCTAAGCCGGATTGGGCGAAAATGAGAGCGGAGTCGCTTCTGATTAGTCACAAGTTTCCATTTAAATATTGCACTCGGCGGCTTGAGTTGACAATTAGTTTAATTCAGGATTGTTACATTGAGTGCCAGGCAAACAAACAGGACGGGTAAGGAGGATAAGCATGGGCAAGCCGCTATATAAGTGGGACGTGTACGACGTGATAAAGGGTAAATATATACTGAATGGCGCAACACTGGAAGAAGTCAGTGACGCCACTGGATGTCCGGTAGGACGCATCTCATGGTATTGCAAATATAATTATGTTTATCATGAGAAATATCGGTTTACAAAGGTATCTATCAACAAGGAAGGGATTAAGGAAGATATTAACCTTGAAAAAGACGACCTTACAGACGGTAAGTCTCGGATGACGCAGATGCCAGATACATTCTTGAAAGAATGGGAAAAGGAATGCCTAAGGGTGAAAAACTGGTTAAGAAAACGCCGGAGGAACACATAATGAGCGATGCAAGAGATATGCGCAAGTCGGTATGTGGAGGCAAAGACATAAGATGTACATTTGACAAACCAACAATCCAGAACTGCATTAACTGCCCATATCCAGACTGCATCCGATCCGACACAGCAGACACAAACGAGCGAATAGCCAGATGGAGAAAGAAAAATCCGGAAAAGGTAAAGGTTATGCGAAGAAGGTATTACATAAAGCACTGTGAGACAGAAAAAGCTTATCAACAGTCATATCGGGCTGCGAATATCGAAGAGATCAGACGCAAAGACAGGGCGCGAAAGAGAGCAGAAAGGCAGGCGGGATAATGCTAGACCTTGGATTTTACAATATGGATTGCATGGATGGTATGCGGCAGTTTCCTGATAAATACTTCGAACTCGCCACAGTTGATCCGCCATACTTCTCCGGGCCGGAGAAAAGGGGATATTACGGCAGGACAATAAGCCCTATCGGAGTACAGCGACATTATAAAAAATCTGACAACTGGAGAGTCCCGGGAAGAGAATATTTTGAAGAACTGGCCAGAGTTTCACAAAATCAAATAATTTGGGGTTGTAATTATTATCAATACATATTTCCCGGCTCCGGCAGAATTATCTGGGATAAATGCAACGGTGAGAGTAGTTTCTCGGATGCAGAAATAGCCTACTGCAGTATGCATGACAGTGTACGAGTATTCCGGTATATGTGGAACGGAATGATGCAGGGTAAGTCAATTTCCGAGGGATGGGTACAGGAGGGAGATAAAAGAAAAAACGAGGTCCGCATTCACCCGACACAGAAGCCGGTAGCTCTCTATGAATGGCTCCTCACCAAATACGCCAAAGCAGGCGACAAAATCCTTGATACCCATGTAGGGAGCGCAAGCAGCTTAATAGCCTGCCACAATCTCGGATTTGACTATGTAGGCTTTGAAATCGATAAGACATATTTTGATATGGCTAATGCCACAAAGCAAGCTCACAAAGCCCAGACAAGCATATTTGATATGGGCGTACAACGAATTTAACCAGAAAGGAGTAAGAGGTTTCCGGCCGGAATAAAGAGCTCTTTACTCCAATAATAAACATGGAAGACATAATAGTGGATGGGTTTGCAGGTAGAGGTGGCGCAAGTGTCGGGATTGAAATGGCATTCGGCAGGTTTGTTACTATGGCAATTAATCATGACCCGGATGCGATAATATGCCACATGAAAAACCATCCTGATACATTACACTTTACCGAGGATATATTAAGGATTGACCTTCGCAAGCATTTAAAATGGGGCCAAAGGATATCATTTGCATGGTTTTCGCCCGATTGTACATCACACAGCATTGCAAAGGGAAGCAAGCCAATTGAGCGAGGGTTGCGCATTCTGCCCATGGGAGTATGGCGAATGTGTAAGCAGTGTTTGAAATATACGGGCGGTCTGCCTGAAGTTCTCATGATGGAAAATGTAAAAGAGATAATGAAGTGGGGCCCGCTGGATGAAAACAATAAACCAATTAAAGAGCGCGAAGGTGAATATTACAACAAATTTATCAGCATTATGAAAGCTCTTGGCTATGAATTTGAATACAGAATTTTAGTCGCAGCCGACTATGGAGCTCATACAACACGCGAACGGTGGTATGGACAATTTAGAAGTGACGGTAGGCCGATGCAATGGCCTGAACCCACACATTCCAAGGGTGGGGTTAATGGATTGTTTCCATGGGAGCCAATCAGCCAAGATATTGATTTCACAGATTTGGGCAGTTCAATATTTACTCGGAAGGTACCACTAAAAGATAAGACACTTTACCGGATAGCCGCAGGGATAAAGAAATTTGTTATTGATGATCCGAACCGGTTTATTCTTCCGGACGAAATGGCAGCGCCATTCCTTATCCAGTACCACGGGGAAACTACCAAAGGCGGCGTAAGAGGTCAAAGTCTCAATGAACCAATCCAGACAATCGATACATCAAATCGATATGCACTGATCACATGCTTTCTGTCTAAGTTTTATAAGACCGGAACAGGGCAGACGATTAATGATCCAATTCATACCATTACAACGAGCCCTGGACATTTTGCTTTGGTATCGGCATTCTTGATTAAGTATTACGGTCAAGGCGTTGGGCAGAGTCTTAATGATCCCATCGGGACCATAGTCACAAAGGATCGGTTCGGACTTGTACTTGTGGTTATTGACGGTATAACCTATCAGATTGTTGATATCTGGTTCAGAATGCTTAAGCCAGAGGAATTGAAATTGGGTCAGGGATTCCCGAAGGATTACATTATAGACTTTGAAATGCCGAACGGCAAGAGATATCCAAAGAGTAAACAGGTTGAAGGCATTGGAAACAGCGTTGTACCAATCATGGCCGAGAAGCTTGCATATGCGGCCTGCCCATATCTCAAAGTCGGAGAACGGATGCCAAACGCGAGAATTGATGATACCCAGCAACAGTTAAGGTTTGCATAGGAGGGATGCACAGAATGACCTATAGAGTTTATTACAACGGATGTGGAATAAACGTAGAAGCTGAAAATAAAAAGCAAGCAAGACATAAGGCATGGATGAAATTTACCGAAGCATATCCAACCAAATATGGCGATTTTATGATGAATATTGAAGATGTGTCGGAGGTGGAAGCATGAGTGATCTAATCAGCAGAAAAGCATTGTTAGCAAAGGTTATAGAAGCTAATCCGATGGGCGGTATAATTGGTGGTAAATTCATTGAGGATTTAATAAAGAGTGAAGATTGCGCCTATGATGTGGATAAGGTTGTGGAACAGCTAAAAAGCGAAATGGCAAGCAACCCATATATGTCCGTAGATGTAAATGTAGGGTACGGAGCCGGGATGAGACAGGCTATAAAAATTGTGAGGGGAGGTGGCATGGATGAATAAGCAAGAGATTGAAAAGGCCATTGAAGCCATGAAAAAACTATATGATTATAATGTATATGGCATAAGCAACAAAGACGTCAGAATCGCCATATCCGCCCTACAGCAGCAATTAACTGGTGGATGGATACCGGTATCATCAGGAATATATCCCGAAGATATTTCGCAGAGAGTACTTGCAACATTAAAAAATGAAATGGTATTAGAAGTATGGTACACGTGCAATGAGTTTAAATTTTTGGAATGCATACCTGGCGGAGGATTAAAGAAAGTAAGCGAATTTAATCCTGTTGTTGCCTGGATGCCACTGCCGGAACCATGGAAGGAGGAACAGCCATAAAAATACACTATTTAGTTGTACATTTTCTTATGAAAGGAGCGGCAATGACAACAATAACATGTGGATTAACAGATTGTCTATATAATGAGCGCATGACTTGCAAATGCGACAATATCTCTATCGACGATGACGGTACGTGTGGAGATTATCACGATTATACAGCCGGGCCAGAATACCAACATAAATTTTACAGAGCAAAACATATTGATTCCGATCAGGGAATCCCTGAAGGATCATACAAGGAGGCCGACAAAGGGAAAAAGCTTACAATCGATGGTATCACCGTATACTATACGGCTGATGACCGAGAGGGACTTGACGGGATCACCTGTACCGAGGAGATAACAGGGACCTACCTGCCGCTTGATAGGTTGAGGACAGAGGATGGGCTGGAATTGATTAAGGCCCTTATCCCCAAACGTCCCAAGGTTGCAGATTTACAGGAAGTAGCAAAGGAGCATGATGGAAGGTATTCCATTTGCGTATGATTTAGGGCTGCATGGCAGCAGAAAGGGAAATAACATGGCAAAATTAATCAGAGAATGGGAAAACGGGATAGAGAAGCGGACGCTGATATTTAGGGGTGAGGAATTATCCTATCACATGATACCGACATCGATAGGTGCTAACGGTGACGCTAAGTGCTTCGTGGGACAATTAGAGGATAAGTTTCCGGACGTATCCGAGGATATCCTGGATGAAATTGATCTTCTTGACTGCGAAACCGATGAAGATGAAATATTCCGCATGTTGGAGATTTTGGAGGAAGCGGAATAGTATAATCACTCAATCCGTCCGGCCAGTCCGGGATTGATATAAGGCGGTGATAAAATCAAGATAGGATTAATAGATGTAGATGGACATAACTTCCCGAACTTACCAATCATGAAGCTCTCTGCATGGCACCGGCAGCAAGGAGACACCACGGAATGGTATGATCCGATTAGGGCATTGACTGAAGGGGAGTATGACCGAGTATATATGTCAAAGGTATTTACCTTCACACTGGACTATGACAATCAGATATATGCAAGGGAGATTATCAAAAGCGGTACAGGCTATTATTATCCGGACGGCGGTCCGCCGCTCCCGGATTACATAGAGCATATCTACCCGGATTATACCCTTTACGGAATCACGGATACCGCATACGGCTTCCTTACCAGAGGATGCCCAAAAGGAAACCTACATAAATACTGCTGTGTCAGCCAGAAGGAGGGATATTGTTCTCATAAAGTTGCTGATCTGCCAGAGTTTTGGAGCGGACAGAAAAACATTATACTTCTTGATCCGAATATCACAGCCTGCAAGGACTGTAACAGCCTCTTTCAACAGCTCATTGACAGTAAAGCTTGGATAGACTTCTCCCAGGGGTTAGATATGCAACTCATGACACCGGAAAGGGCGGAATTACTCAAGCGTATGAAGATCAAGACAGTGCATTTTGCTCTGGATAACTGGGATGAATTTGAAACCGCTGTGCCGAAGTTTAAAGATTTCAAGGAGATTACCGGATGGGATAGACGGAAGATGGGTGTATATGTACTCACCAATTTTGATACTACCCATGAGCAGGATTTGGAGCGGATATATACTCTGCGAGACCTTGGGTATCACCCATATGTGATGATCTATGATAAAGAAAAAGTGAAACCGAGGGCAACGGTCAAGAAGCTGCAAAGATGGGTTAATAACAGGAGATTGTTTGAGACTATACCGAGATTTGAGGATTATATAGCGCAGTAATTTGATATAGATGCAGGAGTGACAGGCGGGACCGGCTCCTGCATCGGGAAGGAAGATAACCATGGATAGATTAACCAGGTGGAATGAAGTGACTGAAGGGGCAGAGCTTATTGAGTATGATTGGGAAGAATGGAAAGAGCTAATGTACTCAATGGATGATCTAAATAATTTTAGAATGAGCATAGCTGTGAATAAACTTGCAGAGTACGAAGACCTAAATGAAAAATGCATAGAGGCAACCGGGTGCGGGTTGGAGATGCTGCAAACAAAACATGCGGAGTTTATAGATGATATTTCGGAGTTGTATGCGTATCGTAATACAGGATTAACTCCGGGGGAAATCAAAGATCATGAAGAGATGTTTGCAGCATACCGTCATGTATGCGGAGGGAAATCACCGGAGGAAATAAGAAACCTAATAGACCCAGACGCTGGCAGCAGGGAGGAAAAATGAATTCGATAAAATTGTTAATATATGTATGGATCACAGATCAATGGAGGAAAAAGATCAGAAAGCAATGCGAGAAGCAAAAAGGATGCAAGTCATGCAATCAATTCCTTCCGGAAACCAGAGAGTGTAAAACAATGAAGGAAATTGACCGCAGGAAGAAAATCATCACGGAACTAAAAGCAAAGACTAAGTATTTCACATAAGGAGAGGGGGATTACAATATGCAGGTAAGCATAGATAAAGTCATAACACAGATTCAGATAGCCATGTATCATCTTCTGGATCAATCTCAGTTGGATGAGCTAAAAAACGTCCTATACATGAAACTCTGTAAGTATGAGCTCCACGAGGAGGAGACGGCCATATCTACTCAAATGGATGACAATTGGGATAAAGTCAATTTGTTTCTGGCCACGCTCAAGATTGAGGGTAAATCAGATAAGACGATTAAAGCCTATATGACTGAGTACAAAACGCTTTTTACACAGGTCAACAAAAACTTTAGAGATATCACAACCAATGACATCCGTGCTTACCTTGCATATTGTAAAACCGTCCGTAAAAACTCAGATGTCACACTCAATAACCGCATACATAATCTTATGACGTTTTTTAAATGGCTCCTAGCGGAGGAGTACATCACAAAGGATCCCATGACCAAAATCAAAGGTATCAAGACGGACAAGCGTGTCAAGGATGTGCTATCCGATGAGCAGACAGAGATCATCCGGTATAACTGCACCAAAGAGCGTGACCTGGCAATCATTGATCTCCTCATGAGTACAGGGATGCGGATAGGGGAGATGATAAGGCTAAACCGATCAGATGTTGACTTTGTAAATCGCCAGTGCGTGGTATACGGCAAGGGGCGCAAAGAGCGTCCAGTATATCTCAACGGCAAAGCAAAGGTGCATCTACTCCGTTATCTGGAGGAGAGGACAGACAGCAATCCTGCTTTATTTGTCGGAGATAGGGCACCGCATGAGAGGTTAACGGCTGCCGGGGTGCGCGCAATGATGCAGAGGGTATCCGGGGATGTACATCTGCATCCACATAAGCTCCGCAGGACCATGGCAACCAATATGTCGGAGCATGGAGCACCGGCAGAATATATACAAAAGATATTAGGACATGAGCAGGTACAGACAACGCTGCAATGCTATGTTAGCTTAAGTAATAATGCGGTCAGAGAGGCATACAGGAGATATGCATAAAGCACTAATATATGCGGACTTATTTACATATATGGGGGGAGGAGTGATAAATATGCAATCCAATAACGATATTGAAATCTTGCGTTTCGCGATAGACAATGGTATGATTGATTTGTCTGGCATACACGAAGCAATGAATAAAAAAGAACGAGAGCACTATTTATCACTCCATACTTTTAAAATTTGGGAAGGTAAAAACGGTAAATGGTATACCTATATTCAGGAAAAGGAGGGTAGGGTTCTTAAGAAGCGTAGTTCAGAATCTGATATTCAAGAATTAGTCATAGAATACTACAGGTCCATTCACGAGTATCCAACTATGCAGAATGTGTTCATGGATTGGGTCGCAGAAAAATTAGAATTGAATGAAATAAGTAAAGGAACCTACGACAGGTATTATAATGACTATAAGAGGTTTTTCAATGGGACCGATATTGAACGGGAGAAGTTCACCAATATTACAGAGGAATATTTGGAATTATTTATACGAAAAACCATCGTAGATCACAACTTGACACAAAAAGCTTATTCCAATTTTCGAACATTGATATTCGGAATTTTTAAACATGCCAAAAAGAAAAAAAACACCACAATAAGTATATCGGCATTCATGAATGATTTGGAGTTATCCAAAAACGCATTTAAGAGAATTGCTAAACGCAAAGAAGATCAAGTGTATTTGGAAGATGAAATTCCACTTGTCACTGAGTATTTAAGAGCAAATCCATTCATGCTAAATTTGGGATTACTTCTAACATTCCAAACAGGAATAAGAACCGGTGAATTGGCAGCATTGAAGCCATCTGATATAATAGGAAAGACAATTCATATTCAGAGGCAAGAAATTAAGTACAAGCATCCCGATACAAATAGGTGTGTTCATGAGATTAAGGAATATGCTAAAACAGATGCCGGTAATAGATACGTTATTATTACTGAAAGTGCATTAGAAACAATTCAAATGGTGAAGCGTATTAATCCAAATGGAGAGTTTTTGTTTGAAGTAAATGGTAAGCGAATACTCACAAATAGTTATAACGATGGTATTGGAAGAATGTGCAAGGATTTGAAGATGGCAAGAAAGTCCATGCATAAAATCCGACGCACTTATGGGACAACCCTTCTTGACGGCAATGTTGATGAAAGTATAATCATGGAACAGATGGGCCATAAAGATATCACTACCACCAGGAAGTTTTACTATTTCTCAAATAAAAATCAGTCATCCAAGGAAGAACAAATAAAAAAGGCAATCAGCATATAATTTGCTTGATTACCTTTTTGATTACCTCACGATTACTTAATCTCTAGGATGCCCTATTTATAAGGGTTTTTAGCAGCTCGTAGGGGAATCGAACCCCTGTTTCCGCCGTGAGAGGGCGGCGTCTTAACCCCTTGACCAACGAGCCTTAAGAACAATATTTATTCTATACCATGTTGAAGAAAAAAGCAAGCCCTTTTTTAATATTTTTTTTGAATTGTTCTGTCAATTAACACATTTCGTTATTATGGCCAAAGGCATGGGTGCCTTTCTATATCCTTCTTATATAAAAACACAGGTCAAATTTCACCAAAGGGGTCAAAACATATCACTGTTCGTTGAAAATAATTGATATTTAGTTTGTATTACCTATATTCAAATGAATTATTCTATGTTAATATGTAAGTATAAGTTGTATACAATTTAATTTGTAGTTAATTTCATAGAAGTGGTGACACTTTCCAACGATACTAGCAAAACCAGTGAAAACTGGTGACGCAAAGCTATAGGGCCTTCGTTAAATATAACATGGCAGCCAGTTTCCGAAAGGGGAGTTTTTTATGTACCAAAATATAAAGAAGGGATTATTCAGCTTCTTGGCGGCGGTTATTTGTCTGGCCGCATTTGATAATTCTTCCGTAGCATTAGCGAAGGATGCGGAAGCAGTTGTTGATAAAAGTGAGGTTGAGAATGGCATCATTGTTATTCATGGTCAGCAGGCAGCAGAACAGATAGATAAGATAGGGGTGGTAAAGGACGATATCATTTATTACTATGATTACAACGATGATATCAGAGTTCCTCTTCAATCGGGGAATGGAACTTATAAAATAGAGCTTTATTCCCATGTAGAGGGCAGCAAGTATAGGCGTATTTTGTCAGACGAGGTTCAATACGACACAGATGATGGGGTTACGGTATATCTGCAGAGCACTCAGCTGGTGAATTGGGATACCGACATGAAGGCAGTCAAAAAGGCGGCTGAATTAACCAGGGGAAAGAAGACGGACAAAGAGAAGGCCGAGGCTATCTATAATTATATTGTAGAAAACTACAGGTATGATAATAAGAAAGCAGAGACCGTGGTAAGCGGATATATCTCCTCTGTTGAGGATACCTTTCAGAGTAAGAAGGGAATATGCTATGATTATTCCGTGTTATTTGCATCGATGCTCAGAAGCGCAGGCGTACCGGTGAAGGTTCTCATGGGAAGAAGCAGGGATGTCAGTGAATACCATGCGTGGAATGAAGTATATCTGGACGGCAGCTGGATTACAGTTGATACTACACTGGATTCGGCAGTCAGTGGCGAGGCCCGCGGCTCTATGGGTAAGAAAGCCGGCCGGTATACCATAGAGAAACAATATTAATAACGTTAACAGAAGACAGATCGACTTTCTCCGGAAGAGCATGGGAACATGCTCTTCTTTTATAATCATAAAATATATAAACATAAAACTATATATTTTTATAAAGAAGTATGGTATATTGTTTGAGGCGCCAAGACGCCGGACCGCCCATAGCGGGATAATCTCCGGATGGACAGTTCCAACGGAGGCAAAAAGAAAGAGGAAAGAGGAATGAAGACCCATACTGGACCTGTTGCATTGACAGAATACATATTGAAACAAAGCGGACAAAAAGCAGATAAGAAAGCTGTTACCCTCCTCATCCAGGGAATTCTGGCGGGAATGTACATCGCCATTGGAGCCGTCGGATATCTGAAGCTGGCAGCCGGCCTGAGCGATCCGGGACTGGGGAATTTCCTTGGGGCGGTAGTCTTCCCCATGGGCATTGTGGCAGTTTTGCTGATGCAGGCGGAGCTGTATACCAGTGACAGCATGATAATGCTGGCGGTTTATACCGGACGCATTAAGCTGGGAAAAATTATGAAAGTTCTGGTTCTGGTTTTGATTGCCAATCTGATTGGAGGGATTCTAACAGCCTGGATGACGGGAACGTCGGGAATCCTGGATGGTAAGACCATGGAGCTGGTGATGAGCAAGGCGGTGCATAAGGTGCATCTTCCCCTGGGAAGGATGCTGGTCAGCAGTATTTTATGTAATATTATCGTATCTACGGGAGTCTGCCTGGCCTATAGCTGCAAGGAAGAAATCAGCAAGATCATAGCACTCTGGCTGGCGATTACCGTCTTTGTCCTTACGGGAACGGAGCACGTAGTGGCAAATATGTACTATCTGTTTGCGGCATATTTTGGCGGGGCGCAGATCAGTCTGCTCCAGATATTTTACAGCTTATGCGTGTCAGCCGTGGGCAATTTCATTGGAGGCGGCATTGTGGTATCGGGAATGAACTATCTCCTTATACGCAAAGAAGCAGGGATGGAGGAACAACAGGAACCGAAATTTCATTAAGCCGGGTTGTATAAAACGGATACATGTGGTAGAATAGCGATGGTTGTTTCAAGAAGAAACATTTATCTTCAATAAGAAGGACGAAATCAAGGATGATCTATCATAATTAAATAATTAAAAAAGAGGTCATGGAGACAGCGAATCAGTGAATTTCTGTATGAAATTCAGGATTCGTTCTTTTTTTGATAAAGCAAAGGGGGAGAAAAATAACCATGAGACATACAAAAATTACAGCTTTGCTGCTGACCGTGGTCATGGCAGGTGTCCTGCTGGCAGGCTGCCAGAATCCGGGGGACAGAGGAATATCAGGACGCAGAACCAGAAGGGAGAACAAGGAGCTCATCGCCGCAATCGGTTCGGAACCGGAGGCCGGATTTGATGCCACTACGGGAGGACACGGGTCCATTACCAGAATCCTCTTTTCCACCCTTTTCACAAGGGATAAGGAGCTGGGCTGGACCAACGACCTGGCCACGGGTTACCAGGTATCGGAGGATAAGCTCCGGTGGACCATTACACTGCGTGAGGACGCGGTATTCACCGATGGCACACCGGTGCTGGCGGAGGATGTGGTCTACACTTACAATATGGCGAAGGAATCCGCTTCGGAGACCGACCTGACCATGATCAGCGGAATCAGAGAGCTGGATGAGCATACGGTGGAATTCAGCTTGACCAAGCCCTATTCTCCTTTCCTGGAAAGGCTGGCCTACCTGGGGATTATCCCCCGCCATGCCCATGATGAGAATTTCAAGGATCATCCGGTCGGATCGGGGCCGTACCGGTTTGTGCAATGGGATAAGGGACAGCAGGTTATCTTTGAAGCGAATGAAGCTTATTACGGTGATATACCGAAGATTAAGAAGCTGACCATGGTATTCCTGGAGGCGGACACCGCCTATTCCGCGGTGAAAAACGGGGAAGCGGACGTGGCGCAGATAACAGGCAGCCTGGCGGATACCGCCGGGAATGCCGGGCAGATTATCGATATTCCCAGTATTGAATGCTATGGTATCTGCTTTCCCATGATACCCAATGAGGGAAATCCGGCACAGGATGGGGCGGTTATGGGGAATAATGTTACCAGCGACATAGCCATTCGAAAAGCAATGAATGCGGCAGTTGACCGGAAGAGAATGGTGGAGGGGATACTGAACGGCTATGGGACTGTTTCCACCACCGGACTGGAGAAGATGCCCTGGCTTAATGAGGAGACCGTACTGGAGCCGACGGAATATGCTAACACAGAGCTGGCCGTAAGCATTCTTAAGAAAGGCGGCTGGGAGGATACCGACGGTGACGGGATCGTGGAAAAGAACGGCCTTGCTGCAGAATTTGAATTACTGTATACGGAAGGAGCCTACCGGCAGGAGCTGGCGCTGGAATGTGTCAATGTGGCAAAGCAGATTGGAATCAAAATTAATCTCAGGATGGTGACCTGGGATACCATTCTTCCTGATATTCACAGCCAGGCGGTATTGTACGGCTTTGGTTCAGGGGATCCATCCGAGCTGTATAACCTCTATTACGGAGGCATAGCAGGAGGAACGGTTGCCTGGGATAATTCCGGCTGCTATAACAATGAATATGCCAACGAATGCATTGACCTGGCGCTGAACTCCAGTGATGAGGCGGAGGCCCTTCCCCATTGGAAGGCTCTTCAGGCGACAGCCTCGGCAAGAGGGGATGCCCCCTACTGCTGGCTTGTCAATGCCAATCATGTATATCTTGCGGCAGAAGGCTTTTCCTTCGGCAATCCCGTGGTACAGCCCCATGGGGGACGAATTTTTGATAATGTAAATGAATGGACGTGGGAGTAAAGGATGAGAAGGAATAGTCTGGTTCTGTTTTTAGTCAAAAAGGCGGCAAAGCTTTTGATATTGCTCCTTTCCGTAAGCATACTGACCTTTGTGCTGATGGAGTTATCCCCCATCGATCCCATCACCGCCTATGTGGGAACCAGCACCAAGGTGGGGGCGGAGCAGAGGGCGTTGATCGCGGAGCAATGGGGGCTGAATAAGCCGCCGCTCCCGCGTTTCATGGCGTGGCTGACCTCCATGATAAAAGGGGATTGGGGGAATTCCATCATATACCGCCGCCCTGTGATGGAGGTAATCGGACAGAAATTCTTTACCTCCCTCCTGCTGATGGGTGCTGCCTGGGTGCTGTCGGGGATCATCGGCTTTGTTCTCGGTGTCCTGGCGGGAATGAAGGAAGGAAAAATAATAGACAGGGTAATTCGGGCATATTGTCATATCTTAATAGCCACCCCTGCCTTTTGGATCGGAATTCTGTTTGTAATGGTTTTTTCCGTGAGACTGGGGTGGTTTCCGGTAGGGCTGTCCGTACCCCTTGGGGTGGTTTCTTCAGAAGTAAGCCTGGCAGACCGGCTGTCCCACCTGGTTCTCCCCTCCCTTACTCTGGCAGTGGTGGGTATAGCCAATATCTGCATGCATACAAGGGAAAAGACAGTAGAAATTTTGACGGAGGATTTCATTGTCTTCGCAAGAGCCAGAGGAGAGACGAAGAGGGAAATCGTCTTTCATCATGTCCTTAAGAATATCTCCCTGCCGGCTGTGACCCTGCAGTTTCTGTCCTTCGGAGAGCTGTTTGGAGGAGCGGTATTTGTGGAACAGGTATTTTCCTACCCCGGACTGGGTATGGCTACGGTGCAGGCAGGATTGCGGGGAGATGTGCCTCTGCTCATGGGAATTACCATAATCAGCGTGCTGTTTATTTATACGGGCAATCTGGCGGCAGATCTGCTTTACAGAAGGATTGATCCAAGAATTAAGGAGGGGCGGAGCCTATGAGAAAGAGCAGATGTCTCCCGAAGCTTGGAATCAGGGAAAAAACCATACTCCAGATAGGGCTTCTGTCCGTCTTATTCCTGGCGGTGCTTATCATTGGAAGCCGGATCAGCGAGGACGCGCTGATGGTAGATCTGGGAAATATTTTTCAGCCGCCTTCCCGGCAGCATCCCTTCGGAACCGACTGGACCGGACGGGATATGCTGCTCCGCACTTTGAAGGGGCTTTCCCTGAGCATGACCATAGGGGTACTGTCCGCGGTGATCAGCGGTGTGATTGCGGTGGTGCTGGGGATCTTCGGTCCGCTGCTGGGCGGAAAAACGGACGCTCTTCTGGCATGGCTGATTGATCTGATGCTTTCGGTGCCCCATGCCATATTGATTATACTGATCTCCATGGCCTGCGGCGGGGGAATCAGAGGAATTGTCACAGGGGTCACCCTGACTCACTGGACCTCCCTAACCAGGGTAATCAGAGCGGAGGTAATGCAGATTCGGGAGGCAGAGTATGCCAAGGTGTCAAAGCAGATGGGCAGGAGCCGGTGGTACATTGCCTGGGAGCATGTCTTTCCCCATATCATTCCCCAGCTGATTGTCGGAGTTGTTCTGATCTTTCCCCACGCCATCCTTCATGAGGCCTCCATTACCTTTCTGGGCTTCGGACTTCCGCCCCACGAGCCGGCAATCGGCGTGATTCTGTCGGAGTCCATGAAATACCTGACGGGCGGCAAATGGTGGCTGGCATTCTTTCCGGGGATATCCCTGGCGGCTGTCTCCATGCTGGTGGACCGGCTGGGAAAGAACATGGAAACCATGCTGAATCCGAAGACGGCGTACCGAAGGTAGCGGAAAAGTTGGTAAAAAATTGAAACAGAAAAGGAGGGCAGGAGGATGGAGAAGAAACCGATATTGAAGGTGGAAGGCCTGGGCGTCAGCTTTTCCCAGTATACCCGGGGACTGAGGCGGAGTGAGATGAGGGCCATCACCAATTTGGATATTGACTTATATGAAGGGGAGATCCTTGCGGTCGTAGGCTCAAGCGGTTCCGGTAAAAGTCTCCTGGCCCACGCCATCCTGGGGATACTCCCGGAAAATGCGGTTGCGGAGGGACGGATTTATTACCGGGATCGGCTGTTGACAGAAAAGGACAGGAAGCATCTGCGGGGAAGGGAAATTGTCCTGATTCCCCAGTCGGTGAACTATCTTGATCCCCTGATGAAGGTGAAGAAGCAGATCGGAATCTCCCTCCGGGACGCAGAGCTCCTGCAGAAGGGAAGCTCTCATCACAAGGAAGGTCTCATAAGAAGTATTTTGAACCGGTACGGGCTTGGGGATGAGGTGGAAGAGTATTATCCGCACCAGCTCTCGGGAGGAATGGCGAGAAAGGTGCTTCTGAGCACGGCATTGGCCTCGGACAGCCGGGTAGTGATTGCGGATGAGCCGACGCCCGGACTGGACGCCAGAGCTCTGGACGAGGCTCTGAAGGATTTCAGAGAACTGGCAGACAACAATAAGGCGGTGCTGATGATAACCCACGACATTAATGCGGCATTAAGAATTGCTGACAGGATATCCATATTCTACGCGGGAAGCACTCTGGAAACCGCCGGAGCCGGGGACTTTGAAGGAAATGGAGAGAGTCTCCGCCATCCGTACACAAGAGCGCTTCTGCACGCCCTGCCTGACAGGGAGTTTAAGGCGGTGGAAGGAAGCCAGCCTCTTCCGGGAGAGGTACCCTCCGGCTGCAGCTTTTATGAAAGGTGCGGGAGAAGAAGAGAGCAATGCAGGAAAGCAGTACCGGAATGGAGGGAGCTGCGGGGAGGAAAGGTAAGGTGTCATGATGCGACTTAAAGCCCGGGGCATCTGTTTTGGCTATAAGAGCCAACAGCCCGTTCTTACTAAGGTTGATTTCAGTCTTGAGAGCGGAGAAATTGTGGGAATCTTCGCCCCAAGCGGCTTCGGTAAAACTACTCTGGCCAAAATTCTTGCGGGATATCTTGTGCCGGAGGCGGGAAGTGTGACAATAGAGGGAGCGCAGGATTGGAACGGGAAGGGATACCATCCGGTGCAGCTGGTTTTTCAGCATCCGGAAAAAGCAGTGAACCCAAAGTGGAAAATGAGAAAGGTTATGAACGAAGCGGCAGAGCCGTCCGGAGAACTGATGGAAGCCATGGGGATTAAGAAAAGCTGGCTGGATCGGTGGCCGGCGGAGCTCTCCGGCGGTGAGCTCCAGCGTTTTTGCGTTCTTCGGGTGCTTAACGAGAGAACAAAGTTCCTGATCGCGGATGAGATGACTTCCATGTTGGATGCGGTGACTCAGGTGCAGATATGGGATGCCGTGCTGAAGTACGCCGGGGAGCACAGCATGGGCGTGGCGGTAATCAGCCATGACAGGATTTTGTTGGAACGGATTTGTGACCGGATTGTAGAATTATAAAATCAGCATTAATCAAGGGAAGCAATGGGCACCGGTCCAGGGCTTCCCGTTTCGATTCAGGGGCATAAGCCGGCCGGCCTGTGACTGTGAGATTCGCAGGATGAATAGACATTTATACAATTTTCGATTATAATAATAGCAAGATGATAAATTGAACATAAGAAAGGAGGATGGATGTATGAAGGAAAGTAAGGACAGCTATTCCCCTATGGTATATGAAGCCATGCTAGAGGGCTATACATTGCTGGAGCTCATAAAAAATGCGGAAGGCGAACTCATTGATTATAAGATTCTGGAGGTTAACAGGCAATTTACCATCAATACCGGTTTACCTCGCAGTAAAATGATAGGGAAGACCATCCGTCAGGTATTCCTTGCAGTGGATGAGAATTGGGAGCAGTTTCTAAAAAACATGCCTCATTCAGAAGCTCCGGTACAGTTTGAATTTCTTTTCGAAGCGGTGGATAAATGCTTTTTCTTCAGTGCTTTTAATCCTTCCGAGAACAGGACAGTACTCTTTTCCACAGAGATAACGCTGCAAAAGAAAGCGGATGAAGCATTCAGGATACATGAGATTTTATTTGAAAATGCTCACGATATTATTTTGTATATCAAGGATGACGGGCATATCGTCAATGCCAATAAGCGTGCCTGTGATGAGTACGGCTATACCAGGGAACAGCTGATGTCCATGACAATACAGGATATCCGCCATCCTTTCACCTACCACGAATTTGAACAGCAGATGGAGCTGGCGGATGAAGAGGGAGTGGTATTTGAATGTACCCATATGCGCAGTGACGGTTCCTCCTTCCCCGTAGAGGTCAGCGCAAAAAGTACCTATACGGAAAGAGGGCATTTCCGTATACATATTATTCGAAATATTACGCAGCGCAAGCAGAACGAGGAAAAGATCGCATGGCTTGCCAGACACGATGCCCTGACAGGGATATCCAACCGCGCAAGCTTCATTATGTTCCTGGAGGAAGAACTTCAGAGGTCCCGGCGCAGCGGAACCGGATTTGCAGTTATGATGTTTGATATTGATAAATTTAAGAGCATTAATGACCGGTACGGACACGAGGCCGGGGATCATGTGCTTCGCTGGGTAGCGGATAAGGTACGGCAGATTCTCCGGGATACGGACCGGATCGGACGACTGGGCGGGGATGAATTTGTAGTACTGCAGGCGGGAGTCCAGGATGAGAGCGATATGGCGGCCTTGGCTAAGCGGATACAATCCTCTGTGAGCGGGACTGTGATGTATAAGGACATACCGATCCATGTCACCATCAGTATCGGTATCAGCCGGTACCCCAAACATGCGTCGGAGACAAACGGCCTGCTGCTCTGTGCCGATAAGGCGATGTATAAGGTGAAGCATAGGGGCGGAGGAGGCTATTGCCTGTATCAGATGGAGTAGGCAGCACCATAGGAAGCATAACTGCCGGAGAGGATGCTGCAGAATGTTTTGTTCCGATTGCAGATCATAAGGCTTCGATTCTAGCTGGGAGATAATAGATGCTCCCAGTTATTTTTTGATAATGATGGAAAATGGGATTGACATATATAGATCGTCGATATATACTTACATACATAGATGATCTATATATAAAGGAGGGCAATCTATAATGATTGATAAGAGCTTGATTGCAGGCAGTACGACAACGCTTATTCTAAAATTGCTGGAAGAACAGGATATGTATGGGTATCAGATGATTGAGGCTCTGGCGGAGAAATCCGATGATACCTTTCATCTGAAAGCCGGCACCCTGTATCCTATCCTGCATGGCCTGGAGAAGGAGGGCATGGTGGATGCCTACGAAGAGAAGGCGGACGGAGCTAAATTGCGGAAATATTACCATCTGACGTCCAGGGGAAGACGGCTTCTGGAGGAAAAGCAGCAGGAGTGGAAGGCTTATACCGGAGCTGTTAATAAGGTGCTGAACGGAGGTGTGGGCATTGCAGTCATTGGATGAAATCAAAAGTTACAGTGCAGCCGTCTGTGAACAGATCAGATGGAAGAAAGCCCGCCCCGGCATAGCCCGGGAGCTGGAGGACCATATATGTGACCAACGGGATTATTATCTTGCGGAAGGAGAGGAAGAAGACCTTGCAACCCGGAAGGCGGTTCTCCAGATGGGGGATGCGGTCAGTGTCGGGCTTGAGATGGATAAGATATACAGACCGAAGCCTCAATGGGTGCTGCTTTTGCTGACAGCAGCCTTAATCGTGACAGGAAGTGCGGCAAGATATTTTCTTTCTGTACAGAACCCCTTCGGAATGGTGTCAAGGAATTCGGATTTTGTTCCAACAGTCATAGCAATAGGGATACTTCTGACCGCTTATTTTCTGGATTTTACAGCTTTAGCTAAACATCCGGGCTTATGCTATTTTCTTACCTTATTCATGGGCATAGCCGGTTTGATTCTGAGGAGCCAAGTGAATGGAAGAAGATGGTGGATCTCAATTGCCGGTTTTTCCTTCAGCCTGCCGTACCTGGCCTTGATCTTTCCCCTGGTATATGCCTTGATGATTTATGCGATGCGCAACAGAGGCCGTCTGGGAATCCTGCAATGCGCAATCGCATATATTCCCTTTGCAGTAATATTGTTATTGCTTCCGACTGCCACCGGTTTTGCGATTTATACCTTTTCTGCATGGATTTTACTCTTCCTGGCAATGAGAAAAGGCTGGTTTGGATGCAGCAGACGGCAGAGCCAGCTTCTTGGCGCCGCTCTTACGGCAGCCCTGGTACTCTGCCTGCTGGCGATGCTGCTTGAGCCCTACCGCTTTGAACGGCTCAGAATACTGATCAATCCGGATGCACATCTGCATGGGTACATGACGGTCATGGTGCGTGATCTGATGTCCGGTTCTGTATTCTCAGGCAGCGGAACGATACCCCGGCAATATGGCGACAGTCTGCTGTCCGGACCCTTGTTTGATACGGATCTCATGCTTACGGCGCTGACCCATAGCTATGGCTGGATTGTATTTGCAGGTATTGTGCTTTTATTTATTGTGTTTTCCGCTTTGGGCTTCCTGTATGCCTCCAGACAGAAAAGCATGCTGGGGACGCTGGTGTCTCTGTCCATCCTGCTTATTTTTGCAGGCCAGACGGTTGTCTATGTTGCGGCTAATCTGGGCTATGGCCTCTTAACCGCAATGTCCCTGCCCCTGGTATCCTACGGAAAAGCATCCCTGTTTTTGAATGCCGCCCTGATCGGTATCATGCTTTCTGTATTTCGGTCCGGAGATGTGATCCGGGATGGAGGAGAGACCGATAGGAAGAGCAGGCAGATCGTTAAAATGGAAGACGGAAAGCTGGTTATTAATTTAAGAGGATGAATGGGATTGGGATTTTTCTGGGATATCCAACCGAGATTTTACTCTTCATCATCAATGTATTCAAACAAATCCCCCGGTTGACAATTTAATGCTTTACAAATGGCTTCAAGCGTACTAAGTTTCACAGCAGAGATTTTACCGTTTTTTAAGTTTGACAGATTTGCCAATGTTATCCCTACATGCTTTGAAAGCTCATTTAGCTGCATCTTACGGTCAGCCATCATACGATCTAAACGAATGATAATTGGCATTGTATTCCCCCCTCACACCGTTGTATCGTATGCCCCTTGTAATATGCAGCCATAACGAAAAATCTCTGCCAACACAAGCAAACACAGCATAAAAATAGCGTTATCGGGCAGTATAGTTAATCTTTCGATTAAGACTGGTTGAAGTCCTGCCTGCTCAGCAATTATCCTGTGGTGTTGGGCTACAAAATAGCCAATGAACATGAAAATATAACTTTGTGCAAATAAAAGAAGGGCAGCATAGCGTATACGTTTTACATTCTTATGTATAAATGGCGTACCATCGCCAATTGAACGCACGATACTGCGAAACAACCAGACCAAAGATAGTCTCAAAATATTGATTCCGGCGAAGGTAAGAACTCTTGCCTGAAAGGGTAATGGAAATTGAGAAAGTGTGCCATTGTTGATAACAAACCCACTACCGGAGCTAATATTAAGGGTGAATACGGTACTCCCCTGGTTAATGAAAAGAAAAACTGTCATGCCAATGCAAAACACAACACCAATCCAAAATCCAATATCAATCACTATTTTCAGCAGACGATAGGACTTTAACTTTTGAATTTCATTCATGTTGGATACCTCCTTTTTTTATTATAATATCATGGAATTTATCGTATGTCAATAAATATTATATGTAATATAATAAATATTTATCTTGTAAATGAAATTACCACTAAACACCACTTAATAGTAAAGCAATTTAAATGGCAAGCCATTTGAAAAAACGCTTGTTGGGGCTGATCCGTGAGGGAGCACCATATCCCCTGCCCCGTCACCCTCTGAACCAATGTCATTTAGATAACTTTCACATGCATATGGTTGGATTTTCCATAATATAACGGAAATCCTTATCAATCATGCAGTTGTTGAGGCGAAAGATACAAAGCACGTCTGAGCTGTAACCCGTGAGGCCGAGAAGATCGGGTTTTTGACAAGAAAGGCTTGAAATAAGTCGAAATAAGCTGATATAATAGAATACACGGCATCACAATCTGGTGAACGGATTATCCGGCCATGCTGACCGAAAGCAGTGGTCATAGCAAGCACTGGCAAAATAGGGGAGGGGAATGCAGATGGAAGGAGCATACTCCCCATTTTGTCAATTTCTCCTTAGGCATATGATGAGCTGGAGATACCGTATCAGAATATGGATGAGAAAGGATAAGAATATTATGATCTGGAAAGATAAGTATGAGCTGGGCGTTACCATTGTGGATGAGCAGCACAAGGAACTGTTCCGGAGGGTAGAGGCATTTATGCAGGTACTGCGCTCCGCTGCATCCTGGGAAGAAAAGGTGCAGCATGTCAATGAGACCCTGGAATTCATGAAATTGTATGTGGTAGAGCATTTTCGGGATGAGGAGGAATACCAGCTGAGAATTGGTTATCCGAGGTACGAGCAGCATAAGCAGATTCATACCGATATGGTGAATTATGTCCTGCAGTTTACAGAGGATTATACCAACAGCGGCTACAGCGAGAGGCTGGCGCAGCAGTTTGCAGGAAAGCTTCTGGCCTGGCTGATCAATCATGTTGCCACGGAGGATCAGCAGATTGCGGTTTATGCAATTGAAAAGGGGGTGGCAAAGGATGTCAAATAATCTGCAAGAATTATTTTTAAAGGCGACCTTTAATGTATTTCAGATGATGCTTGATATTTCCGATGTCACAGACCGCCCGGCAGACAGCTTTCAGCATGATGATAATACAGATATATCCATAGAGGTAACAGGGGATCTTGCGGGAGAGGTGATCTATCATTTTCCGGATCCCACATCGCTTAAGATGGTTAATATTATGAGCGGTATGGAGATGGATTCCGTGGATGAGTTCGTGACCTCCGCTATTGCTGAGATAGCCAATATCATCAGCGGCAATGTCCTCACCCTGCTGGCGGAAAATGATCTTAACTGTGATATCCTTCCTCCTGTACTTCGTAAGGCGGATGAGAATAAGGAGTATGCGATACATACCGCATGCTGTATCACCACCTCTGTGGGAGATGCCTGCCTGGACATAAGATTGAACCCGGCAAAATGAATATACATTATTCCTGATATTTGTGGTGCTTGCTTTCTATGGGATCTATGCTGCGGCCGGGTTGTCCGTTCGTTTTCACAGTCCGGAAACATCCCTGGTTCTTTTCTGGATTGGTATGGCAATCATGGTGCTTACCATATATCTGGTAGGGGAAATTTCAGTAACCTGCAATAAAATTAGCCATCTCATTATGCTGATGGCTAATTTTTATTGCAGAAATATTGGCTCTGTCTCTGGTATTTGAAGCAAATCTTTCATAAAATCTTTAATCCTTCCCATGAATTATGACGAATATTGTGCAGAAAGGAATTCTCAAACGCGCCCAAGGAAGCGGATGGTAAGAGATTACCACCAGCAACGGCGGAAGGGACAGTAGGTCGTAGAAGATGTGCAGGGTGTGGTGGTGCAGTGAGTAGTAGTGTAAGGGGCAGAGTTACAGTACCTGCAGGTATAGCGCCTGTTGAAGAACGGCGAGGGATAACAGCGTCTGCAGGTGCAGTATGTGGTAGTGCAGCGAGTGGTGGTACAACGTGTGGTAGTACAGCGTGTAGTGGTAGTGCAGCGTGTAGTGGTGGTGCAGCGTGTAGTAGTGGTGCAAGGTGTGGAAGTAGTGCAGTGTGTGGTAG
>JAEWYQ010000061.1 GCA_023395555.1 Bacillota bacterium
GTACCAAGTCCCTTTTACTTGCCTTACCTTCGCGTGTTCAGAACGCTCCGCTTCACAAGATACGCTCAGACGGTCAGCGCAAAAGGGACTTGGTACAGCGCTCGGGTCTTAACTTACTGCCCTGTGAACTGTAACGGGATCCCTAATGACATCGCCTTACTCAGTCTGTCCCTTCTTCAATTCATAGATATCGTTATATATCATCATCATGATACTGAACACCTCATCCCCCACTACTCCGATTTTGTGTGCGTATTCCACAATAAAGCAGGTGTACGCTACAAATTTTAAATGGGTAAGAAGGAGATCAAACCTCTCTGTATCATAATATTTCTTGACAATATTCCAGTTATAGTCACTGGCTTCTTTTATTATGCTTTCCGGCTCCCGGTTTAGAGCCTCCACCAGCTCCTCAAATTTTGATTCCATGAACAGGCCCTTCCACTCCAGGTCCAATTCTCCCAGTTTATCTGTCATAGTTACCTCCTTTCTCTGCTTTGGTATGAGTATCTATTCCCACGCATTTTTAGCATTATATCACATTTCCCCCCAAGAAAACAATCATGCAAATTACCGTCATTCGGAAACAGGAATGAAACGGGGTGTATATACAAGACGAATCTTTGCGCCATTCACCTTGTACATACACCCATATTCACAATCCATGTTTTTGCAGAAGAACAGTACCCCTTCCCTGCTTATTTTGCCATCTTCGTGCTTCCGGTAATCTTGCTGGTATTGTCCATCTTGAAGGTGGATTTTGCTTCCTCGGTCATAAAATATATGTCTCCGTCAATGGTCGCATCCACCAGCTCAAAATTCTCCACGTTGATATAGAGATCTCCCTTGAAGGTTCCTCTCTGTATGCTTGCCATGGGGCTGGTTACCACCAGCTTCGGCGCCGTCAGAGTATATCTGGCAGTAATATTGCGTTTATCATCCTGGTCATACAGGGCAAGCTTACGCTGAATCTCTTCTTTTCCGGCATCGTCCTTCTTGCCGTTTTTGAATTCGCCCTCCATAAGCAGCTCCTTGTCAATGCTCAGATCCTTGGTCAGGCAGATGATCCAGGTTCCGTCCTTACCGATTGCCTTTAGAAATGCTTCCTCCGTATCCACAATAGAAGCGCTGCTCACCGCATCCGGTGTCACATCGGCGGCTTTCGTGGGCTCGGCTGTGGCACTGGGCTCCGTCGTTGCGGGGGCGGCTGTGGCGGTTACACCTGCCGTTGGATTTGGCGTACCTGTTGTATTGGTACCAGGTCCTGCTTTTTTCCCGCATCCCGTCATGGCTGCTAAAACAGTCACCAGTAAAATCACGGATAGTAATGTTGCTCTCGCTTTCATAAAGTTCCCTCCTTAATTTGGTGATGATTTTGTAATTTCTATGACCAAGATTATTACCAAATTAAGAGAAAACATTCATTCCTTTCCTATTTTATATTTTACCGTCTGTTACAGCCATAATGCCTCACTAAGAACACTTTGCCCCCGCATATCCTCGACGCAGACCATCTTTACCAACAGCCATGCCCGCTGCTCCTCGGTTAATTGTTGAAGTTTGGCGGCATCCTTCGACTTTGATAAACGCTGTGATATTTTATCAATGGCATCTATTTTATTTTCAGCCGCGGCAATGGCATCCTGCCAGGCTATGCGCTTTTGAATAAGGGCCGCTCTCAGGTGCTCCGTATCCGTCTCCTCTGTTAAGACGGCTTTTATCTCGGATAAGGAAAAACCCAAGGACTGGAGCTCGATAAGGGCATTCAGGATTTGCACCTGATCAGCGGAATAATAGCGATACCCCGTTGCCGGATCAGTCTTGGCAGGAACAATAATACCCTTTTTTTCATATAAGCGTATCGCCTTTACGGACACATTAAAAAATGCCGCTATTTCTCCAATTTTCATGAACACTTCCTGATCTTCCATCCTCTTATTCCTCCAGTGATATCTCCATGGTCTCGTTGACACGTTTTACTCCGGCAAGGGCGGCTTTCATGTTAATGAGACTGTTCATAAGCATCATCCCTCCTACCAGCAGTCCCCCCCTGTACTGAAAGGCTGCCGTAAGATCGCTAAAGCTCATCCTCCCGTCAGCAATCCAGATACCGCCCAACAGCAGGATGACCAGATAGCCGCCTAGTCCCATTAACGGCTGTATTCCGCTTCCCAGAGCATTCCGCCGCCGCATTCTCATATTGGCTCTTCTCAGCCTCAGGCTGCTTTCTTCAAAGCGCCCCATTAAAAACCCCTGGGCATCGTATAATATTGCGGTGTCGGCACAGGTGATCAGCGCCGCCATATCCGTGGTATTATCTGCTGCCGCCTGCTGTGCCTCCAGGGATAATTTCGTCATCGGCTTTGCAATCAGATACCGGCTGATGAGCATGTGGGGAACCATGAACAGCAGGACAAGCCCATAGATCGAAGGATTCATTACCACAAGTATCACGGAGGACACAATAATATTTACCAAAGCTACCGCCGAATGAGGCAGATGGATGGGCTGATTCAGCACCGCTGCCGCCGCATGGACATCAGAGTTCAGGCGGGTAATCCAGTCGCCGGAGCTTCCGGCTTCTATCTGCCGGAGGGATAAGCCGGCGATATGCTCAAACAGCTTTCTCCGGAGCACTCCCACCCACTTTGTAACGTAGGCGGCATATAAGCTCCATACCGTTCCATTATACAGGAAAAGCAGCAAACTTCCAATACCGTACATGGCACAGGTGATATAAAGTTCATGCAAATGATTGCTGTTCATTGCCCGGAAGGCATAATGAAGAAAGCTGGCCTGCAGTGCCGTGTTCAGCGCATCGAAGGGGCAGCGGCACAGGGTGAGCAGGATAAAACGGCGCACTCCGCCGATGGAACAAAAAAGCTTCTTTAAGTCACGCATGAAAGAGCCGGCCTCCCTCCAGACGGTAAATCTCATCCATATCCGCCAGAGCTTCCGGACGGTGGCTGACACTGATGACCGTCTTCCCTTTCGTCAGATTTGCAAGGGCCTCCAATACCGCGCTGCCCGTCTCCTGATCCAGGGCGCTTGTGGCTTCGTCCAGCAGGATGACCGGTGCGTTTCTGGCAATGGCGCGGGCAATGGCAATGCGCTGTGCCTGGCCCCCGGACACCTTGCCGCCCCGCTCTCCCACAAAGGTATCGGCTCCCTCCGGCAAGGTGCCGATCCACTCCGTAAGCTGCGCCGCATCACAGGCCTTTTGAAACATCTCACCGGAGATGGGATGCCCGCAGGTAATATTCTCCCGGATGGATACCGGCAGCAGCATTGCATTTTGCATGACCATGGCCACGTTTCTGCGGATTTCCTCCTGCTTCGTCTCCCGGAACACCTCTATCCTTCCGAACTGTGATGGGTATAAACCGGAAACCAGCCTCAGCAGCGTGCTCTTACCTCCTCCGCTTACACCAATGATCCCCGCCCTTTTTCCTGTGGGAACGGTCAGGTTAATATCATGCAGAATCTCCTTGCTGCCATAGCTGAAACAGAGCCCTGTAATATAAATGCTCATAATCTACTTCCCCCATCTTCTATTAATACGGATTCCTCCAGCCTTTTCATTCCCGCCGCAAATCTTCGAAAGCCTGCAATGCGCCCCGGCATATTCATCATTACTCCCGATACATTGCCGGAAAGGTTGATAAAGACATAGAGTGTCCCGATCTCTTCCGCTCCTCGGATCACCTGTCTTCCTCCGATGAGAAACAGAATAATCAGCGGCAGGCAGGATAGGAAGGCGGAGAGGGACATCAGCCCCGCCCTCCTGCGTTCCTCCCGTACCGTCCGATCCTGCCATCGGTCCAGAGCCTCCCTGTACTGCTTTTTCATAAGAGAGGCGGCATCAAACAGCTTTAGAACCGGGAAAACAGTAATCAGCGTATCGGTAAATCCATTCATTTGAGTGTTCGCCTGCTGGCTTTCTACGGCGGTCTTTCCAATCAGCCGGCTGGAATATACCGTATACACAAGAAGGAAAAGGGTGGGCAGATTGACCAACAGGGTTAACCTGGGATTTTTCCAGAGCATCCATGAAAAAGTGCCGATGAACTTCACCAGATCATCGATTATGGTAAACAGGCTGGAACGCAAAAAGACGGATACATCATTCATTTCATTCTGCAGCTTTGACAGCTCCCTGCCTACATTGCGCTCCTCCAGCTCCTGGAAGGGAAGAACGGTAAAATACGCGGCGTAGCCCATACGAAGATCATGGCAGATTGTTTCAAGACACCAGCTTGAACACATGCCCAGAGTATATGCCATGCCCGAGCTCACTATAATAATGACAGCGGCAATTAAAATATACTCCAAGGATATCCTGCGGGCAGAGTTGACTGCATTGATCATTTCGCTAAGCTGTGCATTCCAGCAAAGGGATATTCCAATGGAAGCCACACTGATTCCAATGGCTAATAAGCTTAGGTATCTTCTCTTGAAAATTAATTTCTTCAGTAATTTCATAATAAAATCCCCCCTGTGATATAGTGTAAACTATGTCCCAGGGGGAGAGTCAAGAGTCTGTCAATCAATTATTTTGGTGTATTACATCCCATCCAGCATCTCCTTAACCAGCTGATTCACCTTGCCCGGATCCGCCTTGCCCTTCATTTCTTTCATGGCCTGCCCCACCAGGAAGCCCATCGCCTTTGTCTTGCCGCTCTTATAGTCGGCGATGGATTGGAGATTGTCTTCCATGATCCTCTGAACCGTGCCGCGCAGCAGTCCGTCATCGGATACCATTCCAAGGCCATGCTGCTTGACATATTCCCGAGGGTCTGCATTTTCCTTGAATATCTTCTCAAAGACATCCTTTGCTACGGTCCGGTTGATTTCATTGCTGTCTACCATCTGTATCAATACCGCCAGCTGTGCGGGAGTAAAGGTGATTTCCTCCGGATTCATCTCCTGCTCCTTCAGCAGACGCATGGCTTCCACCATCAGCCAGTTGGATACCTCCTTCGGTTTTTTGCAGATCGCCGTTGTCTCCTCGAAGAGATCCGCCAGCTGCTTGGAGCCCGTGAGAATGGAGGCATCATAAGCCGGAATATCAAATTCCCTTTCATAGCGCCGCATCTTTTCATCTCTTAATTCCGGCTGCCGCTTCCGTATGCTGTCCAGCCATTCGTCACTGATTTCAATGGGCGGCAGATCGGGTTCGGGGAAATACCGGTAATCCTGGGCATCCTCCTTGGAGCGCATGGCGAAGCTGGTATCCTTGTTATCGTCCCAGCGCCTGGTCTCCTGAATTACCTTTCTTCCCTCCTCCAGCAGCTCAATCTGCCGTTTTCTCTCCCCTTCAATGGCCCTGGAAATAGCCTTGAAGGAGTTCATATTCTTCATCTCCGTCCTGGTTCCAAATTCCGGCGCGCCCACCTCACGGACGGAGAGGTTGATGTCCGCCCGCAGGGAGCCTTCCTGCATCCTGCAATCGGATACCCCGAGATATTGAAGAATCAGCCTTAATTTCTCCAGATAAGCCACAACCTCCTGGGCTGAGCGCATATCCGGCTCGCTTACGATCTCAATTAAAGGGACACCGCAGCGGTTATAGTCCACCAGAGTACAATCCTCCCATGGATCATGCACCAGCTTTCCGGCATCCTCTTCCATATGGATTTCATGGATTCGGATCTCCTTCCTGCCGGATTCCGTCTCAATCCCAATCCCTCCGTTCCTGCAAATAGGCAAGTATAATTGGGATACCTGATATGCCTTGGGAAGATCGGGGTAGAAATAGTTCTTGCGGTCAAATTTGCACCGCTGGGTTATGGTGCAATTCAGGGCCAAACCGGCGGCCATGGCAAATTCCACCACTCTCTTATTCAGTACCGGGAGGGTTCCCGGCATACCGGTGCAGACCGGACAGCAATGGGTGTTCACTTCTCCGCCGAACCGGGTGGTGCACCCGCAGAAGATCTTGGATTTGGTGGCAAGCTCAACATGAACCTCCAGACCAATGACAGTTTCATATGCTTTCATATCATGTAGCGTTGGTCACAACCAGCGTTGATTACAGCGCTTGCCTCCTTTCCTTTTCTGTATCTGAATGTGCGCCGGAATTTACACCGGAGGCAGTTCCTGCTCCCTGGCTCCGGGCAGCCTCCTGCATCGGAGGTGCTTCATAATTCCTCGTTTGCTCAAAGCTATAGGCGGCACGAATGATATCCTTTTCTCCGAAATGCCTTCCTATTAGCTGAAGGCCGATGGGAAGCCCCCGGTGATCTCTTCCGCAGGGAAGGCTGACTGCCGGCAGCCCGGCCAGATTAACCGACACGGTATAAATATCGGAGAGATACATCTTAAGCGGGTCAGAAAGACTTTCTCCCAGGCGGGGAGCTGTCTGGGGAGCCGTAGGCCCCAGAAGGACATCGTATCGCTCAAATGCTTTCATAAAGCCCTGGTTGATGATCGCCCGAACCTTTAAGGCTTTGTTATAAAAAGCATCATAATAGCCGGAGCTGAGCACAAAGGCGCCGATCATCATTCTGCGTTTTACTTCATCCCCAAAGCCTTCCGTTCTTGTATTCTTATACAGCTCCTGAAGTCCTTCAAACTCCGGTGTGCGGTAACCATATTTCACGCCGTCGAATCTGGACAGGTTTGAACTCGCTTCCGCACAGGCAATTACATAATAAGAAGGTACCGCATATTCCACGCTGTGGAGCTCAAATTCCTCCACGATTGCTCCCAGGCTCCTGTATGCCTCTGCTGCATTCAATATCGCGGCCCGCACATCCTTTTCTATCCCTGCTGCCAGGTAATCCTTGGGAATACCGATTCTCATCCCCTTTACGTCATCCATCAGCGCCGTAGTATAATCATAGCATTGCTCCGGTGCCGAGGTCGAATCCCTGAGGTCATGGCCGGAGATTGCCTCCAGTGCCGCCGTACAGTCGGACACATTTCTTCCGAAGGTGCCAATCTGATCTAAGGATGAGGCATAGGCAATCAGCCCGTAACGGGACACCGTACCATAGGTGGGCTTCATTCCGGTTACACCGCAATAGCCTGCGGGCTGTCTTATGGAGCCGCCGGTATCGGAGCCCAGGGCGTAGAATGCCTCTCCGGCTGCAACCGCGGCGGCAGATCCTCCGCTGGAACCGCCGGGGACACACCCCGTATCCCACGGGTTCCTGGTTTCCTTGAAAAAAGAAGTCTCCGTGGTACTGCCCATGGCAAACTCATCCATATTGGTCTTGCCGATGATAACCGCCCCCGCCGCCTTCAGCTTCTCTATTACACCGGCATCATAGGTGGGCTCAAAATTATAGAGCATCCTGGAAGCACAGGTGGTTTTTATTCCTCTGGTGCAGATATTATCCTTCACTGCCATGGGAACCCCGGCAAGAGGAGAGGCCATAAGCTCTCCCGCATCGATTCTTTGCTGTACCAGCGCGGCCTGGGCATAGGCTTCCTCCTCCAGGACGGTAATATAGCACTGATATCTGCTCTCCCGTTGTTTTATTATGTCAAGCTGCGCCTTCACTGCTTCCGCAGCGGTGATCTCTTTTTCTCTGATCATCCGTCCAAGCTCCAGCGCAGATAATGATGTGATATCCTTCATATTGCAACCTCCTTATAAACTCGCCTGTATCATCGCTATGACGGCTATTCTACGGTCTTTGGCACGGCATAACTGCCTGCAATCTGCCTGGGAGCATTCTTCAGCAGCTCCTCCCGGTTCTCCCCGTTGGTTACCTCATCCTCACGAAATACATTCTTGATGGGAAGAACATGGGACATGGGTTCCACTCCCTCCGTGTCAAGTTCATTCATGGTCTCCATATAATCCAGAATGCGGTTCAGATCCTGGGCGGCTCTTACCTTCTCTTCCTCTGTCACCTTCAGCTTTGCAAGGGCTGCCACATATTGAATTGTTTCCTCCGTTATTGTCATCGATCATCCACCTCTCTTTGCTCTCAATTATCCGGTACATTGCTATCCAATCGATTACGGCTCCAGCCGGGATACATCTCTGGGAAACAGCGTCGTCTCCCTTACATTCTGCTGATCCAGAAGCTTCATGGTCAGCCGCTCCAGACCAATGCCAAGACCCCCATGGGGCGGCATTCCGTACTTATGAATCATCAGGAACTCAGAAAACTCCTCCGGATTCATACCTCTTGCCTTCATTTTGGCTGTCTGTTCCTCATAATCATGAATTCTCTGCCCTCCCGTAGTAATCTCCATCCCTTTGAACAGAAGATCAAAGCTTAGGGTGAACTTGGGATCCGACGGATCGTCCATTGCATAGAAGGGCCTTTTTTTGGAGGGATAGTGGGTTACAAATACGAAATCACTGTCATACTCTTCTTTAAAATATCTGCCGATTAATACTTCCTCCTCCGGTTCCAGATCATAGGGGTTCTTGATTTTCCGGCTGTATTTCCCGGCAACCAGAGCCTTGGCCTCGTCAAAGCGGACGGAAGGGATCTTCTCCACCCTCGGCAGAGTTACCTCCAGCAGCTTCAGCTCCCTGGCATACTTCTCTTTGAGGAAGAGAAAGACGAAGCGGAGCAGCTCGGTCTCCATAGCCATGATATCCTCAAAGCCGTCAATATATCCCATCTCGAAGTCCAGACTGGTATATTCGTTCAGATGTCTCGTCGTATTATGCTTCTCCGCACGAAACACCGGCGCCGCTTCAAATACCCTGTCATAGACACCCACCATAGTCTGCTTATAGAACTGGGGGCTCTGGGCGAGGAACGCCTTTCTTCCGAAGTACTCCAGCTTAAACACATTGGCGCCTCCCTCCGCGTTGCCCGCCACAATTTTCGGGCTGCGGATCTCCGTGAAGCCCTGGGAGAACAGAAAATCACGATAGCCCCGGACAATTCCCTCCTGAAGCTTAAAAATTGCCCTCTCCCGAATATTACGCAAAGCGATGGGCCGGTAATTTAGCTTGGTCTCCAGGGAAGTCTTCATCTTCCATTTAGATATGGGGAGGGGAAGCTGGGCATCCTCTTTCGGAGAAGTCAGAATGCGTATCCTCGTAAGCCTTATCTCAAAGCCCTGGGGCGCCCGGTCTTCTTCCTGAAGAAAACCTGCCGCTTCCACGGTCATCCCTTCCCTCAGCTCCTTCAAGCTGCACTGGGTCACACCTTCCTCATAGACACACTGCACCAGACCCTCTCTTTTGCGAAGCACTACAAATGCCACCTCGCCCATATGCCGGATCGTATGGATGCATCCGTTGATTTTTACTTCTCCGGCATTTTTTTGCAAATGTTCTTCCTTCTCGCTCAGTATCTCGCTGATTTCTCTGGTTCCCTTCGGGTATATGCCTGTAATAAAATCCATTCCAATTCCTCCTTTTCCTTACAATTCCTTGGCTTCGACTGCCTTGGAGCTGCATTCTTGGGCTGGAAGAGTATCAAAACTTTCCGGTGGAATCAAAAAAGCCCCGAAGAATGCCGATTTTGCATTCTTCGGGACGAGAAGTCGAATTTCCCGCGGTACCACCCGCTTTGAGAGCATGAATCCGCTCTCCGCTTTTTACAGAACCATGTTCTGTTACACTTTAACGCGTGTCGCGCGCGAACCTACTGATCTTTCAATCCGCGGGCTCCGGAGTGTTCCGTATACAGCTTATCACCGCAGGTGTGCTCTCAGTCGGTGGCTCACCATTCCTGTCTTTCGGTTATTGGGCAGCATAAAGTCTCCTTCTCAGCCGATATTTCTATTGAGTTATAAAAACAAATTATAAAAATACAAAGGTATTGTAAGAAACAACACCTTTGCTGTTGACTTATATTAGCACATAGTTTTTACAAAATCAAGAGTAAATAATTATAATTTATAAAAATATTACAATCCAACCTGCAAGAGCTTTAAACCAGTTATCCTTGGCGGAACCCTTTTCTTTATTCCTTTATCTCTTGAAACAAAATGCGGTAATAGTCCTCCTTCAGGATGCTCTTGGATACGGAGAACTTGTTTTTAACCTCACGAATTAAATTCTCAGTATAATCCTCCGGCAGAGGATCCTCCGTAAGCACCGTCACCTCACCCGTCTCGGAATTATACCTTGCCTTGTCCGTAATAAAGCTCCGGTTGGACAGCATCACCAGGGGTTCGGCATCCGAGAAGATATCCCGTCCCATGAGCAGTCTCGAATCATACTCCAACCCGAACAAATTGGACAGGGTAGGAAGAATATCCAGACTGGAGCAAGGCTCATCCACTACAACCGTTTCCTCCATTCCTTCACTCCACAGAATAAAATGATTTCGATATACCTCAAAATCCGGATCCACCACATGTCCGGCCAGCTCATCCAGCTTCTCCTTCTCCCATCCGTAAGGATAGTGATCCGCACTGAGTGCAATTACGGTTTTATCCGCCACTCCGGCTTCCTCCAGCTTTGCAATCAGCAGTTCAAGAGCCCGGTCCAGCTCCAGCTGGCAAGCCAGATAAGCCTTGGCATCATTGGAATACGGCAGATTTTCTACCAGTGCCTTGTTTTTGGCGGCCATGCTGTTACCGGCAAAGGTATAGTTCATATGTCCGCTAACCGTCAGATAATATACATGGAACTGTTCTTCATCCACATACTCTTCCACCGTGGCATCTATCATTTCCACATCAGAACGGGGCCATCCATTGCTGGGAAGCTTCAGCCCATTCCCTATGGCTTTCCAGAGATAACCCAGATTGGGATGCGTATCATCCCGCTGATAATAGGTATAGGTATGATTATGATATGCCTTACTCTCTACTCCCAGCTTATTAAACTGGTGTGCCAGGGAAAAAGGCCACAGATTCTTTCTTCCCCGGTACATGCTCCGGCTTCCCAGGGGGATCAGGCCCGTCAGGGGAAGATATTCGCCGTCGCTGGTGCTGGTCTGCCATAATGCGGTATAGAAATTATTGAAGACAAAGCCTTCCCGCACCAACCGGTACAGGGTCGGGGCGGTCTCCTCATGAACCGCATAGGGGGAGAAGCCCTCGGCAGTAATCAGGATCAGATTATATCCCTTGAATCTGCCGGTATATTCATTCTTATTGGTAGGCTCTGCCGAAGCAAAATAACTGTGCAGCGTCTTAATTGTCTTATCCTTTTCCTTGTCCGCCAATGCCTGGAAATCAATGTCCATTACATTGGGCGAGGTATCAATAGGCGTCGGAGTGGGCAGCGGTGTCGGAGTCGGTGTTGCATTCGGTTTTGCGGGCACAACCGGCTCTGCTTCCGAACCAGAATTCGGCTCTGCCTTCTGTCCCTGTCCAATCTCTATGGACACCGAACCGGAAACAGACTGGGAATCCGTTACCGGATCTATGTCAAGGTCTGTCTTGCTTTCTGCATCCTTCACAGCATCTACCAGAATCAGTTCCTCTTCCTGCTTCCACAGCAGACTGGAGACATCAAACCTTGTCAGGGTTATCACGCCCAACTGTTCACCGGACATACTGGGAATATGGGAATTGAAATACAAATCATAGGGGGAATAATCCGCCCGTCCCAGACTAAGCAAAGCCAGTAATGCCGCGATGTGAAATACTGCAACACCTCCCAGCAGCATCCCCTGCTCCTTCAGCCCCCTCCGGCTCTCCTTCCTCTTGCCTTTCATGAGAAAGCCAAGAAGAATCAAGGGCAGTAATAAAAGAGCGAGCCCCACTATATTTTCCTTCATTGCTGTCAGAATGTCCCTTCCAAATTCCGTTACGGCATCCCCTGCCATGCCCAGCAATTGAAAAGTGAAAAACACCTTAAAGACATAGTGATAGATCAATTGCACCTGGAATATAATACAGATCAACGCGGAAACCAGCCATATTGCCGCCACTCTCCCTCTGCAGGAGAATACCCCTGTGATTATGGTCAATATAACGGCAAAGGGCAGGGCAAATAACACCGGGTATATAATTTTAACATCAAAGCTTCCAAAAACCAGAAAATGAAATACCACTTCCAGATATACGATCAGCCCGATAAAATAGAATAATGGAAACCACAGTCTCCCTATGTATGAACTGCCTCTCCCATCCGGATTCTCTCGGGTTTCCGCCGCTTTGTTGATGAACCTTCCGCCTGTCTTATGAAGTCCGTTCCATATGCGGCTGATCTTAGAAGCCGTACTTCCGTCTGCATCGGTATCCCCTGCCGGTAATAGCAACTCTGCCTGCTCCAGCTTCCCTGGCTCTTCTTTCTGCTCGGTGATATCCTTCTCTTCCATGATGTCTCTTCATTCCTCCTAATTCTTTTGCTTCGGTAAATCCGATGGCTCTCTTCATCCATCCTTTATCTATTTGTCAGATCATTTTCTCTCAAAACTAATATTTCCCGCTCCATGGCTGCTTCTGACTGTGGCAATTGCTCCGTTTATCATAGCAAACTGGGGCGGTTTATGCCCGATATCCGCATCCAATATAACAGGAAGGCCCAATTCCCCCAGTACAGAAAGCACGGCTTCCCCATAGGAGGTATCCGTATGGGATTCATACATGCAGGGCCGCCCAAAGACGAAGCCGCAGGCATGCTCAAACCATCCGGCCTCCCGGAGCTGCCACAGTCCCCGTATCATGGCCTCGGTATTCAGTTCATAACTCTCCAGATACCATAGTATCTTATCTTCTCTGTAGCGGTGACAGAATTCCCTCACCTTATCATACCTGGTTCCCGCAAGACAGAGACAGACATCCAAACAGCCTCCCAGAGCGCGTCCGCGCATTGCCAGTTCCTCACCGCCCTGCCTGCTGCCCGGCCGCAGATTCACCCAGCGGGTCTCCTCAGTCAGAACAAATTCCTCCAGACCGGTAATCCTAGGATAATATCCTGTCTGATGACGGCAAGAGCTCTGCTGTACAATATTTTGGCCTTCCAGCAGAGCTATATGATCCCCCAGGGAAGGATGCCATTTCTCCATTCCGAAGGAACTGAAATTATATCCATAGACCGTAGCCATATCCAGATTCGTCGTTAGAGTAAGCACCAGTCCTGTGTTATCCGAAAAGCCCTGCACCCATTTAGGGTTCCTTCCTATGGCTTCAAGATCAAGATAGGGAAGCATTTCCACCAGGTAATCCCCTCCGCTGGCAGAAATGATCGCTCTCACCTCCGGATCAAGAAATAACTCCATGCATTCCCTGGCCCTGGCGGCTCCGTCGCCGCTCCTCCCCTTCTCACATTTTCGCACATTCTCCGTTGTAACCACCGAATATCCTAATTGATTAAAATGCCTGATCCCGCTCTCCAGCCGGATCAGATCCGGTTCGTCAGCAAAGCCCGCCGAGGGCGCCGTCACTCCTATTTTACAGCCCTTTTCCAGATTTTTTGGGTATAACATATCCTGACCTCCATCCTCATTCTCAGGAATTGATCCTGGGCATTTCTGTCATCCGAAGGGTGGTACACCCAAAGGGATAGAATATCTTCCTCTCCGCTTCCTTCACCGCTTCCGTAGAATCCGGCATCCTGCCGGGAATCCCGTGCTTCATGGACCAGGGAACCTCCGCCATCGCTGTTTCTATCATACAGGGCGGATACTTTGCAGAGAAAGCCGAGGTTTTTATACCATGATACCGGAATTCGAATTTCTCTCCGGCAAATCCGTAATTCCAGGAAGAAGCAGGGTAAACCTCATAATCGCAGTGAGGAAATACCCGCAGGCTCTCGTCCTTTCCATAGTCGATCATTTTCCAATTTTCTTCAATGGCAAGGGAATATACCAAGGGCTCCTTAACCAGCGCAGCAAGGCCGTTGTCCCTCTCCACCAGCCGAATGTCGGTATTCAGCTCCACGGTTATCGTACTCTTTCCTTCCCAGATCCTCTTCATGGAATAGAACCGGCCTGTCTCCGCATCCTCTCCATTCACTCTGGCTGATTGAACAAATCCAGGAATTCGGATATCTAATTGAAATTCTACAGGCTCTTCCGTCTCAACGGTAAAGGTTAGAGCATCAGAAAACGGATATTCGGTATCCAGGGAAATCTTAACCGCTTTCCCCTTAATCACTGTCTCTGCCGCACAGGGGGCCAATACTGCCGCCGCAATTCCCTCCGCCGTTCTGTAAAAACAGGACAGGGCGAATTTAGGATATCCCTGATGCATATTGGCGGTACAGCATCCGTAATTGGGCTCCAGGCCAAACAAATGGGATTCTCCGCTGTTTGTGGTAAAATGCACCTCTTCCTCCGGTATTCTCTGACAGCAGGGTTGATTTACCTGCTGGTCATACTGATGGGTCCACATATCCTCACTGAAGGTAGCCGGCAGAGCATTGAAGGCCGCTTTCTCCAAACGGTCCGCATATTCCACATCTCCCGAGACCCCAATCAGCTGCTCCAGGGAATACATCAGCTCCACTACCGCACAGAGCTCGGTGCCCTGAATGGGACTTCTTCCTGCAAGACATTCGTCTCCGGTAAATACCCCGGTAACCGTACCGTGATACCGGGAGAGCTTCTCCAGCATTTCCTTGGGAAATACCAGGTCATCCTCTTTCCTGCTCACCCGGTAAAACAAGCCTCCCGCCTTAACAGCCATGGCCTGGTTGACCACATGATTCATCTGGCTCCATGCACCGCGCCTCTTGGGAGCTTCATAATCCCAGTTTTCATAAAGAGCCTGGTAATCAAAGCCCTGTACCCTGATCTTATAGGCCAGCTTAAGGAGCCATTCCTCCCCCGTCTTATCATACAGCCAGTAAATAGAAATCAGGCATTCGTACCACCTGGCCGCCGCCCATCCGAACAGCGTGAAGGTATCAATATGCTCCTCCAGGTTTTTCAGAGCACCGAAAACAGCCGTTTGAATCTTATCCTGTTCCTCCCGGCTGTCAACGCAGTCATGATACAGCGTCAAAACCTTCAGTATTAAAAACAATGCCCACATATCGTAATGCGGCCTCTCTCCGTCCTCGCAGGGACAGATCCAGCCGTCTTCCTTCTGGCTGTCAAGAATGGCATGAATGTATTGCTTTGCCACCTTCTTCATTTCCTCATCTTCCAGAAGAAATGCCAGAGGAATATAACCGTCCAGCCAGTAAGGCACTCTCTCCCAGCCTTCCCTGTCTCCGCCGATCCATTTGCTCTCTTTTATGTCAGGCCAGAATTTATGCAGGTTCCCGCTTAAAGCATCCGCCTGTATCTCCAATTGCTTTTTCAACCATCCCTGAGGTTTTATTTCCTTTACTGTAAAGGGATTTAATTTAAGCTCTTTTAACATAATCATTCTCCATTCTATTAAAGTACACTTTCTCTATTTGTACGAAATACTTCCCTTCCTTATTTTAGCACAAAATCTGCAAATGTCATTCATCTTTTTTATTACTTTTCCCGATAATTCGCAAACTCCACTTTCTGGATAGGTTACCCATTTAATTGATTATATCAGAAAAAAGTCTTCTCCTGCACAAAACAGTCGAAGACTTTGTAGACTCATTATTAGATTGGCTTATCCTGCATACGCTGCAGCTTCTCGCTGTGCTCCGTGACCACCTTCTTCAGCAGCGCTATGTCACTTCGTATTGCCTCATACTCCCTGCCGGCTCTCTCATGCTGTTCAGCGGAAGGCAGATAGTCCTCTGCCAGGAGCCTGATATCCCGCCGTATGTCATTTTCAAGAATGATATTGATTTTTTTAAGCTCATTCTTTATATGATTGATGTCCTCTTTCATTGGCTCTAATTGAGCACATAATTTCTTATCCAGCATTGCGGATAAAGCCAGCAATAATTCATTATCGCTCAAAAAAATCACATCCCTCACCTTTGTTAAAGCCATTATAGCACAGCTCCGGCTGAAAAGTCCATACATGATATCCGCCGTTTTATTTCGTGAGTTTATCAATGATGCTGCGGATTTCATCCAGCTTCTCGTCAACATTTCCCTCCTGGACTGCCTCCTTCAGACACATGTCAATGTGCCCGTGAAGCACCTCCCGGTTGACCTTGTTCAGAATTGCTTCCGTGGCAATCAACTGATTCGAAATGTCAATACAGTACCGATTCTCTTCAATCATATTCAGAATGCCGTCAATCTGCCCTCTGGCTGTTTTCAGCAGGCGGACAACCTTCTCTCTATCTGCTCTCATAATATTCTCCATCCTGCCGCAACCCGCGAAGCTGGGCGGCAGCACAAATTTGCCGTGTGAAATTTAGAAATACTAAGTCTGCATATTTTGCAGGCTTAGCATTTCTTTTCCCATTAATCTCCCGCATAATTCTGATTATGCATTATGAGAAGAGTCCTTTCTTCTCTGAGATACCCACTACCTCATATCCCGCTTCCGTTACTGCATTGCGGAGTACTTCATCGCTAATTTCCTTCTCCAGGGTAACCACCGCCCTGTTCTTCTTCAGTTCCACCTTTGCCTGCGCTCCGTCAAGGGCATTGAGCGCATTCTCTACTCTGGCCTGGCAATGTCCGCAGGACATTCCGTTAATTTCAATAATCTTCTTCATAATCACTTACTCCTTTTTTATATTATATTTTATTGACTTATTTCATACTGCCGCCTAATTTTTCGGCTTAAAAAATCTCAGTCTCAATGCATTGCTTACTACGAACACCGAACTAAAGCTCATGGCCGCCGCACCGAACATCGGATTCAGCTTCCATTCCAGAGCCAGGTAGAATACACCTGCTGCCAGCGGTATACCCAATGTATTATAAAAGAAGGCCCAGAACAGGTTCTCTTTAATATTCTTAAGTGTCGCCCTGCTCAATTGAATCGCCGTAACCACATCCTGCAGATCACTTTTCATCAGCACCACATCCGCCGACTCGATGGCCACATCGGTGCCGGCTCCGATTGCAATTCCCACATCCGCTCTGGCCAGCGCCGGAGCATCATTAATTCCGTCCCCGATCATGGCTGTCTTCCGGCCCTTCTCCTGGATTCTGCGGATCTCGCTTTCCTTATCCTGGGGAAGCACCTCTGCCACCACCCGGTCAATGGACAACTCCTTCTGGATCGCCATAGCTGTCTTCTTATTATCACCCGTCAGCATCACAACGTCAATCCCCATATTCTGAAACGAACGGATTGCCTGGGGGCTCGTGGGCTTAACCACATCCGCAACCGCTATCACGCCCAGCAATCTGGCACTATCCGCAAAATACAACGCCGTCTTACCCGCCTCTGCAAAGGCCTCGGCTTTGCTGGAGTATTCCCCGAGATTGATTCTCTGCTCCTCCATCAGCCTTTCATTGCCGGCAATGTATTGCTGCCCGTCGGCCATCCGTGCAAGAATTCCCCTGCCTGAGATGGCCTGGAACTCCTTCACATCCTCCTGACTTAAGCCCAGCTCCTCTGCCCTCTCCACGATAGCCTCTGACAACGGATGCTCCGAGGGCTTCTCTATGGAGGCGGCAATCTGCAGCAGCTGTGTCTCCGTGATTCCCGGCACCGTAATAATATCGGTCACCTTGGGCTTTCCTTCTGTAATAGTTCCTGTCTTATCCAGAACAATGGTTTTAACCTGGTGCAGCACCTCCAATGCCTCTGCCGACTTAAACAAAATCCCGTTCTGAGCGGCCTTTCCCGTTCCCACCATAATAGCTACCGGTGTAGCCAGACCCAAAGCACAGGGACAGGAGATTACCAGTACGGCTATTCCGATGGAAAGGGCAAATTCAAAATCATATCCCAGCAGCAGCCAGACAATAGAAGCTGCCAGAGCTATCACTATAACCACAGGTACAAACACACTGCTGATCCGGTCCGCCAGCTTCGAGATGGGAGCCTTGGAAGAGCTTGCTTCTTCCACCAGCCGGATGATCTGCGCCAGGGTGGTATCATCGCCCACCTTATCGGCACGCATGGTAAAATATCCTGTTTTATTAATGGTGGCGGCAATTACCTTATCACCGGCCTGCTTTTCCACCGGAATGCTCTCGCCGGTCAGAGCGGCCTGATCTACTGAGGAGCTTCCCTCCACAATAACACCGTCCACGGGTATGCTCTGGCCGGGTCTCACTGCCAGAATATCCCCGATTACCACGTCCTCCACCGGGATCTCCCGCTCGGCGCCGTCCCGGATAACATTGGCGGTCTTCGGCGCCAGGTTCACCAGCTTGGCAATGGCCTCGGAGGTCTTACCCTTGGATCTTGCCTCCAGGAATTTCCCCAGGGTAATGAGGCCCAATATGGTTCCCGCAGATTCAAAATACAGATCATGGGTGTAATGCTTCACCATCTCCAGATCGTTATGTCCCAACCCATAGCCGATCCGGTAGATTGCAAAAACACCGTAAAATACGGCGGCTGCAGATCCGATGGCAATGAGGGAATCCATATTCGGATTCCGGTGCAGCAGGGTCTTAAAGCCCACCTGGTAGTATTTACGGTTCACATATAGAATTGGCACCGTCAACAATAGCTGGGAGAAGGCAAAGGTAATGGCATTCTCCGTTCCCATGACGGCCATGGGAAGAGGGAAATGAAACATGTGCCCCATCGCCAGATATAAAAGCGGTATCAGAAATGCGAAGGATACAATAATCCGCTTCTTCATTTCCTTCTGTTCCTGCTCCACCGTGTCCACCTTAGCAGGCTTATCCGCTGCTGCACGTTCCCGTACAAAATCAGAAGCGCCATATCCCGCCGTTTCCACTGCGCTTATAATAGTATCCTTATTCAGCAGAGCTTCATCATACTCTACACTCATACTGTTCGAAAGAAGATTCACGTTCACGGACCGGACTCCCTCCAGCTTGCGCACGCTGCGCTCTACGGCAGCCGAACAGGCCGAGCAGGTCATCCCCGTAACACTAAACTTCTGATCCATTCTAACACACTCCTTTGCAATTTATATTAGCCACCCCACCCCTGGGGGGTATATGCTTATATTAAATTGTTTTTTCTAATCTGTCAATACTTAAAAATTTTTATTCTACTAGCTTTGCCTGATTTTTTTTTGATATTCTCCAATCTAAAAAGGTATGATATAAATAACCGGGACGAACAAAATATCAATCACGATATCCTGTCCGTCCCGGTTCCTATCTCTGCGATCTCATCATAGATCAATTAGTTTCCTTTACAGCTTTTTGATTCTCTCAATTGCTTCTAAGGTATTTTCATAAGTTCCGAAAGCCGTCAGGCGGAAATACCCTTCTCCGCTGGGACCGAATCCAGATCCCGGAGTACCTACCACATTGGCCTTCTCCAGAAGATAGTCAAAGAAATCCCAGGAAGTCATTCCTTGGGGCACCTCCATCCAGATATAGGGAGCATTAACTCCGCCGGATACGGTATAGCCCGCCGACTGCAGCCCTTCCCGGATCACCTTCGCATTATTCATATAGTAAGCGATCTGCTCCATGGTCTGCTTCCGGCCCTCCTCGGAATATACGGCAGCACCGGCAAACTGGGTGATATAGGGAGCACCGTTGAACTTGGTGCCATGTCTTCTGGCCCACAGGCTGTTTAAGGATACTTCTCCGCATTTCAGTTCCTTGGGAACAATAGTGAAGCCCAGTCTGGTTCCGGTAAAGCCTGCATTCTTGGAAAAGCTGCGAAGCTCAATGGCACAGGTCTTCGCCCCCTCACATTCATAGATGGTATGGGGAACATCATCCTCGGAAATATATGCCTCATAAGCCGCATCATAGATAATCACGGCTCCGACACGATTGGCATAATCCACCCACTGCTGTAATCCGCCCTTTGTAATGGTGGAGCCGGTAGGATTATTGGGGAAGCACAGATATATTATGTCCGGTGTTTCCTTCGGCAGCTCCGGAGCAAACTGATTCTCCTTCGTGCAGGGCATATAGATGACATTTGACCATCTTCCGCTGTCTGCCAGATACTCACCGGTTCTCCCCGCCATAACATTGGAATCCACATAGACCGGATACACCGGATCACATACGGCTATTCTGTTATTCTCACCAAAGATCTCCTGAATATTGCCGGAATCACTCTTGGCTCCGTCGCTGATAAAGACCTCATCTATGGCAATGGATACTCCCCGGCTTTGATAATCCTTCTCCGCAATGGTCTTACGCAGGAATTCATATCCCAGATCCGGTGCGTATCCCTTAAAGGTCTCTTTGTTTCCCATATGCTCCACAGCGGTATGAAGGGCGCTGATTACCGCCGGAGCCAGAGGAAGGGTTACATCACCGATTCCCAGACGGATCATTTTGCTGTTCGGATGTGCCTCATTGTATTCCCGGACCTTCCTGCCTATGGTGGAAAACAGATAGCTTCCCGGCAGCTTCAAATAGTTCTCGTTAATCTTAAACATATCGTAACCAACCTTTCCATCGAAGCATCATTTTCCAGCAGCCATATATACCTCACTGCGAATGATGCTCCAGTAAACTTTATTATATTTATAACCTATAATGTAAAATGATACAAGCATAAATTCTATTTTATACTATAGTTTTATCTCACCTTCAAAAACCGTCACTGCCGGACCCGTCATAAATACAGTGTTTTGCTTTTCATCATATCGGATCTTCAGCTCCCCGCCCAGTAAGCTGACGGTAACCTCGTTCTCTGTCAGACCGTTCAGAATACAGGCTGCCACACTGGCACAGGCTCCGGTTCCGCAGGCCAGGGTCTCACCGGACCCCCGTTCCCACACGCGCATTCTGATATGGCTGCGGTCCAGCACCTGAACAAACTCCGTGTTGACCCGTTCCGGAAACATCTCATGCTTCTCGAACTTCGGCCCCACCGCCTCGAGAAGCAGGGAAGCGGTATCCTCCACAAATATGACCGCATGGGGATTCCCCATGGAGACACAGGTTAGCTCATATCTCTTCCCATCCATCACTACCGGTTCCCGAAGCAGGCTCTTCTTATCCGAAGTCACCGGGATTAAGGCCGGTTCCGTGACAGGCGCCCCCATGTCCACAGTAACCCAGGTTACCTTGCCGTCTTCTACTGTCAGCTTCAGCTCCTTAATGCCGCTCAGAGTCTCAATCCGAAGCTGTGTTTTATCCGTCAGACCATAGTCATACACATATTTTGCCACACAGCGGATGCCATTGCCGCACATCTTTCCTCTGGAGCCGTCGCTATTATACATATCCATCATAAAATCCGCGGTATCAGAAGGCCGGATCAAAATCAGACCGTCCGAACCGATGCCAAAATGCCTGTCACTGATTTTCACTGCTATCTCCGGAATATCTTCCTCAAGCAGAGGGGTCTTGTCCCGTGCGGTACAATCCACATAAATATAATCATTGCCGCAGCCATGCATTTTTGTAAACTTCATCGTAATTACCAACCTTTCCCCTAATAGGATGCGCAGTCCGCAGATTAGGAACTCAAGGACTGCTCATCTTGGACATTATAGCAAACATTCTCCTCTGGGTAAAGATATCCGGCACAGCAGGACACGATATTAGCATTAGAAGGCACTATTCACATTCTTATACACGTGCCTTTCAAACTCACTCCTCGGTGAACATCTTCAGCACCATCTCCGCCATTTCCACCATCTTCGTACCGCTGTCCATACTATGCTTTTGCAAATACCGGTGAGCCTCCTCTTCCGTCATGTGATTCCGGTGCATCAGTACCAGCTTCGCCCTCTGAATGACTTCCTTTTCCTCCTGTGACCTCTCCTTCGGCTGCCTTTCTTCCCTTTCCTTCTTCATCCTCCGCTGGTACCGGTATGACATCATCTGAATCGTATTCAGCAGATCATGGGATCTGACCGGCATCGGCAAACAGACGATATTATTATCCTGACAATATTCCAGCTTCTCCGGTGAGGCAATCAGCAGCATCTCAAATCCCTTGGGAAGATAGCTGTCAAGCTCGCTGAAATGCATATCGGAAAACCGGTATCCGCAGATCACGATCCCTTCATCCAAATCATTGGCACGGCTGACGATCTGGGAGCCTGTGGTACAGGCTTCCGCCTGATACCCGCCTCTGCTCAGCAGATTCTTAATATTATTGGCATCCTCCAGCTTGGGAAATCCTACAATTATGCTAAACACATCTGTTCACCTCCGTTCTCCCCTGATGAATGCCTTCCGGATCCTGATACAGTCCCCGGAAGCTCTAATTAGTCTAAGACGGAGTAACAGCTATATCCGGTATAAATACTGGTCCAGTTCCCACTGGGTAACCTGGGACCGGTATTCCTCCCATTCTACCTTCTTCGCCTCAATATATTTCCTGCTGATATGTTCTCCCAGCACCGACTTGATGAAATCACTTTTCTCCATCTCCGCGACTGCCTCACACAGATCTGCCGGCAAATGTCGGATCCCCTGAGCCTTTCTGTCCTTCTCCGGCATATCAAAGATATTGCAGTCAACACTCTCCGGAGGGGCCAGTTGTCTCCGGATACCGTCCAGACCTGCCGCCAGACATACCGCCAATGTCAGATAGGGATTCGCTGACGGATCCGGATTGCGAAGCTCCAGACGGGCAGAGACTCCCCGGTTGGCCGGAATGCGGATCAACGGGCTGCGGTTGGATACGGACCAGGCAATATAGGCCGGAGCCTCATAGTTGGGCACCAGTCTCTTATAGGAATTCACCAGCGGATTGGTAATTGCGGTGATACCTTCGATATGCTCCATAATACCTGCAATAAAATGATAAGCCTCCTTACTGAGCCCCAGCGGATCGGAAGGATCGTCAAAGATATTCTTCCCGTCCTTCTTAAGGGACATGTTCACATGCATGCCGGAGCCATCCACCCCATACTTGGGCTTAGGCATAAAGGTTGCATGCAGACCGTGACGCTTGGCTATGGTACGGGCCACCAGCTTAAAGGTCATAATATTATCTGCTGTGGCCAGGGCATCATCATATTTAATATCAATTTCATGCTGTGCCGGCGCAATCTCATGGTGGGAAGCCTCCACTCTCAGGCCCATTTCTTCCATGGTCAGAACCATATCACGCCGTGCATTTTCCCCAAAATCCAGCGGTCCCACATCAAAATACCCCGCTCTCTCATGAGTCAAGGTAGTAGGTTCGCCGTTCTCCTCCAGATGGAACAGGAAGAACTCCAGTTCCGGCCCCACATCAAAGGTATAGCCCAGCTCCTTTGCCTCCGCCAGGGTTCTGCGTAAGATGTATCTCGGATCTCCCTCAAAGGGGCTGCCGTCCACCCGGTATACATCGCAGATCAGGCGGGCAACCCTGCCCTGCTGCGGTCTCCAGGGAAATGTGACATAGGTATCCAGATCCGGATGCAGATACATGTCCGATTCCTCGATACGCACGAAGCCCTCGATGGAAGAACCGTCAAACATACACTTATTATCCAGTGCCATTTCCAGCTGGTTCGCAGTAATCGCAACATTTTTCAGATTGCCGAACATATCCGTGAACTGCAGGCGGATAAATTCCACATCATCCTCTTCTACCATTCTGATAATATCTTCCCGCGTATACTTCTTCATTTTCATCACTACTCCTTACTTGATATAATAAGCTGCCATAAACCTTCCCATGAAACAAAAAGGGCTGGGTATCCTCTTTACGGAACACCCTTGCCCATATTACCTATGATGATAACAACAGAATTACCGTTTTGTCAATATATTATTTTCCGGCATCACGTTCATTTCATCAAATATGAATCAAGTGTGAATCAGATATGAATCAACTGTAAACAAATTTTTAACAATAGCACCTCTCCCTGTTTTTTCGGTATTTATATGGTACAATTCTTAAGTGAAGTAT
>JAEWYQ010000003.1 GCA_023395555.1 Bacillota bacterium
GTTCTGGTTTCTTTGGCACTGGCATCAATGCGTTTGTCCATCTCGTTAATGAGAGTTGTCTCAGTTTTCTCCGCTCTGGCATCGATGCGTTTGTCCATCTCGTTAATAAGCGTTGTTTCTGTTTTGACAAACATAACTTGTAATGCTTGTAAATCCTTCTCGTCTAACACTTTAATCCCCCCCTTTGAATTTATGGATAGAGCGCTAATACTCCGAAGCCTGGTTTGAAGTAAACGATGCGATTGTCTGCCGTGGTATCTGCCCGTATATTCAAACAATTTATCAATTCTCCCGGAAATTATCCGTGATATCTTTATCGTGCTGTAAAGCTTCTTCTGCCCCTTCCGTTGCATGGGCGGGGGAATAGCCGGAATATACCATCAAGTGAGGCTTATTGCATCTTATATATTCCATTTCAAGGACAGTGTCAACCGTATGCCTGCCTTTATCGTCAATGGAGCGATATTTATGCAGGTGGGATTGTTCCTGGCGCGTGATTGAACCGGAGGGTTGAGGATTTTCATCCCACCCCATGAGGTAAGCAGGAGAGCATTGCAGCGCGTCTGCCAATAGCTTTATTTTATCATGCCTGACATTTTTAATCTCTCCGCTTTCGTATCTTTGTACTGTAGGAGTACTTACGCCTATTAATTTTGCTAACTCGTCCATTGTCATATCTAATATGGTCCGTCTATGTTTAATCATATCCTTGAATTCCAATTTTTCACGCTCTTCCCTATAGTGATTATTACCACCATAATATCATATAAGTTACATATTCGCAATAGTGAAATACGAGTATGTAATGGTTATTTGCGTAAACGCAAAATAAAAACATGAGATTTAGGAAGTGGAGGAAAGGTGGAAAAGCAGAAAGAAAAGCAGAAAGAAAAACCGAAGGAAAGTACGATGCAAAACACATATTGCAGTACTGGTCTGCTAGATACAGCCGGGTTGGGACAGGTATATGTGGAATGATAAAACTGGGAATGACAGCGCAGCCAGGAAGCTCTGGCGGCTGGCCGGATGAAATAATAGAAAGGAAATCAGTTCGGTTATTGATACCAGATCATTAAGAAAACAAGACGGACAGACCCTTGCCTAACACGGCAGGGGCCTTTGGTACCGTCATGTTTTGGGTTTTGTTTTAAGGTAATGCAAGTATATCATGCATGGGCAGATCTGTAAATATGACAAAATGTATAAATATACAACATGATTTTAGTGCATTATGCATATCCGTAGGGCGCCTATCGCCTTTTGTCCTCACATTTCAAGGTATTCAGACATGTAATAAATATGTCCGGTATTATTTGATAAATGCTGGCTTTTTTTGATAGGTTGAATTATAATTATTGTAATATTATATCTTATTTTTAATAATCTGCAATAATGATATAAGGGGCGTGGAGTGAATTGAAGGATAAGATAGAGCGTTTTGCAAGAGGAGAATTGGAATATGAGCAGCCGGTGCTTTGTCTGTCAGAGGGGGAGATCATAGCAGACGGAGGGCAGTCCGTTCTGTCGTCCATCAGCATTACGGTGGAGGCAGGGAAGAGCTGTGAGGGCAGCTTTACTGTCAGCAACCACATGGGAAGCTGTGTGGAGGGACAGGTCTATTCCTCCAACCGCCTGCTGCAGATCAGGGAGCCTTCCTTCCGGGGAGAGTGCTGTGTTGTGAACTATTCTTTTCAGGCGGCATATCGGAAGGCGGGTGAAACGCTGCAGGGAGAGATCGCAGTGGTAAGTGATTGCGGTGAGGCGGTCATTCCCTTTACCGTTCAGGTAGAGCAGGCTCATGTGATGACCTCTCTGGGGAAGATCAAGGATTTATTTCTGTTTGCCAACCTGGCCCGGGCGGACTGGGCGGAGGCGAAGAAGGTGTTTCGCGGGGAGGAGTTTGAACGGGTTTTTCTAAGTAATGAGGAACGTTACCGTTATCTGTACCGCAATCTGATTAAAAGCAGTTCTGCCAGTCAGGCCTTAGAGGAATTTCTGATCGCGATCCACAAAAAAAATGTGCTCCGGCTGGAAGTTGACCGCACCCGGCTAGAATATACGGTAACCGGGGAGGAAATCAGCGATAAGGTGGTTCTCACAAGGAACCATTGGGGATATGCCGAAATCAAGGTGAGCACTACCGCACCTTTTCTTAAATTGGAACAGAAACTATTATGGGCGGACCGCTTTACCGGCAGCACCCATCCTATTTCCTTCACCATAGATCCGGGTAAGCTGCGCCCGGGGAAGCACTACGGACAGATCGTGATACGGTGTATATACCAGACCATCCTTGTGGATGTAATATGCCGGTGTCCCGGTACCGGCCGGCAGGAGAGCGAATCCCGGCATGATGTGCCGCATACGATGGATATCGGCGGACATGGTACAGGTATATCAAAGAGCAGGAGGCTGGAAGCCGGGTTTATGGAGAGCTATCTGGACTTTCGCCTGAACCGGACCGGGGCGGAACGGTATGCAGAGAAGCTCCAGAGTATTCTTAGAGAGCTTCCGGACCGGCCGGACAGTCAGGTGAAGAATTTGATCAAGGTGCATCTGGCAATGGTATCAGGCAGAAGAAAGCTGGCAAAGGAACTGCTGGAGATCCTTTGGAGGGAAGAGAGCCAAGGGAAAAGCACCCTTGAGAAGGAACGTTTCGGGAGAAGTGTACCGGAAAAGAAGCATCCCGGAAGGAATATTCAGGTAAAGAACGGGCAAAAGGGAGATATTCCGGAACAGAGCAAAACGGAAAGGGAGAGCTTTTGGAAGGGAAGCCCGGCGCTGGAGGAATGTGCGCATTTATATTTGGAATGTCTGTATTCCAGGGATGAGGCTGCGATCAGTGAGGCAGTGGGACGGATACGGCGCTGCTATGAGAATGGGAACAGGGATTGGCGGATACTTTGGTTTCTTCTTAATCTTGACAGCAGCTATAATAAATTCCCGGGCAATAAGCTGGCGGATATCAGGGAGCAGTATGAGCTGGGCTGCCGCAGTCCTATCTTGTATTATGAAGCGGTCTGTCTTTTGAATAAAGAGCCGGTGCTGCTCCGGGAGCTGGATGATTTTGAGATTCATATAGTAAATTACGGAATCCGGAACCATATTCTTGCGAAGGAGCTGGCGCGCCAATTCATCTATCTGGCGGGCAGGAGAAAGACCTGGCACCCGGTGCTTTTTGGCTCGTTAACCAGACTATATCGGGAATATGCGGATAACGACACCCTGTCCGCAATCTGCAGCCTTTTAATTAAAGGGATGAGGAGGGCGGAGAAATATTTTGAATGGTTTCGGCTGGGTGTGGAAGCACAGCTTCGAATCACGGAGCTGTATGAATATTATATGCACTGCGTCAGCTATGACCGTGAGGAAATGATCTCACAGCCGGTGCTGCTGTATTTTATCTATAACAGCAATCTGAATGACCGGAAGAAGGCATATCTGTATGCCAATATTATCCGATACAAGGACCGGAATGAGATGATTTACCGGAGCTATCAAAAACGGATGGAGATATTTGCAGCAGAGATGCTGAAGGCCCATCAGATCAACAAGGATCTGGCGGCGCTGTACCAGGAGTTTTATGCGGACCGCGAGCCCGGTGCCCAGCTCTGCGGGCATCTGCCCTATGTGATGTACCGGCAGGAGTTCTATTGTGATAATCCCAATATTGAAAGTGTCAAGGTGGTACATCGGGAGCTGGCTGCAGAGGAAACCTATCCCCTGGTAAAGGGCAGGGCCCAGATAGACATTTTCACAAAACAGGCACAGATTATGCTGGTGGACGGGGGAGGCAACCGTTATCTGGAATCGATCCCTTATAAGATCACGCCCTGCCTGAACCCGGAAGACTACGAGAGCCGCTGCCTGGAACACAGCGGGCATCCCATGCTTTTGCTCCATCTCTTTGACCGTTACCAGAGACATCGGATTATGAACCCGGCGGCGGCGGAGCTGCGCAAGCGGGTGCTGCTGGTGGAGGGACTGACCGATGAATACGCTGCGGAATGCCAGCAGGCATTGATCGAGTATTATTATGAAAATTACAACGATGAGCTTCTGGAACATTATCTGAAGCTGCTTGACTTACGTCGCCTTAAGCCTGCGGAGAGGCCAAAGTATCTGGAATTCATGGCGGTCAGAAGACTTTATGACCATGCCCTGGCTGCCCTGGAGACATTCGGATTTGACGAAATTGCGCTGAATCGCCTGGTGAAGCTGCTGTCCGGGTGGATGCTGACCCCGGAGGCAGACCATCACAATGAGTTGATGGTACAGCTTTGCCGCTATGTTTATATCCAGGAAAAATATGATGAGAAGATTCTGATGTATCTGCTTCGGTACTATGAGGGACCGGAAAGAGAGATGCTGAAGCTCTGGAGGACGGCGGGGAGCTTCGAGCTGGAGGCTCATTTGTTAGAGGAGCGCCTGCTGGCCAGGATGCTCTATACCCGGAGCGATGACCCGGACAGCTTCCCGGTCTTTACACAGTATTACAAGGAGGCCACAAATCGTACGCTGGTGCGGGCTTATCTTACTTATCATGCATACCGGTATTTGGTGCGGGAGCAGGAGCTTCCCGGGGAGCTGTTCCCGATTATGAAACGGGAGCTGAATTACGAGGAGAATGAAATATGCCTTCTTGCCTGGCTGAAGCATAATGTATCCAACCGGGAGCTTACCGGGAGCGAACTGGCCTTTGCGGAATATCAGATTGACCGGCTGGGGAGGAAAGAACTTCTCCTGCCCTTCCTTGCAGGATACGGAGACCGGATGGCGCTGCCGGGCAAGCTTCGGGATAAATGCTGTATTACCCATATTGCGGATCCGGGAAGCCGGGTATACATTCACTACCGCCTGATAAAGCAGGAGGAACATACGTTGGCGGCGAATGAGTTTATAACACAGCGTATGACCAATGTACTCCTGGGCATCCATGTAAAGGAGCTGGTTCTCTTTCATCACGAAACCATAGAGTATTACATAACAGAAGAATATGAGGGGAAGGAAACGTCCACGGAAATGATATATGCCCGGTACGAATGTGCCATGCCCATGGCCGGAGATACAAAATATAATCAAATCAACCGGATGCGGACGGCAATAGAGCAGGGAGACGGCAATGCCCTGCTGGAGGAAATGGAGTCTTATATACGCAAGGAATATCTGGCCTCCGCCTGTTTTGAATGTATTGGAGCAAAGAGCTGAGATTTTACAGGCACGGACTGTCCGGCTATTGTGCATGTGCCTGCAATAAGAGCGGTTGAAGGGGGTAGATCGGTATGGAAACCGCCAGAAAATTGTTTGTGGGTTATGATTTGTGTGATGATTTTTCACAGGTTAGCTGCTATAGTTACAAATCCCTTGAACCGGTTCCGATTAGCATCAGGAACGGGCAGGAGCTGATTCCCACCCTGTTATGCGCTCAGGCGGAGACAGGACAGTGGCTGTTTGGTGAGGAAGCCCTTGCCTGCGGTACGAAGGACGGGAGTGTGCTGATTGATCATCTTCTGGAGAAGCTGGCAGGGGGAACACAGGTGGAGGTGTTCGGTCACAGCTATTCTCCTGTGGAGCTGATGGGAAAGTATTTCCGAAGGACGCTGAAGCTGATCAAGGAGCATTTTCCGGTGGAGCCGATTGTACAGATGGTGGTTACCGTCCGTAACACACAGCCGGCGCTGACGGAAGGCATATATGCCGCCCTGGAACTGCTGGGGCTGGGGAAGGACCGTGTTACGGTAATGAACCATGCGGGTGCATATTTATATTATGTATTAAGCCAGGACAGAAGCCTCTGGGTGAATGATGTGGGCCTGTTTGACTTCAGCGAGGAAGGGATGCTCTATTACCAGATCCGGCTGAATCGCAGGAACAGGCCGATGATCGCGAGGATTGAAAAGACGGACTGCAGTGACACTTTGAAGGATATGATGCCGGAGAAGCAGGACGGGACAGGGAAGCAGCAGGCTTATGTATTCGAGACATTGGCCAGTTCCCTGCTGTATAAGCAGCTGGTAACCACCCTGTATTTTACCGGAACGGGCTTTCAGGGGAGCTGGGCGATGGGGGCAATAGAACGGCTCTGTGCAGGGAGACGGGCGTTTCTGGGGCAGAATCTATTTACCAAAGGGGCCTGTTACGCTGCCAAAGAGTTGGCCGAGCATACGCTGGAAGAATTCATCCTGCTGCACGATGATATGGTGGTAAGCGATATCGGAGTGCGGGTTTACAAAGACACCAGATTTCAGGAGCTTGTGCTGGCGGAGGCAGGGACAATCTGGTATGAAATAGATAGCGGCATCGAAGTCATTGTTGAGGGCAGCCCGGAGGGGGAGGCAGAGCTGGAGATAATCCGAAGAAATATCATAACCAGGGATGTGCTGCGGGAGAAGCTGCACCTGACCGGACTTCCCAGAAGGCCGGACCGGATGACCCGGCTGGAGATCAGGCTGAGCTGTAAGGACAGATCCACCGGAACAATTGCAGTGAAGGATCTGGGATTTGGCGAGTTCTATCCGGAGACCGGACAGGTTACGGAATTTACAATAGAGTTGTGACAAAAGGGGTGAGAATGCGTGGGCAAGCTGATATTATGCAGCGGAGCAAGAACGGCGCGGCCGTATACTTTTCCGGTAAGCGGAATCCGGGTATATTCCATGGAAGAACTCTGCTATTACCTGTTTCACCATGTCCATCTGATGGAAGAGGACGTGATCCGGGAGGAGCTGATCGATTGGATCCAAACGGAGTTAAAGCTCCCGGAACGGGCGGAAAAGCTGAGAAAATTAAAGGAGAAGAAAGCGGATATCAAGACCCTGGTCACAGTGGTTCTCTGCAGCGCCGATTATTATACAGAAAATGAGATTAAGAGCTTATTGAAGCTTTTGGACGAGACAGCCTCCCTGTCCAGAATTAAGAAAAGCAGCCTGAAGGCAAAGCATTACCTGGATAAACAGCAGTACCGGGAAGCGGCACAAGAGTATGAAGAACTGCTGGCAGATGAGGAGGCGAAAGAATTCACGCCGGAGGAATATGGGGATCTTCTGCACAATCTGGCCGTAGCCAGACTCCATACCATCGGCTTTGAGGCAGCAGCCGGACTCTTCGAACAGGCCTATGTGCGTAACCGGAGGGAAGAGACGCTGCGCCAGTATCTGACCGTACTTAGAATCCTGGGTTGGGAAGGGCAATGCGGGAATATGCAGGAGGAATACCGGGATAAACTGGAGGAATACCAGGTGGAAGAAGAACTGCGCGGAAAAGTAGAGGCTGAGCTGGTCGGCTGGCAGGAGGAGGCGGAGGCCTGCTCTGCCATGGAAGAGCTCCGAAAGCTGGAGAGACTGATGCGGCAGGGCCGGATGGAGGAATATTACCGCCGTGCGGAGGAAATGCTGGAGGACTGGATGGGAAGTTTGCGCCAGATATGACTGCCGGCCCTATGCGGCCCTATGGCGGCAGGCAGGAACCTGCAAAAGATCCTACTTATTAAGGCCTATTTACTGTTTGAATAGGTCATCAAAAAGTGAAAGGGCACGTATATAAGAATGAAATTATTTCGCATATTTTCAAAAAAGAAAAAGCAGACGGCAGAGATACTGCCGCAGGAAGTCCATGAGGAAGCAGTGCCTCACTCCCCGGAGAAGAAAAACAGGGAGGTCAGAAAGCCGGCCAAGCTGGGATCCCTTGCGGAGCAGATAGGATACATAAAGGAGAACTGCGATCTGATTCAGGAAAGTGACCGGCGGGTAGCAGAGGCTAAGGTGGAATATCAGGCGGTAACCTCCTATTTGACGGACATACAGAAGATTGACCAGATTCCCATGGAGCAGAGGGAAGAACTGGAGAATGCCGCCCGCAATATTATTAATCTCAGCAGGGAGCGCAGCAAGCTCCAGCACAAGAGCCCTCTCCTTTCCGAGCGTCAGTATCGGCTGTATGAGGGTTATGAGATGCAGATTCCAAAGGATTTGAAGGAGTTAAGGGAAAGCGAGGAATACCAGCAGGTAATCCAGCAGGATATCGCTCATCTGGAGGAGGAGAGAAGGACGCTGAACCGGGAGGAGAAGGACATTATCAGCAGACAGTCCTTTCTCAAGGGGATTGCTGTTACCACCAGTATCATTGTTATTCTGCTTTTCCTGGTATTCGCCCTCCTGTCGAATTACTCCAAGGGCGACTTCACAATTCCGTTTCTGATGACCGTGCTCATGGGAATGGTCTCGGCTCTTTACATCTTTATGGAAGCCAGAAAGAATTCGGGGAACGTCCAACTGGTGCAGATGAAGCAGAACCGCCAGATCATGCTGATGAACAAGGTGAAGATCAAATCCGTCAATAACCGGAGCTATCTGGATTATACCTATGAGAAATACATGGTAGAAAGCTATTCCCAGTTGAAAACTGCCTGGGAGGAATACGTGCGGATGAAGGATGAAGAGAGAAGGTATCAGAGCAACACGGAGCTGCTGGAGTTCTCCCATAATGAATTAATCGATGCCTTGAAGGAATTCGGTGTGGTGGACTGTGAAGTCTGGATCTATCAGCCCTCCGCTATTCTTGATCCCAAGGAGATGGTGGAGGTGCGCCATCGTCTCAATGTCCGCAGGCAGAAGCTGCGCGAGGGAATGGAGACCAATATCCGACTGCGGGAGGAAGCGCTGGCCGCAATCCAGCAGACGATGAAGAGCTATCCCGATTGCGGCGAGGAGGCCCGAAAGCTGCTGCAGCGCTGCGGAATCAATCAGACTGAATAAAATTTTAACAAAGAACAAAAAAACTTATTGACAAAGTGCTATAAGTTTGTTAAGGTGGAACTAGAAACTAGTGTCATAATGTGAAAGTAGAAAATCGGAAAAGTGAGTTGATATGGAGATTAAAAATTTGTTATCCACAAAAGAAGAAGAGCTGATGGAGCTGCTATGGGAAAGTGATAAGCCTCTGACAAGTGTCGAGATAATGAAAATCCCAAATATGTCAGAATGGAATGAGACAAACTTGTATCGGACGCTAAATTCCTTGCTGGGTAAGAAATTAATCCAAGTATGCGGTATGGAGCAGTATAAGACGCAATATGCAAGGCAATTCGAGCCGGCCCTTACCAGGGAAGAATACGCGGTGAGATTCTTAACGGACCGCGGGTTGAAGAAGAGTTCAATTGCTAAAATAGCTATGGCGTTGGTAAAAGCACCGGAAGGAGATGAAGAAGAGGAAACCGATGAATTGATCGAACAGTTGGAGTCAATCATCGAGGAATTACGCAAAGATAAGAGGTAATAGGATGCAGATAACTTTTTTCTCTTTTAGTATGGCCGTTCTATGGAGCAGTTTGTTAATTACAATGATATATTTATTCCGGAAGAATTACCTGTCTATTCAATTTTACAGTATATCCGGTTTATTATTGCTGTATGTGTTTTGCTTAATTAGGATCGTCCTGCCATTAGAGGTTCCTTTTACAAAAGTCGTGGTATCAAAGTATGGATACAATCAGATGGTTCATTTCTTTCAGATGAGCTTATGGGAAGGAAACGGATATCATCTCAAGGTTGGAACATTGCTTTTTGGACTCTGGGCTATAGGTGCTGTTATAAAGGTCCTGCGGTACGCTTACTATTACATTAGATCAACCAGAGAAATAAAGAGATTTGAGAAAAAGACGGACTTAAATACGCAAACCGTTATGGATAAGATTCTTCAAGACAGAGGAGAGCATATAAGGCCTGCAGTTCTGGTCAGTTCGTCCATTCATGTTCCAATGGGAGTCGGAATTTTTAAGAAGTATATTCTGCTGCCGGACAAAGACTACACGGATCGGGAATTATATCATATATTGCTGCATGAATATACGCATTTGCTTCATGGCGATTTAGTTATTAAGATGTTGATAGATCTAATATGCTGTATTTATTGGTGGAATCCTATTGTATATTTGCTTCGTAAGGATTTGGGACAAACACTGGAGATCAAATGTGATCTGGAAGTAACACGGAATATGGGTAATGGAGAAAAAGCGGATTACCTGGAAGTGATTGTTTCGGCCATAAGAGGAGCAAAAGTTCAAAAGGGGAAAGGTGATAAGCAGAAGGGCCTTGAAGTTGGTTATGTAAATCTGTTCAATAGCAGTTTTTTAGATGTGAAAGAACGGTTTCAAGTTATATCAAGTTGTAAGGGAGCAAAGTTAGGGAAGAAAGCAAATATAATTACATTTTTTGTGTTTTTAGTTGTATTGTTTTTCTCGTATTCATTTGTTGTTCAATCGAGATTTGAAGCGCCTGTAGAAGAAGTTGAGACAAACGAAAATATCCACATAATAAATTCATCTGGAATCATTATAATAAAAAGCGAAGACGGACATTATGAAATCATCATGGAGGACGGGAAGCGTAGCATAATTGATGAGGAAACGGCATTAAAGATGCAAGAAAGAGGATTTGAAATTATAGATTCAAAGGAGGAAATGGAATGAAAAGGGTATCAATGTTTCTTGCGTGTCTTATAACACTATTATCGATGTCTCCGTTACAGGTATCTGCTATGGAGATAACGGAAGAGGCAAGTGTTGTGACAGAATTGGGTGGAGGTATTGTCACACCTTGTGCAGACCAAGTTGAAACGATATATAGGCTGTATTATGGGATAGTGCAATATAGAAGATGGAATGCCACCTGGGGATATTGGGTAGATCCATATTGGATTAATCTCTAAAATTGGAGTTCTACATATTGCAGGAAGAGTAGTATTTGAGGCGGTAATTAATGCCAAAATCACTTATATGAACAAACCTTCTTAACATTAATGGGGAATAATGGAGAATGCATTTGCTGCATATCAATTTAAATATTTGATTTAAATAACTTAGTGGTTTTGGCATTTTTTATTAAGATGAAAAATATGTAACAATAGGTTTCATCTACTGAAAAACTCACACATAGTGTGAGTTTTTTGGTGTTTACTCTTTCTGATTTTCAGATGCTCTATCTTTAATGATAAGCATTGGTATGCTAAAATGATTATCCCACCGCCTAAAGGGAAGGATAATCATTTTTGCTCCCAATCAGGGCAAATATAAATTTTTAACTTATGTTTCCTGTTACCTATATTATAGTCTATTTTTACTTGAGAGGAAAGAGCGCTTCTTTTCATTTGCGAAGCGCGGTAGGGTTTCTTGTGCCCCCTTGCCGCTATAAAAACACTTGACATTAATTCCAACCTCGCATATGATTATACTAGTGTTTTATTACATTAATCATACGATAAAATGTGAGGATGGAGAGGATTAGATAAGAAATCCTATCAGAGAGAACCGCTCATTGGCTGAAATGCGGTTCAAGGAGAACTTATTGAAGGTAGCTCCGGAGCAGCAGCTTTGAAACCTTTTGTATGCGGGTCATATGGGAAGGGTGCGTAGGAGGTGCCGGGAAGTCCCGTTACAGACGCATGAGTTGATATTGTCGGCAGGTGGGAGCGGGAAAGCCGGCGTTATCATGAATAAAGGTGGTACCACGGTTCTTCGTCCTTTTTGGCGGGGAACCTTTTTGTTTTGCGGACAGGGCAGACCTGGCGGATAACGCCGGCTGTTACTGGTGTGAGAGATACGAATATAATGAAAAACAGAGAGGACGATTAGAGAAATGGAGCAAGAAACAGCAAAGAGTGTTACATTATCGACAACCTATGATCCCAAGGCCATTGAGGAAAGGCTCTATCATAATTGGGAGGAGAAGAAATACTTCCATGCCGAAGTTGACAGAAGCAGGAAGCCTTTTACCATTGTAATTCCGCCGCCGAATATCACGGGGCAGCTTCATATGGGTCATGCATTGGATAATACGATGCAGGATATTTTGATTCGATTTAAGAGAATGCAGGGATATAATGCTCTTTGGCAGCCGGGAACCGATCACGCCAGCATTGCCACCGAGGTTAAGATTATTGAGCAGATGCGCAAAGAAGGCATTGCCAATAAGGAGGACATAGGAAGAGAAGCCTTCCTGGACAGGGCCTGGGACTGGAAGAAGGAATATGGAGGCAGAATCATCTCCCAGCTCAAGAAGCTGGGCTCCTCCTGCGATTGGGACAGGGAGCGCTTTACCATGGACGAGGGCTGTTCCAATGCTGTAAATGAAGTATTTGTGAAGCTTTATAACGAGGGAAAGATATATAAAGGCTCCAGAATCATTAACTGGTGTCCGGTATGCCAGACCTCCATCTCCGATGCGGAAGTGGAGCATGAGGAACAGGCGGGACATTTTTGGCACATCAAGTATCCCATCGTCGGTGAGGAGGGCTTTGTGGAGGTGGCCACCACCCGTCCGGAGACCATGCTGGGGGATACCGCGGTTGCTGTTCATCCGGAGGATGAGAGATACCGGCATCTCATCGGAAAGATGGTTCTGCTCCCTCTGGTGAACCGTGAGATCCCGGTAGTGGCGGATACTTATGTGGATAGAGAGTTCGGAACCGGCGTGGTTAAGATTACTCCGGCTCATGACCCCAATGATTTTGAGGTGGGGAAGCGGCATAATCTCCCGGAAATCAATGTCATGAATGATGATGCCACCATCAATGCCAGCGGCGGCAAGTATGCAGGAATGGATCGCTATGAGGCCCGGAAAGCAATTGTAAACGAACTGAAGGAATTGGGGCTGTTGGTTAAGATTGCGGATCATTCCCACAATGTAGGAACCCATGACCGGTGCGGAACAACCGTAGAGCCTCTGATCAAGCAGCAGTGGTTCGTTAAGATGGATGAGCTGATAAAGCCCGCCATCGAAGCGGTTAAGTCCGGAGAGGTTGAATTTGTTCCGGAGCGTTTTGATAAGATCTATTTTAACTGGGCGGAAAATATCAGGGATTGGTGTATTTCCAGACAGCTCTGGTGGGGACACCGCATTCCGGCCTATTACTGTGCGGGCTGCGGCGAGGTGATAGTTGCCGGAGAGGAGCCCTCCAGATGTCCCAAATGCGGATCCACCCATCTGAGGCAGGATGAAGACACCCTGGATACCTGGTTCAGCTCTGCCCTATGGCCCTTCTCGACCCTCGGATGGCCGGAAAAGACAGAGGAGCTGGATTATTTCTATCCTACGGACGTGCTGGTAACGGGATATGATATCATTTTCTTCTGGGTGCTGCGAATGGTATTCTCCGGCTATGCCCATATGGGAGAGAAGCCCTTCAGCAAGGTGCTGATCCACGGCCTGGTTCGGGATTCCCAGGGACGCAAGATGAGTAAATCCCTGGGCAACGGAATCGACCCGCTGGAGGTAATTGATAAATATGGCGCGGATGCCCTTCGCTTCTCTCTGATCACCGGCAATGCCCCCGGCAATGACATGCGTTTCTACTGGGAGAAGGTAGAAGCAAGCCGCAACTTTGCCAACAAGGTATGGACCGCCTCCCGCTTCATTATGATGAATCTGGAAAAGGCCAATGCGGGAGGGAGCATTGACGAGAAGCAGCTAACCCTTGCAGACCGCTGGATTCTCTCCAAGATGAATACTCTGGTTGCCGAAGCAACGGAAGGTCTGGAGAATTATGACCTGGGTATTTCGGCTCAGAAAATCAATGATTTTATCTGGGAGGAGTTCTGCGACTGGTATGTTGAGATGGTGAAGCCAAGGCTGTACAGCGAAACCGACGAGACCAAGGCAGCGGCGCTCTGGACGCTGAAGCATGTGCTGATTACCTCTCTTAAGCTGCTGCACCCCTATATGCCTTTTGTAACGGAGGAGATTTTCTGTACCCTTCAGGAAATGTCCGGTCAGTGTGAAGCGGATTCCATCATGATCTCCAAATGGCCGGTATATCAGGAAAGCTTTGCCTATGACAAAGAAGCGGACGCGGTGGAGTTGATTAAGGAAGCGGTTAAGGGAATTCGCAACCTGCGTTCGGAGATGAATGTTCCCCCCAGCAGAAAGGCTACGGTGATTGTGGTTTCCGACAGCACAAGGATTCGGGATATCTTCAGTGACAGTAAGGTCTTCTTCGCGACCCTCGGCTATGCCAGTGAGGTTCCTGTCCAGGCGGATAAAGCAGGAATCCCGGAGGACGCGGTATCCATTGTGATTCCGGGTGCGCTGATTTACATTCCCTTTGCGGACCTGGTGGATATCGATAAGGAAATAGAACGTCTGAACAAGGAAAAGGAGCGGCTGGAAGGAGAACTGAAGCGCGTCAACGGTATGCTGGCCAATCCCAACTTTGTGAACAAGGCGCCGGAAAGCAAGCTGGCAGAGGAACGGGCAAAGCTGGATAAATATACGGACATGATGAAGCAGGTAAAGGAACGCCTGGAGCAGTTAACGAAATAACCAAAAAACAAATGGGAGAATGTATGGGGCAAAGACGAAGAGAGGAGAAGCTTGCCAGGCATATCCATACGGCTTTTTTTGGAACAAGTCTGGCGCCGATTCTGTCGGAGATATTCTTCCAGCTGAATCTCCCCCTGCCGTTGAAGCTGTTGCTGGGAGTTGGTGTGGGCTTAAGCATCGGCTTCATATTACCTCCCCTGGCCGCTTCGCTGTTTAAGGTGCATAAAGGGTTTGATTTGTATAATGTAGGTTTCACGGCAGGATTGATCGGCACCGTCTATATATCCATCTTCCGATCCTACGGCTTTGCTTCGTACAGCCGTCTGGTGTGGAGTGAGGGAAACAACCGGATATTCGGGCTTCTGTTGTCTTGCTGGTTTCTATCCATGGTCATTCTTGGTTTTCTCCTGAACGGCAGGCATCTTAAGTCCCTAAGAAGGCTGTTCACCTACTCGGGAGTGGCGCCCAGTGATTTTGTTGCTATGACGGATTTTGGAACGGCCCTGATCAATATGGGATTGAATGGTTTTCTTGCCCTGGGTTATGTGCTGATGGTGGGAGGAGCTTTGAACGGCCCTACCATCGGAGGCATTATGACGGTGATGTGTTTTGGCGCTTACGGTAAGCATGTAAGGAATATTGCTCCTATCTTGATTGGCGTAATCATCGGCAGCCTCACTAAGACATGGAATATCAATGATCCGCCCATTCTTCTTGCTGCCTTATTCGGCACCGGGCTGGCGCCCATTAGCGGGCATTATGGGTGGCTTTACGGAGTGATCGCCGGGTTTATCAACTCTTCCGTGGTTCTTAATTCGGGAATTCTGCATGCGGGAATGAATCTATATAACACAGGATTTTCGGCGGGGATTGTGGCAGCAGTTATGCATCCGGTAATAGAGATGCTTGGTGTCGGTAAGAGTAAAGTAGAGACAGAATAGGAAAAGAAGGAAAGAGAGGGAATACTATGCTTCAAGATGAATATATCAGCTTTACCATTGAGAAACAAAAGCACATAGCGCTTATTGCCCACGACAGCAAAAAGAAGGAATTGGTGGAATGGGTGGAGGCAAATAAGCATATTTTAAAGAATCATTTTCTGTGCGGAACCGGCACGACGGCACGCATGATTGCAGATAAGACAGAGCTGCCGGTCAAAGCGTACAACAGCGGTCCTCTTGGCGGAGATCAGCAGATCGGTTCCAGAATTGTGGAAGGGAATATTGATTTTGTAATCTTCTTCTGGGATCCTCTTGAATCCCAGCCTCATGACCCGGATGTGAAGGCACTGCTGCGTATCTGCGCAGTATATGACATCCCTGTTGCCAATAATAAGGCGACAGCGGACTTTATGATCACCTCCAAGTTTATGAATGAGGAGTACGAGAGAAAGGTGCTTAATTATAACGCAGTAATTCAGCGCCGTATTAAGGAATTGAATCAATAGAGAAAGCTTCCTGGCAAAGGAAGAGAAATAAATCCAAGGCTGAGCGGATGTCTCCTGAAAAGGGGATGCCTGCCCGGCCTTATTTTTTGTAATATCGGCCTTTTGGTTTCTTGTAAAGTATTATGGAACATCATGAAATATTGGGCTTTTAGCAGGTTTTTTCCTGCATATTTTCCAAAGATATCAATTGTTTGATTCCAACTATAATTACAAATTCCGACTCCTCCTAATTTATACAATTTGTATTAAAAAAAGTGGATCAATCTGTTTAAAACAGATATATTCAACTAATAATTGGGGTGAAAACACTATAAGGGTTGAAAATTTAGTTAAAATAAAGCCGAAATCGAATAGTTTTAATGTAAATTTGAATGGAAATGATTAAGAATACTGTATAAAATTTCATTATGATTTTAAAGTAATTTTGCTCTTTTCATAATATTCCGGCTCCGGTTGATCTGTGCCAATGGAGGGAAGCTTGTGAAACGGAGCAAGAGGTAACCAATCAAATAAATGGGTGAGAAAAGGAGAGATAATCTATGAAGAGAAGACTTCATAAGAGAGTGCTTGCTTTTGTGTTGACATGTGTTATGATTGCAGGCAATCTGGCAGGGGTTGCCAGTGCGGCGTCTCCAACGGAAGGGCAGGAGCAAACCGAACAAGTAGCTTTGGCGGGAATAGGGACTTCCTCTGCCTTCGACTTTGCTTTTGGAAATGAGATAACAGAGGGGACTGTTTATTCAGAAGAGACAGGATATGGATTTTCGGATGAAGAGTATAACGCTCCTGCACCTGGATGGGTCAGTGGGGTGTATTATCCCCGTACTTCCAGTTCCTTAGGAACCGTGAATTATGTAAAGGCGGTATCCGGCAGTGCGATGATCGCAGATTCCCTTGAAATTGGAAGCAAAGTGTGGACCGAAACCGAAAGCTCAGGGTATGGGGTTTATACCTATGAGAACACATCTGTTTTTCATATGGATTTGGAAAATGCAGATTATGATGTTACCGTAACCTTTGTGAACCCTGGGGACACGCCCTATACAGCCTATGTAAAAGCGGAGAATATCACAAAGGCCAGCGGTATTCAGATGGAACCGGGACAAACCGTTTCGAAAAGCTTTACGGCAGTGCTGGTGGACGGTAAATTAGATCTAAAGTTTTTAAAGACAAGCGATGCAAAAGAAGAAGCAGCAGCATCCCTTGGAAAGGTATATGTCAGCAGGCTGCAGATTAACCGTAAGGCGGCGAAAGAGCCGGGAGTAAAGCCTACGATTTACCTGGCATCCGACTCAACTGTTCAGACCTATGATAAATACTACTACCCTCAGGCAGGTTGGGGAGAAACCTTACATAACTTTTTTGGTGACTTCATAGAGGAAAGAGAAGCAGTGAATGCTACTTACAGCCAGTCACAGGTCTATGAAGCAGCCAATGTGATTGTGGAGAACCGGGCAATTGGAGGAAGAAGCTCCCAGTCCTTCATTGATGAAGGAAAGCTGGATGATTTATTAGAGGATATCCGGCCGGGAGATTATCTGTTCCTTCAATGGGGACATAATGATGCGACGACTTCCAGGCCGAACCGCTATGTATCCATCGGAGATTTCCCAAAGGCAATCCAATATTACATTGATGGGGCAAGGCAAAGAGGAGCAACTCCGGTATTGGTAACTCCGGTGGCAAGATACAGCCCCAATGCGGATGGCACCTTTAGCAGTAATTTTGACGGATATCGTCAGGTAATGATTAGCATGGGCAGCGATCAGGGCGTTCCTGTTCTGGATTTGACCGGAGCCTCCATCAGCTTGTGTGAAGATTTTGGTATCGATGGAGCAAAATCCTTATTTCTTCATCTGGCAGCAGGCGATTATGACGGCGCGTATGCCGGCGGCGTGGCAGACTCCACCCATTTGCAATATTACGGAGCCTATAAGTTTGCCCAGTGTGTCGCAAGATTAATTACCGAGTATGGGAAAGATGCTCAACTGGATGATTTGAAATCCCGTGTGGTTATTAATATTCCTACTCAGACTCCGGAAGCGGCAGCCAATGTCGTTACGACTATGATTGGTGCTACCAGTGTGAGCCTTGGATGGGATAAAGCGGAAGGCGCAGAATTATATTATATTTACCGTCAGGAATTAACAGAGGGTCAGACCGTTGACAGTGTGGATTTTACCCATGCCGATAAATATTCTGTAAGCTCCGTAACGAAATATACAGACAAAAATTGTGTCGGAGGAAGAACCTACGCATATGCAGTAAGGGGCTTTAATGAGAAAGGGCTTGGTGAGCTGTCCTCTGTAATTGCAGCAGAAACCAAATCCGCCCTTTATAAAATTGATTTTAATTATAAGCCGGACAATGAGGTAATGCCCGGTTATACACCGGTACATAGTTCCCAATTATATGATAAAACATTGGGATACGGCTGGACAAAGGCGCCTAATAATGGACGTGACCGCGGTATGGCGATCCCGGGCGTCAGCAATGCTTTGACCCGTGAATTCTGTATGGCGGGAGAATTCGCATACGATCTGCCCAACGGCGATTATGAGATTAAGATTTATTCCGGCGATGTTATGGCAGGCGGTTCTACCGTTAAGTCCGATTTCTTTGCGGAAGGCGTCAGCCTTGGCACGATATCGGCGAAGCAGAATGTCGGAACTTTAAATGCGGTGATCCGCATTACGGATGGTCAGCTGAACCTTACCATTGGCGGACAGAACGGCTATATTAACGGTCTTGAGCTTACACCGATCTTAGGGGCTCCGAGTATGCTGTCCTACTCTGAATTGCAGTTCGGTGAAGGGAATGTCACTTTCCTGATCAGTTTTGAAGGAATTGCCGAAGCGGTATCCTACAGAGTGTATCAAAAGTCTACCACGGACCCGGCCTTCAGCGTGGTTAAGTCCTTCCCGGCAGAGGAATTGGGAGGATTGGACGCAAGTGCCATGGCGGCTAATTTCGGTGAGGTCAGACAGTATTATGTAACCGCGGTGCTTGCCGATGGAACGGAAACAGCGCCAAGTAATACCATTGAGGTGGCAATGATTGACCCGGATGCGGCACCTCCCCTGGCGCCTGTTAATGTGAGGGTGGAGTCTGCAGGCAGAGCGAATATCTATCTCGCCTGGGATACGGTTACAGGTGCTACCTCCTATAATGTATACCGCTCCACAAGATTGGAAGGAATGAAGGGATATAAGGGCTTTACCAAAGTGGGAGAAATTAAGACTTCTTATTTCTCTGATACAGACCCTGACATTCGTACCAATATCCCTTATTACTATATGGTAGAAGCGGTTGGCAGAGGAGGAATTGGACCGAAGTCGGCTCCGGTGCACAGCCCGGTTAATGATATCCTGGTAAGGCAAAAAGCGGAGAATCTATCAGACAGAGCCCTGGTTGCAGTGGATCTGGCCGGTAATAAGGGTGCGGATGTAAATATTACAACAAAGGATGCAGACGGCAATGAACTGACGAAGGGGGTATATTTAAGCTGGAGATTGTTCGAGAGTGATTCGGAGAATGTTACCTTTGACATTTATAGAAATGATGTCCCCGTTCAATCCGGTCTTACTGTGACAAACTGTGTAGATCCGGACGGCAGGGCAGGGGATGTCTATAAAGTGGTCGGAAGCTCTGACGGCGCCTCGGGTCTGACTGCAAAGGCAGTTAACAGCTGGGCAAATTATTTCCTTGAATTGCAGTTAAATAAGCCGGAGGATCAGCTGTTGCCTGACGGAGCCCTTGCCGGTTTTACAGCCAATGATATGTCCGTTGGTGATCTGGACGGAGACGGAGATTACGAATTAATTGTAAAATGGGCTTCTAATTCAAAAGATAATTCCAGTGCCGGTTATACCGGAACTACCATATTGGATGCCTATAATGTGGATACTTCCACAGGGACAGCCGATCTTATGTGGAGAATTGACCTGGGTGTGAATATCCGTACCGGTGCTCACTATACTCAATTCCAGGTATGGGATTTTGATGGTGACGGCAAGGCGGAGCTGATTTGTAAAACGGCGGACGGGAGTACTACTTATCAGAATATAGGCGGTAACCTGGTTGAAACCGGTTATGTAGGAGCGGTAAGCGCAAGCGAACTTCCGGTATCGGTTATAAGCCCTGCTCATGATTATAGAAACAGCAGCGGATATGTACTGAATGGTCCGGAATACCTGACTGCTTTTGACGGTGAAACAGGCGGAATTCTTGCAACAGCAGATTATTTGCCGGAGCGCGGCTCGGTGGATGCCTGGGGTGACGGATATGGTAACCGCGTGGACCGTTTCTTATCGGCGGTTGCATATCTTGACGGAGAAAATCCGAGTGCGGTATTTGCAAGAGGCTATTATACCAGGACCTGCCTTACTGCTTATGATTTAGCGGATACGGACGGGAATGGAAAAGGGGATACCCTTCAGGTAAGATGGAGGTTTGATAGTAATAATTATCCGAAGAGCCAGTATGGCGAAGTAGAAGCACAGGGTAACCATGGTTTATCCGTGAATGATGTGGACGGAGACGGTAAGGATGAAATTATATATGGCGCCCTTGCCATTGAACATGACGGTACATTGAAGTATACAACCGGTCTGGGACACGGAGATGCCATGCATGTATCGGATTGGATCCCTTCCCGTCCGGGACTGGAGGTCTTCTCCGTACATGAACACACAAACTCTGAATATCAGGTGGAAATACGTGATGCGGAGAGCGGTGAGATTTTATGGGGATACTTTACCGGAAAAGATACCGGGCGCGGTGTTGCGGCTGACGTAGATCCGAACTACATTGGTGCGGAGATGTGGGCCAATGCAGCCTGGGATGGTGTAGACGGCGGACTTTATTCGTCAACATCGACCTTCGAGAATTTTGTTAAGATTTCTGAGAGAACACCGGATGTAAACTTTAGTTTATTCTGGGACGGCGATTTATTAAGCGAATTACAAAACCATACTTTCAATAATGCTGCCTATGTTCCTCTTCGTACCAATATCACAAAATGGAATTATGCGAAGCAGGAGTCGGAGAAATTATTTGACAGCGCGGAAGTATATACCAGTAATGGTACAAAGGGTAATTTGGGATTAGTGGCAGATATTTTGGGTGACTGGAGAGAAGAAATTATTGCAAGAAGCGCTTCGGATGACAGCAAGGTCCGCATCTATACCTCTACCATTATGACGGATTATGTGATACCTGCACTGATGGAAAACAGTGCGTATCGTATTGGTGTTGCATGGCAGAATGTAGGATACAACCAGCCGGCCAACTTGGACTATCTATTATCGGAAGGGGTAGTGACATCGAAGTTAAAGCCGGGAACAGTAACAGCGGATTCTGCGTCCTTTATCTTCTCAGAAGCTTCTGACGGTGTGCACGGACATGATATTACCGGATATGAAGTATACAGAGCGGGGCAGGATGGGGAATATCAGTTACTGGATACCCTGCAATTGGATGAGTTGGTGGAAGTGACGGAAGACGGTACTTCAGTAAGAGAACCAATTGATTATAAGTTTGATTTTGGTGACGGAGCCGTTCAAGAGGGATGGATTAATATTAGGACTGCCAGTGATTCCTATGAAGCAACCGGAACCTATGGATTTACAGACGCTACGAAGGCATTAGGCTTTTCCCATAAAGGATATACCTATACAGGCGATTTACAATATGTCTATGATGATTGCCTGCTGGGCTGGAATGATAGTGCTGTTTTCGAATTTGTGGTAAAGGTTCCAAACGGCAAGTATGAGGTTGCATATCATACATACAATGGTTCCGGGACACAATACAATCAGGTGACAGTGGAAGGTACTAAGCTGACGGATATCAGAAGAGGAAGCAGTGTCAAGTCCGTGATTGTAGAAACAGTAACAGTGGACGTAAATGACGGTACCATCAATGTTACGAATCAATCCAGTAAAGGCGGTAATCCGGCTATCTACTTTAACGGTCTTACGATTAAAGAAATCGTAGAGCCGCCGGTAGTTACAGATCCCGCCGATATCACCTACTACGGTTATAAAGATACGAATGTGGTTGCTGATACAGAATACTCTTATAAAATTGCAGCTATCGTAGACGGAAGAACGTCTTACCTGTCTGCACCGGTAAAGGTTAAAACCTTAGTGGATATTCAATCCATAGTAGACTTTACCTTGCCTGACCTGGTAGAGGATGCCATTGTGCCGGAAGGCGGTTCCGCAGCGGATTTATTGCCGGCACAGGTGAATGTAATAGATGCCAATAACAACGAAACAACGGCTGCTATCCATTGGGATGTTACCGGTCTGGATATCACGAATCCGAACACCTATACCATAACAGGTACAGTGGCAGGATATGAGGGTGTGATCAGCAAAACGGTAAAAGTAGTTCCGAATAAGATTGATTCTTATCGCTTTGAAGGCTATACAAAAGTGAGCGATACAGAGCCTTATTATGTGGTTTACACAGTGAAAAACGGCTCCCTGGAACTTCCTGGGACAGCAGTCTTTGCTTTCTTAAACAAGAGAACAGAAGCAGCTGCTGTTGTATGGGATGCTTCAGCAGTGGATCTCACGCAGAAAGGAATGTATACCGCCGTAGGTACAACTGCAGCTCTTGCTAAGTTTGGTTCTCAGACGGTAAAAATGAGCGTGGAAGTAAAAGATGATTATATTACGGGATTTGAAAGTCTTGCACCGGCAGAGGCGGCAATTGGCAGCAGGAAAGAAGATCTGAGTTCTCTTCTTCCAAAACAAGTAAAAGCCATTTATAAATCAGGCAAAACAAGCACGGTAGATGTAACCTGGGATATGGATATAAACGAAGAACTTCTTCTGTCAGAGGGAAGCTTTGACGTAAAAGGAGCGGTAGAAGATTATTCCGGTCAGGTGCTTCTCAAGGTGTTTGTGGATTACAAAGCAGTATGGAAATTTGATTTTGGTATTAATGCGGCAGATGCAGCTCCCGGATGGATCGGTGTTACGGTAAATCCCAAGGGCGGCAAACGCACCGCGGAGCAATTAGGCATCTCTTATACCAAAGCAAGAGGCTATGGCTTTGAAGATGGAGCGGCAGTCGTGGAAGGACGCGCGGAAAGCTATAAACAGGAGGGTATTTTACCTTCATTGGTATACACGGACTTTGTTATTCCGGATGGTCAGACCTTTATTGCTGATGTGCCGAATGGTACTTATAATATTGAATTTACATCCGGTTCTTTCTATAAGAGTACTGTTAAAGTGACAGTAGAAAATTCCGGTTCTGTATTTTCGGTAGGCAACAATGCCGAGTCTTATACAATTGGAAAGGTAGCGGATGTAGTAGTAACAGATGGAAATATATCCATGTACTTTGCGGCAGGAAATACTTCGCGTCTGAACTCCATTGTGATCAGACAGGTTTCGGATGGGGAAGAGCCGGGAACAACGGTGGATAAAACAGCGTTGTCACAGGCTGTTAATACGGCAAGGGCCCTGGATAGCAGTAAGTATACAGCAGAAAGTTATGCGGCGGTAGTTCAGGCCATTAATCATGCATCTGCAGTACTTGCAAATAATGATGCGACACAGGAAGCAGTGGATGCTGCGGAGCAGGCATTGGATAAAGCGGTGAGAGATTTGGTGGAAAACACGAATCCGGTCACGCCGATACCGACACCAACACCGACACCAACGCCACCACCCACACCGAATCCGGTCACGCCAACACCAACACCGAATCCGGTCACGCCAACACCCACACCAAAGCCGGTCACGCCAACACCGACGCCGAATCCAGTCACGCCAACACCCACACCAAGGCCGGTCACGCCGACACCGACGCCAAGGCCGGTCACGCCGACACCGGCACCGAATCCGGTCACACCAACATCGGCACCGACCGTAACTCCTGCGCCGGCCAATGAACCAAAGCTGGACGGCAAGGATAAGGTTGAGGGATGGACGGATATTGTTAAGCATCTGGAGGAAATAAAAGAAGAACCGAAGGAAGAAGGAAAAGAGGAGAGTCAGGAAGAGGATACCGTTGTTATTCAGGTGGGCGATGCCTCAATTCTTCCCAAGGAAGTGTTGGAAGTAATACAGAAGACAGACAAAACCATTGAACTGCAATTCGAAGATTACAGCTGGATTATTAATGGTAAGGAAATCTACGGTGAAGAGCTTAAGGATATTGATTTGTCCGTCCTCAGACAGGCAGAGCAAATTCCTCCGGCTGTGATTGAAGAAGTGGCTCAAGAGGCTCCTCATGTACCTTTACAGTTGGCAGATCACGGTGACTTTGGTTTACGGGCAATTCTTTCTATTAATCTGAACACAGAGAATAAGGGTAAGATTGCCAGCCTTTTCTACTACAACCCGGAGACCGGAGCCTTGGAGCTGCAGTCCGCAGGAAGGATTGATGATAAAGGTAAGGTGAATTTAAGCTTCACCCATGCTTCCGAGTACATTATTGTAATCGATGATAAAGCATTGTTAACGGAAGCCGCAGTGGAGGAAATTAAGACAGCACCCTCGAAAGCAACCTTATATGTGGGGGGAACAACAGGGAATACCGCGACGGTCAAGATAGAGCTTCCCGGCCCGGTTAAGGAGGCAGTGGATGCCAAGCTGGCAGATATGAAGATCACTTATAAGTCAAGTAACAATAAAGTGGTTGCCGTGTCAGCGAAGGGCAAATTAACTGCAAAGGCAAAGGGTACCGCTGTGATTACCGTCACTGTTACCACCGGTGATATAACCAGGACCTATACCGATAAAATCACGGTAAAAGAAGCTTCTATGAAACTGACAAAAGAAACCGGTTCTATGAAGCTTGGAAGTAAGTTTACCTTTGAAGTAAAGGCATATGGTTATAAGAAAACAGATATTATCTTTACGACAACCAAAAAATCCATTGTTGTAATTGATAAGAAAACAGGATTGGCAGCAGCTAAATCAAAAGGCACGGATTACATTGTAATTAAGTGCGGAACACTTACGAAAAAAATCAAAGTAGTAGTGAAATAATCATGAAAAGCTGTAGTACAGGATACCATTTCCTGTATTACAGCTTTTTACTCTTAGAAGGAATGCTCTGACAGACTGTCAATAAAATACCGGGCGGCATCCGACAGCGGAATATCCGCATTATATGCAGCCACCAGCCTGCGGGAGGGGATCGCCTGATCCGTATGAATCACAGCCAATCCTTCCAGCTCCTTGACGCAGAAATCCGGAATAAATGCAATTCCCAAGCCGATTTTCGCCAGATCAATGAGCAGATCATTGCTGCTTAGTTCAATAGCGGGAACCAGATCCAGAGAATGCTCCAGGAAGAGATTATGCAGAAACATGCTGGTGGTAGCACGCTTTTCCAGCATCAAAATCGGATATTGGAGCAGCTCTGTAAATCCGATGGGGCGGTCACCCAGGGGAAAGGCATCCGGGCTCGCAATGAAGATATCGTGAAACTCTTTCACCGGAAGAACCTGCATCATATTATTCAAGGCGGGGTTGGGAGAGTTGGTGACAATAACATCCACATCGTTGCGCTCCAGCAGCTTGGCGCATTGCAGGGAAGTGGCATTGGTGACCTTGATATGAATATTAGGATATTTTCTATGAAATTTATTCAGGTAGGGCACCAGATAGTAACGGCAGATGGTGTCACTGGCTCCGATTCTTAACTGGACACCGCTCTTCGGATCGGCACAGAGCTGATTCTCCCCGCGGCTGATCAGATTAATGGCGGGCTCGATATGCTTAATTAACAGCTCCCCCTCCTTGGTCAGCGCCACCCGCTTGGTGCTGCGGATAAACAGGGGCTGATTGAGCCGCTTCTCCAGGGTCTTAATAGACTGGCTTACCGCGGACTGAGAGATATACAGGGCGTCCGCCGCCTCTGAAAAGCTCAGGCTTTTCGCTACATGATAAAAGACTTTATACAATTCGTAATTAATATCCATAAATCCCTTTCTATGCAGTATTTGCTGTTTATTAGTCAACCTAATAAAAAGATTAACATATATTAATTTTGATTATAAGACATGCTATGCTATAATGCAAGTAAATGATGAAATTCGGCAACAGTTCAGATGGGGGAAGGGAACACCTTGCTCTCTTCCCTTCCCCCATCTGAACTGTTGCCGAATATGAGAGAGGGAGCTGGGAATGGATAAAGTAAAAAGGATTTATGTGGAGAAAAAGACGCCGTATGCGGTAAGGGCGATGGAACTAAGAACAGAGCTGCACAGCTATCTGGGGATCGAAAGCCTTGAGGCCGTTCGGGTGCTGATTCGTTACGATATGGAAAATATCAGTGAAGAGACTTATCAGAGTTCTCTGGGAACGGTTTTCTCGGAGCCGCCGTTGGATGTCCTTTATGAGGAGAGTTTTCCTTTTGCTGACGGAGACAGAATCTTTACCGTGGAATATCTTCCCGGTCAGTTTGACCAGAGGGCGGATTCCGCACAGCAGTGTGTGAAGCTGCTGAATGAGAAGGAAGAACCGGTTATCCGTTCCGCAGCCACCTATGTTCTGTCCGGCCGGCTGTCCGAAGAGGAATTTGAACGCATTAAGAGCTACTGCATCAATCCGGTGGATTCCAGGGAGGCGGAGGAAAGCAAGCCGGAGACTCTGGTTACCTGGTTTGATGAGCCGGGAGACGTGGCTATTTTGGAGGGCTTTACGAGACGGGAGGAAGAGGAATTAAAGAACCTGTATGCATCCTTGAACCTGGCCATGACCTTTCAGGATTTTAAGCATATACAGAATTATTTCAGCAAGGATGAGCGGCGGGATCCTTCTATGACAGAGATTCGTGTGCTGGACACCTATTGGTCGGATCATTGCCGTCATACCACCTTTTTGACGGAGCTGAAGGAGGTTACCATAGAGGAAGGCTATTATACGGAACCGATCCGGGGGGCTTATCTCAGCTACCTTGGGGAGAGGGAGAAGCTGTATGCCGGCAGGGATGATAAATACATCTCCCTGATGGATCTGGCTTTGCTGGCGATGAAGAAGCTGAGGGCAGACGGTAAATTGGAGGATATGGAAGTATCCGACGAGATCAATGCCTGCTCCATCATTGTTCCGGTGGAAATCGACGGTAAGACGGAGGAGTGGCTGGTATTCTTTAAGAATGAGACCCACAATCATCCGACGGAAATAGAGCCCTTCGGCGGCGCGGCAACCTGTCTGGGCGGTGCCATCCGCGATCCCTTGTCCGGCAGGGGCTATGTATATCAGGCAATGCGTGTGACCGGAGCGGCGGACCCTGCGGTTCCGGTGAAGGATACCCTGAAGGGTAAGCTGGCACAGAGAAAGATCTGTACCGGAGCGGCTTCCGGCTATAGCTCCTATGGCAATCAGATCGGCCTTGCCACCGGATTGGTGGATGAGATCTACCATCCCAACTATGTGGCCAAAAGAATGGAAATCGGTGCCGTTATGGGCGCGGCGCCGCGTAAAAATGTAATCCGTGAGAATTCCGATCCGGGAGATGTGATTATATTAATGGGAGGAAGAACCGGGCGGGACGGCTGCGGCGGAGCTACCGGCTCCTCCAAGAGCCATACCACGGAGTCCATTGAGACCTGCGGCGCGGAGGTTCAGAAGGGAAACCCTCCCACTGAGCGAAAGCTTCAGAGGCTGTTCCGCAGGGAAGAGGTAAGCCGCCTTATTAAAAAATGCAATGATTTCGGAGCGGGCGGTGTGTCGGTTGCCATCGGTGAGCTGGCTCCGGGGCTTGAGATTGAACTGGACCGGGTGCCGAAGAAATATGCGGGGCTGGACGGAACGGAATTAGCCATTTCTGAGTCCCAGGAAAGAATGGCGATTGTAGTTGACCCTGAGAATGTGGACCGGATGCTTGATTTTGCCGGGGAGGAGAACCTGGAAGCGGTAGTGGTTGCAAAAGTAACCGAAACTCCCCGTCTGGTGATGAACTGGAGAGGCCGGGAGATCGTGAATATTTCCAGAGCATTTCTGGATACCAACGGAGCACACCAGGAGGCAAGAGCCGAGGTGACAATTCCTTCCCGGGAGGGCAGCTATTTCCGGAAAGCTGCAATGGATTTGGACGGGGATGTCAGAGAGAATTGGCTGAAGGCCTTATCTGACTTGAATGTCTGCTCCAGGAAGGGGCTGGTGGAGATGTTCGACAGCTCCATCGGGGCGGGGACTGTAACCATGCCCTATGGAGGAAAATATCAGCTGTCCCCGATTCAGACCATGACGGCGAAGCTCCCGGTCCTTCGGGGGAATTGCGATACCGTATCCATGATGAGCTACGGCTTTGATCCCTATCTGTCCAGCTGGTCGCCTTTCCACGGTTCCGCGTACGCCGTGCTGTCCTCGGTTGCTAAAATTGTAGCGGCGGGAGGCGATCACAGGGGAATCCGATTTACCTTCCAGGAGTTCTTCCGGAAGCTGGGCAATGATCCGAAACGCTGGGGAGAGCCGCTGGCGGCGCTGCTGGGGGCTTATGATGCCCAGCTGAAGCTGGGGCTTCCCTCCATTGGAGGAAAGGACAGTATGTCCGGCAGCTTTAATGAGATTGATGTGCCTCCGACGCTGGTTTCCTTTGCGGTGGATATCGCAAAGGGGGGGGATGTGGTTACCACAGAGCTGAAGGAAGCGGGAAATATATTAGTTCAGTTTGAGATCAGAAGAGATGCCTATGATCTTCCGGATTATGCTCAGGCTGCCGGGCTCTATGACAGGATTACGAAGCTGATGCGGAAAGGAAAGGTACGGGCTGCTTATGCGCCGGGCTTTGGAGGAATCGCAGAGGCTCTGAGCAAGATGGCCTTTGGTAATATGCTGGGAGTGCGGCTTCCGAAGCAGCTTACCGAAGAGGAACTGTTCCTTCCGGGCTATGGGCATATCATTGCCGAGGTTTCCGAAGAGACGGCTATGGCTCTGGAACAGGAAGGGTTTGCTCCGGAGGAGTTCAGAAGGATCGGAACCGTAACACAGGAGCAGGAATTCCGTTACGGCGATGTGACAATTCACTTGACCGAGGCTCTGAAGGCATGGACGGATACCTTGGAGACGGTGTATCCTACCAGGGTTCAGACGGGCGGTTCCGGGGCAGAGCAGCGGAAACGGGATAGTGAGCAAGGCTTGGGGAACGAGCAGGAATTGAAGATAATACAAGGTCTGCCGGGCGGGCAGGATTTCGCACAAGGGGAATTGGGCAATAAGAAGATATATCTGTCCCGGAACAAAGCGGCGAAGCCGGTAGTATTCATCCCCGTATTTCCGGGAACTAACTGTGAATACGATTCCCTGAGAGCCTTTGAAGCGGCAGGAGCAGAGGCGAGGACAGTAGTCTTTAAGAACCTGTCGGAAGACAATATCCGTGCGTCGGTGGATGCCTTTGCAAAGGGAATCCGGGAGGCGCAGATTCTCATGTTTCCCGGCGGTTTCTCTGCCGGAGATGAGCCGGATGGTTCCGGGAAATTTATCGCCACAGCCTTCCGCAATGAGAAATTGAAGGAAGCCGTAAGCGATCTGCTGAATGTCCGGGATGGACTGGCTCTCGGTATCTGCAACGGTTTTCAGGCATTGATTAAGCTGGGGCTGGTGCCTCATGGGGAGATTACGCCGCAGAAGGAGGATTCTCCCACTCTGGCGACAAACCATATCGGGCGGCATATCTCAAAATCCGTCTATACCAAGGTAGTGTCTAACAAATCCCCCTGGCTGATGAAGGCAGAGCTTGGAGGGGTATACTCCATACCGGCTTCTCATGGGGAAGGGCGTTTTGTAGCCGGTGAGGAATGGATTAAGAAATTGTTTGAGAACGGCCAGGTGGCTACCCAGTATGTGGACTTGAATGGGAAGCCCACCATGGAGGAGGATTATAACCCCAACGGCTCCTATTATGCTATTGAGGGAATCACCAGTCCGGACGGAAGGGTGCTGGGTAAGATGGCGCATTCCGAACGTATCGGCTCCTCTGTGGCGGTGAATATTACCGGCAATCAAAATCAGTATATCTTTGAATCCGGTGTGGCATATTTCAGGGGATAATTAATGATAGAAGAAAAGAGTGTCAAAGGGAATTGTGAGAAAAACCTTTTGACACTCTTTTTGTATTAATGAAGCTGGATGTAATTGTAGGCCTCGTTGATGCAAAAATCTGCAATTGCCATTCCCATGGCGAAGAAGGTCAACAGGATAATCAACACTATGGCGGTCTTGTCATAAGTTAATTTGTCCACCGACTTAGCATTGGCAAACAGAATCTCTCCGCCCAGAAAGAGAAAGAGGATGGGCCAGAGCCGGAAGATCAGATCATAGGTTACACCCGGCAGGATGATCCGAAGCAGGAAGAGGATTCCGAATATAATCAGCAGGCCGCCCAGAGTAATGGTGCCCACGCGGTGAGTTTTCGTCATTCTGCATGCCCTCCTTTCTGATTAGTAGATTGATCCTGGTCCGGCTGGCCTTGGTTGGATGCGGCGTGCTCAAAGGGGCCATTCTCAAAGGGGCTGCGGTTAGACGGGCCATAATCAGATGGAATAGGATCAGCATGGTCATAGTCAGCCGGCCCATAGTCGGCGGCATCCAGATCCTGTTTCTTGCCGCGAATCAGATATAATCCAAGAGCGATGATGATAAAGGCCACAAGCAGCTGGGGCAGGGTACGGCCAATCTGGCGCAGATGGGAGTAAAGGAAGGACGGAAGAATGGCATGAAGGAGATCGAGGAAATTATTCCACAAAATGCTCACTCCTATAATGATCAGCAGGAGCGCAAGGGTGTAGCGGTACTTTTCCCGGAGTACTCTGACGGTATTCGAGGTAAGATCCGTCAGGAGGATAAACTCATCCTCCAGGGAATAGAACTCGTCATCCGGCATTGCGCGCAGGTTATGGGTATCAAAAAATGCGTAAAACCAGATGATGGGCATTAAAAACATCAAGGGGCCAAGCTCTAACCAGGTAGATAAAAAGATGGTCAGGAAGAATAAGGCCATTAAGCTGCTTCCGCGTCTCATAAAGCCCATGTACATCTGCCCGGCGCCCGGCAGCAGGGAAAAACAAAAGGTTAAAAAACTACTTTTCTTTCGGGTCATAATCACTTACCTCCACATTAATAATTTGATTGGAAAAGTCCAATATATTCCGGCTGATACGATCCATCGTATCCCGTATGGTATTTGTAATAGGAATGCGTTCTTCTTTGGAAGTCTTTCCGGACTCGTGGTTCTCCGGCTGGAGAATTGCGCCGGGAAAATCGGTGCTGTCATAGGGCTTGCCGTAGGATAGCGTAAGCAGCAGGGCAATGGCGGCGATTGCCGCGGTCCCCACCTTGAGGCTGTAAAGGAACAGCTGCAGCTGTTTGGAGGCATATCTGGATCTTACGGCAATCTGTACCTCAGGTCTTGAGACGGCTTTCATAATATTTTCTTTCATATCCCGCGGGGCAGGGATGATTTCTTCCGACATAAAGGCTGCCAGCCGGTCAGAACAGTAATTACAGGAGGATAGATGCATTAGAAATGTTTCCTGCTCTTTGCCGGACAGAGATCCGCTGGAGAATGCAGCGAATTCCTCCTGCGAGACATGTCTCATACCGGATCGGTGCGCTGTGTCAGATCTATGTGCTGTTTTGGATACCTGTGTTAAGCCGGTTCTATGTGGCTTGTTACCCATTGTTCAATGCCCCCTTTCGATATGTTTTTTGCAGCATTGCCCTGGCCCGGTAGATCTGGGTCTGGACGGTCTTCAAATTCTTCCCGGTGTTGGCGGCTATCTCCGAGGCCGTCAGCTCCCGGTAAAAATAGTCAAATGCTATTTCGCGATATGGTGATTTTAAGCTGTTGCATCGTTGGAATAATTGCCGTTTGACCTCCAGCTCCAGGACATTTTCCTCGGGAGAGGGATCCTTGGCCTTCTGTATGAGGAAATAGTCATCCTCGGTAGGGATACTGCGATGCTCCGCGCGTTTTATGAAATCCAGGCATTTGTTGGTTGCAATCCGGCAAAGCCAGGCTTTTTCATATTGCCGGTCAAAGCTGGGCAGGTGCTTGTAGGCGGAAAGGAAGGTTTCCTGTGCCAGGTCCTCGGCGTCAAAATAATTCTTTACGATCTTATAACAAATAGAAAATATTAAATTTTGATAGGTATCGATCAGATACTCATAATATTGCTCGGTATTAATTTGCTCCGCCTCCTCTCTCCCTACAACCATAATAACGGGTATGTCTTCAAAACATCTTCAACTATTTTTGTTTTTTCAGAGCTTTTTTAAAATCAAGTAAATTATAATATTGGTATCATAGTATATTTCATAAGAATGGACAATAGCCCTTGCGGATAAACCAATCAATGGCAGATAAATTATTTACAAAGTCATGGAAAGTGTGCTTGACATTTGAACTGATGCGTGGTATTGTTTTTATGGAAAGCAAACTTTCCATAAAGATAAGAAAGGGTGATATTTTGAAAAACCGGCTGGAAGAAATACGAAAGCAGAGGGGGATTAAGCAGGAAGAGCTTGCCGCTGCCCTGGAAGTATCCCGGCAGACCATCGGTTCGCTGGAAAATGGGCGATATAATCCCTCCATTATTTTAGCTATCAAAATTGCCCGATATTTCGGGCTGAGCGTTGAAGAAATCTTTATTTATGAGGAGGAGTGAGGAAATGAAGCAGTATAAAATTGGTGGGCATATTGTTTTTACAGTAATCGGGTTTCTCATTTTTAGTGCGGGATTGATCCTGGTAAAGCTGTTGCCGGAAGCGGATGGCATACTTAAGACGCTGCCATATATTTGTGTCGGCGTGGGAGCGGGCATTTTTGGAGGCAATCTGGGGGCGGCTATCAGCAACAGGGCGCTAAGCAAAAATCCGGAAGCCGCAAAGCAGGCAGAAATTGATCAGAAAGACGAGCGCAATCAGGCCATCCGCGATAAAGCAAAAGCAAGGGTTTATGAAATGATGATATTCGTGTATGCCGCAATATTACTTGCCTTTGCACTGATGCAGGTTAATATGTATGTTATCCTTACTCTTACCGCAGTCTACCTGTTTTTTATCTTTGCCAATGTCTATTATCTGGCAAAATATAATAAAGAGATGTGAAATACGGATCAGCCCGTGGCATGTGGTTCTCACTGCCGCGGGCTGATCTTTAATCGTTCTCTTGCACTCCCTTGAAAGTTGTGCTAAATTCAAAAGAGGAGGCGATAAGATGCTGGAGGTTAGATTCTATGAAGAGGTGGAAGACGAGCTGCTGAAATTTGCGGTAATCGCAGCCAGAATGAACGGACAGTGGGTGTTTTGCAAGCACAAGGAGCGAGATACCTACGAGCTTCCGGGGGGACACCGGGAACCGGGAGAGAATATTCTGGATACAGCACACAGGGAATTGAAGGAAGAGACCGGAGCCCGGGAGTATGAGATCACTCCGGTATCGGTTTACAGCGTGGTCAGGACAACAGAGGAGGGAACATCCCAGGAGACCTTCGGACTCCTCTGCTTTGCCAGGATTCATAGCCTGGGTTCCCTGCCGGACTATGAGATGGAGCGTGTGGAGCTGATGGCGGAGATGCCGGAGGCGTGCACCTATCCGTTGATACAGCCTAAGCTGTTGGAGAAGGTAAGAAGCTTTCTGGCGGAAAGGGAATCCGGCAAAATATGAGGAAAAGGAGAAAAGGATTAACAATGAATACCATGGATTATATCATTCAAACGCTGGAGAGACTGGTCAATATCCCCAGCCCCTCGGGTTACACCCGGGAAGTAATGGAATTTGTAGAAAAGGAGGCCCGGGGCTTTGGCTATTCCTGTGAATACAACCGGAGGGGAGGTCTGCTGATCTCGGTTCCGGGAAAGCAGGCTAAGACCCTGGGACTGTCCGCTCATGTGGATACTCTGGGAGCCATGGTCCGCTCCATTGATTCGGAAGGAATACTTCGGTTTACCTTAGTGGGGTCCTATACCATGCATAGTGTGGAAGGGTCTTACTGTAAGATCCATACCAGGGACGGAAGAACCTATACCGGTACGATTTTAGCTAAAAGCTCTTCCGTACATAGCTATGACGATGCCAGAACCCAGGAGCGCACGGACCGGAATATGGTGGTTCGCATCGATGAACCTGTAAAGTCCAAGGAGGAAGTTCTTGCCCTGGGAATTAACAGCGGGGATTATATCAGCTTTGACGCCCAGTTCCGGTATACGGAGAGCGGTTTTATCAAATCCAGGCATCTGGACGACAAGGCATCCGTAGCCGTGCTGCTGGGTCTGCTCCAGGAGCTGAGCCGGGAGGGCGCGGTGCCGGAGAATTCCCTGAAGCTGCTGATCAGCAACTATGAAGAGGTGGGTTATGGTGCCAGCTGTCTCCCTGGTGAGATCAGTGAATTCCTCGCGGTGGATATGGGAGCCGTAGGCGATGATCTGAACGGGAGCGAATACTGTGTCTCCATTTGTGCAAAGGATTCTGCCGGTCCTTATGACTATGAGCTGACCAGCCGTCTGATTTCCCTGGCTAAAGAGCATGAGGTTGACTATGTGGTGGATATCTTCCCTCACTATGCTTCCGATGCCTCCTGTGCCCTGCGTTCCTCCAATGATATCCGGGGCGCGCTGATTGGACAGGGGGTCAATGCCTCCCATGGAATGGAGCGCACCCACCGGTCGGGATTGCAGAATACCCTGAAGCTACTGGAGGCGTATATTGGAATTATATAAAGGTACGCCGGGGTATATGCAGCAGGCTTATCAAAAATTTCCAAAAACAAAACCCAAACAAATAAATACAAACAAAAACAACAAAAAAGTTGCATTTTCATATTGACTTACCCGTAATTTAATGTTACAATTCAGGTAAATAATACAAATACAAACAAAAACAACATTAACGGGAGGCTATATATGATTAAATCGGAATATGAAATCAAAAAAGAAATTTGTGAAATTGGAAAGAGAATTTATAACAGAGGGATGGTTGCGTCCAATGACGGTAATATCTCTGTTAAGATCGGCGAGAACGAGTTCCTTTGCACACCTACCGGCGTCAGCAAGGGATTTATGACACCGGAATACATCTGCAAGGTTGATCGTGACGGCAAGGTAATCCAGGCAAATCCGGGATTCAAGCCCTCTTCCGAGATTAAGATGCACATGAGAGTATATAAGGAGAGACCTGATGTAGTATCGGTGGTACACGCTCATCCCATGTATGCTACCGGCTTTGCTATTGCAGGCATACCCCTGACCCAGCCCATTATGCCGGAGGCGGTTATCACCCTTGGCTGTGTTCCCATTGCGGAGTACGGCACCCCCTCCACCGATGAGATCCCGGATGCGGTATCCAAGTACCTTCCTTATTATGATGCGGTGCTGTTGGAGAATCATGGTGCCTTAACTTACGGCGACTCTCTTCTCAATGCATATCATAAGATGGAGTCCGTTGAGTTCTATGCGCAGCTTCTGTACATTGCCAAGCAGCTGGGCGGACCTAAGGAATTATCCGAGGAGCAGGTTCAGAGATTGTATGAGATCCGCAGACAGTTCGGTATGACCGGCAAGCATCCGGCCAATATCTGCAAGGAAGTGAACCATGGAGCCAACAGCTGTCATGGCTGCAGCGGCAAGGCGAAGGAAGCCGGCAAGGAGAACACCGACGAGCTGGTGTCTCAGATTGCAAGCAAGGTGATCGAACAGCTTGGATTAAAATAGTCCCCTTTTCAGCAAGGTGCGGACAAGCTATAACATGAGAAGTTTGAAAGAAAACCACTTTCAAACTCTTTATTGAAGCAGTATCACAAGCAAAGCTTGTGATATGCACGGGCGTAAAAATGAGAGAAGGGCAGGTCTGTCTTAGGAAGGCAGCTTACCCTTCTATCCTCGTTTTAAGCAAGAAGCGGCAGTTTATAGTTTATTAAAATTAAGAATCAATGAGGTGCAGCATGAACAGATATTATCTGGCAGTAGATATCGGTGCCTCCAGCGGCCGTCACATCCTGGGATGGATGGAGGACGGAAAGCTGAAGACGGAAGAGGTGTACCGTTTTAATAATGGATTGACCCGGAGAAACGGGCATTTATGCTGGGATTTTGACCAATTGTTCCGGGAGATTGTAGCCGGTATGAAGTATTGCAGGGAAATTGGCAAGCATCCCGTCAGCATTGGAATTGATACCTGGGGCGTGGATTTTGTACTATTGGATCAGGAGGATCGGCTTCTGGGGGATTATGTTGGTTACCGGGATCACAGAACGGAAGGAATGGACGGGAAGGTCTATCAGATCATTCCCGAGAAGGAGCTGTACGGCAGGAGCGGAATTCAGAAAGCGATTTTTAACAGCATCTATCAGCTGTATGCCATCAAGGAAGAGAACCCGGAGCATCTGGAGAAGGCAAAGAGCTACCTCATGGTTCCGGAGTATTTTAATTTTCTGTTGACCGGAGTGAAGATGGCGGAGTACACCATAGCAACAACCTCCCAATTGATCGATGCCAGAACCGGGAATTGGGATTATGAGCTGATGGATCTTCTGGGATTTCCGGGGGATATCTTTCAGCCTATCCATATGCCGGGAACAGAGGTTGGTAGTCTGAGGCCGGAATTGGCGGAGGAAATCGGATATGATCTTAAGGTCCTCCTGGTAGGCAGCCATGATACGGCATCTGCGGTAGTATCTGTTCCGGCGGAGGGAGAGGATGTGCTCTACATCAGCTCCGGCACCTGGTCCCTTATGGGAGTGGAGCGTAGGGAACCGGATCTCAGCAGCCAGAGCCAGGAACATAATTTTACCAACGAAGGCGGATATGATCACCGTTTCCGCTATCTGAAGAATATCATGGGCCTGTGGATGATACAATCTGTCCGCAATGAGCTGAAGGAAGGGCAGCCCGGCAGTAAGTATGACCGGGGAGAATATTCCTTCGCGCGGCTCTGTACCATGGCGGAAGCAAACAGCGATTTTAAGAGCCGTGTGGATGTGAATGATGCATCCTTCCTGGCACCGGATAATATGATAGAAGCCATCCGAAGCTATCTGACCGCAACGGGGCAGCGTCTGCCGGAGGATGTGGGGCAGTTGTCCGCCTGTGTCTATCAGAGCCTGGCGGATTGCTATGCCGAAACGGTGAAGGAGCTGGAAATGATCACAGGAAAAGTCTACCCCGCAATTCATATTGTGGGCGGCGGCTCCAATGCGGATTATCTGAACCGCCTGACGGCAGAGAAGACGGGTAAGACCGTATATGCCGGTCCCGGAGAAGCTACGGCAATCGGCAATATAGCCGTGCAGATGCTTAGCCAGGGGGTATTTGAAAATCTGTCCAAAGCCCGTGCCTGTATCTACGAGTCCTTTGATATCAAGGAATATAAGAAAAGCATATAAATGAGGAACATTCCAAAATACAGAGTGGTAAAGAAAACAACGCAATCCAAATAAAAACAACAGATATATACCGGATTTATATTGACTCCACAGGGATGAAGTGATACAATACAGATAAAAGATATAAATCCAAATAAAAACAACATTGCATATTGCCGAGAAGATCAGCAATAAGCGAAGGGGGTAACAACTTGACAGAAAAGGATGTGCTGCTTGAACAGGTCGTCAGGCAGGTATTAACCCGTTTACAGGAAACTTCGGAGCATACATTACATAATAATGCGGAGTCTAAGGCTACGTCATCGGCGGCAGGAGCCTTAGGCATCTTCGAGGATATGAATGATGCCATTGAAGCGGCGATCAAAGCACAGAAGGTAATGCAAAGACTGTCCATGGATGCCAGGGAAAAGATTATCAGCAATATCCGCAGGAAGACCAGAGAGCACGCTGCGGTCATGGCGAAGATGGCGGTGGAAGAGACCGGAATGGGCAATGTGGGTGACAAGATTTTAAAGCACCAGCTTCTGGCTGAGAAAACACCCGGCACGGAGGACATTACGACCGTGGCCTGGTCGGGAGACCGGGGACTGACCCTGGTGGAGATGGGCCCCTTTGGTGTGATCGGAGCCATCACTCCCTGCACCAACCCCAGCGAGACCGTACTCTGCAACAGCATAGGAATGATTGCGGGCGGCAACACAGTAGTCTTCAATCCCCACCCTGCGGCAGTTAAGGTATCTAATTATGCGGTAACTCTGATAAATGAAGCTTCTATTGAAGCGGGAGGCCCGGAGAATATTGCGGTATCGGTGGTTAAGCCCACCATGGCCACCAGCGATATTATGCTGAAGCATAAGAGCATTCCTCTGATTGCGGCAACCGGCGGACCGGGCGTGGTGACCACGGTGCTTTCCTCCGGCAAGAGAGGAATCGGAGCCGGTGCGGGTAATCCGCCGGTACTGGTGGATGAGACGGCGGATATCAGGAAAGCGGCGGCGGATATCGTGAACGGAGCCACCTTTGACAATAATCTTCCCTGCATCGCGGAGAAGGAAATTGTGGCTGTAAGTGAGATTGTAGACGAATTAATCCACTATTTAAGAGAAAACGGCTGCTGCATGATCAACAAGGAGGAACAGGACCGGCTGACGGAAACCGTACTGAAGGACCATAAGCTGAACCGGAAATGTGTCGGCAAGGATGCCCGGACCCTGCTTTCCATGATTGGGATTGATGCTCCCGAAGGAACCCGCTGCATTATTTTTGAAGGCGAGAAGGAGCATCCGTTGATTGCGGAGGAACTGATGATGCCGATACTGGGAATTGTCAGAGCCAGGGATATTGATGACGCAATTGAAAAAGCAGTGTGGCTGGAGCATGGCAACCGTCATTCCGCCCATATGCATTCCAAGAATGTGGATCATCTCACCCGTTTTGGCAAGGCAATTGACACGGCTATCTTTGTAAAGAATGCTCCCTCCTATGCGGCTCTTGGCTTCGGCGGGGAAGGCTTCTGCACCTTTACCATAGCGAGCCGTACCGGAGAAGGCTTAACCTCCGCCCGTACCTTTACCAAGCAGAGACGCTGCGTTATGTCCGACAGCTTGTGTATCCGATAATTGAGATGAAGAAGGAGTAATTGCAATGGATATCAGTTCAGAGAAGATTGAAGATATAGTAAAACAAGTGCTTCGGGAGTTGAAGCAGGTTCCCGCAGGCGCACAGGCCGCTTCCAAAAGCCATGCGGTTCCCGCAACCAGCAGAGTGGCAATGCTTACCGGGCTGGAGAAGATCGAGCTGAAGGAATACCCCATCCCGGAGCTGGGAGACGACGATATTCTGGTCAAGGTGGAAGGCTGCGGCATCTGCGGCACCGATGCCCATGAGTACAAAAGAGATCCCTTTGGATTAATCCCGGTAGTGCTGGGACACGAGGGAACCGGCGAGATCGTTAAGATGGGAAAGAATGTGACCAGGGACAGTGCCGGAAAGCCTCTCCGGATAGGGGATAAGGTAGTGACCTGTATGATTTTCAAGGACAATCCCGACATTACCATGTTCGATCTGAATAAGCAGAATGTGGGCGGTGCCGATGTATATGGCCTGTTACCGGATGACGACACCCATTTGAACGGCTGGTTTGCAGATTACATTGTAATTCGGGGCGGATCCACGGTGTTCAATGTCAGCGATCTGGATCTGGATTCCAGAATTCTGATTGAGCCCTGCGCCGTGCTGATCCATGCGGTGGAACGGGCGAAGACTACGGGAATTCTGCGTTTTAACAGCAGAGTTGTAGTTCAGGGCTGCGGCCCCATCGGTTTAATCTGCATCGCGGTACTTCGCACCATGGGAATTGAGCATATTGTTGCGGTGGACGGCGAACAGAAGAGATTGGATTTTGCCAGGGAGATGGGCGCGGCAGGAACAGCGAATTTCAAGGAACACAAGGGAATTGAAGCACTGACGGATGCGGTAAGCCAGGCCTTCGGCGGACATCTGGCGGACTTCGCTTTCCAGTGCACCGGTTCACCCGCGGGACATTCCAATATCTATAAATTTATCCGCAACGGCGGCGGACTGTGCGAGCTTGGTTTCTTCATAAACGGCGGAGATGCAACCATCAACCCGCATTTTGATATCTGCGCCAAGGAGATTACAACCGTGGGCTCCTGGGTATATACCTTAAGGGATTATGCCACCACCTTTGATTTCTTAAAGAGAGCCAAAGGCATCGGGTTACCGATGAATAAGTTGATCACCCACAAATATCCTCTGGACAAAATCAATGATGGATATATTACGAACCTTAAGATGGAAGGCTTAAAGATTGCCGTTGTTAATGAATAAGTTTTAAGGCTTCGAATGTGACGGTTTGCAGTATTTTGTCAGAATGGAGGAGTAAGGGATGGATCATGCGGTTGGTATGATTGAGGTATACGGTCTGGTTGCGGCTTTTGTAGCGGGCGACGCGGGATGTAAGGCCGCGGATGTTACAATGGAGCCCTTTGACCGCAACAAGCCGGCCAACGCGGATGCCCTTCCGGTTCCGCTCATCGTTACGATTAAATTCCGTGGTACGGTGGATAATGTAAGAGCGGCGGTGGAAGCGGCAGAAGCGGCGGCAAATCAGATTTCCGGGGTAATTACAAAGCATGTGATTGCCAAGCCGGAGCAGGATGTTCAAAAGCTGCTGAAAATCAGTGGTCTTGATAAAAACTAGCATAAACACAAGAATTGATTAGGAGGATAAAAATGATGGCACAGGAAGCATTAGGAATGGTAGAGACCAGGGGTCTGACCGCAGCGATTGAGGCTGCTGACGCAATGGTAAAGGCAGCAGAGGTTGTATTGGTAGGAACCGAGAAGATCGGCTCCGGTCTGGTGACTGTAATGGTCAGAGGCGATGTAGGCGCAGTTAAGGCAGCCGCTGAGGTAGGTGCAGCTGCAGCTTCCAAGCTGGGTGAGCTGGTAGCGGTTCATGTTATTCCCAGGCCCCACGCAGATGTTGAGAAGATCTTACCCAGAGTTTAATTTCATAGCTGCTATGCAGCTATGAAATTATGAGCAAGCAGCGAAGCGGATTGCGAATATCCGAACTGCTACGCGGCTATAAGTTAGGAGCAAACAGTGAAGCGGATTGCGAATATCCGACTAACCGGAAAGGCATGATTATCGGATGAAATCTTTAGGATTTATCGAAGTTCAAAGTGTCACCGCCGCCATTGAAGCCCTGGACACCATGTGCAAGACGGCTGAGGTGGAATTCGTTACCTGGGAGCGGAAGCTGGGGGGCCGGCTGGTTACGGTCATTGTCCAGGGGGAAGTGGCTGCGGTAACGGAAGCAGTGGAGGCAGCGGCAGCAAGCTCCCTCAAGCCCTGTGTTCATGCGGTTATCCCCAATCCCCATGAGGAAACCGTGAAAATGGTTCAGCTCAGTGCGAGCCGGCTGAAGGTAGGAGGCTGATTATGGCTGACAGTAAGAAGCAGGTTGATCTAAACGAGCTAATGAAAAATAAAAGCATAGATTCACCTAAGAAGGCACCAAAAAAAGAGACAGCAGAGCTGACAGCAAGAGGAACGGCCCGAAGAAGCAGGAAGGACGCCTCGTCCGGCGCGGCGGAAGCAGCGGCTGTGTCCGGGGAGAACTCCCAGACCACAGAAATAAATATTGAAAAAGGAATCATCAAGGAGGAAAAGAGAATGGCTCAGGAAGCATTAGGAATGGTGGAAACAAGAGGACTGGTAGCGGCAATTGAAGCAGCGGATGCCATGTTAAAGGCAGCTAATGTAGTATTGGTAGGAACCGAGAAGATCGGTTCCGGCCTTGTCAGTGTTATGGTACGCGGCGATGTAGGCGCGGTTAAGGCAGCGGTAGAATCCGGCGCCAGCAGCGCCTCCAAGCTGGGTGAATTAGTAGCTACCCACGTAATTCCCAGGCCCCACAGCGATGTTGAAAAGATCCTTCCCGCATTAAAATAAGAGGGGTACGACAACAGGAAATGAAGGAGAGAACCTTGAAATAGGTACGGACAGTGCCTGTTTCAAGCCTCTTTCTTCTTTCATCAAAACACAAGCTATATTTTTTGTTAACAGAAATGAAAAAGGTGCAGGTGAATATCTTGGATGAGTTGACAATGGAAAGAATTACAAAATTGGTGATTGAGGCGGTAAAGCAGACAGAGGGGAACGCCCTCCAAAATGCCGGCTTTCTTGTACCCGTAGGCGTATCTGCCAGGCATATCCATCTGACACAGGAGGATGTGGAAACTCTTTTTGGAAAGGGCTATGAGCTGACCAGGAAGAAGGAATTAATGGGCGGACAGTTTGCCGCCAATGAGACAGTTACCATTGTAGGCTTGAAACTCAGAGCCATGGAGAACGTAAGAATTCTCGGGCCGGTCAGAAGCAGCTCCCAGGTGGAAATCTCTTCTACCGACGCCATCAAGCTGGGTATTAAAGCGCCCATTAGAGAGTCCGGTGACATCAAGGGCTCCGCACCCATTGCCGTAGTAGGGCCTAAGGGTGTGGTTTATCTCAAGGAAGGCTGCATCATTGCGAAGCGGCATATTCATATGTCTCCCGCAGATGCGAAGGCGGCCGGAGTACAGGACAGACAGATCGTGTCCGTGAAGGCGGACAATGAACGCGGAACGGTATTTAATCATGTATTAATCCGGGTAGATAAAAGCTTTACCCTGGAAATGCATCTTGATACGGATGAAGCGAATGCAGCGAATATTATTACAGGTGATACTGTAACCATCATAAAATAATATTACAGTTCAGTCGGTGCTGTGGCACCATCGGCTGAACTATAATAAAATAAATCCCATAGGCATAAACCCTAGGAAGAGTGAGCAGGTGAGCACATGATTGTAGGCAAGGTTGTAGGAACCGTTGTAGCAACAAGAAAAAATGAAAATCTGGTGGGCTGTAAGTTTTTAATTGTAGAACCCTTCCCTTCCATGGGAGCCTCCCAGGAGCCCGGCAAAAGCAGATTTGTAGCAGTTGACCATGTGGGTGCGGGAGTGGGGGAGGTTGTCATCGTGGCCAAAGGAAGTGCCGCCAGAATTGGCACCAACCGGGTTGATTCACCCATTGATGCAGCCATTGTCGGAATTGTTGATAATGTAACGGAACTGGAGTAAGAAGTCATGGATAGTATGGAACTGACGGGGATAGTGAAAGACAGCGCGGTAGTTGGCGCAGGCGGGGCTGGCTTTCCGACATATGCCAAAATGGATAAGAAGGCGGAGACCATTATCCTGAACTGTGCGGAATGCGAGCCCTTATTAAAGGTTCACAGACAGCTGCTGCAAAAATATGCTTATGAGATTATGGAGACGCTGTCTGTAATCGCCGAAGTGCTGGAAGTGAAGCAGACGATAATTGCCATCAAGAGAAATTATACAGGGACAGAGGAAGCCGTAAGGGCGAGTCTTTCCTCCTTTCCCGGGCTGGAATGCCGGCTGCTGCCGGAGGTGTATCCCATGGGCGACGAGGTGGTGCTGATTTATGAGCTCCTCGGCAAGGTGGTGCCTCCGGGAAGCATTCCGCTGGAATTGGGCGTGGTAGTCTTCAATGTGGAGACCGTATGGAATATACATCAGGCAATCCGGCATAAAACACCGGTTACCTCCAAATACCTCACCATTACCGGGGCAGTGAAACGGCCCGTTACAGTTAAGGTTCCGGTGGGCATATCGGTGGATGAGGCGGTGCAGCTGGCAGGCGGCCCCGCCATTGCGGAACCCGCCTATCTCATGGGCGGCCCCATGACAGGGACCATCGTGGGAGCCTACACCCCTGTGACCAAAACCACCAATGCCATCATTGTACTTCCGGCAGATCACCAGATCATACAGAAGAGGCTCAGCAATTCCTCCATTGATATGAAGCGTGCCATGGCGTCCTGCTGCCAGTGTGAGATGTGTTCCGACCTCTGTCCCAGATATCTGCTGGGCCAGCCCATCACCCCCCATTTGTTCATGCGGGCGGCAACCAGCTGCAGCACGGTGGATGTGGGTCCCTATCTGGATACCATGTTCTGCTGCTCCTGCGGTGTTTGTGAGCTTTTTGCCTGTCCCCAGGGCCTGGCTCCCAGAACACTGATTACGGAATATAAGAACGGCCTGCGAAGCAAGGGAATTGCCATACCGAAGGGAATACCGCTAAAGGGCGTGAATACTGCCCGGCCCCACAGGCTGGTGCCCATGGGACGGCTGGTGGCAAGACTTGGCCTGTCTGAATATAATCACGATGCCCCCCTGGAGGAAGAGAAGGCGGAGCCGAAGCGGGTGAAGGTGATGTTAAACCAGCACATCGGAGCTCCAGCGATTCCTGTAGTACATAAGAATGACCGGGTGGAGCAGGGAGCGGTGATTGCCGCCGCGGCGGAGGGCAAGCTGTCCCTTCCGGTGCATGCCCCGATATCCGGTGAGATATTAGAGGTCAAAGATCAATTTATCATTATTTCGAGAGGACGTTAGTGCATTATGGGTAAAGCAATCGGAATGGTAGAATATAAAACAGTATCCTCGGGTATCTTTGCGGCTGATTTAATCTGCAAGACGGCGGAGGTGGAGCTGATCGAGGCGCAGACCGTGTGCCCGGGCAAATACATCGTATTATTCACCGGGGAGCTCAGCGCCGTAAGCGCCTGTATTGATGCGTCGAAGCATACTTTCCCGGAGCAGCTCATTGACCGCTTTATGCTGGGCAATCCTCACGAAGGGATATTTCCGGCAATCTATGGGACTTCCCGGATTGATAAAATCCGTGCCCTTGGAATTTTGGAAACATTTTCGGCAGCCTCCATCATTGTTGCCGCCGACGAAGCGGCGAAGACCTCTGAAGTGGAGCTGATCGAGCTCCGTATCGCCAGAGGAATGTGCGGTAAATCCTATATGCTTCTTACCGGGGAGATTGCCGCGGTGGAAGCTGCGATTGCAAAAGCAAAAGCGGCAGTCGGAGAGAATGCAATGTTCCTTGACTCTTCCGTCATTGCCAACCCGGACAGCAAGCTGTGCCGGAGCATCATGTAAAGCATAGAATAGCTGCTCTGTATAAAAAATGCCATGGTACGGACACTTAACACACTGTTATTAATGTAAAATCCCTCATAGATGGTATATGGGAAATATTCCGTTGGAGATATGCGGGTAATAAGTATCCAGCAGGAAACATGCGGGTAATAAATATCCCGTAAGAGCATGCGGATATTAAATATCCCGCAAGAATATGCGGGTAATAGATATCCCGTAAGAGCATACGGGTATTAAATATCCCGCAAAAACATGCGGGTATTACTATAAAAGAAGGTAGGTGGAAGGATGCTTGCGATTGAGAGAAGAAATCAGATTCTAGCCATGCTCCAGAAGGAGAGCAGGGTGGTGGTGGGAGATTTGGCCCGGATATTCCAGGTAACAGAGGAGACCATCCGCCGGGATCTGGAGAAGCTTGAGAAAGAGGGTTATGCAAAAAAAGCCTACGGAGGAGCAATCATTAATGAAAGCTTTAATGTGGACCTCCCCTACACGGTGAGAAAAAAAGCCAATGTCCAGAGCAAACAGGATATTGCCGAGCTGGTGGAAGCCCTGATCCAGGACGGCGACCATATCATGATGGATTCCAGCTCTACGGCGGTTTATATCGCAAAGCACCTGAAGCATAAGAAAAATCTGACGGTGATCACCAATTCGGTCGAGATACTTCTGGAGCTGTCCGATGTGGTGGGATGGAAGGTCCTCTCCACCGGCGGAATGGTGAAGGAAGGCTCCCTTTCCCTGGTTGGCTATCAGGCGGAGAAGATGATCCGCTCCTTCCATGTGGATAAGACCATCACTTCCTGCAAGGGAATTGAGATCGATAAAGGAATGACGGATTCCAACGAGATGGAGGCTCAGGTCAAGAAGCTGATGATGGACTCTGCCAATGTGAAAATCCTGGCGGTGGACAGTTCTAAATTTGACCGGATCTCCTTTACCAGAATTGAGGATCTGTCGGAGCTGGATGTGATCGCGACGGATATTGAGCCGGATCAGAAATGGAAGCAGGCGCTCAGCACGATGAACATTGAATGCTGCTACAAGAAGAGCAGGGAACAGGTAGAAAAAGAATAGGAATCAATTGATGCAGGAGGAGAAGGCCGGTCATGGAAAAGTATAATGATATGGAAATTGTGAAGAGTCCCAGAATTGAGAGACTAATAGAGGCATTGTATGCAAAGATGCCGGAGGTGGAAGCAGACCGGGCGGTATTGATTACCGAGAGCTATAAGAGCACGGAGAGCGAACCGGTTATTATCCGCCGTGCCAAGGCCTTTGAGCATATTTTGAAAAATATTCCGATTACGATCCGCGAGGATGAGCTGATTGTCGGAAGCGCTACCAAAGCGCCCAGAGGCTGCCAGACCTTCCCCGAATTTTCCTTTGCATGGCTGGAAGCGGAATTTGATACCCTTGCAACCCGGAGCGCCGATCCGTTTTATATATCAGAGGAGACAAAGGCGGCTCTGAAGGATGTGCACCGCTACTGGGAGGGCAAGACCACCAGCGAGCTGGCCACCTTCTATATGACGCCGGAGACAAAGCTGGCCATGGAGCATAATGTGTTCACACCGGGAAATTATTTCTATAACGGGGTGGGGCATGTTTGTGTTTCTTATGACAAGGTTCTGGCTGTCGGCTACGAGGGAATCCAAAAGGAAGCCGAAGAGGCCATGGCCCGTCTGAAGGGATCGGACATGGACTATGCAAAGCGCAGCTCCTTCCTGGAGGCGGTGATTATCAGCTGCCGTGCGGTAATGGATTACGCCCTGCGGTATGCGAAGCTCGCCCGGATAGAGGCAGCCGTCTGCAAGGATGCGGTCCGCAGACAGGAGCTGGAGAAGATCGCCCAGAATTGTACCAGAGTGCCGGCCAAGGGAGCAAGGAATTTCTATGAGGCCTGCCAGTCCTTCTGGTTTATACAGATGCTGCTTCAGATAGAGAGCAGCGGCCATTCCATTTCTCCGGGACGTTTTGACCAATACATGTATCCTTATTACAAGAAGGACAGGGACAGCGGCGTTCTGACCAGGGAATTTGCCCAGGAGCTGATGGACTGTATCTGGGTAAAGTTAAATGATCTGAATAAGGTTCGGGATGCAGTGTCTGCAGAGGGATTCGCAGGTTACAGCCTGTTTCAGAATCTCATTGCCGGAGGACAGGATGTCCAGGGCGTCGATGCAACCAATGATCTTTCCATGATGTGTCTGGAGGCCTCCATGCATGTGAGACTTCCCCAGCCCTCTCTGTCAGTCCGGATCTGGAATAAGACACCCCATGAGTTTTTTATAAAAGCTGCAAAGCTGACCCGGCTTGGCCTTGGTATGCCCGCCTATTATAATGACGAGGTGATTATCCCCTCTCTTATGAATCGGGGGCTGCCCCTTGCGGATGCCAGGGATTACTGTATTATCGGCTGTGTGGAGCCCCAGAAGGCGGGGAAGACCGACGGCTGGCATGACGCGGCATTTTTCAATATGTGCAGGCCCCTGGAGCTGGTCTTTAGCGACGGTATGGATCAGGGAGTACGCCTTGGCGTATCTACCGGGGATGTGGAAAAGATGAGCTCTTATGAGGAATTCTTTGCCGCCTATCAGAAACAGATGGATTACATGATCGAGCTTCTGGTCAATGCGGATAACTCCATTGATGCCGCTCACGCCCAGCGCTGTCCGCTGCCCTATCTCTCCTGTATGATAGAGGATTGCATCGGACGGGGCACCAGTGTTCAGGAGGGCGGCGCGGTCTATAACTTTACCGGACCCCAGGGCTTTGGCATCGCCAATATGGCTGATTCCCTCTATGTAATCAAGAAGCTGGTATTTGAAGAGAAGAAGATTTCCATGAAGGAATTGAAAAAAGCTCTTGAGATGAACTTCGGCAAGGGCATTGATCCGGCGGTCGCAGAGGATGTAACGAAGGTTATTGTAAAAGAGCTGAGCAAGACGGGACATAAGGTTACGGAAGCAGATGTTGCCCGGATTTATACCCAGGCATTGCTGGGCGGTATGAGTGAGAAGGAACGGCAGCGCTATGAAGAGATTCTGGAGCTGATCAATGAGCAGCCCAAGTTTGGAAATGATATTGCCGAGGTGGATGAGCTGGCAAGAGAGGCGGCCTACACTTATACGAAGCCCATGGAAACCTATCGGAATCCCAGGGGCGGTCAGTACCAGGCCGGGTTATATCCCGTATCTGCCAATGTGCCCCTGGGAGCCCAGACCGGAGCGACCCCTGACGGAAGACTGGCGCGCAAGCCCATTGCGGATGGTGTATCCCCGGCATCGGGAAGAGATAAGCTGGGACCGACAGCGGCATGTAATTCCGTATCGAGGCTGGATCATGGGATTGCCTCCAATGGTACGCTGTTTAACATGAAGTTCCATCCTTCCGCGTTGAGCGGGGTCAAGGGACTGGAGAACTTTGTTGCCCTGCTGCGGACTTATTTTGACCAGAAGGGAAGCCACATGCAATTTAATGTAGTCAGCCGCGACACGCTGCTGGATGCTCAGAAAAATCCTCAGAATTATAAGAACCTGGTGGTTCGCGTGGCGGGCTACAGCGCCATATTCACCTCGCTGTCCAGGTCCTTGCAGGATGATATTATTGAAAGAACGGAGCAGCATTAAGAGGCAGGGAGAGGAAAACGATGAGTGAAAACAATGGTAAGCTGCAAACTGCTTATCCTGTGCCTGATGAAATAACAGGAAGAATATTTGACATACAGAGGTACTCCATCCATGACGGCCCGGGAATACGGACTATCATTTTCCTGAAGGGCTGCAGGCTGAGGTGCCGGTGGTGCTGCAACCCGGAGTCACAGGAATATGGGATACAGACGATGCAGCTCCAGGATACGCCGGGCAGATCCAAGGTGGTTGGAAGGGATGTGACCGTCGGGGAGATCCTGGGAGAGATTCGCAAGGATTACTCCTATTACCGCAGATCGGGAGGAGGAGTAACCCTGTCCGGGGGAGAGGCGTTATGCCAGCCTGAATTTGCCGTGGCATTGCTTCGTGCCTGCCAGGAAGAAGGCATCAGCACCGCGATAGAAAGCTCCGGCTATGCGGACTGGGATGTCCTTAAGGAGTATCTTCCGTATCTGGATTATTTTCTGCTGGATATCAAGCATATGGACAGCCGGAAGCATGAGGAATTCACCGGCAGGCCTAACGGCTTAATTCTTGAAAATGCAAGGAAAATAGCGGAATCAGATGCCAATCTGACCATCCGGATACCGGTGGTGCCCGGATTTAATCATACGAAACAGGAGATTAAGGCGATTGCAGAGTATGCCGCCTCCCTTCCGGGCGGAAGGCCCGGGGCCAGAGAGCTGCATCTGCTGCCTTATCACCGTCTGGGACAGGATAAATACCAGGGACTGGGAAGGGAATATACCATGGCCCACATTGAACCTCCCGCTAACGAATACATGGAGGAGCTGCTGCAGGTCGTCCTGGAAACCGGTTTGAAGGGTCAGATCGGAGGCTAGTGCAGAAAGTCAGAAAAAATCAGAAAACCATTGGTGAGAGGTTTGAAGGGACCGCCGCCTGTATATAAACTATGAGTCCGTATATCTGGAGGGAATATCCATGGAAGAAAGAATGTCCAAAGAAGAAAAACTAAGAATTATACAGGAGATCGTTCCGGGGAAACAGATCACTCTGGCCCATGTCATAGCCAATCCTGACAACAGCTTGTATGGAAAGGTAGGGATGGAGCGGAGGGAAGCCGGAGGACGCTCGGCAATCGGAATTGTAACCATGAGTCCCGGAGAGACAGCAATTATTGCAGGGGACATTGCGTTGAAGACCTCCGGGGTATCCCTGGGGCATGTGGACCGGGTGAGCGGAACCCTCCTGGTGAACGGAAGCGTGGCCGATGTGGAGGCTTCCCTGACGGCTATCGTTGAATATGCGGAGCAAAAACTGGGATTTACAGTATGTCAGATCACGAAAACCTGATTTTCGTACGGCATGGACATCAAAGAAAAGATTTGAGAATGGCACAGAAGAATGCCCCCGAGGACACTTCTGTGCCATTTTAAAATACATCCCAGGTAAAAGTGTGAAAAGGTGCTGCCCGCATTTATTTTGGTTTTTATCAAATTATTGTATCGGAAACGAGAATTGTGATACTGAAATTCAGATTATATGAATTTAGCCTCAGAAAGTTCCTTAACTTGTATTATTATCTAGTAAATTGTGGATTAAAATGATATAATAACCATATGGAAACTGCAGCTTAGGCTTATAAAAACAATATAAGAACTCTGGAGGAAAATATGAAAAGGACGGATGATAACCACTTTAGCAAATTGCTAACGAAAGGAGCGGATTTAGTAAAGGGGAAGAAGAAAAAGGCGGAGGAGACAAAGATAAGGATAGAGAAGGACAAGAAGGAGCTGATGGAACATGCGGCCAAGCTTAATTTTTTCTCTACGATTCGTTTTAAACTGGTAGGTTCCTTCCTGGTGCCCATTGCATTTATTATTATTCTGGGAATTGTATCCTTTTCCAAAGCATCTCAGGGAATGCAGAACAGCTATGAGAAGGCAACGGCGGATGCCATTAACATGACCGGCAAGTTCCTGCGCTTTGGTTTTGCGTCGGTGGAGGCAACCTCGATACAGTATGTCAACGATAGCGTGATTACGAAATATTTTATGAATCTGAGCGATATCGTGGAGGCGAATACTACCCGGAGAACCATAACCAGTTCTCTTACCGCCAAGCAGATAACAGATGAGTTTATCCAGAATGTGTACATGCTGTCAGATGTGGTAACTCCCATTACCAGCGCAGGGAGTTACTATAAGGAAGGGATTCTTGCCAGTATCAAGGAAACCGAGGCAGGAGAATTTCTAAAGAATAACCGGAACAAGCTTTTGTGGGACGGACAGGACGCCGAGCTGGATGCGCTGCTGAATTCCAAGTCCGATGACTATTCCATGCGTCTGGTTCGTAATTTTGTAGGTGTGGATGCGGTACTGATTATCGAAATTAAAGCCAAGGCAGTTATGGATATTATGGCAGGCCTGGAATTTGATAAGAGCGGATACCTGGGCTTCGTTACGCCGGACGGCAGGGAGCTCATTGATGTTTCCCTGAAGAAGCAGGATCCCGGAATAGATTTGGAGGCGCTGTTGGCAGAACCGGTATTCTACAATGAGCCCTTTTATCAGGATGCCCGGAAGGGAGAAGCGGTTCAGGACTCGAAATACGTAGAATACAGAGGGGCGGAGTACTTATTCCTCTATACCAAGATCGGTGATACCGGGGCCATGCTCTGTGCCCTGATGCCCAAGGCTGTCATTACAAGCCAGGCAGACAGCATTAAGGATCTTACGGTTATCATTGTTATTGTCGCGCTGGTGCTGGCTACGCTGATCGTTGTGTGGCTGACCACCGGAATAGACCTGACGATCAAGAGAATCATTGATAAGCTTAAACTTGCGGCGAAGGGGGATCTTACGGTTCAATTCAATTCTAAGCGCAAGGATGAGTTTAACATTCTGATTGACGAGATTCAACTGACCTTTGCGAATATGAAGGATCTGATACAGCAGGTGAAGGAGCTGAGCGGCGAGGTGTCGGAGTCCTCGGCCAATGTATCCAGAACATCGGAGGCATTCCTGAAGTCCTCGGAGGATATTGCTTCCGCAATGAACGAGATTGAACAGGGAATTAACCAGCAAGCAAGGGATGCGGAAGAATGTCTGGTTCAGATGGACAGCTTGTCCCAGAAGATTGAAGTGGTGGGTGAGAATACTAAGGAAATCGGCCAGATTGCCGACACCACCAGAAAGAGTGTTGAGGCTGGTACCGTTGTTTCCAAGGAACTGAACGATCAGACAAAATCCACCACCCTGATTACCACTGGAATTATTAAGGATGTTGAGCGGCTGGCAGAGAAATCTTCCACCATTCATAAGATCATCAATGTGATCAGTGACATTGCGAATCAGACCAATCTGCTATCCTTGAATGCTTCCATCGAAGCGGCCAGGGCAGGGGAGCATGGTATGGGCTTTGCCGTGGTTGCCAGTGAGATCAGAACCCTTGCGGAACAGTCCAAGAATTCTGTGAATGATATTAAGAAGATCATCGGCAGCATCCAGGAGGATACCAAATCCGTAGCGGAGACGGCTCGTAAGTCGGAACGGGTATTGCAGCTCCAGGAGAATGCGGTTAAGAATACCACAGCTTCCTATCAGAATATCAGTGAAAGTGTGGAAAGCCTGGTTGTATTCCTTAAGCATATCACGGATAATGTTGCCAATATTGAGGAGGCCAGAGTCAGCACTCTGGCAGCGATTGAAAATATATCGGCGGTACTGGAGGAGATTGCGGCATCCTCGAATAATGTAAACCAGACCGCTGCCGATCAGTTAGGTTCTGTGGAATCACTGAGCAAATCGGCAGCGAAGCTGAAGGATAATGCAGATGACCTGGTAGATGAGGTTCAGAAATTCAAAGTATGATGACTTGATAATATTGAATAGTAGATAATAAATGAGGCGCTTTTTGATGGTAATCAAAAGGCGCTTTATTTATTATCCTTGGATGATTTAATAAAAAAAACTTGACATTACCGTGTATGTAAGTTTATAGTGTGTATATATAAGATATACACTATAACACTATAGAAATGCAAAGAAACAGAATGGGGGCAGAAACAAAGCAGATTCTTATTTGGACCAACGTAAAAATAGAAGAAGACAAGATACCATAAGGGAGGGTTGGAATGAATATACTGATCAGTAATTCCAGTGACAGGCCGATCTATGAGCAGATCACCTCACAGATAAAGCAGATGGTCATTAATGGTGAACTGGAGGCAGGAAGCATACTGCCCTCCATGCGGATGCTGGCGAAGGAGCTTCGTATCAGCGTGATCACCACGAAGCGGGCCTACGAGGATCTGGAGCGGGATGGTTTCATTTACACGGTAGTAGGGAAGGGCAGCTTCGTAGCGGAGAAGAATGTAGAATTTGTCCGGGAAGAACAGCTTCGGATTGTGGAAGAGCATATTACCAAAGCGGTAGCAGGAGCAAAGGCCGGAGGAATTGCTTTAAGTGAGCTTCAGGAGATAACCAGAATGATATATGAGGAGGAATAGATATGACAGGAACAGACAGACAAGGAAGAAACGGAGCAGGAACGGGTATGCAGGGAGGGAGCGGATCGGACGCAATCGCAGTTAGGGGGCTGACCAAACGATACCGGGATTTCCCCCTGGACAGCATCAGCTTTCGTGTGCCGAAGGGAGTCATTATGGGCTTTGTGGGAGAGAACGGAGCCGGTAAGACGACGACCATTAAAGCAATCCTGGATTTAATTCATATCGACGAAGGAGAGATTACAGTTCTCGGCTATCCGGCGGCAGGACTTCCGAAAGAGGTGAAGGCATCCATGGGGGTGGTATTTGACGGAAGCAGCCTCCATGATAATCTGAATGTTGCCGGCACGGGTTTAATTATGAAGAATATTTATCCCAACTGGGATTCTAAGGTATTCGAACAGTATGTCAAGAGGTTTGAACTGCCTGAAAAGAAGATAGTCAAGGATTTCTCCAGAGGAATGAAGATGAAGCTGTCCATTGCTATCGCATTATCCCATCATGCCAGACTGTTGATTCTGGATGAAGCCACCAGCGGACTTGACCCCATGGTTCGGGACGAGATTCTTGATCTCTTTCTGGAATTCATACAGGAGGAGGATCACACCATATTATTGTCCTCCCATATTATAAGTGATATCGAGAAGATCGCGGACTATGTAACCTTTATCCATAAAGGAAGAATTGTATTCAGCGAGAGTAAGGATGAGCTGATTTATCAATATGGGGTTATTCACTGCCGCAGGGAGGATGTCCCCGGAATTGACCGGAATTATGTGGTGGGTATTCGCGAGAATAATTTTGGTGCGGAGGTTATGATAAAAAAGAAGGGTGAATTTGTGAAGCATTACCGCCAGTACCAGGTGGAAAGAACCTCTATTGAGGAGATCATGCTGTTCATCAGCAAAGGAAAGGAGCTGTAGAAATGATAGGGTTAGTAATCAAAGATTTTGTAAATTTAAAGAAAAACATTAAAATTTTTTCAGTGGCGGCATTATTATATGTGATTATGGCTTTTACCTCCAAGGATCCCAGCTTTTTCTCCAGTTTATTTACGGTGCTGATCGCAATGCTGACTCTGAATGCCTATTCTTCCGATGAAGCGGCAAAATGGGATATCTATGCGCTCACCATGCCGGTTTCGAGAGAGGATATTGTCCGCGGTAAATATGCAATTATGATTTCTTTGACCTTGATTGGTTCTGCGGTAGGAACCGTACTTACGATAGTATTGAATGCCGTTCTCGGGAATGAGCAGATTGCATCGGGAGTAATGGGGTGTTGGATCGGTGCGGCTATTGTCATCCTGTTTTATAGTATCACCATTCCGTTTATTACTAAGCTGGGAGTGGAAAAGGCAAGATTAATCTTTTTTATGATTTATATCATTCCCTTTGCGATCTTTTTCTTGATGAGCAACGCAATAAAGGATGGCAGAATTACCATATCGGGGGAACTGATTAATATAGGGTACAGACTCATGGACAATGCATATGTGCTGCTGCCCCTTCTTCTGCTCTTTGCCCTGGCAGTGTCCTATACCGTATCCGTCCGCCTGTATCTGAAAAAAGAATTCTAATACCGGGAGAAACTCCTTTTTCGCATAACTTTTTACATGTGAGCTTCATAGAATAATGTATAAGTTATTGCGCAGAAAGGAGCAGGCGGCTTGTATAATCAGTTCAATCATGATAGAGGCAATAATGGGAAGTACGAATATATACCAAGGCAATCGGTGGAACAGGGAGGATTGATATCTCCGCCTACGAATGAAACACGGCAGGTAAATGGACAGCCGCAGATGCAGCAGATGAATGGGCAGCCAAGATCCGCGCCGCCGAATTTTATTCCGGAGGCTCCGAACCGCAGCCAGACTGGAATGCCGGAGGAGGCGGGGAGAAGCAATTTCGGCGGGCCGGGGAGACCAGGACCGGGAGGCCAGGGACCGGGAAGACCAGGGCCGGGAGGTCAGGGACCGGGGAGGCCAGGACCATGGGGACCGGGACCGGGAAGGCCGGGGCCGGGCGGGGATGAGCTGCAGAGATTACAGAGGGGTATGAGGGGATGTTTGTTCCGCTTCACTTACATCTGGCTCGTGAATGGTGATGAATTTTGGTTTTATCCCACCTCTGTGGGCAGGGATTTCGTACAGGGCTTCCGTTGGAGAAGAAACCGGTGGGAATTTGACCGGATCAGCCTGCGAAGAATCTTTTTCTTCCGTTGTTTTTAGTCTTAGAACTATTTTGCCGAAAGAAAGGATGCCAAATAGCTTACAGTTTGGGCTATTTGGCATCCTGTTTTATGTTCGTTGGGAGAAAAGGCTTTCCGCAAGGAGGCGGGGCTTTATTCCCCCGATTTGGTTTCTTCGTCTGAAGATATATCGGCATTGGTTCCCGTTTCGCTGGAAAGAGCAGTTCTGCGGGAGAGCAGACCGAAGACAATCACCATAGCCAGACCGATCAGGAAAAGGAAGATGGCAATGAACTGTGAGGTTGACACATTTCCTACTGTTCCGCGTTCCAGATCTCCCCGGAAGAATTCCATAACAAAGCGTCCGGCGCTGTAGAACATGAGATAAAAGCCTGCAACCTGGCCGTGCGCCTTGGTTTTCTTCGATATCAGCACAAGGATGGCAAAGTGCAGGAAATTCAACGCGCTTGAAAGGGGCTGGGTAGGGATGAGAGACACATTATTCGGCGCGAAATCCGATTCACGAAAAATGATATGGAAATGGCTTGAAGTCTCCAGCCCATAGCAGCAGCCGGCCAGGACGCATCCCAATCTTCCAAAGCCCTGTGCCAGAGCGATGGAGGGCATAACCACATCAAAGAACTGAAGAAAATTCTGCTTGTGCTTCCGGGTAAATAAGAAGCCGGAGAAGATGCCTCCGATAATACCGCCATACACGACAAAACCGTGGGTGATATCCAACAGTAAAGCAGGATTGGCAATGATATCTTTCATCTGGGTGATCCAATAAAGCACCTTTGCGCCGATTACGCCGCCCACCAGACACCATATAAAAAGATTGAAGACCAGCTCATACTGCATCCCCTTTTTTTTAGCCCGGTATTCTGTCACAAGATAGGCGGCAAGGGCGCCGATGGCGATCATCAGGCCATAACCGTGAACCGTCAGCGGCCCTATTGTAAATAGATTGTTTTTCATGTTCCTTCATCCTCTTTTCCTAATTATAAAATCTTCCTGTAATGTGAGTTGTGAGAATAACCATAACTGCATCGTACATCACGAAGTGCTTATTTGCGCTACCGGATCATTGTAACATATTTAACCTGAAAAGAAAATATTAATTAAACATTAGATAGCAGCAGTCATGTAATAGGAATGGAAACAGTGCAGGATCAAAAAAGCTGACTTGACATTAAGCATTATTTGTATTACTATATATAATACAAATAATGCTTAATTCGTATTGGAGGTCAGGGGATGATCATTAAGCTGAATACCGCAAGCTCAACACCTATTTATGTTCAGCTGTGCAATGAAATTATTATGGGAATTGGAAAGGGAGAGCTGAAGATTGGGCAGGGACTGCCCACAGTCCGGCAAATGGCAGAAGATATTGGCGTGAATATGATGACGGTCACCAAAGCCTACACTATTCTTAAAAACGAAGGCTATATTGAAATAGACCGCCGCCATGGTGCGATTGTTAAGCCTGCGGCACTTTTAACCGGTGATTTCAAGGAAAGGATGGAAAGCGAGCTGTCCCTGCTTGTCACTGAGGCTTCACTGAAGGGAATCAAAAAAGAACATTTTTTGAAGCTGTGCGGTGAAATGTTTGATCATTTAAAGATTTCACCGCTGGCAGGAGGGAGTCTATGACTGTATTTATTATTCTGATGCTTTGCGCCCTGCTTATCCTGATGGCGCAGTTGCTGTCGCAAGGAACCGGAGCGAAGCCAAATGGAACCATTCTTTTGGGAGTAACCCTGCCGAGTTATGAACTGGGGAACAGCCAGGTATTAAAAATTGTCCGGGATTACCGAAAGGCCAACCTTCTGACAGGGGGAGGTTTCTTTGTGCTGCTGTTTCCGGGGCTGCTGGTGTATCAATATGGTACCGTCCTCCTGCTTTATCTCCTGGTCTGGTGTATCCTGCTTCTTTATACGGGCAATACCCTTCAGAAAATCTATTTCCACAAATTATATTCATTGAAAAGAGAAAAGGGGTGGTATGCGGGGGAGAGGCATGTAATTAGCATTGATACAGAGGCCAGCAGACGAAAACGGAGGATGCCCGTATCAAGGCTTTGGTTTATCCCTGCCTTTATGATTGCTTTGACCCCTGCGGCAGTCTCTTTCCCTGGGATGGAGGAAAGAAGCTTTGCCTGGATTATGGCGGCCTGTTCCCTGCTTTATATTGTAATAAGCCTGCTTGCTCATTTGCAAATAGCAAAAGAGCGGACGGTATCTTATTCAGAGGATACAGAAATCAACCTGGCCTTGAACCGCAGCTATAAATACCAATGGTCAAAATGCTGGGTTGCGGAGGCATATATGGGAAGCGTCTTTAATATCCTGTTGTACTTTCTGCTCAGAGGTAATACCTTTCCAGTCTCGGTGACAGCTTTGCTTATTTTTACATCCATCCTTCCTGCCTTTGTTCCTGTTCTCTATGCTTACCATAAGGTTGGAGAGGAACGCCGCGGACTGCTGTCTTTCATTTCGGCCCAGGTCTATTCGGATGAGGATCATTATTGGGAGAAGGGAAGCTATTACAATCCCAATGACAAACGGGTATGGGTGGAAAAACGTTTTGGATACGGCACAACAATTAATATGGCTTCAACCTTTGGTAAGCTGATTAATTGGGTGTATGCGGCAGTTATAATCGGGGTTATAGCGATTGTGTTCTTCCTGATGCCCCTGGATTTTGGCTCCATTGATTTTCAGATAAAAAGCAACACCGTTTATATAGATGCTCCCCTATATGAGGATCATTTTTCACTGGAGGATATTAAGGAAGTGAAATTGATAGAAGAGCTTCCAATAGAAGGCAAACGCAATGGCGGGGACAGTTACTTCTTTTATGTCGGAGGTTTTAAGGTGCGGGGGTATGGAATGTGCCGTGTATATGTCTACCGAAATCATCCGCCCTATATTGCTGCCGTGTTGTCAGACCGGGTGGTCATTTTTAACGGAAAGACACCGGAGGATACGAAGAACTGCTATTTGCAGCTGACAAAATAAAGAGGGGCTTATGCCATGGGGCGGATTGCCCGCGGCATAAGCCCTTGCTGTTACCTCACCTGATGATTTTTAAAGATTTTATAAGCAAATGGCAGCGAATTATCCATAGAATACTTGTCAGGCACCGAGGACAGGATTTTTTTCTCTTATGGGAATCAGCAAATCTAATTGCATTCCCTCTGGTTCACTATTCTCCTGCAGGGCATGATTTACATAATTCAAATGCTCCTCCAGCCATCCAAACATATTTTCATGGTTCCAGTCTCCTCGGTATTCATATGTTTTGTTGTTCTGCACCCATTCGGCAAGGCGTCCCCACTCCTCAAAGGCTCCGAAGGGAATCATATACGCGGCATATAGACCCCCCTCAAACTGCTTTCTGGTCAGTGGTTTGGGAACAACCATGTCTTCGGGAACCGTTACCCACATTTCATAGCCGTGATAATTCGTTTCATCGACAGGATTAGGAGCGTTAAATCCGTAGTGCCTGACGTCGGGCTTCACATGAATCAGATCACTTTCCCGCACAAATTGGCCCAGTACCTGGCCCACATGCATCTCTGGGTCATCTCCGACATACTGGTATGTTGCTACGGCTGCCGGGGGCAGATATACAATGCGCACATCCCGGTCAGATAATCTGTTTAATTGTTCATTTGCCTGGTTTAACTCGTTCATGGCAGTGTCCTCCTTAAAATTAATCTTTGTTAAAGAAAGAGGAGCGATCATGGAGAGTATGGCAGTATCATTCAATAGATCGGAGTTTAAGCTGACGCCTGACCTGGTGCGCAGCTCCTCCACAAACCGGTTGAGAATGTCCCGGATGGTTGACAGCGAGCCGATTTCAGCATCCAGCTCACTGATGTTTTCCATAAATACCTCGATGGCCTGCAAGGTACTGTGATTGCCCAGAAGAATGGCAATCTGCTTCAGGGAAATGCGCAGCTTGCGTAAAACAAGGATTTGTTTCAGCCGCAGACAGGCGTTCTCGTCATATACCCGGTAGGAATAGTCCTCCATCCGCTGGCTTTGCAATAATCCGATCTGTTCATAGTAACGGAGCGTTCTTGTGGATACCCCGAATAGCTTGGTCACCTGAGTGATAGTCTTTAGTTCCTTCATAGCACCCTCCTTCTTTATAGTAAGGATTATAAAGTGCGACACGACGTAAGAGTCAATAGCAATAATTCATTTTAATTTATTTTAATTCATTATGGTACGTTAAGCAAGGGATTATTGCCCTAAGGAAACAAACAGGTTGCAGCAGACAGAGCAAGAATGCTATAATGGTATAAATGAAACAAGGGTTTATACCTGGTTGACCGGGAGGTGAGCAGTATGAAGCATATCATGTCAAGAAAACATCACAACAACAAAGCCTTGTCCCATGCAGAATAACGATAATGTAAGCCGTTTTTGCATGGGATGAGAGGGATACATTATCTGCTTATTCTGCCTTTATTTGATTACGAAAATAAGGAGCGGATAAGGATGAAATATATTAACGCAGCAGATGTATTACCGGAAGAATTATTAAGGGAAATTCAAGGATATGTAAAAGGGGATTTGCTTTATATCCCCCATGGCAACCGACAGAAGAGATGGGGCGAAAAAAGCGGCTCCCGTACCTATTATTTGCAGAGAAATAATGATATTAAAAGGAAGTATAAGGCCGGGAAATCCATTTCCCAGATATCTGAGTCATATGGATTGGCATTTGATACGGTTAGAAGGATCATTTACAGTTAAAAAAAAGAGAATAGTTTGGAATTGCACGATAAGGGCCGTTGCAGAAGGAATTTTCGCCGTGATATATTGTGATACTTCTCCAGGATATGTTGTGATACAGGGGAAGGGGATCATAGATATACGGGGTTAAATCCATTTTACAGCGGCCTTGCGTGGTTTAATTGTATTGGAATCTTTGCCGGTAAGCCTCGTAAAACATGACGGTTGCCGCACAGCCTACATTAAAGGAGGAGGCATAGGAGGATTCCGCCATTGGAATAGTGCCCAGGATATCGCAGGCTTCCTGGAAGGCATGGCATAAGCCGTCCGTTTCGTTACCGATCATAAACAGGGTCGGCTTAGTCAGATCCAGATGATACAGGGGATGCTCTTTATGGGCGGTGGTTCCGATGGATTGGAAGGTGGGGTATCTCTTCTTCATTTCGCCCAGGAAATCAAAAATCCTCTGATTTTCCGGCACACGAATCACTCTCATATTGAAAAAGGAACCCATGGAGGAGATTATTACATCAGGATCATACAGGTCTACCGCATGTCCTGTGATGAAAAGCGCTTCCACGCCCAGGGAATCGCAGGAGCGGATTATGGTTCCCAGATTGCCCTTATTGGAAGGACGGTCAAACAATGCCAGAATGGGATTGTCGGAGAAGCTTAACCCATCCAGGTTATCTTCCTTCATTTTTATAATGGCCAATAGTTCCGAGGTGTCCTCTTTGCCACTAAGCTCTTTCATTAACGGCAAAGACAGCTCGTAATTTATTTCTGTTTTGACGGAGCTTAATAATCCCTTCGCCCAATCGGATAAGGAAAGCTCCTTGCAGTACAGGAAGGCTTGAATCTTCCAGCTGTTTTTGACGGCTTCATTGATATTTCGGACACCTTCCACTAAGAATTCCTGATATTTATATCTCTTGTTTCTATTTGTTTTCAATACCTCAAATTTCTGATATGCTGCATTTCTGGAATTGATTTTTTCAATCTTCATTTATTTCATAACCCCCATGGAATTAATCGTTGATATGGTTCGGACCTGTTTATTTTAATGCATTATGGAGAGTTAAGCAAGGGCTTCCTTTTGATGTCATAAACAAGTATAATTATTTATGACATTTATCCAGACCGGTGAAAATGGTAGAATTACTGCATTAAGCTTCAAATCTGGGGAGGAAGAAGAATATGCGTTATGAATTTAGTTTTTATAAGGAAGAAGATTTTGATGAGATTGAAGAGATGGTTCTAGCCTCGTATCAATGGGAATATCCGATCTGGGGATTGAGCCACCATGAATTTTCAAAAGGGTTGCACCCGTCCTTTACCGGGCATTATCACGCATGGGAGCATACGGTGGGCGTCTACAGAGAGGGCGGGAAGGTGGCAGCCTGTGTTATCAATGAAGGAAATTACGGAGGAGACACATTCCTTCTGTTTGATTCGAAGGAACGGGGGGAGGACAGGGAGCTTCTGGCGGAGATGATAAGGTTTGCAAAAACATATGCCGCAGGGATAAAGGAAGACCGCTTAACCCGGTATGTGAACCTGTGTGTGCCGGAATGGAACAAGGTGTTAAAGGAAATGGTTCTGCAGGCAGGCTTTTGCAAGGAGGATCGGGAGGAAGAGCTGTATATCCTTCCCTTTGGAGAAGAGCCGTTCCCGGTGAAGCTTCCTGAGGGTTATACCTTTGCAGATGCCAATACGACTCCGGATTTTTATCTTTCCAATACCCATCGGCTGTCCTTTGGCTATGGAGGAGATGATTATGCATGTGAGCATGGAGAGCAGGCATTCCATGATTTGCGGAAGATGAAGCATCATAGGAAGGAGCTGGATCTGTGCGTTCTGGATGTGCAAAAACGGCCGGTTGCCATGGCAATCCTGTGGTGTGATGAGAAGATGCCGTATTGTGAGCTGGAGCCGCTGGCTGTTGTGTGGTGGGAGAGAAGAAAGGGAATTGCCACAGTAATCCTGCATGAAGCTGCTAATAGGGTAAAGGAGATGTTTCCTGAATGTACGGGAATGCTGGGAGGAGATCAGACCTTTTACCAGAAAATCGGCTATGAGAAGAAAGCGAGTATCCACAGATATCACTGGGAGCTGGAGGTCTTCATATCTTGGATAAAGGAATCCTATGATAAAGACTATGCAAAGGAAGTGTAGAGAAAAATTTTATAGGAGAATAGGATATGGAATTTCAAAATGACAAGACCCTTTCCGTAGAGGTTAAGGAGCAGATCAGGCAAGTAAGGGATGTTTGGTTAAAATGTATGGAAGAAGCAGTGACAGGCGTGTATCTGCATGGCTCCATTGCATTGAACTGTTTTGTAGAAGGGGTAAGCGATATCGACCTGCTGATTCTGTGTGACAGACGGATAGACCGGGAGGAGAGGCTTTGTATAGCTAAGAATATAATTGAAATAGACGGCAAGCCATCGCCTCTTGAAATGTCCGCTGTCTGGATCAATGACCTGAAGCCTTGGAAATATCCTACACCCTGCCAATTCCATTACAGTGACACCTGGACTGAGCATTACAGGAATTTGCTGAATGGCAGTATAAAAGAAAGCTTCCTTGTAGATGAAGATTTTTGTGATGCGGATATCGCCTGCCACGCACATCTTACCAATCAAAGCGGCATTTGTGTTTATGGAAAGCCTGTGAAGGAGGCTTTTCCTATCGTACCGGAGGAGGATTTCTGGAGTTCCATCAGCAATGATGTCGATGAATATGATTTTAAAGCATATGACCCGAGATATTTTGCAAGCAATATCTTAATTCTTGGGCGGATTCTGTCATACAAAAAAGAGAAGAGGATTTTATCAAAGTATGACGGAGGTATCTGGGTACGCAATTATGTGCCGGACAGGTTTCGGTATGTGATTGATCATGCCATAAGGGAATGGTATTCCGGTGAGAAGGGCCTCGAATATAAAGAAGTGGACCTGGATGGGCTGAAGCGATGGCTGATTGATGAAATAAAGAATTAGTATTAGTCTAAAGCGGTCTATCCCCCATATAATTAATGATAGGGGGGGATAGATTTGCTTGGATGGATGAAGGAAAATAGAAAGAAATTAATAATATTAATATTATTCTTTGACTTGATTCTTATTTGTGCTCTATATGGGAAAACGGATCGTTACCTAAAGGATGGGACAACTGCTGCCATGCATTCCTTTGATACGAAAGACCAGTATAATCAGTTGCTGGTGAATACTTACTTGACAGAAATCATGGAGGCTTCGGATGATTTTTATGATGGATACTATACGATTTCTCCAATTGTAAATTATTATAGTATCTTTGTCAAAAAGGTTTCAGCGGATGGCCGTACGTATTATGTTACCTTCACGTCAAATCCATACCTGGGGCCGCATGATACCATTGGTATCGATGAAATTACCTTTTCGGCTGATTACCTTGGAAATGTGAAGTTGGAGAATTTCAATCACCTGAAAAGTTATCATTTGCCGGATAATCTGAAAGACTTGGAAAAGAAGCAATTTCCCGAAAAATATTATCAAAATTAGCCGGGATTAAAAAGCTGCCATCTGATCGCTAATAAATGTCCGTCCATTATGGACTGCAATGCTTCGATTATGTCTTTGTAGTATTTTTGAAATCTTTCATCAGTTTCTAAATAGTGCAATGCGTCAAACCTTATTAATCGGTCAACAATATATTCCGAGATATGTTTTTTGTAGTCTTTGCTGTTTTGATACCTGTTAATTGCTATATTTCCTTGCGCTTGCTCCTGTAATAATCTGTTATAAAGGTCATGAGTAATAAGCTCATTCTGGATCGGAACTTCATTTTCACAAACAAGCTCCGGCTCCCAGTTTTTCATTCCCTCATAAATCCTTCCTCATTCAATTCATAGACTGAGCAAGTCTTATTTTTATAAGTCAATTCAAAAGCATTGGGATAACATTCATATAGAATAGGTTTACCATTCTTGCCGTTTGAAATGATAAAGTCAAAATCATCCTGGCTATTTTCATAGTCTATTTACTCCTTTATTTTCGCCGGTATCTTTCCTGTCTTATTAACCAATGTTCACAAAGAAAAACAGAAACAGAGGTTCATCTAATTATACCATTTTGCTTGTGCCGTGTATAGCTTTGCGTATTCACCGCCAGCCACCAATAAGATATCATGGGTTCCGTCCTCAACGATATCACCATCCTGCATAACAATAATTCGGTCCACTAACTTACATAGGCCAACCCGATGCGAAATAATAAGGGCTGTTTTGTCCGCTGCGGCTTTAATGAACTTCGAGAGTATACTCAAAGTATAGTTGTTATCTTATAATTTTACATTTTGCGAGCATTTTACGAACGGCTTTTATTGTATGATGATTTGATGTATAATAAATCTTTAGGAGAAAGATTCGTTGATATGGATAAGGGGGAAGAATATGCAGGAGTTAAAAATTAATTTGTGCCGGCTCATTGGGCATGGAGATATAGATATGGAATATGATAATCAGACATTGCGCTTCATTACCGGAAAGCAGAACACGCGGTTTTGGACTACGGAAACTCCTGTTATTTCCTTTCTTGAGGTGCCGGGGTATTTTAAACTTCCGGTTACCATTGATCTTGTTATACGCATTGATTCTCCGGCTTTTTACCTTCTGTTCGGAAAAGGGCATCTTACCTTCGGATCCGGTGTGGATAACCGGAGTATAGATGATATCATTGAGCCAAATGCCAAAAAGACGCGCTCATTTATAAATAAAATGGAAATGAACAAGGATGTATCATTGTCGGTAACCTATGGCCTTGATTTCATGCAGGTATCGGTTGACGGTGAAGTCCGCTACTACTCCAAAAAAGAAAAATATATGAAATTGCCCCAATTTGCCGAACAAAATGCAAAGGGCTTTTCACTTAAATTGGCATGCTCCAAGCTTACGCGGGCGGAGCTGAAATCCATTAGGGTAACACAATTTGAAGAAGGTGAACTCTCGATGCCTCCCGAAAGCGTGAATGGAAAGGCTGTTCTGGGAATAGACAAGTCGGTCAAATCCGATTTACAGGAATGTATGTCAATGCTGGCTCCAGAATTACAGCGCCAGATCGTGGAGATGGATGGTCGATTGCTTGCTGCAAAGAAACTGAAAATTAAGCGAAAGATAGAAGGAGATCACAGAGCCTGCAAAATCAATTATGTCTCGGCACACGGGTTTTCATATGCCATGCATATCTATGAGAATGTAATGGATCATTTCTTCTGGTGGTATATGGTATCGAATTACAAATATGAAAATAAATACATGGGGCGAAAAAACGACCTTACAGCTCAAACATTTGATGTGTTAGGCCGTGAGGATAAGGAAGCCGCCGGAAGATTATTTTCCTGCTATAACGAGTGTATCGGTTGTTCCCAACAATGTACGGTTAAGACATTTTATACATATAACGGGGAAGAAAAAGCCTCCTGCCATGGACAGATGATGATGAATATGAACGTTCAAACATTCAGCGACCTCCACCGGATGTTTCATGCAATTGAGGAAGTCATATGCTGATATCGCTAAATAACATAGAATTTCTGCTCTGGTTTTGAGCCAGCATCCTATTACAGTAAAATGTTTCGGAAATTGCACATAGTGCCTAAAAGATTTCAGCTATAGCGCAAGTATTCCGGAATAGGATAAAATATATATAAATATAATACCTACTGCCATATTAGCAGAGGAATCAGGAGAGATATATGATCAGCATACAAGGAAAGGTTTTTCAGCCTGCTTTTCGGCCTGAGCTGCAGACAGAGAAGCCGGATTGGGCATTGATATTACATGAGAGAAAGCTTGCCATGCTTCCGGGAGACGGGGGCTTTCGGATACCGGAGAAACAGTTTGCGCAGGAGTGTTTTGCCCTGACAGCAGGGATGATATATATCGGAAGCTACGACGGGCATAACTGCTACTGTACCCGGATTCCAGAGCTTGTGGAAGCTTTCGGCCTGGAGTATGTGGATATGAGAGAAGTGACGGACAAGTCAGGAGATCCGGGGCTGTTTATCGCAGCCGGTACGGCACATCACATTCTTCATTGGAGCAGCATGAATCAATATTGCGGACGGTGCGGACACAAAACGCAGGACAAAGAGAATGAAAGGGCAAAGATCTGCCCCTCCTGCCATAATATTATCTATCCCAGAATCTCTCCGGCTACCATTACTGCCGTGTTCAAGGGGGATCAGATTCTGTTGGCCCACAATAAAAAATTTAAGCAGAATCTCTACAGCCTCATTGCCGGATTTGTAGAGCCGGGGGAGAACCTGGAGCATTGTGTAGCCCGTGAAATAGAGGAGGAAGTGGGGATCAAGGTGAAGAACATCCGGTATTTTGGCAGCCAGCCCTGGCCTTTTCCGGATGCCCTGATGCTGGCTTTTACTGCAGAATATGAGAGCGGAGAGATCCACGAGGATCAGGAGGAGATTCTTGACGCGAAGTGGTTTCATGCATCGAATCTGCCTGATATCCCTGCCACTGACAGTGTGGCTGGTAAGATGATACGCTGGTATTGCAGCCGAGGTCTAAAAGATTAGAGGGTAAGGAATCAAAGGCCTTGTCTTTGTCACTGCAGTCCTTCTTATCAACTATTTTCGATTGACCCAATTGAACAAAATGAGCGTCCGGAGGAGCGAATACTATGGATTTTCAACCTTTGTTCTTCTTTGTGATAATAGCATAAAATTCTGTTCTTGCCAAAGCATTTATGTCTGTAATTTCATTTGGATTTTTTATACAGGAGTGGAAGTGATTACCGATATAAGATAAGGTAAACCGATGTTATAATCATATTGTAAGTCAGCCAAAAATCCAATGATAATAATATCGCTGATTTTAGCTAAGGTTATGAGAATTTAAATATACTGGAATAGGGAGATAACATGGGGAGAAACGATAACACAAAGCATTTAATTTATAAAGATGAGAATAGATATTTTATTCTATCTTTTATTTTTAGCATTATTATTTACGGGGTAACATTATTAAACATTGCAGTATTTATTTATTTTTTATTTTTAATAGTAGTTTTGGGCATCACAAATGGAATTATGATAGCACGAATACGTCTAAATGGTGTGAGAATCAGTCAACAGCAAATATCTGAGGTATATGAAGAGGTTGAAAAGCTGTGCATGGCAATGGAAATACATAAAGTTCCTGATGTGTATGTAATTGAATCCGGTGGAATTTTAAATGCATTTGCAACAAGGTTTTCTGATAAAAATATGATTGTTTTATATTCAGAAATATTTGATTTAATTAATTCGGATGATAAGGAGGCGCTATCCTTTGTCATTGCTCATGAGCTTGCTCATATCAAACGCAAACATGTTATGAAGCAAATGTTTATTCTGCCAGCTATGTTAATTCCTTCCCTTGGCAAGACTTATTCAAGGAGCTGCGAATATACCTGCGACAGGTTTGCTGCTAATTACACAAATAATATAGAAGCGGCAATGAGCGGGCTTACTATTTTGGCAGTGGGGAAAAAACTATTTAAGAGAGTTAATCAAAACGAATACCTGTTACAAGGAAGTATGGAAAAAGGCTTATTTGTGATGCTGGCAGAGAAAAACTCCACTCATCCGTCTTTACCCAAGCGGATGGAAGAAATTCAAAGGTTTTTCAGTCCTTCCTCTGCTCCTGCCACGGTACGAACCAAGGTATCAACTAGAATTATCGCAGGGCTTGCGACCTTCACAATATCTTTAGCAGGGGTTATTTTGTTGTTTTCGGATAATATAATTGACAATATTGCATCTATAAAGGATAGCTTCCATTTGGGTGCTGCTCTGGAGGATGATGCAATGGATATGATTGATGCGGTTGCAGTAGGAGATAAGTCGCGAGTGAATGAGCTTTTAGATACAGGTATGGATCCTGATATAACAGATGGAGAAGAATGGACACCCCTCATGTGGGCGACCCAAAATGCTGATATACAGATGATTGAATTATTATTGGAAGCCGGATCTGATCCTGGTAAAATGAATTATATTGAAGAAACAGCCTTGGATTTTGCTATATACCAGAATAATGTGGAGATCATAAATATATTGATCAATGCCGGTGCTGATCCTAATTTTACTGACTCAACCGGATGGACTCCCTTGATGACTGCGGTGTCGAATGAAAATACCGAAGCAGTGAAAGCCTTACTGGAAGCGGGTGCTGATCCGGACCTTAAGGATGAAAGCCAATATACGGCTTATTTATATGCTGTTAAATATAATTATAAAGAAATTGCTGATCTATTAAGAAAATAAGATGCAAAACCTGCCCTCCTGGATTTTACTGATCAGCTCTGTTTTATTCCCATCATTATATTTCTTTTATAACATTAATAATAAACTAAAATTCAATTCTCCCTCGCTCATCGCTGGAGAATATTGAATTGTAGGCTTTGTTTTAAAATTGTGCCGTAACACTTGACACTATATCTGTTCTGTGATAGCATAAGCAAAACACAATAGAGTAAAGGTTAGGAAGAGAGAAGTAGGCATTGCCCCGCTGTCCCAGAGAATCTCAGTTGGTGTGAAGAGATACAGTAAGCAATGGGCCGGAGGAATCCGTCCGTACCGAATAAAGCCTCGGAACTGCGTACCGACTGCATTGCTGCCATAAGAATGATGGGCATAATGCTGAGGCTACGATGGGAGTGCCCATTACAGCACCAGAGTATCGCCGTTGGCCGTACTTGCAAAGCTGTGTATCGTGAGATATACAGGAATTAAGGTGGTAACACGGGTATGTCCGTCCTTGAGTTTAGTCAGGGAACGGGCTTTTTTAATGCCCAGAATGTCCACGATGAGCAGATTAGCCCATGAATGTGAAGACATTGATCAAGCTTGCTTGAATCAATGCCTTTGCATTCGTGGATAAGTGCAACGTGAACGAAATGACGCAGTCATTGAGTTCCTAATCTGCGGACATGGTATAATGTCGACAGACATTATACTGGCGCCGACCGAAGGGAGTGCGCATCCTGGTGCGTAGCACCAATACCATAATCACTTGTGATTATGGTATAATGATAAATAAGGAGGAAACAACCATGAGTGAAGAGATTTTAGAAGAAGCAAGAAGAAAGAAGCTGGAGTATGTCAAAGCCTATGTCAATCCCTACCCGGAGCGTTTTGAGAAAAATTATGAGATTATGGAAGTAAAAGCGCTGACCGACGGTACAAGCAATGTAAAAACGGCAGGAAGAGTCCTGCTCCTTCGCAAAATGGGGAAACTATCCTTTGTGACGCTGGCAGATATTCACGGAAGGATTCAAGTGGCCGTGAAGAAGGATTCTGTCGGAGAGACGGCTTACGAATTCTTTAAGAAGGGTTTTGATATAGGGGATTTCATGGGTGTAGAGGGCGAGATATTCACCACCCAGGCAGGAGAGAAGACCATTCGGGCAGACCGTGTCACCTTCCTTGGAAAGGCCTTGAAGCCATTGCCGGAGAAGTTTCATGGCATCCATGATACGGACAGCTGTTTTCGGCAGCGTTATCTGGATTTGATTATGAATGAGGATACCAGGGAGCGGTTCCTGTTGAAATTCAGCTTTATGAAAGAGATACGGCGGTTTTTAGAGGATCATGGCTATATAGAGATCGAGACCCCCGTATTGATTGAAAAGCCTTCCGGGGCGACGGCCCGGCCTTTTGTCTCTCATCATAATGCTCTGGATCTGGACGTCTACCTGCGGATTGCTCCTGAAACTTATCTGAAGCGTGCGATTGTAGGAGGCTTTACCAAGGTGTTTGAATTTGCCCGGTGTTTTCGAAATGAAGGGATTGACACCACACATCTTCAGGATTTCACAATGCTGGAAGGATACTGCGCTTACTATAACTATAAGGACAATATGACCTTTCTGCAGAATATGCTCTGTCAGGCGGTCACAAAGCTATTTGGAAGGACGGAACTGGTGGTTGGAGAGCAGCGGATTGATTTTGCAGGAGAGTGGCCGGTGGTATCCTTTCGCGACCTCATCCTGAAGGACTGCGGTATCGATATCAACCTTTATGACAGTGCAGAAGGATTGCTTAAGGAGATCCATTTGCAAAATATCGCTTTGGACTCTGATATGGAGTTGAATTTACTGGGTAAGGGCAGTTTGACTGATCTTCTGTATAAAAAGGTGAGCCGTCCGAAGCTGATCTCTCCCACCTTCCTGGTAGAGCATCCCACCGCCCTTTCCCCTCTGGCCAGGGCCAATGACCATAATCCCCAGGTTGTTGACCGCTTTCAGCTCATCATCAACGGAGCGGAGGTGATTAATGCATATTCTGAGCTGGTGGACCCGGCGGATCAGAAGCAGCGCCTGCTGGAGCAGGCCCGGCTAAAGGCAAAGGGTGATGAAGAAGCCATGGCTCTGGATCTGGATTATATCACTGCAATGGAATACGGAATGCCGCCCATCTCCGGCTGGGGAATGGGAATTGACCGCATCCTCCAGGTACTTACAGGAGAAGAGAATATCAAGAATATGCTTCTTTTTCCGCTCATGAGGCCGGTGAATTAGGGTGCTTGACACCCCAATAAATTACAACTTAAAATAGCAAGGTTAGTCCGGAAGCGATTAACAATATATATGTGAGCTTTACAAAGGCCGCCTGGCGAATGACCTTATGCAGGATATTTCCTATTATTAATGCGAAAAGCAGCGGGAGAACACAGTACGCAGCCAGCCGCAATATTTCGCCGGTAAATACCCCTACGGTGATATCCTGTACTAATATAATGCAGTTTAGTATGATCCAGACCGGAGCAAGTGTTGCACGAATCATGGACTTATCTTTTAGCACGGATACGGCATAGAGTACCAGTAATGCGCCTCCGGACAAAAACATCCCATGAATCACTCCGGCACCGAGTACGATCAAAATTAGTGCCCAGGAAGGAAGATTGGACTGCTTTTTTACCAGCAGTCCTCTTATGGCCACCACGATAATCAGTACGCCATACAGGAAGGACAACTTGTCCAATGGCAGAACAGAAAATAAATAAAGGCCCGCCGCCATTCCGACAGCCATTAAAAGTGTTATCTTAAGCACTTCCTTCTTGTTCATATCCTTATAATTCCGAATCGCTATACTGGAGCTGACTATGATTGCCACTATATTAAGAACTGCTTTCGCTTCTTTTACACCGATCAGCAGCATAGAAAGGGGCATGGCAAGCATTGTTCCTGCAAAGCCTGTAATGCCTTCAATGGTATTGGCAAAAAACACGGTTAATATAAATAGTAATTCCTTTAAGTTCATTTTATAGCCCCTGTCATTTCAATTGTTGTGCTATAGTAACAAAATCAAATATGTTTCGTATGGTTTTTCTAAGATCAGACTTAGCCCGAGGCCGTGCCTCCGTGTATGGAATCGCCATCCGGTTGATACTGAAGATGGCGCGAACCCCTGTTTCGTAGATTGTCTCTGCATCATCGGCAATGTCTCCTGCAATTGCGATTACCGGAATATTCTTAGAGGAAGCCCTGCGTGCAACTCCTGAAATGACTTTTCCGCGGGCGCTTTGTCCGTCGATTTTTCCTTCTCCGGTAATGACCATGGAACAATCCTTAAGCATCTCATCAAAGTGGATGGTATCTAAAACTACTTCAATCCCTCTCTGCAGGGATGCACCCAGAAAGGCGGCCAGTCCTGCTCCCATGCCGCCGGCGGCTCCGCCGCCCTCCAGATGAAGGATCTCGATTCCGATATCCTTCTTGATCTGTTCTGCCATGTGATGAAGTCCTTGGTCCAAACGCTGGATATCCTCCCTGCTGGCCCCTTTTTGGGGCCCAAATACTGCCGAAGCTCCCTTTTCTCCACACAGCGGATTCTCTACGTCGCACATTAATACGACTTCTACGTTTTCAAGGCGTGGATCCTTGCCGGATATGTCTATCTTTGAGATATTGCATAAGGTGTCGCCCACGGGAACAAAGCTATTATTTTCAGAATCAAGGAACTGGATTCCCAGTGCAGCCGCTACCCCTGTACCCCCGTCGTTGGTGGCACTGCCGCCCAGTCCAAGTATGATTTTTTTAACATTATGATTAAGTGCATCCAGGATTAACTCCCCTACTCCAAAGGTGGTAGTCTTTCCCGCGGATTTCTTTTCTCCAACCAGAGGCAATCCTGCCGCTGCAGCCATTTCAATTACGGCGGTATCTTCAATCAGACCGTAAAAACTCTCTATTTTTTCACCGTAAGGTCCGCTGACCCAGACCTTTAATTTCTCACCCGGTAACACAGAGAAAAAGGCGTCTACGCTTCCTTCGCCTCCATCGGCAACTTCTGCGTTTACCACAGTAATTTCCGGCCAGCATTTCAATGCCTCTTCCCGGATTATGTTTCCTACCTCATGGCTTGACATAGTGCCTTTGAAAGAATCCGGAATAATCACTATTTTATTCATTTTTACTCCATTCTCCATTCCTGCTCCGATGCATGAATGCATTCGCATAAATTTGTCTGGGTCTTTTCTCTGTTTAATAGAACGGTTGGCTCGCTGGAAACTCAGAGAGCCAACCGTAAGCTATCCTCTTACTGCAATTTTACAGCCGGATTATTCTGTTTTATCCAGCTCGTAATAAAGCTCACCTTTTCTATAATCGTATGTCTTTTTACCCCAGGTCCGGGTGACGATCATTGCCACAAGAAATACGGCTGCGCTTCCTGCCAATGCCGCCGTGAGAAGTCCAAAGGACAGCTTCCCTGCGGAGAAGGCAATAATTGCAGGCATAACAACGTAGCAAGCGGGAACATTCACGGCATTGATCGGTCCCAGCTCTTCGAGAACAGAAGTCTCTCTGTTGGGGTCAACCATTCTGCATAAAGCCTGTCCTGTAGCATTGGTGCCCGTTAAAACGCCCCATATGGATACGGTACGTTCAAATCCATGTTTTCCGCCGAAGCGTTCTCCAAAGTATCTGGTGGTTACATAAGTGAATAGCGTACCGACTACTACCACAGCGAGAATAGGAAGCAGCCAGGAACCAAGGATCTGCAGAGAAATAGCCATAAAAGCGGATGTTACCATCATATCAATACAAAATCCTGAGATACGGATTTGGGTACCGCGGTCAAGATATTTGGAAAGCCCCAGTTTTACGATGACCGCACGCAGAGCATAAGCTACAAGCATTGCGTATAAGTATAGGAATCCGGAGAGCATTTCACCTGCAAATCCGGGGATTAGCTTAAAGAGATAGCATACCGCATTTCCGCCTACCCAGGCGATGCCGACCAGTGAGAAATGGAAAGCCAGAGTGTCAACATTGCCTGCGTGAGTCGTCTGCTTGCCGTAGTACTCCTGTTCTTCCGGCTCAAAGACACCGCTAAGCATGCTTTCATTCATTTTGCCTGCATAGGGAGCTAACCCTTTTTGAATTCCCTTCTTTATCCAGGGAACTCCGATGAGGAAGGCAACCAGGAAGCCTGCAGCCGCAAATGCCACACCTACCTGGACCGCATTGACAACACCATTATTCTCCATCATTGTTCCATAAGTAACGCTTTGTCCGGGTCCCTGTGCAAATCCAAAGGGGATTTGCAGACCGTAAACCGGGTCCATATCAAAAAAGCCGCCGATTAATTTCAACACACCATAACCCAATAATCCGGTCAACGCATAGGGTACTACCCAGAAAAATCCCATTCCGCAGATACCGGAGAATTGGCTGTCCATCATTCTTTCTTTTAAAGGCAGTTTTACTTTTGCTTTCTTTTTACCTGCTGCCAGGGTTAACCCCATATTGGCAAAAGAGAATGCCCACAGGGTTCCCGCAATGCCGCCAAAATCTGAAAAAGCAGCATCCTTGATGGCCCCTGTGTTCATAATGATAAAACCGATCACTCCGCCGATTACACTGGCGGGAACAAGATTGTTACGCAAAAAAGGAACCTTTGCTCTCAGTATAACACCAATCACGATAAACAGTCCAGTCCATGCCAACCCATTCATACTTAACATTATATTTTCCTCCTCGTTATGATGCAAATCTGTTATAAATAACCCTTTAAAATATAATTCCGCCGCGTCTTTTCGCTATTTCATTCATTTCCCAATGCTGAGGCTGACCGGATGCCTCTTGTTCCTTAATGATTTGCTGATATGCTTCTTCTACCGTTTCCATCATTTTTCTTGTGTTTGCTTCTATGATTTCGTTATTGAGAACCGCGTCTTTCATCTGATGAAAGAACATGTCCTCCAATCGCTGTGCGACCGGCCTCCAGATAGCCATGTTCCGGGGATAATCCATTTCCAGGGCATATTGTAATCTTTCAAATTTCCACCAGGCGCTGTCATCGGAATATTTCTCATCCGCCGTGCTGATGATCTCCGGCAGATCTGCATGAACCGTGTAAGGTGCGAAGATAGACATGCAAGGTACCGCAAATGCATTCCACCATACAGGCTGCCTGTCCTTAACCAGTTCTATATGGGAGGCGGCCGCTGTTTTACTGGCTGTATCCAGCATAGCATGCATACAGATGGATACATGCAATCCGTCTGCCGGGCTCCACCGGGGCGCTATGATCTCACCTTCAAAATGATCCCGCTGAATTCTACGGATGGTATCGAGGGTAATACTTCCCCTGCTTTCCTGAAGCAGCTTGTTCAAGCGCATATATCTGGGGTGGGCGGCCCGGTGCTTTAATGTCATGGCGCTGTATGCCTTGGCAAAGTTAAACGGCACGTCTCTTGAAATCCATCCGTTCTCATAGGCATACTCTTTGATATCACCGCTGTCTTCGTCCCATTCCTCCTCCGTACTGTAGCAATTAGAGACTCCGGCCACATCTTTGACCTTTCTGGCTACCCAGCGGCGTCCGCAGGTCTCCAGAATCCATGCTTCCTCCATGTCTGCCATCAGGAAAATATTATTGTACCTGTGCTCCATTCCTCTTGCGGCATTTCCTCCTTGACCGTGGGTTTCCAACAGGCCGGTAATAACATGAAGGGCCTGGTAAGCAGTGCGGGAGCGCTCCAGGGCTAACCGCAGCAAATCCATTCCCAGCAGAGCATCTTCCTTTGATTCCGGCTCCCTTGCCCAAACAGCTTCGTTGCCAATCACCACATTATGCTCATTCATCCCGTGTTCAAAGCCCCAGATCCAATATGGCTTTGAACCCATCACTCGATAGGTATGGGCCACTTGGGGTATTTTGATATAGGTACATTGAACTGTTTCTCCTTCTGCATGATCCATAGCCGGGATAATGACCAGGGGCTGAGCTTCTGTAACCGGCCTGTCACTGTTTTTTGCAAAAATAAGATTTTTGCTGGCGGTACTGTTTCCCAACGCTACCATGGTATCACAAGAATATAATTCCATACTTCACCTCCCATTGCCACTTTGAACAAAACAAGTTAGCATTTTTAATATTTATTGTATAAATCATACTAAATAATTTGTCGAATGTCGTTATTTTACGGGACGAAAAACCGATCTCTGAATTGTTACAGGTAACAACTGAGGGATCGGTTTCTATGATCGATACTATGTCAGAGTGTGTTCCAAAACCATATGGCGGTCTGATATAATGCGGAATTTTTTAGACTTCTGGGGTCGTATCCGGTTAAGGCTGCCAGCTTCTTAAGCTGGTATTGCAATGTGTTTTTGTGTATGAACAGGAGATCCGCTGTTTTATTAATCGATCCTTCGCATAAATAATAGATTTCCAGCAGCTTTATCCAGTAGGGGAGCTCATCGGTATCCATATTTAAAAATACTTTATTAATATATTCCCTTTTACTGTTCTCGGGAATTTCGCTGATAAAGACTCCAACCGTCAGCGTGTTATAAAAAACCGTATCATGATCCTTATCATTTAAGGCGGATCTTAAACTTTTTTCAGCCTTTTTCTTGCCGATCTTCAGATCCGGCCCCGAATAAGCTCTGTCATCGATTCCCACTTTCAGACTAACTGCGTCAGTAAGATTATATCGATTCCTTACCTGTTTGATAAAGTCTAAAACCTTTATATCCTGATCCGCTGACAGAAAAGTGTATAGCTTAGTTGGAGTGCGGTAGATGATGAGCTTGTTAGAATTATTTTTCATCCGGTTTATTACCTGATCTAATTGTTCAAGCATATAATTATTAATCTTTTGGCTGCCTGCCAGGTTTTCAATAAAGGAGAAGCATAGGCATCTGCGCGGAATAGTCAGATCGATATCTATTAATAATCCGGAATCCATATAATCTTCCGGAAGCTTTGAATCTTCAGATAACAGGTCATGGATATATTTATATTGTTCCGTTCTTAATATATCATCCTTTTTTTGCAGATAAGAATTCATCAAATAAGCTTCTGTGGTTTTCTGAATAAGCTGAAGATACCTTTCAATCTGCCGCCATTCACCGCTAATCCCTAAAACACCAATAATATCCCCTTTAAAATAGATGGGCATATTAATCCCCATTTTTGATCCGCTATAATCCTCGTCCGTCTTAATGATGAGAAACTCCAGCTTTTCCCGAATTATTTTCTGCGCACCCTCGTGATAGGTTCCTATCCTTTCTGCATTTGTACTTGAAATGATAAGTCCTGTATTATCCATTAGATTAACATTTTGATTTACCGTTCTGCTAATCTCGGAGACAATCGATTTTGCTATATCATCCAAAAGTTTCATTATTCTCTCCATCCCCTGTATCATCAGACATTTTCCACGAGTTAATTACATTTTATCAATGAATAGGATATTTTTCAACTTGAAACTAATGGTGTGCTGAGGTTATGGTATCAATACTAACACAAAATTTATCTTATGATTCATTATTTTTGGCTTGACAAACCCACCTCTGATATTATATTATAGTTCTTGCGCGGCAGACATAACAGCGTATGCGCGAGTGGCTCAGTGGTGGAGTATCGCCTTGCCAAGGCGAGGGTCGCGGGTTCGAATCCCGTCTCGCGCTTACAACAAATCCAGTAAAATCAAGGCTTTCCGAGTTTCGGAAGGTCTTATTTTTTTGTCAAAGTGAGAAATATCAAAGTTTTTATCAAAGTACTTGAATTTTTTATGATACTTTCTCATGCAAATATCCGTTCTGTATAATCTATCAAAGATTGAAAGTGTGTGATATATATCCACCCGTACTCTGTCATACCGGCCTTTCAGCAAAAAATATTCTAATGAATGAGGACACAATAACACTTATTGATTGGGATGAAGTATGAGTATGGTAGCAATGCAGAAGTTTACCGGACGGCGTTTCTAGACAATTATAAATCAGAATATGATATGAGCATTTTATATGAGACAGAAGATTTTCTTCACGTGCGTTATGGTATAGAGAATCTTAATTATTTCATTGGCACACCGCAATATGACAGTTGTAAAGTAATTCTTAAGGATTCCTTGAATAAATGTAGAATGAAAATGGATTTATTATAACGAAACAAGGGTTCGCTAGCGTTCAAATTAGCGAACCCTTGTTAATATAAATAAACATCAAATGTGTGCAGATAAATTCAATCGGCGAAATATTCATTCCAAAAAACCTTGGATAGAAGCTATAACCAAATTAGTAATTGGAAGAAAGCATACACGTACCGTTATGAGAGGTTCCTCATCCTATGAATAATAGCCAGTACTTCATACTTTCTGGGTAATTCAAGCCATCTCTGGCATTTAGTAAAATAGGTTGAATAAATATCATCTAAATCACCGCTTTCTAACAGCTTAAGGTAGAAATCAACTACCTCCCTGGTATTAATTAACTTATCCCTTGTGGAATTCTCTATCTTCCTTATCAAAAGGCCAATCGCAGTTAATTGTGAAAAGCTTGCAATATTATGGATGTTCCTAATATCTATGCATTCATCTCCTATTTCAATAAACCCTTTGACAGATACTTCAAAATGTTCACTCAAACTATCCTTAGGATAAGGAGAAAAATTAGCTGCAGATATGGTATCGCTGCTATGCCAATCAACTGGCTGTAGATCAGAAGGATGATACTCGGTACGGACTGTTAAATCCCAGGCCTCCATGGTCACATCCTTGGGACTATAGTTCTGCATCATAAGAACATGATCACATACCTTAAGGTACTCGCTGCTGCCGCCAATAACCAAAATGGTTGAAACCTTTCTATTATGGTATAATTCCTGGACTCGATCCGTATATGGAATAATCGGCTCGTACTTCACTAGTTCCTTCATTATTTCATCTCTGATCATGAAATTAGTTGCACTTTTGTCTTCATCGATAAGTAATAGCTTGCTGCCATCATTTAATGCTTCTATGATATTGGCAGCTTGAGAGGTTGAACCTGAGGCATGGTCTGTGGTAAAGCTTTTCGTGTTATTACCGGGTATTCGGTTAATAAATGCAGATATATTTAATTTACGAATACTCCTGCCATCCTCCGCCGAGATTTTCATAGCCGAAGAATCAGTGATTACATATTCCCGTCCATCCCCGCTGATGTGATTATAAATTCCTTCACTAATTGCATCAAGAAGTGTACTCTTTCCTGAATATCCTCCTCCGGTTATGACTGTGACACCTCTTTTGATGCCCATACCGCATATATTACCAATTTGTATTCGTTCTGTTTTCATAGAATGAAACGGTAACGCGTTTTTCATTGGTTTATCCGTATCCTTTTCTCTCGGCAGAAGGCTTCCGTCCGCAATAAATACGCAATACTCACTTTGCTGAAGGTATTCCCTTATATCTTCCTGTTTATTATACAGAAGGATTGCCTGCTTCATTTTGTCTGCATTAAAATTATCAATAAAATTTTTTACCGCATCCGGTAAATCTTTGGTCAGCATACGGATTGTCTGCTTCATCTTCTTTTCCGGTAATTGTACCATGATCATCAGATTCAGATACCATTCCGTCTTATTGGAATTCAGCGTCTTTCCGCTTTGCTTTCCGGTATTAATATAATATTTTGTACCAGAGATCTTAAAATACGAACAGTTTCGTTTTAGAACTTTCCCATTTGGTTCATAGATGTAGAACCTTCCATTCTCTTTGTCTGTTCTCTTGCGATTGGTTATTCCTTCATTTAATGCCTCCAAATATTTCTTAAAGTCTCTTAAACAGTAATCAGCAGCTGGTATTCCCCCTTGTGAGACTTTGGTCTTTCCATTAATCAGACCTTCTGCAATGCTTAATTTTTTGATAGGAATCCCTATTTTAATGGTTGGTTTGCCTGGCTCTAATCGATTGGTACGCTCAAACTTATAATAGATACCATCGTTCCAGTAGATAGGTTCTGAACAGTTTACGGGTGGTTCCTTGGAACCATCTTTTGCCGGCATGTGTAGTTTGCCATCATACAATTGGTTATAGGTTACCTCATCCTGCCGAAGTGATAATAATATTCCTTTTAATCGTTTCATGATTTACCTCCTTTGGGCATAAAAATACCGTAGAAAGCAACCTTGGTCCGCTTTTCTACGGCTATGTATGGCTCAACATGAATATTTGTATTACCACAGATAGACTTTTCGGTTAATTTAAGGCACAAAAAAGACACCCTATCGGTGCCTGAATTAACGGAATATACGAAAGGTTACATCATACGGCTAAACTTGTCTTGATCTTACATGAATACAACAAAAACAAGCTACGCCACCATTATTTAGTTACGTAGTTCCTCACTATTTAATTGATATGTCATCTGAAGTTCCCCTTTCGGATTCGTGATAATTGTATTATAGTTGCAATAGAATTATATGTCAATACAATGCAAATAAAATTAATTTTAAAAAATAATAAAAATGATATATAATATCAAGTGGTGCAGGAACCCTGTTGCTCATGTTCAAAGAACACGTGCAGTTTCTGCTGATGCTGACACAAAAAAAGAGCCCATCTCAGTGGATGGGCCCGGGGGAGATAAAATTAATTTCCGAGATTACAGTATTTTAAAATCTGATTTATCAAATCAGTGAAATTGCATGAGCTTAATTTTAAAAACATGATGTCTGCCTCCTTGTGAAGATGGTTATCTCTTAGGAACAACTGAATTGTAACACGTGTGTAACATAAATGTAATATTTAAATGATGGTTAGCCAGTTATCATATGGACATACCTGAAAATAAAGGAAAAGTCCATAGAGAATAAGCATTTGGGATAACCATTGCGTCAGATGACCCGTTAATATCTATTAATAAAATAACGGGCAAACCGAAATAAAATCCTTTATAATTGTGTCTTGAGGAGGTGAGGTAATGGATTGGGTTAATAGGATGAATCGTGCGATTGATTATGTAGAGGAGCATTTAACCGGCGAAATTAATGAGAATGAAATCTGCCGTATAATGGCATGTTCTTTTCCTGCATTTCAAAGTTCGTTTACTCAGATTACCGGCGTATCTTTATCGGAATATATACGCCGCCGGAAGCTGACATGCGCTGCATATGAGCTGCAGAACACAGATGAAAAGGTCATTGATATAGCCCTTAAGTACGGCTACCAGTCGGCGGACGCTTTCAGCGTGGCATTTAAACGGCTGCATGGTGTTACGCCCTTAGATTCAAGAAAATTCAATGTAACGCTTACATTCTATTGTCGAATCAACCTCGCCCTAACAATTAAAGGAGTTGATAAAATGGACTACACTACATTTGAAAAAGCGCCATTCAGGGTTATTGGCATTAGACGCATAACACCATATGGCGGCGGTACATGGGCTATTGTCAAAAGTGACGGCAGTAACGAGGCTATAAAGGAATTAGCGGGCCACTTTTATGATTTGGGCTTATGTTTTGGATTTGGCGAGGACGGCAGTAACGATTATATGTGCGCCGTGGAATGGAATAAGGAAAGCGTCGATGAATTGGACAGTTTTGAATACCCTGCTGCCACATGGCTTAAATTTGAAGCCAAGGGAACCATAACGGGAAATGCAATCGGTAATGTATGGAATAGAATTAATAATGAGTTCCTGCCGCAAAGTAAATATCAAAAATCCGGACTGCCTACTATAGAAAAATATGTGGTATGGGATGAAGCGACGGATCGATGTGATGTTGAAATATGGATACCTGTGGATATAAAGTAAACTTTAGCGAAGGCGTATAAAAGTACATTCCAAATCCTGTCCCGCATCGAAATAAAACCCTTAGAAATCTTGAAAAATCAAGATTTCTGAGGGTTTTTCATTTCAGTCAGCCTAAGTAGTAATTAACTGCGTGTGGTGGCAATCTTATTGTGTCCTGAATAGTAGCAGATGTAATAAAAATATTTTATGTAAAATATATTGTAAAATCTGATTAATTATAGTAAAATAATAATTGTTTTACGAAAGAGATTAAAAGGATTACGGTGTTTTTGGTGAAAATATGGCGGCAGGAGGGAAAGAACTATGGTTGGGATTAAGGATGTGGCAAAGCGCGCAGGAGTATCGGTTTCCACGGTGTCCAATGCTCTGAATAATAAGAAGAATATCGGGGAGGAGACGAGGGAGAGAATTCAAAGAATCTGCGAAGAATTGAATTATCATCCGAACCTGGCAGGAAGGGGATTAAAATCCGGAAAGCCCAACACCATATTGTTCAATTTCAGCGATTTTGACCGGAGCTTCTATCTTAAGATCATCAACGGAATCAGTGATTATGTCAATGATAACGATTTTGACCTGATTATCTGCACCGAGAAATCCTGTGAGAAATACATGAATAATAGTCTGACCAGCGGAAGCATCATATTGGATAAGAAGATGCGGGATGAGACGCTGAACCGGCTTGCGGGGGAGAATTACCCGATTGTGGTGCTGGACCGTATTATGAGTAATCCCTGGATCAAGAGTGTGGTGGTGAATAATTATGACCCGATGTATGAGATGATTCAGGGAGTGATTGACCGGGGGTACCGGCATTTTGGATTTGTTGGCGGTCCGGAGGAAACAGCGGATAACAAGGAGCGCTATAAAGCCTTTCGGGATGCGTTGAAAGCAAACGGCATTGAGTTCCAGCAGAAAAGCTATTTTGCAGGCAATTACAGGGAGAAGAGCGGCTATACGGCGGCCAAGATACTGATGCTGAGCCGGGAGCTTCCGGATTGCCTGGTATGTGCCAATGATAATATGGCGATTGGGGCGATGAAGGCCTTTCGCGATAACGGCATCCGGGTGCCTCAGGATATTGCCGTAACAGGATTTGATAATTGTGATTTGGCAGAGGTGATGGGATTGACTACTGTATCCATACCGAACTATGAGAGAGGATATATTGCGGCAAGGTATTTGATTGAGAATATCCGGGGGCAGCGTAACGCCGAGACCTTTAAGATTGCAGCTAAGATTATTTTCCGTGAAAGTGTCGGGATGCGGGAGGAGCCGCTTCCGTTGAAACCAACAATATAAGTAAAATACAAGTAAAATATAAATATATTTTAGTAAAAGCATGTGATTATCAACAAACACAGATAATTTCATATGCTTTTTTAAAACCAAAAATTATGCAAAACAGATAAAAAAATATAAATATAAATCATTTTATAATACAATATTGACAAAGCAATAAATATGTATTAATATTTCAATATAACGTTTTACATATTTTTTCTATTAAAGGAGAGGGTGTTATGAAATTAAGAAAAATTGTAGGTGTTTTACTTGCGGCAACGATACTGATGAGTATAATCTTGACCGGCTGTGCGGCAAAAGAAGAGGGGAATAATGCTGCTAAAACGACAGAGGGTGCAGGTGACAAGAAGAAGGACACCGGTGCAGATGAGAAGGCGGCAAAGAAGATCATTGTATTCCAGTCTAAGGTAGAGATTACGGATCAATTGGAGGCATGTGCAAAAGCTTATAAGGAAGAAACCGGTGTTGAGGTTGAGGTATGGGGAACCACCGGAGATGATTATCTGCAGCAATTAAAGATTAAGCTTGGCAATAAACAGGGACCTACGGTATTCTCTTTGGCTCCCGGCTCTGAGTCGGAAGAATTGAAGGCTTATCTTGCTGATCTGAGTGATCTCTCCTTTGTCGGAGATATCGCAGCCAATATGGCGGATGAGCTGGATGGTAAGACGGTCGGTATTCCTTATACCATGGAGGGCTTCGGAGTCGTATATAATAAGAGCCTTATTGATGCTTCCAAGGTAACGGATTATGACTCCTTTGTGAAAATGCTGAAGGACCAGAAGGCGGCAGGTGTAAATGGCTTTAGCTTGTCTCAGGAAAGCTATTTCCTGATCGGACACATTCTCAATACGCCCTTCGCTTTGCAGGCAGATCCCGCCGGGTTTATCAATAAACTGGCTGCCGGTGAGGTTGCCCTGCAGGATACGCCGGAATTCGTTGAGTTTGCAAAGTTTATGGAGGCAATCAAAGAAAATACAAAGAATCCGCTTGAGGTAAATTATGATACCGAGACGGGAGATTTTGCTACCGGCAAGAATGCTTCCATACATCAGGGTAACTGGTGCTATGGTATGTTTGCAGATTATGACGTGGACTTTGAGATGGGTATGATGCCGCTGCCGATTAGCGGCAATGATAAGATTGCAGCCAGTGTTCCTTCCTGCTGGTATGTGAATTCACTGGCAGCACAGGAAGAAATCCAGGCGGGCAAGGATTTCCTCAATTGGCTCTATACCAGTGACACCGGAACAAAATATCTCATGGAAGAGTTCGGATTTATTCCGGTTTTGTCCACCATGCAGAGCCCCAAATTGGATCCGCTGTCCCAGGCTGTATCGGAATATGCGGCACAGGGCAAGACCATTTCCTGGCCTATGAGCAAGTGGCCGGCAGGTATTGTGGATGTATATCTGGTGCCTGTGGCGCAGGAGTTCTTTACTACCGATATGTCAGGAACGGATTTTCTTGTGAAATTAACCGATGCATTTGTTCAGGCGGGGAATAAATAAGTAACCCAGGATACAGAAATCTAACATTGTTTCCAGGCTATACCGGTGTTAGATTTCTGTATTCTTGGATTAACAAAGATGGAAAGAAAGTATAGGAGGAGCTTCCTGTATTAGTAAAACAGGGGGCTCCGGAAAGAGGGTTGGCATGAGGAGAAGAAAGGATATGGGGTGGTACGCTTTATTTGTATTCCCCCTGGTATTCATCTTTACAACAGTTGTGATTATTCCTTTCGTCATTGGAATAGGCTATTCCTTTGTTTCGTGGGACGGAATGCCGCTGAATGAAAAAGATTTTGTCGGACTTGACAATTATACAAGATTGTTTGCGGACGCGAGGTTCATCGCTTCGGCAGGACATACCGTCTTGTTTACCATATGCTCCGTGTTATTGATTAATATTCTCGGACTTGGCTTTGCCCTGGCGGTGACCGGGAAGCTGAGAGTGCGCAATGCCGCCAGAACCATGCTGTTCATGCCGTATCTCATCGGCGGATTGATTCTGGGTTATATCTGGAAGTTCATTTTTACGGATGTATTCAAATTCATAGGGGAGAAATCCGGTCTGACCGGGATATTCTTCAGTTGGCTGTTAAATCCACAGTATGCCCTGGCGGCAATGATCATTGTGGCCACCTGGCAGATGGCGGGCTATATTATGATTATTTATATTAATGGCATCCAGTCTATGCCGGAGGATGTTTTGGAGGCAGCAAAGGTGGACGGCGCAGGCTTCTGGCAGACACTGCTCCGAATAAAGTTCCCGCTGATTATGCCTTCCTTTACCGTTTGCCTCTTCCTTACTCTGTCCAACTGCTTTAAGATATTTGATGTAAACTTCTCCCTGACCGGAGGCGGTCCCAGCAATGCTACGGAGATGATGGCGATGAATATCTATAATGAGATTTTCTCTTTGAATAATTACGGTTACGGGCAGGCAAAGGCGATCGTATTCTTTATTGCGGTTGCTGTGATAACCTTGATCCAGGTAACCATAACCAAGAGGAAGGAGGTTGCGATGTGATGAAGAGATTAGGAAAAACGGCGGTTGAAGCACTGGTAATTGTACTGTGTATAACCTATTTGTTTCCGGTTTATATCGTACTGGTGAATTCCTTCAAGAACCGGAGGGAGCTGTATGAGAATATGCTGGCTCTTCCGGAGCGCATTTCTTTTGAATATTTTGCCAAGGCAATGGATAAGATGAAATTTCTGCAGGCCTTTGGCAATTCCTTGATTGTTACGGTGATTTCTATTGCAATCATTATTGTTCTGGCCTCCATGACCGCCTGGATGTTTGTTCGGACGGATAACAGGCTGAGCAGGTTCTTGTTTATGACCTTTGTCGCAACGATGATCATCCCCTTCCAGACCATTATGATGCCGTTGATGCAGGTGATGGGGTGGGCCCGGGACACGCTGCACCTGCCGATGCTGAATACTCTGGGGGGATTAATTTATATGAATGTGGGTTTTGGCACCAGTATGGCGGTGTTTCTGTATCACGGCTTTGTGAAAACCATCCCCGTTTCCCTGGAGGAAGCGGCGACCATTGATGGCTGCAATAAGTTTAAAGTGTTCTGGAAGATTGTATTTCCCATGCTTAAGCCCACAACAGTCACGGTTATGATTTTGGATGTAATCTGGATCTGGAACGATTACCTGCTCCCTTCCCTGGTGCTGTCCAGCAAGACATTGCGCACCATACCGCTGTCGACGGCCTCCTTCTTCGGTCAGTTTACCATTGAATGGAATCTGTCCATGGCAGGTCTGCTGCTTACTATCACACCGGTGATCATATTTTACCTGTCCGCACAAAAATACATCATCAAGGGTGTTGCGGCAGGTGCTGTAAAGCTCTAAGACAGGAAGGAAAAGGAGTACCATTAATATGGGATTACAATATAAAATATACGAAATAGATGACCTTAGCAGGGACAATAATGATTTAATGGTGAATGAGACGGTGTTCCATAATGCAAACGGTTATATCGGAATCCGTTCCAACTATGAGGAGGGATACCCGGAGGGCTATGATACGATCAGGGGCTCTTATATCAACGGATTTTATGATATTGCCGAGATGAAGCAGGCGGAAAAGCTCTGCGGCCTGGTGGAGGATAAACAGGCTATGCTCAATGTTGCGGACACACAGACTATCTATCTGACGGTGGATGGGGAGCGGTTCAGTCCGTTTCAAGGTCAATTGCAGGAGAGCAGACGGTGGCTGGACATGGAGGCCGGCATCACCGGGAGAACGGTACTTTGGTGCTCACCTTCCGGGAAGCAGGTGGAGATTGTAATCCGGAGGATGACCTCCTTTGCCCAGTTGCCTTTGTTTACCATTGAATACAGCGTAAAGGCCTTGAATTTTAGCGGAAAGATTGGTTTTACTTCCTGCCATATCGGAGAGGTGACCAATTACAGCAACGCCGATGATCCAAGAGTGGCACAAGAGGCGGGAAGATACCTTCTTCCGGTGAAGGCGGAGCTGCTCAACGGGGCTTCCTATCTTACCTCCGTTACTTCGATATCAGGGCTTTCGGTGTGTACCGGAACAGCCCATCGGCTATCTAAGGAGGGAAGGCTTACCACCTGCATCGAAAGGCACAGTGCGGTGACGAGGGCGGAGCTTGATATAGCAAGGGGGGAGAGGGTAACCCTGATGAAATATTCGGTATTCTGTGATTCGGTACGCTATGGGGATTGTACCCTTGCCGCTCAGCAGGAGCTTGAAAAGGCCCGCGGTATCGCGTTGGAGGAGCATTACCTGGCACAGCGGAAGTATCTGAAGGAGTTTTGGGATAATTGCTTTCTTGAGATCAAAGGGGATGATGCGCTGACCGGAGCGGTGAATTATAATATGTATCAGCTGGTGCAGTCCGTGGGGAAGGATGAATACTGCAATATTGCAGCCAAGGGGCTGAGCGGTGAGGGGTATGAGGGACATTATTTCTGGGATACGGAGATGTATATCC
>JAEWYQ010000005.1 GCA_023395555.1 Bacillota bacterium
TCTTTAATCTGACCGATCCCTCAATTACGAGAAATCTCATCGGCTTTCGATACCGTACTCTGGAACAGGCACGGGAAAATGCGAGGCTTCTGGGCCATAAAAAGGGAGTGCTTTACCCATGGAGAACCATCATGGGGGTGGAATGCTCCGGGTATTTTCCTTCCGGTACGGCAGCCTACCATATCAACGGAGATATTGCATATTCTGTCATTTCCTATTATCTGGCAACCAGGGATCTGGATTTCATTGCCAGGGAGGGGGCGGAGATTGTCTTTGAGACCGCCAGGCTGTGGATGGATGTGGGGAATTATTATAAGGGAAGCTTTCGGATTAATGAAGTAACGGGGCCGGATGAGTATACCTGTATGGTGAATAATAATTATTATACCAATGCCGCGGCACAGTATAATCTAAGCTGGGCAGTGAAGCTTTATGAGCTTTTGGGAAGGGAGGGCAGGCTGGCAGAGCTGGCGGAGAAGATTGCTTTATCAGAGGCGGAGATTGGAGAGTTTCAGCGGGCAGCCCGGCTGATGTACCTGCCCTATGATGAGGAGCTGGGAATTAATCCCCAGGATGATTGCTTTTTGGAGAAGAAAGTATGGGATTTGGAGAATACTCCGCCGGAAGACTTTCCGTTATTGCTGCATTATCATCCTTTGCATCTATACCGGCATCAGGTATGCAAGCAGGCGGATACGGTGCTGGCTCATTTTATCTTCGAGGATGCGCAGACGACGGAAACCATCCGCAGATCCTTTGAGTATTATGAGAAGGTGACAACGCATGATTCTTCCTTGTCCACCTGTATCTTCAGTATCGTGGCCTCCAAGCTGGGCATGGTGGATAAGGCCTATGAGTATTTTGGAGATTCTGCCAAGCTGGATTTGTTCAACACCCATAAAAATACTAAGGATGGGATCCATACAGCCAACATGGGCGGAAATTTTATGGCGATTGTCTATGGCTTCGGCGGGTTGAGAATGAAGGAAGACGGGATCCATTTTGCGCCAGTGATACCCGTGTGCTGGGATGAATACTGCTTTCAGGTGAATTATGAGAACAGCCGAATCCGGGTTATAGTCTGTTCCGGGGAATGTACCTTCACATTGATGAAAGGGGAAGCGAAACAGATCTTTGTATATGGCAGAAAATATGAGCTGAGGGATCAGATTGTTGTTTCGGGCAGTTGTTGACGGACGGATGGTGATTAAAACAAGATTGTTTCTGATCACCATCCTTTAGACTGTTTTGAAGTGTAATAAAGACAATAAATTATTTAAAAAAACTGTTTGACATTGTCCTTAGGACAAGTGATAAACTGATAATCGGGAGGTGAATCTATTGGATTTACTGTGTATAACCGACGCTTCTAAACAGTTCGGTATTTCGTCAAAAACGCTGCGCTACTATGAGAATGTTGGTATTTTGAAGCCAATTCGCATGAAAAACAATAAATACCGTTATTATGATGATGAAGCCGTCGAGAGGATCAAGCAAATATTGATTCTGCGAAAAATGCAAATAACAATCAAAGACATTATCCGCATATATGAAAATGAAAATATGAGTACGGTAGTGGAAGTGTTTGTTGACCGTATCAACGCCATTGACGAACAAGTGGGTGCATTGTCCGAACTTAAACATATTATTCATGAATTTTTACAAACCATGCTGAAAAACGGAATCACAAAAATTTCTGCGCTGCCGCTTTTATATGATGAGATGGACAAGCAACTCACCGTTTTGGAAGAACGTAAACCAGTAACATATGAAGAATTGTCAACCGTTTCGGAAAAGCTGAGAAAAGAAATAGACCTTTCCATAGTCGATCTGCCGTCCATGCGGATGTTGTCATCCATACGGAAAGATAACGGACAATCTGATATAGAGGGCTTCATGGATTGGCTTGTATTGAACAATATACCCCGGAGTCTGCCGGGTAGCCATGAATCATTTGAGTATCAGGAAGCCGGAACCGACACGGTGATTATCTGTAAAATAAAAGATGATTTTAAAAACCATAGTCCCTTCATCGCTTCTGTTTTTTGCGGCGGACTTTTTGTGGCGGCGAACGTCTATCTTGACGAAGATTTGGGCGAGCGATTTCGCACCTTGATTAAAGCTTTTGACAGTAATAAATACTATCAGATTGATTATCAAAGTGACGGTAGTTTACGTCATGAGGCGATGTTGGAAAATCTGATTTCGCCTGATAACCAACGAGAGCTTGTCGCTTTGCTTGTGCCGGTGAAGGAGCGCATGGCTGACCCTGCGCTCTTTGATAGACCGGAGGAAATTTCTTCTGTTTCCATTCGGGAAATCGAAGCGGCGAACCCTGTTTTGTGGGAAGTCGAGGTTCCGCTTGATAAAATGACACAGACACACATCAACAACTCGTATTACCGCATAAATGAGGACGGCGAGGCGGAATATATCGCTTGGATCATCAGGGCAGTATTAAATACCAATGTATCGGTTAAGCTGCCGTTCCGGATTGATATGGAGTTTCGGCAGTCCGGCAAAGGCAGAACAGGTGTTGTTTTCTACCACGGCGAAGATACCGGGTATTCTACGGGGCACATTGGCAGCAGGGGCTTTGGCGTCAACATGAGCAATGATAATGAACAAATGATACAGGCGATCCGCTTTGCCCAGCCGATTTTTTGGGATGACTTCCATTTTCCGGGACGTGGATCAATCAAGACAAATGAGCTGAACCGCTTATCGTGGATTGTGGGCGAAAAGCATTTGGCTGTTATTATCAACGGCGAAGTCCGCTACTGCGGTGTAAATTTTCCATATATGACACTGGATTTGAGCCGTAAGGAAGTTTGTCCCATTGTCATCGGCACACATGGAAATGACAAGATATATTTTCGTTCCATCCATGTTTCACAGCTTGCGGAAACGTCGAAGAATAAAATAAAACAAGGAGAACTGGCCATGATTACAAAGCAAAGCAACAATATTATCCCCATTATCCACCAGCTTGTCACTGATGAATACGGTGAAAACTACTGGTTCAACGGCTGTGCTAAATATGTAATGGAATGCCTGGGTGAGCCTGATTTTGATTATTGGTTTTTTGCGGGATTAACCGGCGATGTGTTTACCCAGCATTACACCTACACAAAATACGCGGGAGATGCTTTAACAAGTTATATGACGGACGAAAATCCCAAGGAATTTGTTAAAGATACTTTCGCCAAATGCGGATATGCTGCCACCTTTGTTTCTAAAAAGGAACTCAAGGAAAACTCCGAAATGTATTTAAACACACTGACTTCCTACATCGATAAGGGAATCCCTGTTATCACGTGGGGATATCCGGTTGGCGTATTGGTGGGCTATGAAGAGTATGGTAAGATTCTGCTTTATATTACAGGCAACAACAACCAGCCGGAACGAATGGCGTTGGACAAAGCATTGAGCAGGCATGACATTTGGGATGCCGGGGGGAAAGGCGGTTGGATTTTTGTGGGCCAAAAAAAGGAAAGCATCCCTCTTGCAAAAATATATCGTGATGCCATCGCCGCAATTCCAAAGCACATGAGCGTTAAAACAGACACCTATTGTTTTGGCGCGGAGGCTTTTAGGGCATGGGCAAGAGACGTTGAAAGCGGAAAATTTGACGGTATGACAGTGGAAGAGTTTGACGCTTGGTCATATTATACCAACTATGTTTGTGTTTTGGCAACGAATAGCGGTTGCGGCCGCGGTTTTTTAGATAAAGCACAAGAGTTAAATCACGATTTTACTTTCCTTGAGGAAGTACGTAATCAATTTAGGATTACAGGATTGTTGTGGAACGGGCAATATAGCGGTGATGATGTTTTCGCCGCAGAATATGCAAAAGCACACAAATCAGAGGTCGCAAACAATCTTGAAGCCATCGGCGGCGGTTTTAACATTACACTGGAAACGCTTCAGGACAAAACGCGGCGGGAAAAAATTGCGGCAGTCATCTGTAAGTGTGCCGATTGCATGGATGAGATTATGAGAATTATAAATGAAAATCTATAATTAATATGTTGCAATCAGAACGATAAGAAATTTTTGTTATCCTGTAAAGTGGAGCGATATTCCAAAGAAGCGACGTTGTTTCGCCATACAGAAGCGGAGAAGGAAAACTTAGCATTGCACAATCAACATATTAAATTCCACCTTGTGTTCTTCTGGTCTAGTAAAAATGATGAAATGTCAGATAATACTTGAAAAATCAAAAAGATGATGTATAATTGTTGGTATAGCAATGATTACTACTGTTATTTTAAGCCGGAAAATAAAGGAGGAAACATTATGAAAGAAGATGATAGAAAGATAGCAGATGAATCTAATAGCGATGTTGCTAATTATTCCATTGCTGAGGAAGGGGCATGTTCAGCAGAATTTCCCGGTGGCTGTATTGAGTGTGAAGAACAGTCATAAACATAAAGTATGATTTCTTGTACTTAGATAAAGGGGAATAAGAGTGAAATGATACCATTTCAGATCAAGGATGAACGCAAGGTTCAACGGAACAAAACACGCAATACATCATAAGGGATACTGCAAAAAACATTGCTCCTTTCAGGAGAGTAATAGATGCAGTATCCTTTTATAATGCAATTCTGTATTTCAATGATTTTGTTATTGCAGAAACTGCGATTTTGCTGTTGTATTTACCGATTATGCGATTCCTGTATACCCTTGCAGAGATAGGTATTCCGTGCCATCATCTTGATGAAGTGGTCTATGGATCGGATTTCAGCGCTTCCTTGACAGCCACTGTTTCAGAACATATAATGAAAGACAGGTGTGAACCAATAAGCTTTCAGGCGTAAGGAGCATTTGAGGGGGGCTGACACCTGAGCTATAATTTAAGAGAGAGGTACATGTCCATGAAAAAGGTAATGCTAGTATTTGGTACTCGCCCGGAGGCGATCAAGATGTGTCCATTAGTCAAGGAATTGAAATCCCGCTCCAGTATAAATGTGACAGTATGTGTTACCGGACAGCATAGACAAATGCTTGAACAGGTCTTAAATGCTTTTGATATCGTTCCTGATTTTGATTTATCTATAATGAAAGAGAATCAAACGCTGTTTGATATAACAACGAGTGTTTTGAATCATATAAAGGTTATCATGGAAGAAGTACATCCGGATGTTGTTCTGGTGCACGGTGATACATCCACAGCATTTGCTGCGGCATTGGCATGCTATTACTTAAATATCAGGGTTGGACATGTTGAAGCAGGACTTCGCACATATAACATGTATTCGCCGTACCCGGAAGAGTTTAACAGACAAGCCATAGGACTTATATCACATTATCATTTTGCACCTACTGAGTTATCAAAGCAAAATTTATTAAAAGAAGGTAAGAGCCCGGAATCTATCTATGTAACGGGCAATACAGCCATTGATGCACTTAAAACAACAATTGCAGAGAATTATAATCATGATCAGCTTGCTTGGGCGAAGGATAGCAGGTTGATTTTAATTACGGCTCATCGCAGGGAAAACATTGGAGAGCCAATGAATAATATGTTTCATGCGATACGCAGAATAGTGGAAGAAAATGAAGATATTAAAGTAATCTACCCCATTCATATGAATCCGATTGTACGGGAAACAGCTTATAAGATATTGGGTGGTCAGGATAGGATAAGAATGATTGAGCCCTTGGATGTTGTTGATTTTCATAATTTTATGTCAAGGAGCTACTTAATTCTTACGGATAGCGGCGGTATTCAGGAAGAGGCTCCATCCTTGGGTAAGCCCGTGCTTGTCATGAGGGATACAACAGAGCGTCCGGAAGGAATGAAGGCAGGCACATTAAAATTAGTGGGAACGGATGAAAAAACAATTTATGAATCATTTAGGCGATTACTAAATGATAAGATTGAATATGAAAGAATGAGTAATGCAGACAACCCGTATGGAGATGGGTTTGCATGCAAAAGAATTGCGGATATCATAGAAGGAAAGCCTCTTTGAGGTTGTTGCGAGATTTTTGTGAGAACAACTGTATAGAATAGAGCTAACAATGAGTAAAGGTGTAAGAAAAACGTGAAAAAAAGGATTTGTATAAAAACGGTTATCAGCATAATGATTTTTGCGAGCATCGCGTTATTGTTTTCTGCTTTCTATTCCACATGTGTTTCAAATACAAAATCTCCCGAGGTAATACAAGGATATCTGGATCTGTCCGATTGGGATTTTGCAAAGGGGAAAATAGCTTTTTTAAATGGACAATGGGCCTTTTATCCGGAACAGCTTTTAAATCCGGAGGAGCTGTCAGAAGAAACGGCCCATTTTATTAAGGTACCCGGGAGTTGGAAGCGCCAAGGCGGAGAATATATACAGGCGGCCCGGGGAGTCGGAACTTATCATCTTTCTTTAAAGCTACCTGAATTGCAGGGGCCCTTTGCAATAAAAATTCAAAATATCTGGATGGCTCACCGGCTCTACATAAATGGTGAACTGGTAAAGGAAGCAGGGATACCTGCGGATTGCCTAGAAAACGATTTACCTGAAAATACGCCGTATCTGGCCACAATTGATCATGGGGGAGAGGTTGATCTTGTAATCGAGGTATCCAATCATGTATTCTATACAGGGGGAATATCCCATCCAATTCTAATAGGCGGAAAGCAGTCCATGGAAAAGAGGGACAAGCTTGGCTTTGCCGGAGATATGGCAGAGTTTTTCGTTTTTCTCCTGTTCGGCATTTATCACCTGCACATGTATCAGATGCGGGATAAAGAACCTACTTATTTGTACAGTGGGATATTTTTTGTTGCCAGATCGATTACCATAGTCACGATGGGAGAAAAGCTTTTGATGCAGGTTGCTGACAGGCTTCCCTTTGAAGCAGCATATAAGATTTTGGAATTTTTCTTACTTTGGAGCATTATTGCATTAATTTTTTTATACAATCCCTGGAGCCAGGAGTCTTGAAGAGAAAGACGCTGGGAATATTTCTGCTTCCTGTTCTAATTTACATGGGAATGATCTTTTTCGTGCCATACCATCTTCTTACCTTCTTTAAAGACACAATCGCCTATTATGGCGATGCTTTTATGTTTTATTATATTGTTCATTTTGTTTATATCATATTATATAAAAAGAAACGAAGCCTGGCGGCCAATGAAGCTATTTATATGACCCTCTGTATTATTTTTGTGGGGATCACCATTTTTAACCACTTACTTTACTATTCAGGGTATGCGAACGGAAACTTGATTTCTAAATTGAGTATGCTGGGGTTTTTGCTGTGTATGAACCTTTTCTTAGCCAGGCGCTTCACTAATAAATTGAATGAGGTTCAAGCCCTTTCTTCGGAGCTGGTAAAAGCCAATGAGATCAAGGATGAGTTTCTGGCCCGAACCTCCCATGAATTACAGGCGCCGCTTCATGGGATTATTAATATCTCAGCCCATTTATTAAAAAAAGAAACATCTTCTCTGACGGCAGAGCAAGAGGAGAATCTTTCTTTAATTCAGGATACTTCCACGAAGCTTTCTTTTTTGGTCAATGATCTGATTGATGTGACAAAGCTCCGGCATGAGGATTTGCAGCTTAAACTGATTGCCGTGGATTTATATGTAGTTACGCAGGTTATATTTCAGCTGCTGACTATGGAATTACAGGGAAAGGATGTCAAACTGGTGAATCGGATCAGGCCCGGAATCTTTGCAAAGGCGGATGAAAACCGCCTGAGGCAGATTTTATACAATATCTTTTCTAATGCCGTGAAGTATACAAAAAAGGGAGAAATTACGGCAATGGCAGAGGAGGATGACCGGCATATCACTCTCACTGTCTCCGATACGGGATGCGGTATTCCGAGAGAGCAGTGGGAGCAGATATTTATAGACTTCAATCATGATATTCTGCCGGACCGGCAGTGCAAACCGGGGATGGGATTAGGGCTTTATATCAGCAGGCAATTGGCAAGGGAGATGAAGGGGGATGTCTGGATTGCCGATTCTGTCGTAGGGAAAGGTACATGTCTGTCAATCCGTCTTCCCAGGGGACAGCTGCAAGATAGAAATACTGCCGCACTGCCTGTATCCGAAAAAAAGATTTATGAGCCAAGGCATGAAAATCCGGATATCAATAGAAACCGTAAGCAAATCTTACTGGTGGATGATGAACCCATCAATGTCAAGGCGCTGTCTTTTATACTGGAGGGGGAATATCAGGTCACTGTGGCTTACAGCGGAGAAGAAGCCTTGCTGCGGCTGCAGAACCAAAAGTTTCATCTCCTGATTGCCGATATGATGATGCCCGGTATGTCGGGTCTGGAACTGGCACGGCGAATCCGGCAAAGTTATTCCTTAATAGAACTGCCGATTGTTATCGCAGCAGCCAGGGGCGGAGAAAAAGAGATTGAGCTGGTCTATCAAAACGGTGCCAATGATTATATTACAAAGCCCTTTGCAGAAGAGGAAATTAAGTGGAGGGTGAGAACCCTGCTGAATTTGACAGACACAATGGAACGGGCGCTGGAAAATGAGAGTGCTTTCTTGCAGGCGCAGATCAAACCCCACTTCATTTATAATGCTTTGAGCAATATTATAGCTCTTTGCTATGAGGACGGAGAGCGGGCGGCGGAATTGCTGTCTTTGCTCAGCCGTTATCTGCGGCATATTTTTCAGCGGGATCAAAGCCAGCGGACCATATTTCTTCAGCAGGAGCTGGATATCATCAATACCTATGTGGAAATTGAAAGGCTGCGCTTCGGCGGGCGGCTTCATTTTGAAACCTATATCGATCCGGCAGTACAGGAAAGTAAAATTCGGATACCTGCTTTACTGATTCAGCCCCTGGTTGAAAACGCTATCCGTCACGGTCTCTTCAATAAGCAGGGAGATGGAACCGTGTCTTTGGATATCACGGAGGGAGAGGGCTTTATCCGTATCGTTGTGGCGGATGACGGCGTAGGCATGAGTGATGACGAGGTTTACCACATCCTTAATGAAAAGAATGGAAAGGGTGTAGGCATAAAAAATATTCAGCAAAGGATAGCCTCTTTACCAAAGGCTACTTTCCTCATAGATTCAGAGTTAGAGAATGGGACCAGGTGTATTCTTTTCTTACCAAGGGGGTAGAAGCAAGTGTATACAGTCATGTTAGTAGAAGACGAGGTGAATATTTTAAAGCATATGAATAAAATGGTCTCTGCTATGGAGGAGCTTGAAGTGAAAGGTGCATTCCTCAGTCCGGAGGAAGCGTTGGAAGCTTTTCCGCGGATCATGCCTGATGTGGCGTTTCTGGACGTCGAAATGCCAAGGATAAATGGCATTGAATTGGCTAAGCGGCTGAGGGAGCAAAAGGATAATGTGAAGATCATATTTACCACTGCCTACGGACATTATGCACTGGATGCCTTTGAAGTGGAGGCCATTGATTATCTGATGAAGCCTATTATGAATGAAGATATCAGGCGGGTACTCAAGCGCTTGAACAAATCGATGTACGCTTCGGGCTCCCGGCCTCTTTTTCCGGAAGGAGGAAGCTCTGTTCCCGTACAATGCTTCGGCTGCTTTGATGTAAGGAACGAACGGCAGCAGCTGATAAAATGGCCTACAAGAAAGGCGGAGGAGCTTTTTGCTTATTTCCTGGTTCACCAGGGTAAATGCCTGAGCAAGTGGGAACTGCTGGAGGTTTTCTGGCCAGATATGGAGGAAGAGCGGGGAGTTCATAACTTACATAATACCATTTATCGAATTAAGAAAGTTCTTAGAGACCTTCCTTTGGCTCCTCAAATACAGAAGATAAATGAGGGCTATCTATTGGAAGCGCAGGGAAATCTGTCGGATCTTGGACGCTTCCAGATGCTGATAAAGCAGAGTAAGGATAAAGCCGATCTATCGATAGAGGTTTGCCGGGATCTGTTTTTTTCCTATAGGGTTCCTTTATTTGGTGACAGAGATTATTTGTGGAGCTTTCACATAGAAAAATTTGTGTCGCAGGAATATAGGAAGCTCTGCCGTAAGCTGCTGATGTATTATTATGAACAGAACCAGTTCTGTAAAGCAGAGGAAATTATCCAGCATTATACGGTTTGGCATATTGAAGACGAGGATATGCTGTGGGAATGGCTGCAGCTTGTGAAGCGCTGGAAAGGCTATGAGGACAGGGCGAAGGAATACCATCAAAAGTTTAATGAAAAATTAATGGCAGTGGAACTGCCGTTACTGTAACAAATATGATTGCTCTTCAGGGAAAACCTTGAGGAGCTTTTTTTTCTTCGCTTTTTTCTAATATTTCATATTTCTACATATTTTGTGAGTTTTTTGTGAGGTGACTAAGATATAATTTTTTATAGTTTACCAAATAACGATACGAAGGTGAAATAATGAAAATAAAACTACATAAAGACGGAATCATGGATATTATTTTTGTATTTACTGATATTTTGTGTGTTGTTTTAGCAACAATTATGTCACATCTCATTATAGGCATAGCAACGTTTGTCGAAATACATATTATATCGCTGATTATTGGTATTGTTGTCTTGGTCTCCATGTTGTATTTTTATGATTTTTATTCTAAAGTGCTCAGAAATAAAAGTGAAATATTTCTTTCTATTGTTATTTCCGTTATCATTCCTTTTTTTATCACCTTGGCATTTGAAACTTTTTTTACAGAGGGTATCACCTATTGTGGTCTCATGATCTTAATTTTAAATGCCATTCTTTTAATTTCATTACTATATACCGAAAAACTGATATTTTTAAAAATTATAAAAAGTATGGAAGGCGATTCAAGGTTGCTGATTATTGAGTCAGAAAAGGTTGAGAATGATTTGGCAAGAAAAATCAAGTATTCATATTTAGAAATATATGATTCCTGGTACATGCAAATCGATCCCGATGACCCGGAAGAGGTTGATAAGTTGATACGGACACAATTTGATAAATATGCAAGCATATTTATCTCTCCTGTTATTCCGGAGAATGTTAAGAATAAGATAATTTCAAAGGCGATAGCAATGAATAAAGAGATTTATCTGCTCCCGAATATTTACAACATAAGTGCTGTTAAAACAGAAATAGTTCAGTTCGAAGATACGCCTGCGCTTCGGATGAGGAGATTCAGCCTTAGCCGGATGCAAAGCTTCTTTAAACGAGTATTTGATATTATATTCGCTGCCATTGGAATTATCATTACATCACCGATCATGCTGATAGCAGCAATCGCAATAAGGAATGACAGCCCTGGCGGTGTTATATACACACAGGAGCGGGTAACCATGCATGGGAAAAAATTCAATTTATATAAGTTTCGTACGATGATAAGCAATGCTGAGGAAAAAACAGGCGCCGTACTGGCAATAGAGGATGATCCGAGAATAACCAAGGTAGGAAAGGTATTGAGAAGGTTTAGAATAGATGAGCTGCCTCAATTCTTTAATGTATTATCCGGTTCTATGTCAGTTGTAGGACCAAGGCCTGAAAGACCTGTTTTTGTCGAAAAATTTCGTGAGGAAATTGACAGCTATGATAACCGTTTTCTGGTGAAGGCCGGAATTACAGGGCTTGCACAGGTTTTTGGCAGATATGATACTTCCGTTAAGGATAAAATTCTATACGATCTTTTATATATTAAGAAATATTCCTTTTTTCTTGATATAAAGCTGATTTTACTTTCAATAAAAATAATATTTATTAAAGAAAGCTCAAAGGGGATCAGTGAAAAACTGGATGATACAAGCTTAAGCAAGCGCTATATTCAGGTAAAGGAGCAGACGAATGAATATTATACTTGATGGATATTTTGACAGGAACTTTGGGGATGATGTTATGATGCGGATTGTTGTCCATCATTTAAGTGATCATTGCTTTTATATAAATCAGGAAAGAAAAGAATTGCTTCTCCCGTTTATTAATGTGCCGAATATATTTTTATATGATAAAAATATAGATATTCATGCAAAGCTTTATGTAATTGGCTCCGGATATATGATAAACGGCAAGACAAGCCTATGTATGGAGTTATTGGATTTTCTGAAACATTTATTCAGAAAAAACCAATTGCCAACAGCATCGATCTGCTGTAATATAGGGCCTTTTGTTAACGGAGCCGCAAAATTTCTGATTGTACAAAAACTGAAGAGAAATAAATTGGTTACGGTAAGAGAAACCTTTTCCCTTGAATTCATGAAAAAAAACTGCAGAAAGGTGCCTTCCTATTCCTATCCTGATATTATTTTTGCAATGCCTGACGAATGGCTGCCGAAAAAGAGCGGCGAAGGGTGCCTCGGCATTTCAGCCTACCGGAGAGCCGGCAGAAACAATCTTAGTTTTTATAAAAAGATGGCACAAATCGCCGATGACTATATTGATAAAACGGGTAAAAAGGTCCTTTTGTTCGCGTTTGATATTGAAAATGAAAATGACACTGCTGCCGCAATTTCAATAAAAGCCTTATGCAGAAATCAAAATAATGTGGAATTGGTGTTCCATAATGATGACGGCAGCAACATCATAAATAATTTTGCCAGATGTGAAAAAATAGTTTCGGTTCGCTTTCACAGCAGTATCTTGGCGATAAAAATGGGGATTCCATTTGTCCCGATTATCTATTCCGGGAAAACGCGGAATGTCTTGACCGATTTAAAATATCATGCCAAACAATTCGATATGGAAGACTTTGAAGCAGATGATATAAATAGGGAACTGAAAAACGCCGTAATATTTATTCCTGAGGAAAAGGTATCGGAAAATGCAAAAAACCATAGTATCATTTTTGACGAGATGATGCTGCAAGGATTTTAAAGACTAATTGGGAAAGTGTGAGAATAAAAAATGGTAAATGAGAAGAAGGCCGGGGTTATACTCGGATTTGCCTCAATGGTGCTGTTTAGTGTAGTTTCAATTATATATACACCGGTGCAGCTTCGTATGCTGGGGCAAAGCGAGTATGGAATCATAGGGCTTTCCAATTCGGTGACAGGATACCTCAGTCTGCTGACATTTGGGCTTAGTGCATCATTTATAAGAAACAATGCGAGGTATCGGGAAAAAGGCGATAAAATCGGTGAACATCGTTTAAATGGGATGTATTTTGCGGTCTATTGTGTAATTGCGGTATTTATCCTGATTTGCGGAGCAGTGTTGGTTTTTAATGTTGATTCTATGTTTGGTAAAGAACTTACCGCTGCAGAGCTTTTTAAAACCAAGGTTATTATGGCATTAACAGTTGTAAGCATGGCAATCAACCTCCCGTTTCATGTTTACAATATAAATATTGTAGCTTATGAAAGATTTATTTTCAGCCGTATGGTTATTATTATCAATACACTGCTTTTGCCGCTTATTACAGTACCGCTTTTGTTTTTGGGTATTCGGTCTGTTGGTGTGGTAATCGTTTCGCTTTCCATTACAATGTTTAATTTAATAATAAATATTATTTATGCAAGAAAAAAGGTAGGCGTAAAAATCTGTTTTGATAAAATTGACAGTTCAATTATTAAAGGAATATTTGCGTTTTCCAGTGTAATCTTTCTAAATTCAGTAATTGACCAGGTTAACTGGAACTTTGATAAATTTCTGCTGGGAATGTTTAAGGGAGCCGCACCTGTCGCGGTATATGCTTTAGGAGCGCAATTTAATTCATATTACTTGAATGTTGCAATGGCGGTAACCTCTGTTTTCGTGCCGCAAATAAATTGGCTCGTTGCAAAGGACTATCATAATACCGATCTTCCTGTTATTTTTAACCGTGTCGGGAGAATACAATTTGTTTTACTTTTTTTTATATTTCTTGGGTTTGTAATTTTTGGAAAACCGTTTATTATCATGTGGGTGGGAAAGGATTATGTCGATGCCTATTATATAGGACTGATATTACTCGGAGCAATAACGGTTCCGCTCATTCAGGGAATTGGGCTTGAAATTCAAAGGGCAAAAAATAAGCACAGGTTTTGTGCGGTAGTACTTTTTTTTATGGCAATTGTAAATATATTGATCAGCATACCGCTTTGCAGGCAATACGGCGGAATTGGAGCTGCTCTCGGCACAGGCTTTGCACTGCTTGCAGGAAACGGTCTTATCGTTAATATATACTACCATAAACGGCTGGAGCTGGATGTACTTGGATTTTGGAAAGGCATATTAAAATTCCTGCCGGCTCTTTTCCTTCCGATACTCCTTGGAATAATGATATATATGTTCATCGATCTAGGAAGTATTCCCTGGTTTGTTCTGTCTGCGCTTATCTATGCTATTGTTTATGCAGCCTCCATGTGGCGGCTTGGATTGAACGAATATGAAAAGAAGCTGGTAAAAACCGTGTTAAATAAAATACTTGGCAGGTGAGCTTATGGCGCTGGTTAGTATAATAGTACCCGTTTATAATGCTGAAAATTATATTGAGAGATGTATCCATTCGATTATAAACCAAACCTATAAAAAATATGAGCTGATTTTGGTAAATGACGGTTCAACGGATCATTCACTTGAAAAAATCAGGAAGTATAACGCAATTATAATCAACAAAAAAAACGGCGGTGTTTCGAGTGCGAGAAATGAAGGGCTCAAAATAGCCACCGGTGACTATATTATGTTTGTTGACAGTGACGATTGGCTGGATCCCCATTGCTTGGAGCAGATAATAAAAAATGATGCGGATATTATAAGATACAATGCAGTTTATGAATATGCCTCCGGTGAAAGTGAGATGATAGCGGAGGATTTTGATGATTATCACTATATAAATAAAAAGGATTTTTCAAAAGATGTTTATCCCAAAATGCTCACGGGTATTAAAATGAATTCGGTTTGGAGGAATTTGTATAGAAGAAAAGTAATAGAGAATTTATATTTTGATGAAGACATGCTGACGGCGGAGGATTTGATTTTTAATATAGACGCATATACAAAGGCCAATTCCTTTTTATATATAAACAAGCCTTTTTATCACTATATGCAATTAAGTGACGGAATAACAGGGAACGGAATAAGTGTTTTAAGAAAGTATCAATGTAATATCAGGGTAAGCATAACACTTATGAAAAAACTGAAGGAATGGAACATGCTAAATATAAGCAATATTTTTTTAGTCCTCGTCAGACCTATGGTAATTACCGTATCAAAACTAAAGAAAAGCAAACATAAGAGGTAGCTTATGAAGATCAGTGTAATTGTACCGGTTTATAATACGGAAAAATATTTGAGAAATTGTCTTGATACCCTCACGAAGCAGCTTATTGATGATTATGAAATTATAATCGTTGATGATGGCTCAACGGATGGCAGTCTGGCAATAGCCAAAGAATATAAAAAATTGCATGAAAACATCAAATGCTATACCGCCGTAAAGCAGGAAGGGGTGTCGCAGGCACGGAATTTTGGACTGTTAAAGGCAAAGGGGGATTATATTTTCTTTTGTGACTCGGATGATTATATTGATGTAACGATGCTTGATAAGATGTACAGAGGAATAACTGATACCAATGCTGAAATAGCCGTCTGTAATATCTGCAATGTATACGAGGGGGGAGAAAAAGAAGCGGCACTTTCCCTGCCAAAAGAAAAGATACTGTCCAATGATGATTATCAGCTTGTCTGCAGGATATTAAACGGTAATGTTTATCTTGCCAACGGTGCTGCAAATAAGCTATACCGCAGTGATTTTTTAAAAAGCAGCGAGGCGGTATTTGAAGATACTAAAAAAATTTATGCCGAGGACGCCTGCTTTAACTACCTGCTATATGCGAAAGTGAATAAGATATGTGTGATTGATGAACCGTTATATTATTATCGCTGTGACCGGAAGGGTTCGATTACGAATTCCTATAAGCCGGATCTATGCAACAGAATAAAATACTTGATAACAAGAATCATGGATTGCTATCATCAATTGCCCCAATACGAAACGCTTTATCCCGGTATACAAAAAAAATCATTCGAGTTCTTTATGGAGCTTTTATACAATGAATGTGAAAGAAAAATGTCATATAGGGGCTTCCGAAAAGTTGCTGCCGACGAATTTTTTACAAACCTGCTGAAAGGTCTGGATACATCATCGTTATCAAAACCAAGGAAAACAATATACTATTTACATTTTCTGAAAATGTATTTTTTCATATATATCATTTTTTATCTAAAGAAGAAAGGTGTAGACAATGCATATCCTGAAAAAAAATAAAATAATGATATTCCTTCTCTTTGTATTCTTTTTTGCAATTGGAACGGCGCTAAACGCTTATAAAGTTTTAACTACGGTAAAAATAAGCCTTACCTTTAATTATCTGGGGATTGAAAGGGGGCTAAACCCGGATGGAAGTAAGTTTAATGTATTTGAGATAAAATCAAAGGAGGTTCTTGGTTCCATAATAGAAAAGCTCAGCGGAAGCAGTTTAACAATAGATGAAATTAAGAGTAAAATTATTGTTGAGTCAGTCATGCCCAAAGCAGCTCTTGAGCAAGTAAGAACAGAGCAGACAGAAGGGAATCAATATTATTACATTCCTTACGAATTCAGTATTGCGTATATTGAACCCGATCCCTTTGAAAAAATCGGTCCGATACAGGTTTTAAATGCTCTTTCGGAAGCTTACACCGAATTTTTCTTTGAAAATTATGCGGAGAAAAACACGATTCTCCAGGATGAAAAAATTAATACCGACGGATATGAGTATATAGAAATTGCAGGTATTTACTCAAATAGGATAAACTCAATGATAAATTATCTCTACTCGCACCGTAAGGAAAATGAAGAGTTCCGTGCCGAGTCCACAGGGGAAACCTTCGGAGATATCATATATATGCTGACCAACTTAAGAGATATTGATGTCGAAAAATACAGATCACATGTTCTTCAAACTTCCATTGCAAAGGACAGGCCGTCCTATTTGCAGAAGATTAAATACATTGATACAACATTAAAAAGAAGCTATGAACAGGAAAAGAATAACACCCAATTTATAAGTGATACATTAAAAAAGTATGATGCCAAAATCACCAGTTCGTTGTTCATTCCCACAACGGATGAAAATAATAAATTATACATGAACAAAACACAAACAGGACTTGATTATATAACACAGCGTGCTTATACAAGCGGATTAAATGCTGAAAGTATCGGCAATAGTATAAACCTGAACGATCATTTAATAAAAGCGTTTTCAAAAAATGTCTGGGTTTCAGGGACGGATCTTGAATTGACAAACAAAATGTTGACAGATATTAATGCAAAGCTTAGGGATATTTCCGAATTGGCACTTAAAACCGACAATGAATTTATGGATAAAAAAACAATGAATTATTTATCCTTTTCAAAACCGGTCTATGCATGGGGAAACCTGACCAAGGTTAAAGATATAGCTGTTTTGTCGGTTATAAGTTTATTTTTGGCCTATCTCTTTGCAGCGATGAAAGAAAATATTAAGTCCCGCCGTGTAAAAAAGAAAGCTGCGAGTGCGAGTGAGCAAAAGAGCGAGGAAAAAATGTCTGCATAAAGGTAATGATTCAAATTCTTGAGAAAGGGTAATAGAGACTACATAGTTCTGTTAAAAAATAAAACAATGGATATTACAATTTGGAATCTTCTTGCTTATATAAGAAAATGGAGAAAGTGGATTTTTATAAGTGTATTGGCATCACTTTTTATTGCCTTTGCTTATACGACCCTGAATAAGCATTATTATTCTGAGATAATTATTGAGTATACCAATCAGAGTGCAAAAAGGGGCAAAGCTGCAGATGGAAGTGAGCTGAATGTTTATGAAATTATTTCACCTAACATCATAGAAAAAGCACTAGCGGATGTCGGATCAGAATTGAGTCCTGAAAATGTCCGTTCCTCCATGAGTATTACTCCTATCATACCGCAGAAAGTATTAGACCTTCAAAAAAGTAGACTTGATAATGGGGAAGAATATGATTATTTTCCAACAAAATATTTGATTAAATATGTTGATTATTTTGGTGGCTCCAAAAATTTTACCCAGGACCTGCTGGATGCTATCATTAAAAACTATATGATTTATTACAGCGAGAGATATATCAATAAAGAAAGCCTGACCCAGATCAACAAGGATCTGGACAGCGTAACCAATGATTATCTTGAGATGGCCGAAATAATAAGTACGAATACCGATAAGATTTCACAAATTCTTAAGCACCGTTCTCTTGCAAGTGCCGACTACCGTTCTCCATCAACAGGTATGTCATTTTTGGACCTGCTATATCGTTATCAGGAACTCAGTGCAATTGATATACCAAGCTTATTTGCCTATATATTCAGTAACCAGGTGACTCGTGACAGGGATGTTTTAATAAAAAAATATACCAATAAACGCGAGCAATATTATATTGCTCAAAAAAACGGGCTTGCCCAGGCAGAGCTTACACTTGATTTAATGAATGAATTTGCCAAGGCTAACATAGAAGTTGCAAATTCCTATAATATTGCTACGGACGGCAAAGACAGCCAATATATGAATACTACGGATTTGGAAATAGGCCAAAGTTTGTCAAAGGACAAAACGACCTATGACACGATGGCACTTGATTATATTGAGTATGGAATTTCTGCAAATACAAACCTGTATGGTGCGGAATATTCAAATACCGTAATAAATATATTCTCAGGAGCCAGACAGGGCACGGTATATTTGATTAAAGCAACGACTGTTACTACGGATAAAATTGAAAAGCTTAACAAAAAATGGTCAGATCTTTTTGGGATTACCGACATAACAATGCGTGACTATAATTCTTATATTTCAAGCCAGCATATATCCTTTATAACAGGAGTGGTTGTAAGTGAAACAATTAACCCAATGCTGTATTTGGCTATTGCCTTTGTTCTTGGTATTGGTTTTAGCACAGTATGTGCAATAGGTTATGAAAGTATTAAGCATAATTGGGCCTTAAATTATAAAATAGCGAATCGAAAAGGATGAGGCTTTTGGTTGGAATAATATATCTGGGCGAGATTTCGCTTTGTCCCTTTGCTAAGAAATATATTGATATATTAGATATAAACGGTATAAAATACGAGATTATACAGTGGGACAGGTCAGGTGTCAGGAAGGAAGATAACGATAGTGCCCATACCTTTCATTGCTTCCGGGAGAGATACACAAATCCGGTGAAGAAAATAATCTCATTGCTCCGGTTTGGTCGGTTTGCATTAAGAATAATAAAAACTAAAAAATATGATAAGTTAGTTGTGCTGACTACAATGACAGGTATTTTGCTGTATCCTATTTTAATAAAAAAATACAGAAATAAATATATTTTTGATTATCGTGATGCGAGCTACGAATACAATAAGCTATTTAAAAGTATGGTTAAACGAATTGCGATGAATGCAAATTTTGTTTGTATTTCTTCAAAAGGTTTTTTGAATATTTTAGATAAGGATATCGATTATTATATCACACACAATTTCAAATTCTCGGATTTACCGTTGAAAAATACAAGCTATACAAAAAAAATAAATGAAAAAATAAATATAAGCTATATCGGTATATTAAGAGAAACCCAATATTTAAAGAAGTTAGTCACTGCATTCGGAAATAATAAAAAGATTAATTTTTATATTCACGGTGCGGGAGATAATGAAGCGGAATTTCAAAGCGATTGCTGCAAATACAATAATGTGTTTTACACAGGCAGGTATAATGAAGAGGAAAAAATAAGATTTATAAACCAGGCAGATATCCTGTGCTATAATTATCCATGCTCTTTTCTGAACAATAATGCTTTGGCAAATAAATTTTATGACGGAATTATTTTCAAAAGACCTATGTATGCCAACCGGGATACCTTTTCGGGGCGGTTGATTGAAGAAAACAATCTTGGGATCTGCCTGCCCGATAATGAAACAGAGATTGCAGAAAAAATATATGAATATTACATTAGCTTTGAGGCAGGCAAGTTTTGTGAGAATGCAGAGAGAATATTACAGGAAGCGATTTATGAGGAAGAATTATATATGGAAAAAGTAAGGGAGTTCTTCGTCGGATGAGAGGTGTATGGTGTCAGGGATAAAAAAGTACATAAGCAACATGATTTTTAGTTTTCCGCCTATAAAAAATAAGAGAAAAAAATATTTGAAAAAAATAAGATCGGAATATAACTATACCGGGAATACCCCGTCGATTCTTTGTTCTACCTGTATAGGCGGCCTTATTTACAACAATTTGGGCCTTAAGTTTATGTCTCCCACAATTAATTTGTGGATTTATTCACCGGATTTTGTAAAGTTTGCCTGTAATCTGAAAGAATATTTAGCGAGTGAATTGGAGTTTTTACCTCTGAATAATAAATATACCGACGGAGCGTATCCGGTGGGACAACTGAAAGATATCATGATACATTTTAATCACTTTAAGACAAAAGAAGAAGCCTTAGACAAATGGAATGAGAGAGCAAAAAGAATCGATTTTGACAATTTGTATTTCATTACAGATGATAATGGATTAAAAGATGAGGATATCTTAAAAATGCAGAAGGTGGAATGTAAACGGGCGATTGTCTTTACCGCAACCCCCAAGCCGCAATTCGGCGTCACCTATTGGCTGAAAAGATACGCTAAAACCGGTGCCATGGGGGAATACAGCGTACGTGACCTTGATGGCTTCCGGGAGTTTGAAAAATCATTTGATTATGTAAAATGGTTAAACGGTGATAAAATTTTTTAATTTAGGAGTGATTCATTGGATACCACGGTAATTAATATAAAAAATGAAAAAGTCTCCTTGTATGCAAAATTAGCTTGTATTTATATCATCAGCATGCCGTTGACCATTATCACAGTCACCTATGGATTATCCCTGCTTAAAATAGTTTCAGTTATCATAGGGATTATTTTGGTTCCAAACATGTTTTTTGGTAAAGGGAAACTTAGCTTAAACAGTGTTCATCTGTTCTTTGCAATTTATTTGCTGTATTGTATTGGGGGACTGCTGATATTAAGAATAGATTATGCGGTTTTTCAAATAAAAGGGCTTATAGAAGCGTTTATTTTTGTTAATGTACTCAGCGTAAGAATTTATAACCAAAGGGAAAAACGATGGATAGAAAGTGCGTGGATCATAGTAGGAATTATATGCACGATTTTCGGGCTGATAAGCAAGGAGGTCGTAGAAGCGACCAGAATAACGCTTTCAATATTTGGATTTTCCGAGGATCCGAATCAATTTTGTGCGTATTTGATACTTCCGCTGATATATACAATCATGCATCTTACAAAAGAGAAAAAAGGCAGGTTTTTGTATGCGGCCTTGTTGCTTGCAATGCTTCTGGTATTATTTAAAACAGGCTCCAGAGGAGGACTTATAGCGATATTTGCAGGGGCTGGTTTTTACGTTCTTTTTGGAATAGAGGAAGTGAAACGGAAATTGCAGGTGATCCTGTTGATAGGGGTTCTCGCAGTCCTGTTTATGGTTTTGATTTATCCGACTTTGCCGGAACAGACCCGTGAGCGATTCAGTATAGAACGTGTGGAGAAAGATAAAGGAACCGGGCGGTTTGAAACATGGGATACTTTGATAAAGGCGTCCGTGAAAGACCCGGAAGCTATGATTTTCGGGCTTGGAATAGGTTCTACTGTGCCAATACTTGAAAAGGCAAATTCAATTGCAAGGTATGCCCATAATCAATGGATACAGGTTTTCTGCGATCAGGGCTTCGTCGGGTTGTTTTTCTTCGGATATCTTATCCTTTCGGCAATTGTCCGTAATTTGAAAAAAAATCCGCCGGTATCCGCTGGAATGATTGGTATCATTGCATTGTCCATGTCGCTTACAATGTACGTTTTTAAGCCATATATGAACCTATTGCTGATGTGTGCAATGACCTTCCAGCCGCCGCTCACAGCACAGGAGGAAACGGAGGACATAAATGAAATCATGGAAGAAGTCAATGGTGATAGTGAATAATAATTTGGATATAGGCGGAATCCAGAGAGCGCTTGTAAATCTGCTGAATGAAATTAGCAGCAAATTTGATATTACCCTTTTTTTATTCAAAAAAAGCGGTGCGTTACTTTGTGAAGTCCCTGATCATGTTAAAATTATAGAAGCAAGAGGTGTTTTACGCCTGTTGGGTGTTTCCCAGGCGGAAGCCAGGCAGATGGGAGTGCTTTATTATTACCTCAGGGCTGTTTTGGCATTGCTTTGCAGGATGTTTCATAATAATTTCATTATTAAATTGCTGACTGAGAGCCAGAGGCTGGATGAAAAATACGATGTGGCAATATCCTACATGCAAAATTCATATAGCAAGATTTTTTTTGGAGGCTGCAATGAATTTGTGATTAATAGTATAAAAGCCGCCAGGAAAATCAGCTTTGTACATTGTGATTTCTTAAATTATGAAGGAAATAATAAATCTAACCGCGGTATCTATGATAAATTCGACCGCATCGCGTTGGTTTCGAATTCCTGCAAAAACAGTTTTGAAAATGTAATGCCCCATCTTGCAGGTAAAACGGCTTGTGTGTATAACTGCTGCAATTATGAGCAAATAAAAAAAATGGCCAATGAAGATCCGTATATTTATGAGAAAGGAATCAATCTGCTTACGGTTGCAAGAATAAGCGAAGAAAAAGGGTTGTTGCGCTGTGCTGATATTATGAAAAAACTGAAGCGAAGCGGATGCGAATTTTTCTGGCATATTATAGGCGACGGCGGTCAAAAAACAGAGCTTCTGCAAAAAATACAAGAAAATGAACTGGATGATTGTGTGATTTACCATGGGGAAACCAATAATCCCTATAGATATATGAAGAATGCATCCGCACTTTTGGTGCTTTCTTATCACGAAGCGGCTCCTATGGTATTTATGGAGGCGAAGGCACTGGGACTGCCCATCCTTGCCACGAATACCTGCAGTGCCAAAGAAATGGTAGAGGATACGAAAGCCGGAATTGTTTGTGACAATCAGGAACAAGCAATTTTTGAATTATTGCTTAAGGTATGTAAAATTCCGCAGCTGTTAAGGCCCGCTGTCATCCGGGCAGACAATAAAATTGCCGTGAAAGAATTTTGTGATTTGGTAGAAAACGCTTATGATTAGACAGATATTAAAAAAAAGCATTTCCATTCTAATTTCCTCCTTGCCGGGTATCAAGCGGAAACGAAAGCAGTCCATCGAAAGAATGAGAAGGGAATATAATGATTCATTGCCTGTACCGAGTATTATTTCTTCAAAAGGAGCAGGCGGTATCATTTCCATGAATTTAAACCTTCCCATCAAATCACCCACCGTACTGCTTTGGATACCCACGCCTGACTTTGTAAAATTCGTAAGCAAATTGTCCTATTATCTTGGGCTGGAGCTGGAACGGTCGAATTATTTCCGATACCCTATCGGAAAATTGGATGATATAGAAATACATTTTAATCACTATAAAAATTGGGAAGATGCCTATGCGGCTTGGAATAAGCGGAAAGATACCGTGGACTTTAATAAAAAGAGGAGTTTTAGGAGCTTATAGCGCAAAGGATCTGTTTGGAATCCCTGAATTTGAAAAATGCTTTGATTATGCAAAATGGTTAAACGGAGAAAAGGAGTTTGACTTGCAAAAATGAAAAAATTTATAATCATTTCCGTTAGTATCGTGCTGATATTTATCACCTATGTTATGATTGAAAACAGCATCCTTGTTGTGAAAAAATATAATATAGTTTCGTCCAAAATTGACAAAGGCCTGGATGGTTATAAAATCGGCCTTATCACCGACTTTCATAATAGTTCCAATTTTTCGAAAATAATAAAAAAGATGAAAACGGAAAAGCCGGAGATGATTGCCCTGGTCGGTGACACTATTAATATGAGCGGCAAAGAATGTGAGAATGCGGATAAATTAATAGAAGGTTTAATCGATATTGCGCCGGTATATCTGGTTTCCGGAAATCATGAAATTGCGCCTATGGCCCAAGATATTACCGCCAGGTTTTATAAATATGCCCAGGAAAAAGGTGTTACTATAATTGATAACAAAGCTGTGGAAATTGAATACAATCACAGTGTCTTTAATCTGATCGGCTTCGGTGATATTATTTATGATGATAAAAGCTTGCAGAACCCTGTATTTTATAATAAACTAAAAGAAAATCTCCAGACATTATATGATGAAATTCAAGATAAAAACCGATATAACATTTTACTTTTTCATAGGGGAAATTATATCGATACAATTTCAGAATACCCCTTTGATTTGGTTTTGGCAGGGCATTTGCACGGAGGGCAAATAAATCTTCCCTATATAAGGAACAGGCTGCTGATCGATCGATTTGGAACGGATAAATATTTGGCCGGATATTATAGAGAAGGAAATTTGCAGGGAATTATCAGCAGAGGAGCAATATATAGCCTAAAGCCTCCAAGACTTTTTAATCCGCCGGAGATAAATATAATTATTTTAAAGGGCATGTAGAAATCCTGCGATACGGGGGATATGGTATTCCTTCCCGGAAGCCCGGAATTTAAAGACGAGGAGAAGATAACATGACAATCAGCCAAGAAACCATGGAGCAGGGTGCAATAAAGTTTATAAAAACACTATTTCGTCTCCCGGAAATTGAAAGGGTTGCAATTAAGGATGTTTTTATTCAGTCACCCGACGATTATGATAACATCAGGAAAGGACTCGCCTTATGCTATCATGATAATTTGAGTGATGTGGATTTTAACGCATGGCTGAGGTTAAGTCCGGAGGATTTTCACGGAGACACTCCGATTTACAAGAAGTATTTCCCCAGATTAGGGATGGAGGATGAGATATTTGGAATTATATTTCAGGAACGCTTTGACAAGGAAAGCTGCAAGGAAGGGATGCGTATCTGCCTGAAAACAGGATTTCGCATGGATTTCACCTGTTTTACCAGGTGTGATGAAAATGCTGCAACGTTACCCCAAGCGGATTTGCGGACGAATATTACGGCACAGCAACCGCAGAATCTTTGGGCTGACTTGGATTTGGATAAAGCAAATTCTTTTTGGTTTACTTCAATACTGGCACTTTCAAAGCTATTGCGTCACGATTACCTGATATCAGATCATCTGTCACATATGCTTTTAATGGAATGCCTGGTGCTGCAAATGTTGGACAGAGATAATTTATATCAGACAAACTTTCACAGATACGGATATGCAGAGCAAATAGAGTATAGGAATATTAATGTTTCACATTATGAGAAATATTTGACGAACCAGGATGATACCTACAATCATATTGTTCAGAATCTCTGCAGGGCAGTAATTTGTTATGATGATCTGGCAGCAAATTCAAATGCTTTGTATCAAAAGCGAAGTAATCTATTTTTTGATATATGGGATAGCTACCTGACTTAGTTGATTTCCCTCAGGAGCCTTGAAAAATCAAGGTGCCTGAGGTTTTTTATTTCGGTCGGTTTATATGAAGGTTATTGGAATATGTTGTTAGATAAAAAAGAAAATGATATAATAGTGAGGTTGCTAAATACAATTCATGTTCAGGGGGTAATGAGAATTTTCCTGTTACTATGGAGAAAATGAAAAAAGAAGGGAATTACAAAACATTTGTAGCATTATACGAAAATAAGGTAGCCGGTTTTATTGCAGTGACACAGGTATTGGCAGCGGAGGTTCCCAATGGATACCTGCATATTCAAGGGCTTGCTGTACAAGAAGAACTTCAGCATAGGGGGATTGGCAGCAGGCTTCTCAGACATGCGGAGGATTATGCAAAAGAAGCCGGAGCTCCATTTATTATATTGTGCAGCGGAGTGAAACGTACGGATGCCCACGCTTTCTATGAACGTAATGGATATGATAAAGATTCCTACTGCTTCGATAAAAATATCAGTTAATTGAAAATATCAACGCTTTTGCACAGGGTATCCATGGGTTTTTTGTTCCTGCCGGGCAGTTCCGACATGGGAACCCCCGATGGGGGGAATGATATGAACATAGGAGATTATAGAGAAAAATCGATTGGTGGTAACAGAGTGATAAAAAATTAAGTCAGGAGATCAGAATATGGTAGACGAAATATATAGCATGTATAAAGAGAACCTGCCGGATATAGTCCGAAGTGAGGAAGTTGTAAAAGAAATACTCAGCGATAAAAACAACCATATCATAAGTTATAGGGAAGGCGGAAAATTAGTTGGTGTTTCTGTTATTAATGAAAATACAATATATTTGCTTTGCGTGGATAGAGCATTTCAAAACAGGGGTATTGGCACCAAATTACTAATCCAATCGGAAGAATACATAGCCTCCAAGGGTTTTAATAAAGTTACTGTCGGTGCGGGAAAAGATTATATCATGCCAGGTGTTCCTATGAATAACGGAGCTCATACCTTTTTTAAAAAGCATGGATATATTCATGCCTGGGGTGATTGCGGTTGCTTTGACATGAGCCAGCAGTTAAAGGATTTTAATTATGCCGAGCATTCTATAGGGGATACGATAAACGGAATAACCTATAGATGGGCCGCCGCGGATGATATCGATAACATTGTAAAATGTGTATCTGATGCGGAAGAAGACTTTGTACAATATTATAAGGATAAAAGCATATATGAAAAAGACACAGGCACGTTAGTGCTAATTGCCGAAAAAGACAGCGAAGTACTGGGCACCCTTATGGTCAGTATAGAAGCGGAAGGGAAGGGCATGGGAAGCGTCGGCTGTACTGCCACGGCTCATAAGGCTCGAAATAAAGGAATAGCAACCAATATGGTCATATTGGGTACGAAGTACTTGAAGGACATAGGATTAAGCAAAGCTGTTTTAGGCTATACATATACAGATATCGTGAATATGTATGGCAGAGCTGGGTATAAGATTAGTATGGAATATTACATGGGGGAAAAAGCGATGGAAGACATTCAAGTATAGCATGCTATTCTGTATTTGACAGATACTTCTGGATGGAAACGGAGAGGTATGAATTTAAAATATATTAGAGCTAAAAAAGATGATGCAGACTTAGTGATTAAAATCTATAATGCAGCATTCTATGATGATTATATTAAGTATGGAAAATGCCCTGCTTACGGCAGGACAAGGGCAAGCATGGAATCATCCATAGAAGAGATTCCGAAGCATATTATTTATGATGATGACAATCCTATTGGAGCCCTTTCCGTTGCAGACAGGGGGAATGGAGAATATTATCTAGGATGTCTTTGTGTGCTCCCGGAATTTCAGGGAAAAGGAATTGGTACACAAGCGTTTCGGTTTATATTGGAATTTTATTCGGATTGGAATAAGCTTACCTTAGTGACACCTGCGGATAAAGAAGAAAATATCGCTTTTTATACTAAGAAATGCGGATTCAAAATAGATAGGACTGAGATGGATGGGGATCTTAAAATCGTTCATTTTTTATTAGAGCGAGAGGATACAGTAAAAGGATAAATGTATATTCTGCATTTCAACAGCCTCCTCATTGCAGAAACTGCGATTTTAAGGTTGTTTTTAACAAAAAACAATGTATAATGATATTGGAGGTGTTCGACATGAACTTGGGTAAAAAATTATTGGAAGTTCGAGAGAACGCAAACATATCGCGTGCACAGTTGGTTGAGCTCTTGAAAGAAAAAGGGTTTGACGTAAAAACATATACCATCAGTAAGTGGGAGACCGGAGTATCAAGACCTACGATTGAGGCATTCCTGGCTATTTGCGACATCTGCCGGGTGGCGGATATACGGCAGACCTTCGCCGGCCAAAGACTCCTACGTCTCTATGACATACCGGTCTCGGCGGGCCTTGGCAATTATCTGGATGACGGCTCTTACGGGATGATTGAGGTTGATAGTACAGTCCCTATGCTTGCCGATTATGCGGTAAGAGTGAGCGGAGATAGCATGATGCCACGATTTGTAGATCAGCAGATTATATTTATCCATGGGCAGTCTGCTCTGGATGAAGGAGAGATTGGCATCTTCTGCTTGAACAACGAGACCTATTTAAAAAAGTTAGGGAAGGGGTATCTGATTTCCTTGAATCCGAAGTATGACCCTATCCCGCTTCAGGCTCATGACAGCTTCAGAGTACTTGGAAAGGTTGTCGGGTAGCCAGTATAATTATCATTTATGAACAGCTTCTTAGGGGGAGATCATGGACGGATTTCATGCAGATAAAAAATACGAGTCATTTAAAATCCCCGGACGGCAGCAGGTTCAAGGCAGCGGGGGTGCGAAGGGACTGCCTCAGGCTAAAGCCGGCGAAGCTGTTTCTTTTGATGAAGGCCTGTTTTATGAGATTGAATACGATTCCTGCCCCATGCCGGGCGTTGGTAAGTTTGTTTTGAAGCCGCAGAAAAAAGAAGAGCCTCAAAAGATAGGAGAACCTCAAAAAATAGAGGAGCCTAAAAAGGATGAAAAACGGGAACTCTTTAATCAGATGAGGGAGATTGCAAGAGCGTACCGTTCCAACTATGACTATACAAGGTTTTTTGATCGGCGGGTTCAACATGATAATGCGATTATCTTTTATAAACAAGGGATGTTTATGAAGGATTTTTCGGATGATTACTCCGGAAATGCGCCGTTTTCGCAATACTTCCCAACCTATCAGATGATGGGCTACGATCAGCTTCGGACCTATTTTACCTGGCGCGCAGAGGTCAGAAAAGGAAATGTCGCCGAGATATCCATATCATATGCATTTCTTTATATTTATGAGCTGCTGGGCAACATCGGAGTGAGCGGCCCGCAGGACGGCCTTAATCAGCTGATGGCCTTCTGGAGGGCTTTCCGTGATTATAATAAGGCGATGGACAAATATGTGCTGAGGTGGCTGAAGGATTACCATATCTACTACGAGCTTCCGCATTCCTTTAAGGAATTTATTGATACAAATAATCTTACCGAGCATTATCCGAAAATGACGGATATCGATGACAATTTTGACTTGTTCTGCACGATATCAAAATATGATATAAGGAAGTCGAATTTCTTTGCGGATGATAATGGGAAGCTGATCAAGGATTGTTTCAGTTTCGTAACCAATAAGCTCAGGCAGGTATTTGAAGAGAACGGCATCCGTTTTGATGATGCGGTATTTCAGCCTACTAAGAAAATGTCTGAATGGAAGCCCTTCAAGGATGCTGTATTTCATCAATGGATGAAGCAAGCGGACAGGCGCATCGTGCTGGCGGAAAACGAAATATATCTTTGCAGTAATAATAAATGGGCTTTCAACACAGCCATCACGTCCGAAAGCGGAAGGCAATTGATCGGATATATTATGAAGCAGATGGAAGTTGCTTTAAGAAAGGTTGCGAAATATAAGTTTAAGCTTTCGGCAAATGTTAATACGGTCACGAATAAAGCTGTGGATAAATTAAAGGAAAAAGGCTTGTCCCTTGAAATAATTATAAACGGTGCAGTCGCTGAATTCTACAAAGAAGCGACCAAAACAATCGTAACAGTGGATCTTGAAGCATTGTCCCGGATTAAACAGGAAGCTCTGGCTATACAGGAAAAGCTGATCGTGCCGGAGCAGGAAAAGCCGTTTGTTCCGTTTATTCCCGTTCAGGAGCAGCTTGATTTATTTCATATGGCGATGCAGGACATGCCCTCTATGCGGCCACTTGAAATGGAGTCAACTCCTTGGGGGCCGCTTGAAACAGAAGCGACTCCCGTGTGGTTATTTGAAGCCGAATCAAATCTTGTACCGCCTGAAACGGGATTAACTCCTGTGCGACCGCTTGAAACGGAACCAACTTCCAAGTTACCGCATGAAACAAACTCAACTCCTGTATACGATGCATGGGAGGGCTTGAAAAATATACTAACTAAAGTTGAAATTGGAGCCTTATCTGTAGTCCTGCACGGTGGGATGGAGTTAAAGAAATATGCGGACGAATGCGGCATCATGCAGGAGGTTCTTGTTGACGGAATCAACGAAAAGGCGATGGACCTCATTGGCGACAGCCTTTTAGATGAGGAATTCTCTCTATACAATGACTATAAAGAACAAGTAAAGGAATTGATAAAATGAGTATGGCAAGTCAAGTACCGAACAGAATAGCGAACATCCTGATCAACGCCCTGAAGGGCGGAGTAGTGCCGAGAGTCGGCCTGGAATACATCACGGTAGGCCGGACTCAGGAGATAGCCGCCATACTTCACGATATTGAAATGATTGAGGAGGGCGGTGCATCCTTCCGCTTCATTGTCGGTAAATATGGCAGCGGAAAGAGCTTCCTGCTCCAGACCATCCGAAATTATGCCACGGCGAAGGGCTTTGTGGTGGTGGATGCCGACCTTTCACCGGAACGCCGGTTTGCCGGCACCAAGGGCCAGGGATTGGCTACCTATAAGGAGCTGATTCAGAATCTCTCCACAAAATCAAAACCGGACGGGGGTGCGCTTCCGTTGATCCTGGAGAAATGGATATCCGGCATTCAGGCAGCTGTCAAGGCTCAGTCCGGTGTAAGCGAAGAGGATTTTGACGACCTGGTGGAAAGACAAATTTACGCAGTGGCAAGCTCACTGGAAGGAATGGTCAACGGATTTGAATTTGCCAAGGCGGTAGTCACTTACTGGAAGGCTTACAAGCAGGACGATGCGGCGATGAAATCAAATGTGCTGAAGTGGTTCCGAGGGGAATATCCCTCCCGGAAGGAAGCAAAGGACGATTTGGGCATCAATTTTATTGTCAACGATGAGACCTGGTATGACTTCCTGAAGATATTTGCCGCGTTCCTGGTGGGAGCCGGATATAAAGGGATGCTGGTCGTTATCGATGAATTGGTTAATATCTTCAAGATACCGAATTCCATCACCAGAGCCAACAACTACGAGAAAATCCTCACCATGTATAATGATGTATTGCAGGGAAAAGCCAGCCATATCGGTTTCCTCATGGGCGGAACGCCTCAATGCATCGAAGATAAGTATAAAGGCGTATTCAGTTATGAAGCGTTACGCTCACGGCTGGCGGAGGGACACTTCGCTACCGCTGATATCAAGGATCTTTCCGCTCCGATCATCCGCCTGCAGATGCTGTCACAGGAGGAGATGTATGTCCTTGTAGAGAAGCTTTTGAACATCCACGCCCAGCTTTATAATTACACGCCCACTCTGTCCCACGACGATTTGGTCTATTTCTTAACGGTGGAGTATAACCGCGTAGGTGCTGAGACCCACATTACTCCCCGGGAGATTATCCGGGACTTCATCGAGTTGATCAACATCCTGCACCAGAATCCGCAGAAGAGTGTTTCTGAGATTTTAGGCAACAACAGCTTTACCATGGCCAAAGGCGGACTGTCCGATGAGGACATACACAGCGAATTCCAGGAATTTGAGGTATAAAGATGATGGATGTATTTAACAGGCTTGCGCCCTTTATTCAAGAATTTATTTATCAAAACAAGTGGGAAGAATTAAGAGGCAACCAGGTCGCCGCCTGCGAGGTCATCTTCGACAGCGACGACAATCTGCTCCTGTCCTCAGGGACTGCTTCCGGCAAGACGGAAGCGGCCTTTTTGCCGGTGCTTACCGAGCTGTACAATAAGCCGTCAGGCTCGGTGGGAGTTATGTATATATCACCCCTAAAGGCGCTGATCAATGACCAGTTTAAGCGGCTGGAGCAGATGCTTTTGGATTCCAACATTCCGGTCACAAAATGGCACGGCGACGCTTCCCAGACCCAGAAGAACAAGCTGATTAAAAATCCGGAAGGCTTGCTGCAAATCACACCGGAGTCATTGGAAAGCCTGATTACCAATAAACGCGGCGCCTGCCTGTCGATGTTCTCCGATCTGCGGTATGTTATCATCGACGAGGTGCATCACTTTATGCGGGATGTCCGGGGCTTGCAGCTGCTCTGTGTTCTTGAGCGGCTGAAGCAGCTGACCAATGTAAATCCCCGGCGGATTGGTTTGTCCGCCACGCTGGGAGATGTTTCCCAGGCGCAAAGATGGCTGAATACCGGAACCGGCCGGCAGTGTGCCGCGCCAATCGTGGAAGAAGGAAAGAAGCGTGTCAGGCTTCATATCGAACGCTTTGTAAATTACGCTGAGGAACGTGATCTTGTCACCAGGGATGGGAGCGGTAATATTACGAATGTCAATTCAGGAGATATGGGCGACCGTGAGCATTATGAATATCTCTTTAAACAGACCCTGGATAAAAAGACGATCATCTTCACCAACAGCCGGGAAGAGACAGAATTTGTCATGGCTCATTTACGGGAAATAGCCTTGAAAAACAAAGCACCGGATGTATATCGGGTCCATCACGGCAATGTTTCGGCTCTGCTGCGGGAAAGTACGGAGGATGAAATGAAATCCGCCGACGAAAAGATTGTGACCGGAGCCACCGTTACCCTGGAGCTGGGTATTGACATAGGCTCTCTTGACCAGGCCGTTCAGGTTGGGGCACCGCTGAATGTCTCCAGCTTTGCCCAGCGTTTGGGCCGGTGCGGCCGTCGGGGACAGGTTCCCCAGCTGCTTTTTACCTTTGTGGAGAGCATAAGAATCAATTCCGCCGATATACTGGGACCGATTAATTGGGAGTTCATCCGGACCATTGGGATCATTGAGCTTTATTTAAAGGATCACTGGATGGAGCCGATTCCGCCTCAGAATCATGCGTATAATCTTTTGTATCACCAGACCATGAGCTGCTTGAAAAGCAACGGTGAGATGTCCCCTGCGGGCCTTGCCCAGTCGGTTCTTTCGCTGGGGTGCTTTCGAAACATCCCCCAGGAGGATTATAAATGGCTGCTCTCCCATATGCTTGATATGGACCAGCTGCAGCGTACCGAGCATGGCGGGCTGATCATCGGGCGCGAAGGGGAGAAGATCGTAAACAGCCATAAATTCCTGACCGTATTTCTTGCCCCGGAATATCTCCTGGTAAAGGATGAAAACCGAACCATCGGTACGGTGGATAAGGTTTACCCCGTTGGCACCCGTTTTGCGCTGGCGGGCATAGCATGGGAGACGGTGGATGTAAATGAAAAGTCGAAGGTCATCTTTGTGAAAAAGGTTCCGGGTGTGTCGGTTGTGGACTGGAATGTGGACTTTAACGCCGAGCTCCATACGGTTCTTGTCCGTAAAATATGCAGTGTTCTGAAAGAGAGCAATACTTATCCGTATTTAAGCGTCCGCTGCCAGGACAGATTAGCCGAAATTCAATATATAGCCCGCAACAGCGGCATACTGGACAACCTGGTGACTCCGTTGTCCGATAGAAAATACGCTATCTTCCCCTGGGTGGGAACAAGACAATTAATGACCTTGAACTATGCTTTGCGGCACAGAAAAATAAAGAGTAAGCTTCCCTGGATCACCTGTGTTTACCTTGAGGTGATTTTCGAGGGGACCAAAGAGGAGCTGGAGAAGATTATCTACGATATTCTCCGTAGTGACTTGAACCTTTATGACTTGCCCCTGCCCGATAAGGTGCAGATCGACGGGAAGTACAACGAGTTCGTTCCGTTGGGACTTCTTCGTAAGCAATTCATTGAAGATTATCTCGATTTTGAAGGACTTAAAAATGTGTTATTATAATTAAGAGATATTAAGAGATTTCTATACTATCGATTAAACTTAAGACTATTTATATACCACACAACTTACTGCCTTGCACTTTCATAGCTGAAAATGCAAGGTTATTTTTGCTTAATATGCCAGAGTTAGTTTGAGAGAAGGAATAAATCGGAGACCTTATGGATTATATTGAAGCTGACGCCTCAGGAGTATCAGCAAAAACATCTGGAACGAATTGGTGAATATGCGCAATATGGAATATTTTTAGATCGTTTATTTTCTTTTATACTACGTAAAATTATATAGTACCATTTATCCATATGCAAGAAAGGAAGGCTGTCCGATCGTGGATAAGGCGAAACTTGTCAATATAATATCGTCTGTTTGCAATATCGTGATGGAGGCATTTAGTCAAATAATATATAATAATAAAAAAGCCACATGGAGGAAACGAATCTATGATAAAGGAAGCGATTATCCACCGTGCAGATAGTGACATGTGTTACCTGACGGATGAGGGGACTATTGTGATTACCGTAAAAGCACAGAAGGGTGATTTGTCAGAAGTTGTAATGATATACGATGACCGGTATGATCGAAATCCAGTGCAACAGCCAATCCGTATCACCTTGAATTTAGTGATGAGTGATGAATTATATGATTACTTCAGTACAGAATTCACCTGTAAATATACAAGGATGTGTTATTATTTCCAAATTGTTGACCAAAAGGGCAGCCATCTATTCTTATACCAGGACGGAGTTAGTCTTGACTATAGATGGGGCAGGCATCAACAATATCAAATGCCATATCTGCATAGGCAGGATACCCCCCATGTGCCAAAATGGCTTAAGGAAAGTATAATGTATCAGCTATTTCCGGACAGCTTTGCGAATGGCAGGGAGAGTATAGAAGAACGCCCTGTCAGTCACATCGTAAATAACAAGATTAAGGTGGAATCCCGCTTCGGAGGTACGATAAAAGGTATTATCGAAAATCTGTCATATATCAAGGATCTGGGTATTACTCTACTCTATTTAAATCCTGTATTTACGGCGAATTCTTACCATAAATATGACGAGGTTGATTACTATTCGGTAGACCCATGCCTGGGCACAAACGAAGATTTGAAAGAACTGGTAGATGCGTGTCATAAAAAAGGTATGAGGGTGATGCTTGATATTGTATTCAACCAGAGCAGCTCAAGCTTTTTTGCATTTCAGGATGTCCTCGAGAAAGGTGAAGCTTCGGAATACGCAGATTGGTATCATATTCACGATTTCCCGGTAAAGATGGGGAAAAATCCGAATTATGAAACCTTTGGCTTCTACGATGTGATGCCAAAATTCAATACGGATAATCGGAAAGTACAGGATTAACTTTTGGATATCGCAAGATTCTGGGTTAAGGAATGTGATGTTGATGGTTACCGCCTTGATGTTGCCAATGAATTACCCCATGAATTCTGGCGCCGGTTCCGATATGAGATGGATCAGTTGAAGCCGGATTTCGCATTAATCGGAGAAGTATGGCATGATGCAGCCTCATGGCTGGGAAGGGACCAATTCCATTCCGTGATGAATTATCCTCTGATGTATGCAATTTGGGAATTTTTTGGATTGAATTCCTTGAGCGCATACCAGTTTGGGCAGACATTGAATCGTCTGACCATGAAATACCGTCGAGATCATACCCAGTCAATGATGAATTTCATCGACAGCCATGATGTCGGACGGTTTATCACATTAACGAATTTGAATTACAAGAAACAGGAGATGGCAGCGGCCTTCCTGATGACCTATGTTGGTATGCCCTGTATCTATTATGGAGATGAGAAGTCATTAGAGGGCAGGGATATTAATGACAGCCGCAGGAAAATGATATGGAAGGATAATGAAGCTTCAGCATCCATGCATGACTATTATAAAAAGCTTACTCATATCCGTTCAGAGCATAAAGTATTAACCTATGGAAGGTATGAACCTCTGGCGGCTGATGTTGCTACCAACTTCATGGGTTTTATTCGGGATGACGGAAGGGAACAACTCGCTTGTCTATTTAATAATACGGAGAACGAGCAGCATATTACCGTAAAACTGAAAGGGAAGGTTTCAGTCGATCTTTTGTCAGAAGAAAGCTTTTATGAACAGGATGAGGTTTTCAACCTGACTATGAAGCCGTTAAGTTGCAGAATACTGAAAATCCTGTCATAATAATAAATGAGCGCTGATGATTGGAGGTCTTAGATGATGATTATTGATACGCATCTGCATTACGGAAACTATGGTAATTTCCAATTAAACTATAATACCTTACAACAACAGATGGAAAGCAACGGAATTGATAAAGGAATCATTTCCACAATCGAATGTTGTGAATATCGGGCTGATGCAGACGAACTGATGCCAAATCAGATCCCCCAGATGAAAGCCAATCAGGAACTGCTGGAAGTAGTCAAAACATCTCAGGGCAGGTTTTATCTGTCTTTTTGGTGCAAACCGGTAACGGAAAATAATGTGGATGAAGTATATCGGTTCATACAGGAGAACCGAAAGTATGTGAAGGGGTTGAAACTGCACCCATTCTACTCCAGATTGGCATTAGAGGATAGCCGTTATAATAGCTATATAGAGATTGCCAGTCAGTTAAATCTGCCGGTATCCGTTCATACGGCGAATGATAAGCTATCGAATCCGGTGCAGCTGCTTGCCATGGCGAAACGGTTTCCGAGGGTATCCTTCATTATGGTTCATATGGGCTTATGCTCGGATAACGAATTGGCAGTTGAATGCCTGGCAAAGGCAGATAACTTAATCGGTGATACTACATGGGTACCATATGATAAAGTGCAGAAAGCAATCCGGATTTGCGGCAGTGAAAAGATGATATTTGGCAGCGATGCTCCAATTGACGGGGAGAGAAGCTATTCTTTCTATAAAACGATGATGGATGAATACAAAGAAAAGCCTACAAAAGAACTGGAAAATCTGATGCATGGAAATGCAATCCGGATCTTTGGATTATAGCTGACGCCCGAAATAACCATAGATTATAATAATATATTACAAAATAAGCCCTGCCTGTTTTCTATTAATCAGGATACTGATGGAATAGAAGAGGGATAGGGCTTATTAATTATCGAGTTGTTCTATTTTTTCCTTTATTTTATTCAGATAGGCGGAGGGTGCTTCATTAATCACATTCTTAAAAACCCTGGTGAAATAATTGGAATCATTAAAGCCTACCTGAGTTGCGATATGAGTGATGCTCAGATCAGGATTCTGCTGCATCAGAATAGCAGCTTGATGCACCCGGTAATTGTTGATGTATTGGATTGGAGTACAGCTGGTTGTCTCCTTGAATAGCCGGCAGAAATAATAACGGTTGAATCCAAGGTAATCAGCCAATAAATCTAAATTGAGATCCGTATAATATTTTTTTTCAATATATTCAATAACTTTATTGATATTATTTAAAGTTCGATTCTTATATAGAAACTGCTTATTGGAGAGGGTGGATTGCGTATGGTTACGAACCATCAAAGCAATGATACCATAAAGGTTAGACTTGATGGCATATTCATAACCTCTTATTTTCTTCTTGCCTTCATCCCACATTGTAAGAAAATATTGCACTAATAAAGCATCCTTTACGATATGATTTTGAAAAATGGTAACCGTACTATTTGGTGAGATGAATTGCGAGTCATAGCTCGTGATATATCGTCCCTGTAAAATAACCGGGTCAACAGTACAGCAATATAATACGATAGGAGCTTCCGTGATTTGATAACTGTGGGGTTCATTGCTGTTAATAAAAATAATCTCACCGGTGTGGGCTTCTATGGTATCTGTTTTACAACCAACACTGATCGACCCTTGTTTTACGTATACCATTTCCAGTTCATTGTGCCAATGCAGAATACAGAAAGGCCCGGTAACATTATGATTATGCTCTATAAAATTAATTGGTAATTCAGTGTTGGGCATTATGATATCTTCGTGAAGCGGCATATTGGTTGTTAATTCCATGGTTTTCTCTCCGATACCTCCCTGTCTTGTTTCTCGATAGTAAATAGTAACAGGACATATTGTTGTTTTTGACGGTTTTAATAAAACTATTTTAATCAAAATCATGGAAAATGTCAATTATATATTGGTCGGTGGCAAGATAATTATAGAGGATAGTACCGATTCAATACTATAATAATAAAGGAAAGAGAGGTTCTAAAGAAAGTATGAATAGAAGCGTAATTTACTGGAAATGGGAAGATTCAACTTTGGATTCAGATATTATAGGTTCCGTTCATGACCTGTGTTCACGGACTGCTGCTCAAACAATATTTCTTGGACTGCACTGGATTAAGCGTAGGTTAGATGATGAGAAGCTTTTATATACGTTAAAGTTATGTAGCAGTGAGCTGCATAAGTTAGGAAGAAAGCTGGTAATTGAAGTTTGCCCGAGAAATGAAGGAGCAAGCTTTTATGAACAGTATACAGAGAAAACTGCATTTCTTACGACTGCAACGGAGGTCACCCTGGATGAACGTGGGCAGGGACAGCTTGTCATGGATACGAGTGCAGTTCCCCATTACTGGCGGATAGCGGATTGCAAAAAGCCTGTTCTGCTTTCTTCATTCCTTTTGGAGAAGAGGGAAGAGCATAAATTCAAAACAAACAGCTGCTTCCGGGCGGATCAATCAGTAAGACTGAACGCGTTAGATGAAAGCCATACATTCATTGAGATGGATGCAGGAAGTGAAGCAGCCGGTAAGACGGCAGTCGTTTTTATTGGCATCCCGCAGGCAATCCCGGATCTGGCATCTGAGCATTTTCCAGAGTTCTATAGCCATCTGCTGGATAAGGTGAAGGATGTTGGTATAGACGGTGTGATGTCGGATGAATGGGGATATGACGTAATCATTGGAGTTGAAAAGGAAACCGGTGAAGCAGAACCTTTAAAAAAGCCAAAGTTGTTTATGGAGCATGTAACTTATTCTGATAATTTTGCCGGATATTATAAGGAACTGACGGGGGAACATCTTCTCGATGATCTTATGTATTTCTATTATGAGGAAGAGGGAAACCGTCAAAAGAGTATACAGAAGGTAAATGCGTATCATAAAATATTTCGCAAAATAATGCGCGAAAATGATGAGAGTATGTATCGTCTGGCTAAAAGTAAGTTGGGGAAAGATACCTTTTATGGTGTTCACCCTACCTGGTGGGGAAACAATTATCTGCAAAATTTTGAAGGTTTTAAAAATGGATACTATTGGTGGGAAGCAATTAGAGATATTGCGCAGACGGATGAGATTGTAATAATGCCTATCCGTACTTCCTTAACCCATAAATGGGGCAGTTCATACTGGTATAATATGTGGTATTCCATGGGGACCAGGGATATTAAAACTTATTATAAAGAAACATGGAATAATGTAAGATTTGGCGGACGAACCCATTATCTATCCTATGAATGTCCGAATGAAACGGTTGTACTTGAACTAAAGCCTCAAGGACTATTAGAACGTATAGAAGAGATGGACGCAGTTGTAAGAACGATGGACGCCCATCAAATGGCATCTCCGGATTGCCGGGTGCTGATATTATATGGTATGGAGAATTCCCTGAACTGGTTTTATAATGACCAGGCTGCGTCACCCTGGTACCCAAGGCATAAGATACTTTCGGCCGTACTGGAATGTGCAGACCAGATTTTCAAACACTTTATGTGCGATCTGGTACCTACAAGCGAAATAGAAAACGGCAGTCTTATCGTAACGGACGGGAAAGTAAAATATGGGACACAGGATTATGATGCAGTAATATTACTGGCACCGGACAGCCTGAATAGCTCATTTTTTGCCTTTTTGTCAGAGCTTGATGCATCCCGTCTGATTGTTGCAGGAGAAGCGCATGAATATGACAACGGTCAAGAGCTTATGGACAGCGATCTTAAGCTGCTGGAAAAAGGGGTTCGTATTAAGGAATTGTATTCGCCGGAGAAAATCGTTTCCCAGCTAAAGCAATGGGATGTTTCCCCGAATCGATTTGAAAATGGTTGTGTATTACAGGATGGTACTCTGATATTTACGGCAGACGGTAACGATGCCCTGCATAATCCGCTGTCTGTTCATGAGAGATTCCATGATCTGGTGATAGATTTTGAAGGGGAAGATATGCTGTATATCTATAAAAAAGATGGGAAATACCAAGCTATCTATCCTGTGGGTACATGTTCATTGCAATAACTTTATTAAGGGGAAAATACACTTACGAAGGAGAGACTTATGTTAAAAATAGTAAATGGGAAAATTGAACCGGCAGGTTGGATAAAGGAGCATCTGCTCCGTGATAAAAACGGTATCACAGGGAACTTGGGAAAACTTTGTCACGATGCTGATTGTGGTATCTTTGCAGAGAATAAGGTGAAGGATGTCGCAGAGGGGGTATGGAGTTCGTGGTGGCCGGGAGAGACAGAAGGCAGCTGGAGAGAAGCTTATATCCGGCTGGCATTCACCTTGAATGATAAAGAAATGCTTGAGGATACTAAGAACTATATCAACAACATCCTACAGGAGCAGGATAAAGATGGCTACATAGGTATATTCGAGCCGGAAGAGCGTTTTGGAAATGGCAGGCGAAGCGGAGAACTATGGACGCAAAGCCGAATTATGCGTTGTTTAATCGTATATTATCAAAATACAAAAGAGGAAAGGATAATCAATGCATTAGAGCGGTTGACGGATTTGATTGTTACCCAATATGGACCTCTTGCAGATGACAGATCCCTTTATCAGATTCCTGATGAAGACGGAAGCAAGACCCATAGTATTATGGTGATTGAACCAATACTGGATATGTTTGATTACTTGAGAAAGCCGGAATATTTAACGTTCTGTGAGTTTTTATATGAAGATTATTCTAAGTATTCGCCGGATGCTATATTTCCCTGCTATGATATCAGCAGCCATAAGGCCACGGATCCGGATGTTCCCTTTGTTGGACATGGCCCGCATACTTGTGAGCAGTTAAGAATACCATTGTTGTTATTCAAATCAACCGGAAAACCTATTTACTATTCCGTTTTCAACAGTGCATTGGAGAAGCTGAAAGAAAATCTGGTGATTTCCGGCTCCTGTAAATCAGACGAATTAATTGGTGCTTATCAGGGAAATCTCTCTGAAACGAAAAAGGAGGGTATCGATATCGGCAAGTGTTACCCCATTCCTGGAATAGGTTATGAATACTGTTCTACAACGGAGCTGATGTTCAGCTTTAATGCAGGACTCTTGCAGATGGAGGACTTTTCCTACGCGGATTACGAGGAATGGATGGTCATGAATTCCGCTATGGCTGCCAGACGCCAGGATGGAAAGGCAATCTTATACCTTTGTGCTGATAATCTATATAAAGCATCAAAATCAGTCGGTGATCGTTGGGATTACTCACCGACACATATTGATGCGGCGGTTTGCTGTGCGCCGAATTCATGTAAGGTAATGCCATATCATATGGAAAATATGTGGTTGACAGATGAGTTTGGGAACCTATATACTCCCTTCTATGGGCCTTGCATTTTAAATACGGTAATTGACGGTAGGAAAGTAGTTATGGAAGAAATAACGAAATACCCGTTTGAAAATAAGATTGAATTCAAGATATCATCCGAGGGTGATTTCAGTACGGCAATCCATTTTAGAATTCCTGAATGGAGTACACATACCAGTCTTTATTATAATGGTATGGTGGCAGAAGGGAAAGTTCAGAAGATGGGAAAGGGAGCATGTATTAAGCTGGAAGGTCAGTTCCATGACGGAGACAGCATTGTTTTAACCTTTGTGTCTAAACCGAAATTAATTAAAGCCATTGATCAAACAACGGCAGTTGCAAACGGACCGTTACTATATTCCCTGAATATTCCTGCCGTGGCGGAAGATTACTACCATTACGGCCTGGAACCCTTCTGCGATACGAATTATCTTCCGGAAGAAAATACCAGCTGGGAGTATACACTTCTTTATGATGAGAAGCATCCTGAGGAATCAATTCGTATGAAATATAATACTACGGATGAGTTTGAATGGGAAAAATCCCCTATAACAATGGAAGCAAAAATGTTATCCTCCTGGGCGGTTCCGCAGTGGGTGGAACTCATCCCCATTGGATGTACCATTCTAAGACGGACTACTTTCCCTTGCATTCATATTAATAAGAAATAAGTTTATTTAGAAAAGAGGAGGATCATTATGAATTCTTATGAAAGATTATTTGCAAGAATGGCCGGTAAGCCGGTGGACCGTGTACCCAATAACTGCATTATCATGGGTTTTGGTGCAAAATACATAGGGGCAAGCTACCGGGAATTTGTAACTGATTATAAAGTGCTTACAGAAGCAGCAATCCGCTGCAGAGAAGATTTTGATATTGATATTCTGAGTGCGATTTCCGACCCTATGAGGGAGGCTGAAGGTTTTGGAGCAACGGTGGTTTTCCCCGAAAACGGCGTTCCGTATGCACCTGTACCTTTTGTTTCGGACATAGAAGATATATCTAAGGTCAAGGTATATCATCCGGAATCCTGTAGGAGAACGTACGACCGTATACTGGCTGTCCAGAGAATGGCTGAGTATGCAAAAAAGGAGTGTGCAGTCCAGGGCTGGGTAGAGGGTGCATTTGCAGAGGCATGTGACCTTAGGGATATCAATGAGATGATGCTGGACATCATACAGGAACCGGAGGCATCCAAGGAATTACTTGAGATATGTACGGAGCAGGCAATTAAATTCGCTGTTGCCCAGATTAGAGCAGGTGCTGATATTATCGGTGTCGGTGATGCTGCTACCTCCTTAATTGGTCCGACATTATACGAAGAATTTGGACTTCCTTATGAGAAGAGGATTATCGAAGCGATACACAGAGAGGGTGCTAAGGCAAAGCTGCACATATGTGGCAATATCAACCCGATGTTTGAGCCGATCCTGTCTTCCGGGGCGGATATCATTGACTGTGATTGGATGGTTGACTTCAGGCGAGCCAATATGGAATTTGGTAATAAGGCAAGTTTCTGTGGTAATTTTGACCCGGTTGCTATTTTGCTGGAAGGAAGTACCAGGGATGTTGCTGATGCTGTTTTAAAGTGTCTTGAAGAATCCTCATCCACCACAATCATATCTGCCGGTTGTGAGGTACCAAACGAGACTCCCTTGGAAAACCTCAAGATGGTAGCAGAAATGTTAAAAAAGCAAAATAGTCAGATAGAAGCACAATAATAAGCAATATTGTACTAAGGTATTACAAGAACGTTATGGAGAGATCAACGAAATTCTAGTAAAATAGTTAGTATGATGAACACAATTATTATAATAATCAAAGCAGACTTGTTATAACGGATTAATGGTGAATTTATATGCTCCCGGATTTATTTTATTAATAAATTTAACAGAATATTAGGAGAATATTAAGGGAAAGGAAGGGGTTGTGAGAATGAAACAAACATCGAAGAATGTTATGGGAAAGTTTACAGCCATAATGTTGTTTATTGTATTGATTATGTTGTCATTTACAGCATGTTATAAAAATGTGAACAATAACAGCAGCAATAACGGTAACGGTAGCAATAACAGTAATAGTAACAATAATAACTCGGTCGGCAATGCAGAAGAGGATTATAATGCAGAGCCAACGATAAATACAGAAAGAGTAAAAAGGCTGGCAGGGGGTTATTGGCCTGCACCGCCGGGATTTGGAGGGAATTTGATTGGTGCCCAGGTAGGAGATCCCGGAACATATATATACGAATCCATGTTTCTTCTCATCGTAGGAACGGATGAAGTGATACCAAGGCTCGCAAAGGATTGGAAGCATGAAGGAAATAAGACCATTGTGACTCTGCAGGATAATCGGAAATGGAGTGATGGAACCCCTTTTACCGCAAAAGATATGTGGACATATTATATGATTAATATTAATTCCGCTGCAATTAATAAACATTTGGATCAAATCAATGTTTTGGATGAATATACATTAGAGTTCGTCTGGGCAGAACCGGTAATAGCAGATACTCAGAAAATGCTGTTTCTGGCGGAAGGCTGGCAGGCAGTGACTCCTTATCAGATTTTTGGAGCCTATGCAGATCAGGTTGCAGAGATTATGAAAAAGGGCGGACAGTATGCCGGTGAAGAGCGGGATAAACGCCCTCCTTTCGGACTCGTATTCGAGGATGAGCAAAAGAAACAGCTGAAGGAGCTGTATAATGAATTCAAAAATATAGATATTGATGCACCAATCGGAACGGGACCTTATATGGTAGATAAGGTTACGAATGTCGAGGTTGATCTGGTGGTTAATCCTTATTTCCCCGATGGGGATAAACTGCAGTTCCAAAAGCTCATAATGAGTACCGTGGCTGACTACAATTCACTTTTAACCACGGGAGGAACCGATAATTTCGTAGGTACGCTGCCCTATGATATGGCAAGGACAATACTTGATGCCAATAAGGATATGGTAATGTATCCTCTGTTGGAACAAAAATGTGTTGGTGTTATATTTAATACCAATGCCCAGCCATTAAATGATAAGTTGGTTCGACAGGCATTTAATGAAGTGATTAATAAAAAACCGGTACGTGAAGTCGCTAACTATTGGGCCGTTGAAAGTGATGTAGCTACTACAGGTCTGGTTCCTTCCTCAATGAGTAAGTATATCGATCAGAATGTGCTTGATAAGATAACCCGTTATAGCGGAGATACCGAAAAAGCCGCTCAAATGCTGGAGAATGCAGGCTGGTCCAGAAACAGTGATGGTATCTGGCAGGATATGAATGGCCGTACTTATAAGCTGGTAATTGCTGCAAATGGCGGCTGGGGTGCACAAGGTATTACCGCAGCAACAGAAATTGCGCAGCAGCTGACAACCTACGGCTTTCCAACCGAAGCAAAAGCAGTGGAAGCAACCATTATTGTGTCCAATATGAAGGATGGCGCATATGACATGATGATTGATTTTATTGATATGACATGGAATATCACGGATCCCTATAAGACATTCAATACCTATTACGGCGAAATTGCAGAAAAGGCAGGGATTGACATGGGCCAGCCACTTATTCTGAAGGATTATGAGGGAAAAGACATTGATGTTGAGGAAGCCGTGAATTCACTTTTGTTTATGAATGACGATGACGAAGTATACCGCGATTTGGTTGGACGGTTAGCATGGGCTACGAATGATAATGCCATTGGAATTAATCTGTATCAGAATGTTATGGCAATTTGGGAGAATAAGGCATCATCAAAAGGCTTGCCGATGGAAGAAGAATTTGATCAATATGACCGTATGTTGCCTCTGCCTGACACGGATGAGGAGTACGAGGACATTGCTGTGCTGAATAGAGCTTATGCTCCGTTTGCAGAAGTATTTATACGCAATCAAGTAAGACCTAAATAATGGTTCCTATTTAACACCGGGAAGTTCAGGACATGAAATTTATACCCCTATAAAGCGATGTTTTGAACTTCCTGGCTGATCTTCTATAAGGTGGTTTATTATGACAATTAAATTTCTACTAAGAAAGCTAGGAACCTCATTAATAACATTAGTTGCAGTTGTTATTGTGGTTTTTATTGTATTACGTATGATGCCCGGTGATATTATTGACCCGAAAGCCAGAGAAGAATCTGCGATGATGGGAATAACCTATCAGGAAGCATACGACCGTGTAGCGGATCGATATAATTATAATCCCAGTGAACCCATTGGACAGCAGTTCTTGAGATATGTAAAAGCGCTGTCAAAAGGAGATTTGGGAACATCGATGATCAACCCTAAGGTTACTGTGAAGAGTGTACTGGCAGTTGCATTGCCATGGACGATTTTTGTCGTTTCTATTTCACTGGTATTAAGTTTTATTATAGGAATGCAGCTTGGTTCAATTATGGCAATTAAAAGGAAGGGACTTATCAATAATATCATAACCTTTTATGTGACCATAGTTTCAACTGTTCCAAATTATATTGTGGCAATTATCTTGTCTATTATATTTGTCTATCAGCTGCAGCTGTTCCCTATGTCCGGTGTTTACAGCATCGATGTAACCCCGGGTTTTAATTTGCCATTTCTGTTGAGTGTAATAAAACATGCGGTACTTCCGATTGCAACCTATGTTATTACATCAACCGGCGGCTGGGTTCTTAATATGAAGGGCAGCTCAATCAATGTATTGGGAAGTGATTATGTATTTGCAGCAAGGGCAAGAGGAATTCCGAATAAAATTATTATCCGGAGGTATATGAAGAAAAATGCCATGATACCTATGGTAACGCTATTAGCTATGAGCTTTGGAGGAATGATTGGCGGAGCTCCATTGATTGAAGGACAATTCCAGTATCTTGGAATGGGCACTTATTTGACAAAAGCATTAGGTGAACGTGATTATATCCTGTATCAGGGATTGTTATTAGTTATTTCAGTTTCGGTTATCATGGCAAATCTCATAGCAGACCTGTTATACAGTAAATTGGATCCCAGGATAAGATTGGAGTAATAATATGGGCAGATTCATTAAATCTTTTAAGGATTTCTTTAAAGTAATATTCCGTAATCGTCAGGCTACCATTGGTTTTTTTATACTTTTGATGTTTGTTCTTATGGCAACGGTTGGTGTTGCCATCACACCTCTGGATATGACGGTGGATTATGCGAACCGTTTTCAGATGCCATCCTTTGCTCATCTATTGGGAACGGATTATGTGGGTAGGGATATTATGGCGCAGGTGATTTACGGATCTAAGGACGTAATAACGCTGGGTATTGTATGCGCGGTTATGGCTGTTGGCATCGGTGTCGTGATTGGTTCTGCCGCTGCATTTGTAGGTGGTTTTGTGGATACCGCACTGAATTTTGTCATAAATATATTCCTTACCATTCCGGCGTTCCCTTTGATGCTGATTTTAGCAGTATCCTTTAATGTACAAAATATATGGGCAGCAGGTTTTATCCTGGCTATTGTATCCTGGGGTGGTGTAGCACGAATTGTTCGCGGACAAATCCTGTCCTTAAAGCATGCAGAGTACATTGTTGCATGCCGTATTATGGGACTGAGCAATATATATATCATCTTCAGGGAAATTCTTCCGAATATGGTTTCTTTACTGGCAGTACAAGTGATAGGTCTGTTCCAAAGCGGTATTGCTTCCAGTATGGGTTTAATGATGCTGGGAGTTCTGACATATCGTCCGACAAACTGGGGTGTCATGTTAAGCTTAGCATTACAGAACACGGGAATAGCGTATAATCCAAAGGGCTTGATTTACTTTACTACTCCAATTGTATGTCTGGCATTATTGCAACTTGGCTGTATTTTCTTCAGCAGTGGAATGGATGAAGCTTTAAATCCAAGGCTAAGAACGGAGTAATGAAGGATAAAAAGTAAGAGAGGCTTGGTTATTTTATGAAAAGCAATTGTATAGAAGTGAAAGACTTAACAGTAGAATTTAAGAAACCAAGAGGTATTTTGAAAGCGGTTAATCATGTGGATTTTGATCTTCGTGAGGGTTGCGTTACAGCGCTTGTCGGAGAAAGCGGCAGCGGAAAAAGTACTTTGGCGTTTACGATGTTGAATATGGTAAATGCCTCTGGTAAAGTAACCTCCGGTAAAGTTCTGTATGATGGAGCAAATATTTTGGAGTTTAAGAATGATAAACTTCTGAAATACAGATGGAAAGATGTATCTATGATATTCCAGTCAGCACAGAGCTCACTAAATCCGCTGATGACGGTCAGGCAGCATTTTTGGGAAACCTATCTGATTCATAATCCAAATGCAAAGGAAGAGGAAATGATCGGCCATTTCCGGCAGCTATTAGAGGATGTCCGATTAGACCCGGACAGGGTATTGAAATTATATCCGCACGAATTGTCCGGTGGTATGAAACAAAGAGTAATGATTGCCTTCAGTATGCTTTTAAATCCACGGGTCATCATTTTGGATGAACCTACAACAGCTTTAGATGTTATAACACAGGATTATATTTTTTCAATTCTTGATAAAATACATAATGAAACGGATGTATCGATGCTGCTGTTAACTCATGATATTGGGGTTGTTGCTAAGGTGGCGGACCGTATTGCAGTTATGTATGCCGGCCGGATCGTTGAGGTAGGTGATATTTTTACGGTATTTGCTGAAACAGCTCATCCCTATGCCAATGCTTTAATTACGGCGGCCCCCTCTTTGCTGGATACAATGGATGATAAGGAGCCGATTAAAGGAGCTCCGCCGGACCTGATTGATCTTCCTTCTGGATGCGCATTCCATCCCAGATGTGCTTATGCTACAGAAAAATGTAGGGGTGAAGTGCCTTCTTTGGTTGAAGTCAGTGAGGACCATTATGCAGCATGTCATTACAATGGATGCTGCAGAAAGGAGAAGAAGGCTCATGAGTAATGTGAAAAACGCCCAAAACGTTCCTCTTATGTCATTAGAGCATGTGGATATGTATTATGAAAGCAGACGTGGTTTCCTGAAAGAGCCTTTTCGTGTCGGTGCTGTTGTTGATATCAATATAGATATTCACAGTGGAGAGGTATTAGCTATCGTTGGTGAAAGCGGATGCGGTAAGACAACGTTAGGCAATGTGATTATAGGTATGCTGAAACCAACGGGAGGAAAGATTTATTTTAATGGAAAAGATATCTATGGCATGGATAAGTCGGCACATAAAGAATTTCGCAGATCTGTGCAATTGGTTCAACAGGATTCCTATGCAGCATTAAATCCGGTAAAAACCTTGCGACATTCCTTATGCGGCCCGGTATTACACAAAAAGATTGCGAAAAACAGGGCAGATGCTTTGAAAATGGTATATGAAGCATTGGACATGGTAGGAATCAATCACGAGGAACTAGACAAGTATCCGCATGAACTTTCCGGAGGGCAGAGACAGCGCATTCTTATGGCGAGGGCAATTCTAATGAAGCCGAAATTAATTGTAGCTGACGAGCCTGTCTCCATGATTGATGTATCCCTCCGTATATCAATTCTGAACTTGATGACAAAACTGAACAAAACATTAGACATCGCATTTGTCTATATTACCCATGATTTTGGAACAGCCCGCTATATCGCAAGAGATGGGAATATCGGCGTCATGTATCTTGGGAAATTAGTGGAGTACGGAAATGTTCAGGAAGTAATAGAGCATCCGTCACACCCGTATCTTCAGGCCTTGTTAATCGCTGTACCGATCCCTGATCCAACAATTGCGAAAAAAAAGAGGGAGTTACCACTGAAGAGTATTGATATGCCAAGTGCAGCATTTCCCCCTTCCGGCTGCCGGTTCCATCCACGCTGCTGTTATGCGGAGAATATTTGCATGAAAGACGAACCGGAATTCTTAAAACATGGAAATGGATTGTGTGCCTGCCATAGGGTGAAGGATATACCGGAATGGTCATTACGCAAGGATAAGCTGAGTTCAGAATAATGTTCAACACAGGAAAGGATGACTATCATGGATCGGACTTCTGTTTATAAAGGTTTTCTGGTAGCTGTTATCATATTATTAATACTGATTTTGTTCTGCTTACTTAACCTGGAAGCAGGTACATCATCGTATTATTTATGTGTCTTTTCTTTAATTATAGATATACCGTTTTTGATTTTTCTTTTACTAAAAATCCGAAAAGCAACAAAGGAAAGGTCCGATTAGTAGCAATATTGGCATGATCGAATTTTAACTTATCCAGCAACGGTAAACAGTTGGATAAGTATAAAATATAAAAAATCTAGGAGGAACTATAGAATGAAGAAAGCGAAAAAAGTAGTTGGATTAATCATGGTAGTAGCATTAGCACTAATATCCTTAACCGCCTGTAAAGCTGGAGTACCAAATTATGATTTAACCTTTGATCCGGTTACGCAAGAGGGCACAGCGAATTTTACCGTTCGCATTCCAAAGAATGATGTACCTGAGGTAGGCAACAATTTTGATAAAACAAATGAAGTAGGCTATATCAAATCTCCCGAAGCTCTTTTAGAGTTATTTAAAAGCTCCGTTCCTAACGGATATGAAGTAACTTTAACAGATGAGCCTAAGATGGTAACAAATGATAATGGTGATGAGGTTGACCAGGGTGATTTTGCCTTTACATTAACCTTTCGTTTTAAAGGGATTGAGGACTATAACAAGAAAATCATGAATCTGGTAGGTCAGTCCAGCTGGGATGGGGCAAATAATAGTGCCAAAACAACAGCTGAAGCAAACGGCACTGCATTTACAAAAATAGAACCCGCAACGCTGACGATAGAGCCGGATGGAGATAAACAAGTCGTTACCTTCAAAGAAGACTTAAGGGTAATCGATGTCATTGGATACTGGGCATACACAGTATTGACATCTGATAAAACGGGAGTATGGAATGATGTTTATAAGGATGTATATCCGGATTATCCTGTAAACTTTGGTAACACCATAAATCTGGATTTGGCAAAATATACAATTGATTTTGGCGGCAATGTCCAAGAATACAGACACGGCGCAGAAATTGTAATAGTTAAGGCTACTGTTGATGCGGTTGAGACAGCGAATACCGATACTACACCTGATCAAAGCAACAACACAGATGAAGCTACAACAGATATACCCAAAACAGGTGAAAATCTGTATGGTGGCTACATACTCGCGGCTGTAGCAGCAATTTTATTAGTTGGTGTTGTCATCGGAGGCCGTAAAATTAAAAAAGCAGAATAATCGTTTAAAAATATGATACAGGCGAAGACGGCGGCTCATGAGAACGAGTCTCCGTCTTTTCCTATCCGCGACGATAGAAATTCTCACCAAGCGTGAATTCTATTGTATATGTTGTAAAAATATAGTGGGAATGGAATTGGTGAAAAATTCATAGAGACGATTTCAAGGGAAGCTTATGAAGAAGCCGGGATAAAAGTAAAGGATTCATTTTCATAACCTCCAGCTATGAAGGTACTATTTTGCATAATACGGAAGAGGCACATAAGCATGAATTCTTTTCGAAGGATAATTTACCAGAAAATATCAATGAATTTGACAAGATATATTTAAAAGACTGGAAAAATTTTAATGGTAATGTTATCATTGACTAGCAAGCAATAATTTTAAATAGGGTACTTTAATCTTTATAGGGGAGAATTAAAACAGATGAGTAGAAAAAAACGAAAAACTATTATCATTCTCGGTGTTGTCTTGATTACATTGCTGTTCGTTGTTCCGTTTGGTCTTGCGGCAATGATATATGAGGATAACTTTGGCAGCCGCTATACTTCCTATGCGCCAATGTCACGAAGCATGGAGGAATTTGAGGGACTAAGCTCACAAAGATATACCTTCAAGTCAAAGCAAGGGCAGACACTGGTTGGCTATAAATATTACAGGGATTTAGAGAAGGTGAAGGGGCTTGTGGTGATAGCCCACGGTCTGGGCGGAGGCGGACATAATTCCTACATGGATGTGGCTGACCTGTTCACATCAAGGGGGTATCTTGTATTTGCCTATGACGCAACGGGAAATGATGAAAGTGAAGGCGATGCGGTAAGAGGAATACCCCAGGGATTAATTGACCTGGATTATGCGCTGCGGTTTGTAAAGGAAACGCCAGACTTTAAGGATTTACCCATTATGCTGTTTGGGCATAGCTGGGGAGGATATTCCGCGGGCAGTGTACTCAATCTTCATCCCCAGGTAAAAGCCGTAGTTATGGTTGCTGGTTTTAATAAGTCTATGGATATCATTTATGAAGAAGGAAAAAGGATCGCCGGTGATGGGATCGACGTTCTTATGCCCTTCCTTACCCTATATGAGAAAATCAAATTTGGAAAATATGCTTCCTATAGCTGTATCGAAGGCTTTGAAAATACGGATACCGAAGTGATGATAATACATAGCGCAGATGATGAGATGATTTCCCAGGAGCTAAGCTTCAATCTCTTTTACGAGCCTTATAACAATAACCCCAGGTTTCATTTTGTGAAATATGATGACAGAGGGCATAATTATGTTTATTATTCTGCCGCATCGCATAGCTATAGAAATGAATTCAATAAAGCCTTTGAGGAATACTATAATTCATTAAAGGAAGAACTAACTGCTGAGTTAAAGACAGCCTATTTTAAGGATCATCTTGATAAGAAATCACTGTTTGATCTGGATCAGGAGCTTATGGACAGCATTGTGACGCTTTACGATAATGCTGCCCGGTAATGTTTTTAAGGAGAATTTATATTCTCGTTTGGAATATGTATTAACCTCGAGAAAGCCTTGAAATATAGTTTGATGGGTGAAGTCAAGGGAATATTAATGGAGGGAAAAACCATGCAGGCATGGATGAAAGAAATACACTGATTCGAGAAATAGATGAAGCGGAGGATGCAGAAAATACGGGCGAGAAACCCAACCTGCCTTCTTGATGGGGTTGAACATGTTATTGAAATGAAAGTCCGGCAAACAGGAGAGAAAATGGAGATAGCAGTTTTAAGCGATATACATAGCAATTATTTGGCATTGGAAAAATGTATAGATTTTGCCCTGGGCCAAGGGGTGGAAAACTTTTTATTCCTGGGAGATTATGTGAGTGACTGCCCGTTTCCGCAGCGGTCCATGAAGCTGCTGTATGAGTTGGATGAAAGGTATAACTGCTGGTTTATCAAAGGGAACAGGGAAGAATACATGATAGACTACAAATCCGACGGGGAGCAGGGATGGATCACGGGTTCAAGCTCCGGATGCTTGCTGTATTCCTATCATAATTTAACCTATAAGGATTTCGAGTTTTTTAATAGTATTCCAAATAGCTGCAGAATTGACATCCCAGGATTTCCATTCCTTTGCTGCTGCCATGGCTCCATGAATTCAACACGGGAACAGTTACATAAAGACAGCGAAAGTGCCAGAAAAGCATTAGAGTGTCTGGAAACTAACGTTTTGCTGTGCGGCCATACCCATGAACAGGGAACCTTCGAGTATTTAGGAAAAAAGATAATCAATCCCGGTTCTGTCGGAGTTCCTTTGAAGTATGATGGAAAAACACAATTTGCCATCCTCCATGGAACAGAGAGTGAGTGGAGCGAAGAATATTTCCAGCTGGATTACGAAAGGCAGGACCTGTTAGATGCATATGAGACCAGCGGTCTCAGTAAAATCGCGCCAATGTGGGTTGTATTGGTGAAAGAAGTTATAAAAACAGGAAAAGATGTAACTGCGGATGTTCTGTCAAGAGCTATGGAGCTGTGTAAGAAGGAAACCGGAGAAGCTGTCTGGCCGTTCATCCCCGAGAAGTATTGGGAAAGTGCGGTTAGGGAACAGGGGATAGATTTTTAAATTCATGTGATATGTTTCTAAGTGAGATAGAATGGGAGGAGTGTGCGGATGAGAAAAATAAAATTAGTTAGTATAATCGGAGTATTAATTGCGGGAGCCCTTTTCTATTACATATGGAGTGCAAGTGCCATGCTGGCTGAGATGCATAGAGATGTAAAGGAAACAGGAATGGTTGCCAGCAGCATTGGATTCGGATTTGATGAAAAAGAGGAAATAACCATCCATGTAAAATCGTCCATTTACGAAGGAGATGCGCTGATTACATTGCAGAACGAAAACAATGAGGTCCTTTATACATTTGATGCAGACTGTTCACAGAAAGAGACTTTTTCTATAGAAGCAGGGAATTATAAGCTTCGTGTCGACAGCGATCAAGTCAGAGGAAAATTTGATATTGTTGTTCGAAGGTGATAATGATATAAGCAGCCTCAAGAACATCTATTTTAAATACACAAAAAATCCCTTGGAAATCAAGGGCACTGAAAAAGTCCATCTACTTTCCAGTAGATGGACTTTTTCGTGTATTTATGGTACAATTATGCATATAAACGAGGCAAGGGAGAGGCAAAAAATGCTGAAAAACAACGATCAAATGAAATTGTCATTATCCCGGTATCAAGGGCTTTATGACCAAATCATTCCCCAAGATAATTTACTACGC
>JAEWYQ010000036.1 GCA_023395555.1 Bacillota bacterium
AGGCCGGGAACTGTTAAATCTGAGGCTCTATCCATATGCTCCAGGCATTGGAACAATAAGAAATAAAGAAAAAGAGTGATTTCTTGAAATTAACACTTGACAAGAGGTCACTTCATAACAGAAAGGATTTGAAACAGATGGGAAAATATTTTGGGACGGATGGATTCCGGGGGGAAGCAAATGTTGATTTAACAGTAATGCATGCATATAAGGTAGGAAGATTCTTAGGGCATTATTACGGAAAGGATCATAAAGCCAATATTGTAATCGGAAAGGATACGCGCCGGAGCAGCTACATGTTCGAATATTCCCTGGTAGCCGGACTCACGGCCAGCGGGGCGGATGTGTATCTGCTCCATGTTACGACGACACCCAGCATCTCCTATGCGGTCCGCACGGAGGGCTTTGACTGCGGTATTATGATTTCTGCCAGCCACAATCCATATTATGATAACGGTATTAAAGTAATTAACGGCAGCGGCTATAAGCTGGAGGCAGAGGTGGAGGAATTAATTGAGGCCTATATTGACAGCGAAACCGATGATATCCCGTTTGCCACCAAGGAGAAGATCGGAAGAACCGTGGATCATGCCATGGGAAGAAACCGTTACATAGGCTACCTGATCTCTCTGGCCACCCGGTCCTTCTCCGGCAGGAAGGTGGGGCTGGACCTGGCCAACGGTGCGGCAACCACCGTTGCAAAGGGGGTATTCGATGCCCTTGGCGCCAAGACCTATGTCATTCACAGTGAGCCGGACGGAACCAATATTAACCGGAACTGCGGATCCACCCATATTGAACAGCTGCAGAAATACGTGGTGGAGAACGGACTGGATGTGGGCTTTGCATATGACGGCGATGCAGACCGCTGCCTGGCGGTGGATGAAACGGGAGCGATTATTGACGGGGATATGATTATGTACCTGTGCAGTGTATATATGAAGAAGCGCAACGATCTGAAGGATGATACGGTAGTCACCACCATTATGTCCAATATGGGACTTTATAAGGCATTGGATAACAAGGGAATCCGTTATGAAAAAACGGCGGTGGGTGACAAATACGTCTATGAAAATATGATGGCCAACGGTTATTCCATCGGCGGAGAGCAGTCGGGGCATATTATTTTCAGCAAACATGCCACCACCGGGGACGGTGTCCTGACCTCCCTGAAAATTATGGAGGTTATGCTGGAGAGCAAGGCTCCCCTGTCCGAGCTGCTGAAGGAAATCACGATTTTCCCCCAGCTGACCATTAACACCAGGGTTCATGACAAGAAAGCCGTGAAAGAGGATGCGGCGGTTATGAAGGTAGTGGCGGAGGTGGAAAAGGAATTAGGAGATGACGGGCGTATTCTGGTTCGTGAAAGCGGAACGGAGCCGGTAGTTCGTGTCATGGTGGAGGCAGCTACGGATGAGATCTGCCGCACCCATGCAGAGCGGGTGGTTGATATGATGAAGAAGCAGGGGCATGTGTCTATGTAGAAATTTATGGTTATCGCTCAATCGGCAAGTAACCTTTCCTTGTCAAAAAAATAAGAATAAATAAGAATAGTATTTACAGAATGGGTATGTTATAATATACTAATGTCAAAATATCTGCCGATATGGATACAGAAGCGCTTTGCGGGTATAATCAAAAAGGAACAGAATGGCAGACGACAGTATGATACAGCATAAGCTGGGGACTTTCCCCGGGAAATAATAACAGGGATGAAATCGTCCCCAAATACTAGGAGGATTTAAAATGAGTTTACAGGTTGAGAAATTAGAGAAGAACATGGCAAAGCTTACGATAGAGGCTTCCGCTGAAGAGTTTGAAGCTGCAATAGAGAAGGCTTACCATAAGAATAAGGGCAAGATCAATGTCCAGGGCTTCCGTAAGGGCAAGGCCCCCCGCAGCATCATTGAGAAGATGTACGGCGCGGGCATTTTCTATGAGGATGCCGCCAATGAAGTAATTCCCGGGGCATATGAGAAGGCAGCCGAGGAGAGCGGCCTTGAGATCGTATCCAGACCGGAGATCGATGTGGTTCAGATTGAGAAGGGCAAGCCTTTTATCTTTACTGCGGAGGTGGCTTTAAAGCCGGAGGTTACCCTGGGCAGCTATAAGGGCATCGAGGTAGAGAAGAAGGAAGCAGAAGTGACCGAAGAGGAGGTCATGGCTCAGATAAACAAAGAGCGTGAGCAGAACTCCAGAACCATTTCTGTGGAAGACAGACCGGTGCAGGATGGAGATATCGCAGTCATTGATTACGAAGGCTTTGTGGACGGGGTTGCATTTGAAGGCGGCAAAGCTGAGAATTATTCTCTGACCATCGGCTCCCATTCCTTTATCGACACCTTTGAGGAGCAGCTGATCGGTAAGAACGCAGGGGAAGAGGCGGAAGTGGGTGTTACCTTCCCGGCAGAGTACCATGCCGCGGAGCTGGCAGGAAAGCCCGCATTATTTAAGGTTACGGTCAAGGAAATCAAAGTAAAAGAGCTTCCTGAGCTGGATGATGATTTTGCACAGGATGTATCCGAATTTGATACCTTGGATGAATATAAAGAGAATATCAAGGCTACAATTAAGGAAAACAAAGAGAAGGATCTGAAGACAGCCAGAGAAAACGAGATAGTGGATAAGATTATCGAGGGAGCTGTTATGGAGATTCCCGAGCCCATGATTGACGGCCAGGTAAAACAGATGGCGGAGGATTTTGCACAGAGAGTACAGTACCAGGGTCTTTCCATCGAGCAGTATTTCCAGTTCACCGGAATGGATTCCAGGAAGTTCCTGGAGAGCTTACGTCCCCAGGCGCTGAAGAGAATCCAGAGCAGACTGGTGCTGGAAGCAATCGCGAAGGCAGAGCAGATCCAGGTATCCGATGAGGAACTGGAGAAGGAAATGGAGAATATGGCCTCCATGTATCAGATGGAAGCAGATAAATTAAAGGAATTAATCGGTGAGAAGGAAAAAGAGCAGATGAAGGCTGACATTGCCGTTCAGAAAGCCGTTGATCTTGTGGTTGCTGAGGCGAAGTAGTGTGAATTGTTGAACGGTACAATTCGCATAGAAAGAGTTTTAAAATGAAAACCATTGGAATTTCATTCTGAATTTCTTTCGGGTTTTGCGTCGCCGCAGAACGGCGGAATGTATAAACTACAGCAATTAAAAAGGAGGATAACGATATGAGTTTAGTGCCTTATGTTATTGAACAGACCAGTCGTGGCGAGAGAAGCTACGATATTTATTCCAGATTATTAAAGGAAAGAATTATTTTCCTTGGAGAAGAAGTAAATGATGTTACCGCCAGCCTGATCGTGGCCCAGATGCTGTTTCTGGAGTCGGAGGATCCGGGCAAGGATATCAGCTTCTATATTAACAGCCCCGGCGGGTCGGTAACCGCGGGTATGGCAATCTATGACACAATGAATTACATCAAATGTGATGTTTCCACTATTTGTATCGGTATGGCGGCCAGCATGGGTGCATTCCTGTTAGCGGGAGGCACGAAGGGCAAGAGATTCGCCCTTCCCAATGCGGAGGTGATGATCCACCAGCCCTCCGGCGGAGCCAGAGGCCAGGCCACTGATATCAAGATCGTGGCGGATAACATCATCAAGACCAGGAAAAAGCTCAATGAAATCCTGGCGAAGAACACAGGAAAGCCTCTTGAGGTCATTGAGGTTGATACAGAGAGAGATCATTATATGAGTGCTGAGGAAGCGAAGGAGTACGGGATTATCGACGGCATTTTTGTGAGCAGATAATTTGGTGTCACCCGAAAGCTTTACCAGGCGGAGAGAAGAGGTGATAAAGCAGTGGCAGGAAAAGTAGAAGACAGAAAGCCGTTGAGATGTTCTTTTTGCAATAAAACACAGGATCAGGTCCGCAAGCTGATTGCAGGTCCGGGAGTTTATATCTGTGATGAGTGTATTGAGATCTGCAGCGAAATCATTGAAGAGGAATTCGATGGTGAGCCGGTTGTCAACAGCGATATTAATTTATTAAAACCCACGGAGATTAAGGCATTTCTGGATCAGCATGCCATAGGGCAGGATGAAGCCAAGAAGGTGCTTGCTGTTTCTGTGTATAATCATTATAAAAGGGTGCTTGCAGAAAAGGATTTGGATGTAGAGCTGCAAAAGAGCAATATTCTTATGATCGGGCCTACGGGTTCCGGTAAGACCTATCTTGCCCAGACCCTGGCAAAATTATTGAATGTACCCTTTGCCATCGCAGATGCCACCGCATTGACCGAAGCAGGTTATGTGGGTGAGGATGTGGAGAACATCCTGTTAAAGATTATTCAGGCGGCGGATTTTGATATCGAGCGTGCGGAATATGGCATTATTTACATTGATGAGATAGATAAGATTACGAGAAAATCAGAGAATACCTCCATTACCAGAGATGTATCCGGTGAGGGAGTACAGCAGGCATTGCTGAAGATTCTGGAAGGCACCGTAGCTTCGGTTCCTCCTCAGGGCGGCAGGAAGCATCCCCACCAGGAATTCATCCAGATTGACACTACCAATATATTATTCATCTGCGGCGGAGCCTTTGACGGGTTGGAGAAAATCATTGAGGGACGTATCGGACAGAAGTCCATCGGCTTCAATGCACAGATCGCCGAGAAGGAAAAAAGGAATGTGGGTGAGCTGTTTCGTCAGGTAATGCCCCAGGATTTGATTAAATTCGGTCTGATTCCGGAGTTCGTAGGGCGTGTTCCCGTTACGGTAGCCCTGGATATGCTGGATGAGGCGGCGCTGATTCAGATTCTTACCCAGCCGAAGAATGCCATTACAAAGCAGTACAAGAAGTTGTTCGAGCTGGATGGCGTGGAGCTGGAATTTGATGAGGGTGCCCTGGAAGAGATTGCAAAGCAGTCCTTTAAGAGAAAGATCGGTGCCAGAGGATTGCGTGCCATCATAGAAAAGGCGATGATGGATACCATGTACAGCATTCCTTCGGAAGCCAGAGCAGTCAAATGCATTATCACCAGGGAAGCGGTTCTTGGAACAGAGCAGCCGGTGATTGTGCTCTCAGATGATACGGTTGCAAGAAAGCCGATTGCAAAGCGCAGTTCCAAGAGAAGCCACGATGAAATAGCATAGAGTTGAAATGCCGGGAAGGCATGTTATAAGGGGGCGTTGCGAATTGTATTACTACATTTGCATTGCCCCCTGTTATATTTGCCGAAGGACAGAATGGAGGTAGTGAGTTGGTAATAAAAAGTGTAAATCTGGAGACGGTGTGCGGAATTACGAGTGCATTGCCGGAGAATGAGATGCCGGAGGTGGCATTTGCGGGTAAATCCAATGTGGGTAAGTCCTCTCTGATCAATGCCCTTATGAATCGCAAATCCCTGGCCAGAACCTCGTCCCAGCCGGGGAAGACGCAGACAATTAATTTCTATAATATTAATGAGGCTCTTTATTACGTGGATCTGCCGGGATATGGCTATGCCAGGGTATCCGGTGTGACAAGGGAAAAGTGGGGTAAGATGATTGAGAAATATCTCAAAACCTCGAAACAGCTGAAAATGGTATTTCTGCTGCTTGACATACGGCATGAGCCTTCCGCCAATGATAAGAGTATGTACGATTGGATTGTATATCAGGGCTTTCATCCGGTGATCATAGCGACAAAGCTGGACAAGATCAACCGCAGCCAGATCCAGAAGCAGGTCAAAGTGATTCGGGAGGGGCTCCAGGTGGTTCCGGGGACAAAGATTTTCCCTTTCTCCGCCGCATCAAAGCAAGGCCGGGAGGAGATATGGAACTGCATTGAAGAGATTTGCTTCCCTCCTCAGGAGCTTGTACAGGAGCCCGGACAGGAAGAGTAATTCCGGCGGATATCCGCGGCCTTCGGACACAAAGGCTGGCGCGGCATCTATAATAGAGCGGACATCAGATAGGCGTAAATATCGGAGCTTTTTTCCTTCCAGTTGTTGCACAGGCTGGCGGCTTCCTCCTCGGTGGGTACCAGCAGGGTCAGATCAATAATGGGTGACTCCCGCTCCACAACGCTGAGATGTGCTGCAAACTCTCCTTTCCTGACCTGATAGAAATCCGCCAGGGTGGAGACTTCTTCCTGAAGCTCATACTTGTTCTCCTGAAGATAGGTTTCGATATCCTCCTTGATTCCGGAAGAAATCATATGATCAAAGAGAAGCAGAGTTTCCTTTCCGCTGTCCGTGATCCGGTACATGGTGCTGTTCCGGATGGTCCTTGTGTCAATATAGGCATCGTCAATCAGCTCCGAGAGTGCTCTCTGGATATTAAAATAATTCGTATATTCCTTCTCCAGAATAAATGCGGTCAGCTGTGCATTCGTCAGGGGGAAGTTCACTCGGCTGAGGATGTAGAGTATCATAAGCTTATATAACATAAAGGTATCAGACTGCATGGTAGACCTCCTTAACATAATACAGGGAATGAAGTGTCAGATATCTGCGTATTTTCCCTGATAGGTATCTCTTTCCTTCATCTGGCTGTGAATCCGGTTCAGAACCAATTTCTTATTACGGCTCCAGACAGGAGACAGCAGCAGTTTGCCCGGCCCGTCTCCGGTAATGCGGTGGATCACCAAATTCTTTGGAAGACGTTCGAGGCAGCAGATAACAATGTCAACATATTCCTCCAGCGACATGGAAGGCTCCAGGCGGCCTTCCTCATAGAGCTGTCCAAGATCCGTTCCCTTTAATATATGCAGCAGCTGCAGCTTAATTCCTTGAATTGGGAGCCTGGACAGATATTCCATAGTTTTTAACATATCATGTTTTGACTCCTTTGGCAAGCCCAGAATTGTATGGACAATGATCGGAATGCCGCGGGAATGCAGAAGGTTTACGGAAGCTTCAAATACGGGAAGGGGATATCCGCGTCGTATAAAGGCGGCGGTTTCCTCATGAATGGTCTGGAGGCCCAGCTCAATCCATACCGGTTTTATCTGAGACAGTTCGGCCAGCAATTGGCAGATCTCGGTACCGAGACAGTCCGGCCGGGTTGCGATGGATAGCAGAACAATCTCCGGCTGCAGAATGGCCTCCAGGAAAATCCCGCGCAGATATTCCACAGGCGCATAGGTGTTGGTGTAAGCCTGAAAATAAGCGATATAGCCTGCTTCCTCCGGGCCGGCGATTTTACGGGCTACCTGCTGTTTGGCCTCCCGGATCTGGTCTGTAATGCTGGAGCGGGGTGCGGCGGCATAGTCCCCCGAGCCGCCCTGGGAGCAGAAGATGCATCCCCGGTTGTCCAGGGTTCCGTCCCGGTTGGGACAGGTCATTCCCCCGTCCAGGGAAAGCTTATAAACCTTTCTTCCGTAAATCTTCTTTAATTCATAATCCAGAGAATGATATCTCTTCTGATCCCACATCATATTGGTTACCTTCTGATATTAGCCTTGACTGCGTTGCTCACCGCATCGCTCACTCTGGGGTCGAAGGGCTGGGGCATGATATTATTCTCCGTCAGCTCCTCCTCAGCCACCAGTCCGGCAATGGCTCTGGCAGCGGCCAGCTTCATTTCATCCGTAATCTGCGTGGCTCTTCCCTCCAATGCTCCGCGGAAGATACCGGGGAAGGCCACCACATTATTCACCTGGTTGGGGAAATCGGAACGTCCCGTGGCGACAATGCGGGCACCTGCTTCCTTGGCGAGATCCGGCATAATCTCAGGGGTAGGATTTGCCATGGCAAAAATAATAGAATCCTTGTTCATAGATGCCACCATGTCCCGAGTTACAATATTGGGCGCGGATACGCCGACAAACAGATCGGCACCAGCCAGGGCATCCGCCAGGGTACCGGTTTTATTTTCAAGATTCGTAACCTGGAGCATCTGCTTCTGCATCCAGTTCAGATTCTTATACTCACTGGACAGGATACCGTTAATGTCACATAGAATGAGATGCTGAAATCCGTAGGTAAGCAGGAGCTTTGATATGGCCAGTCCTGCAGAGCCTGCGCCGTTCACCACAACCTTGCAGTCCTCCTTCTTCCTTCCCGTCACCTTGAGGGCGTTGATGGCGGCAGCCAGAACGACGATGGCGGTGCCGTGCTGGTCATCATGGAATACCGGAATATCCAGCATCGCCTTTAGACGGTCCTCGATCTCAAAGCATCTGGGAGCGGAGATATCCTCCAGGTTAATGCCTCCGAAGGCGGGGGCGATAGCGGCGACAGTGCGGATAATCTCCTCCGTATCCTGGGTGTCAAGGCAGATGGGAATGGCATTCACGCCGCCGAATTCCTTGAACAGAACCGCCTTTCCCTCCATCACCGGCATTGCCGCATGAGGGCCGATATTGCCAAGACCCAGGACGGCGCTGCCGTCGGAGACAACGGCTATGGTATTAGCCTTCATCGTGTAGCGGTAGACCTCCTCCTTATCCCTGGCAATGGCCAGGCAGGGTGCCGCGACGCCGGGCGTATAGGCCAGGGAAAGATCCTCTCTGGACTTCACCGGGCATTTCGATCTGATTTCCAGCTTTCCGTTCCATTCCTCGTGCATCTTTAAAGCTTCTTCATTTACGTTCATTCTTTTATCCACCTTGTATATAGTATGAGTTGTTATAAGCTATCATAACACTATGAAAAAGGTTAATCAAGTGGCAGGCGTTTGGAAATGGCGGTGAGGGGCAAATCATCATTTATCCTATTAAGGGATAAAAAGCTGCAAGTTTCCCTGGTGTTAGAGGATAATTGGATGTTTTTAACAAAGAAAAGGGAAAAAGTAGGAATAATCTCACAAAAGAAAACACTTTTAATTCTGAATTATCTAGTGTATAATATCGGTAGATGTCAAATAGGATAATCTTTGGATAATTCCATCAATGTAAGTATTTCTATCTCACTTCTGCAACTAATTCCGTAAGAGAATCCAATCTAAGAGAAAAGGAGCTGGCAATATGAAGAATCAGTATAAAACAATGACTCTTGCTAATCTGCGGGAGCTGGCAAAGGAAAAGGGGCTAAAGAATATCTCCACTCTAAAGAAAGGGGAGCTCGTTGAGGTACTGGCAAGAGCGTCTTCGGAAGAGGCGGTTCCTGTTGAAAAGACAGAACCGGAAAAGGCAGAGGCAAAAATAGAAGAACCTAAGGCGGCAAGAACGAGAGCAGCCGGAGCCAGAGCGGAAGAACAAAGAGCAACAGGGACGAGAGCTGCCAGGACGAATGAGGCGGATCAGAGAATAACAGAAACAAGAACAGCCGGAGCAAGTGCTGCAGATCAAGGAACAACAGAGACGAGAGCGGCTGGATCGAATACCGCAGATCAGAGAATAACCGGAACAAGGACAACCAGACCGGGAGCGGCAGATCAGAGAGCAGCAGCGACAAGAACAGCCAGACCGGGGGCGACAGATCAGAGGACAGCAGAAGCAAGAACAGTCAGACCGGGAGCGACAGATCAGAGGGCAGCAGAGGCAAGAACAGCCAGATCGGCAGCGCCAGAACAAAGGACAGCAGAAGCAAGAACAGTCAGGCAGGGAGCAATGGAACAGAGAGCCGTCGAGATGAGAGCTGTTCAGGGAATGCCGGAGGTAAAACCGGAAGACACAGTACCTATGGAGCACAGAGCCGCAGAGGCAGGTGGGGCAGAGATGAGAACCGCAGAGCCTGGAGCAGAGCAGAATTCCCCTATGGGAAGAGAGGAGAGACGGCCTGCCAACCCCAATGAAATGGATCAGCTTGACAGCGGTGAGACCAAGGTGGGAATTCTTGAGGTTCTGCCGGATGGGTATGGCTTTATCCGCTGCGACAACTATCTCCCGGGAGAGAATGATGTCTATGTGTCTCCTGCGCAGATCCGAAGATTTAATCTGAAAACCGGTGATATTATTGCAGGCAATACCAAGATCCGCAGCCAGAATGAGAAGTTCGGTGCCTTGCTGTATGTTAAGAGCATCAATGGCTTCCATCCCGCCGAGGCTCAGAAGCGGAAGCGTTTTGAGGATCTGATACCGGTCTTCCCCAATGAGAGGATTCATCTGGAGACTCCGGGAGCGGGAGTATCTATGAGAATGGTGGATCTGATTTCTCCCATCGGTAAGGGCCAGAGGGGTATGATCGTATCCCAGCCGAAGACAGGTAAGACAACCCTGATGAAGCAGATCGCGAAGGCGGTTACCCGCAATCATCCTGAGATGAAGCTGATTATACTGCTGATCGACGAACGTCCGGAGGAAGTGACGGATATCAAGGAATCCATTGAAGGAAAGAATGTGGAAGTCATCTATTCTACCTTTGACGAGCTTCCGGAAAACCATAAGCGGGTATCCGAAATGGTAATTGAGAGAGCCAAACGTCTTGTAGAGCATAAGCAGGATGTTATTATATTGCTGGACAGCATCACCCGTTTGGCAAGAGCCTATAATCTTACAGTCCAGCCCAGCGGAAGGACCCTGTCCGGCGGCCTTGATCCGGCAGCCCTTCACATGCCGAAGAAATTCTTCGGTGCGGCCCGTAATATGCGTGAGGGAGGAAGCCTGACGATTCTGGCAACCGCCCTGGTGGATACCGGAAGCAGGATGGACGATGTGGTATTTGAGGAATTTAAGGGAACCGGCAATATGGAGCTGGTACTCGACCGCAGCCTGTCGGAGAAACGGATCTTTCCTGCCATTGATCTTCCGCGCTCCAGCACCAGAAGAGAGGATCTTTTGCTTACCCAGTCGGAGCTGGAAGCCACCTTCTTAATGAGGAAGGCTCTGGGCGGCATGAAATCGGAAGAGGCCCTGGAACGGATCATTGATATGTTCCTCCGTACTAAGACGAATTTTGAATTTATTGAGATGATCAAAAAGACTAAAATCGTCTTTTAGGTATTGCGCTTCCTAAAAACCTATGCTATAATTAGTAAGCTGTTTATTAGATTGGAAGTATTTAGTGCCAATAGATAAAACGATTCGAGTTAAAGAGGTGAGAACATGAAAGAAGGAATCCATCCCAAATATCATCAGGCTAAAGTTGTTTGCAACTGCGGTAACGAATTTGTAACAGGATCAACCAAGAGCGATATCCATGTGGAGATCTGCTCCAAATGCCATTCATTCTACACAGGACAGGTGAAGGCTGCGGCGGCTCGTGGTGCAATCGATAAGTTCAACCGTAGGTATGGTTTAAACCAGGATAAATAATAACAGATAACTTCTGTTCATAACAACTTGTACCATAAATATTTGTTAAAAATTGGGTTGAGGTATACTTCCTCAGCCTATTTTTAAATACTTTAACAAAATTTCAGTCCAAAGTACGATTTTAGAGAAAGGTTCGGGTGCTAGAATGAAACCATCAGGAATTGGGGGCATGGCGGTAATGGAAGGCGTGATGATGAAGAACAAGGACATCTACGCCGTTGCAGTGCGCAAGCCGGATAATGAAATTGCAGTAGAGACGAAATCCCATAAGGATTTTTCTGATAAAGTAAAGCTTTTTAAATTGCCGATATTCCGGGGAATGCTGGCATTTGTAGATTCTCTGGTGATCGGTATGAAGGTTCTGAACTATTCCGCCAGTTTTTTTGACGACGAAGAGGACACCAGGGCCCCTAAGAAGACGAAGGAGACAGTCGGGCCGGAAGAGGATTTTATCCTGGAAGAGGTGGAGACAAGCCATCCTTCCTCTTATGTTAAGACAGAGACGGCAGGCAGCAGGAGCAAGAAGGAGGATAAATCCAATGTTTTGCTTATGGCGGCGGCGGTTCTTCTTTACATCGTTCTGAGAGTCG
>JAEWYQ010000044.1 GCA_023395555.1 Bacillota bacterium
AGGCCGGGAACTGTTAAATCTGAGGCTCTATCCATATGCTCCAGGCATTGGAACAATAAGAAATAAAGAAAAAGAGTGATTTCTTGAAATTAACACTTGACAAGAGGTCACTTCATAACAGAAAGGAAGCAGGCAGAGATGAAATTAATAGAATATAAGCAGTCCTGGAAGGAAAAAGGCTATGAACTGCCGGAGTATGACAGGGATCAGATAAGAAAGAACACAGAGAAAAGTCCGGCCTGGCTGCATTTTGGGGCGGGGAATATATTCCGGGGCTTTCCGGCGGCAGATTTACAGAAGCTGCTCAACAGCAACAGCTATGATAAGGGTGTTATTGTAGCGGAAGGCTTTGATTATGAGATTATTGAGAAGGCATACCGGCCTTACGATGACCTGAGCCTTCTGGTGGTGCTGAAGGCGGACGGCAGCATCGAGAAAAGGGTGATTGGAAGTGTTGTGGAGTCCCTGGTGGCGGACAGTTCCTGCGGGACGGATTGGCAGAGACTTCAGGAAATCTTCCGTAACCACTCCTTGCAAATGGTAAGCTTTACAATAACCGAAAAGGGATACAGCTTATACGATTCCAAGGGAGCCTACCTGGGTGTTGCTGAGGCTGACTTTGAAGCGGGCCCGGCAAAGGCAGGGCATGTCATGGGCAAGGTTACGGCGCTGCTCTATGAGCGGTATCTGGCCGGGGCGGCACCGGTGGCTATGGTGAGCATGGATAATTGCTCCCATAATGGGGACAAGCTGTGTTCAGCAGTGACGGAATATGCCGGACACTGGGTTAAGAAGGGCTTTGTTCCGGAGGGCTTTCTGGACTATGTAACCGATGGGAACAGGGTATCCTTCCCTTGGAGCATGATTGATAAGATCACGCCGAGACCTGACGATCAGGTGAAGAAGCTGCTTCAGGAGGATGGTTTTGAGGACACGGATCTGATTATCACAGGAAAGAATACTTATACGGCAGCTTTTGTTAATGCAGAGGAGACCCAGTATCTGGTGATAGAGGATCGTTTTCCTAATGGCAGGCCTCCGCTGGAAAAGGCGGGAATTCTGTTTACAGACCGGGAGACCGTTGATAAGGTGGAGAAGATGAAGGTATGCACCTGTCTCAACCCTCTGCATACTGCTCTGGCGATCTTTGGATGCCTGCTTTCCTATCAGACCATCTGGGAGGAGATGCGGGATCAGGAGCTGGTCCGCCTGGTGAATGAGATTGGTTACACAGAAGGAATGCCTGTTGTGGTAAACCCTGGTGTACTAGATCCCCAGGAATTTATTGAGGCAGTATTAAAGCGCCGGCTTCCGAATCCCTTTATGCCCGATGCTCCCCAGAGAATTGCTACGGACACCTCCCAAAAGCTGCCCATCCGTTTTGGTGAGACAATCAAGGCATATCATGAGAGCAATGAGCGGAAGGCTTCTGATTTGGTCTATATTCCCCTGACACTGGCAGGCTGGCTGCGCTATCTCATGGGAATCGATGACAGCGGAAGTTCCTTCACCCCCAGCCCGGACCCGCTGCTTTCCGAGGTATCGGAATATGTAAAGGGGATTCGTCTGGGAGATAAGACGCTGCCGGAGGATGTGCTCAAGCCAATTCTCTCTAATGAGAAGATATTTGCTGTGAATCTTTATGAGGCAGGGCTTGGCGGCAAGATTGAAGGGATGTTCCTGGAAATGATCGCAGGACCCGGGGCAGTAAGAGCCACTCTGCAAAAATATCTGGGTTGATTGCCCAAGGTATTTCCGGAAGGGAACCATTATAATTTAGTGCAGAAGAGACCAGGGCTATATGGTCTTCTTCTGCATTATTTCATAGAAGCCGCCTTTATCAAATATAGAAATCCGAAACAGAGAAAGGGAGACAGGGCTGGATTTATGTGGTAGAATGAATGAAAGTACGTTTTAGTCCATAAGGCGAACTTGGATTCTGTTCGGACAAAGGAAATGATAACTCAATATTAGGAGGATATAAAATGAACAAGTATGACGAAGCCATGAAGCTGCTGGACGAAAAAGTGGGCAACAAGGATGGCCTGATCTCTCTGTCCACCATCGCGCTGGAACCGGGGGCCGATGGCAAAAGCCGCCCCGCCGCCCGCATTGTGGATGCCTATTATGAGGACGGCGCGTTCTACACCGTCACCTACGCAACCTCAGGCAAGATGAGGCAGATTGCCCAAAACCCCGAAGTCGCTGTTTGTATCATCGTCGAAAACTTCACGGCTGACGGTATCGGTGAAAACCTGGGCTGGGTGTGTGACGAGAAAAATGCGGAGATGATGACAAAGCTGCGCACAATATTCGCCGCATGGTATAACGAAGCCAATAATGACGAAGACCCCAACACATGCCTGCTGCGCATCCGCCTGACAAAGGGTCTGTGGAATGACGCCCATACAGGAACCAGAAATGAGATTGATTTTATTAATAAGACCGCGAATTAAGTGGCCTTAGGAGGTGGAATGATGCGAAGCGAGCAGGAAATGATGAACTTGATTCTAGATGTGGCAAGAGCGGATGAGAGGATACGTGGGGTGTTACTGGTTGGTTCCAGGGCGAATCCCTGTGTGCCGAAGGATATTTATCAGGATTATGATATCGGCTATTTTGTGAAAGATGTCGGACCTTTTTATAACAACACCCAATGGATTGAGGAGCATTTCGGCAAACCGCTCATCCTGCAGATGCCGGAGATTATGAGAGACCCTGAGGGTGACGGGCATTTTACCTATTTAATGATCTTCCCGGACGGGAATCGCATTGATTTAAGCTTTGAATTTACCCCTTATATTGATGACGGAGAACCGGCCATTGTTCTGCTGAATAAGGACGGTTTTCTCCCGGAGCTGCCAAAACCTACGGACCGGCACTGGCATATTGTGCCTCCGGATGAACTGTTTTATTATTCCTGCTGCAATAACTTCTGGTGGTGCCTTAATAATGTAGGCAAGGGAATTGCACGGGATGAACTGTCCTATGTGATGCATATGCTGAATGAGGTTGTCCGAAGTGAGCTGCACGATATGATCAACTGGTATATCGGCACCCGAAACGGTTTTGAGCTGTCTACCGGTAAATCAGGTAAATATTTCAAGAAATACCTGCCGGAGGAGCTGTACCGGCAGTATTGTGATACCTATTCCGGCAGTGATTATGAGGCTGTCTGGGCGGCGGTCTTCACCATGTGCGGCCTGTTCCATACCCTCGCCCTTCCGGTTGCGGAGCATTTTGGATTTTCCTACCGGCAGGAAGAGGAGGACGGTATGAGAGAGTATCTGGACAAGGTGAAGAACAGAGGGTTTGACGACGGAGACGATATTAGTAATTGAGGATTGGGCGCTGATTTCAATGCTTATAACAAGGACCACGGCGATCCGTGGTGGAAGTTTGACCCGACGAATTGGGGCAACGAACCTAACGCCTGTTTTTGCACGGGTCTTATAAATGGATACTTCGGCTCAAGTATTCCGTTCCGAAGTACAAAGAAATGAAACATCCTTTGCTGGTAAATCTGGTTGATGCGGTTGAAGCCGGCGGCGGCAACAGGCTTACCGGAAAGTAGAGGATGGTTAAGCTGGTATAAGGGGCAGAATAGGAGGATGGAGAGCAGGGCCGGGATAGCTAAGGCCTTGTCCTCCATCCTCTTTTTAAGGCGTCCCCGGCATTTCCGACAGATCAGGTTTGGAACCCTGCGGGCCGTGCATCCGGGCTTGACGTTAAAGACTGCATTCCGGAGAAAGTAATTGGTTGGTGGGGGGCAGACAACGATAATTCTCACAGATATAATAGGTGGTCTGCCCGTTAATAGTCCGGTAATCCCGGGTATATCCTGCGATGGAAAGAAGAGCTTTTTCATTCTCCGGTGTCTTTAGCAGAGCGACGGTATTCGGTTCATAATGCTCTGACAGATAGGCCTTCAATTGAAGCATATCCTCCTGAGGGATATTTGCAGGGGAAGTGTTTTCCGTAACATCTTTTTTCAGGAGGTATTTCTCAGAGGCATGTTTCTCAGAGGAGTATTTCTCAGAGAGGTGTTTTTCCGGGGAGTATTTTTCCGGGGAGTATTTCTCCCTCCCCTCAGTGACGCAGACAATTTCTCTGGAAGGGTGGAGAACGCCCAGGAATGCCATCAATGCAAAGCTGTGGTTAGAGGGGGACTCCTTTACCTGACCGGCCAGAAAGCGGAGCTGCTTGTCGGCATATTCAATCATCTTGGAATCGGCGGTAAGGCGGGCTAACCGCAAAAGGGTATAGGCTGCAACGGAATTGCCGGAGGGAAGGGCGCCGTCATAAAGCTCCTTCGGCCGGTAGATCAACTGCTCCGAATCCGTTGCATTGAGGAAAAATCCGCCGTATTTATCATCCCAGAAATACTCCAGCATATCACCGGCCAGGCGGAGCGCCTCCTGTATATACTTGATCTCAAAGGTAGCATCATACAGGGTGCACAACGCCATACAATAATAGGCGTAATCATCAAGAAAGCCGTAGTAAGCGGCATTCCCCTCCCGGAACCGGACATAGAGCCGTCCCGATTCATCCGTGAGCCTGGTCCGGATGAATTCTGCCGCCTGCTGTGCGGCCTCTGCATAATCCTCCCGCTGAAATACCTTGGCGGCAGTTGCATAGGCGGTAATCATCAGAGCATTCCAGGAGGTCAGAAGCTTGTCGTCCTTATGAAGCTGCCGCCGGTCACGGCGGTAGGAATACATGCGGTTGCAGACCCGCTGCACACGCTCATTCCCCGGTTTCAATTCCCTGGATTTAATCAGGTTGGGGATGGAAGCACCTTCAAAATTCCCTTCCTTTGTAATGTTAAAGTATTCGCAGAAGAAGGAACCGTCCTCTATCCCAAGAACAGCGGTTGCTTCATCGGGAGTGAATACATAATAGGTTCCTTCCCCGCCCTCACTGTCCGCATCCTGGGCACAGTAAAAGCCGCCTTCCGGGGAAGTCATCTCCCGCTTAACATATTCCAGAATCTGCTGTGCTACGGTCCGATAGATGGGATTGCCTGTATATTGGTAGGCTTCCGTATAGGTCATTGCCAGCAGGGCGTTATCATAGAGCATTTTTTCAAAATGCGGCACCAGCCACTTGGCATCGGTGGAATAGCGGGAGAAGCCATATCCCACATGGTCGTAGATGCCGCCCCGGTACATATGCATCAGGGTATTCTCAACCATAAAGAGTGCGGATTCATCCTTTTCCAGCTTTGCATAGCGCAGCAGGAACATCAGATTGTGGGGAAGGGGGAATTTGGGCTCATTACCGAAGCCGCCGTAATCATGGTCAAAGCTCTGGCTGAACTGGGTTACGGCAAGATCCGCCAATTCCCTGGTAACCATGGCGCTGTCCGAGGAAACCTGGAATTCCCGCTTCATGATCTCGGCAATCTGGTCACCGGTTCGAAGTATGGGAGTGGGATTCCTGCCCCATGTTACAGCAACCTGATCCAACAGCTCCATCAGGCCGGGAATGTTATACCGGGTATGCTTCGGAAGATAGGTTGCGGCATAGAAGGGCTTTTGATATGGGGTCATGAGGATGGTCAGAGGCCAGCCGCCCTGCCCTGTGGTAGCCTGGCAAATATTCATATAGACGGTGTCGATATCCGGACGTTCCTCCCTGTCAACCTTGATGCAGACAAAGGATTCATTCAGAAGGGCAGCGACCCCTTCATCCTCAAAGGATTCTTCGGACATGACATGGCACCAGTGACAGGTAGAATAGCCGATGGAAAGGAAGATGGGCTTATTCTCCTTTGTGGCCTTTTCAAAGGCTTCTTCACTCCAGGGATACCAGTTGACGGGGTTGTAGGCATGCTGTAGTAAGTAGGGAGATTTCTCATCAATGAGTTTATTGGGGATACGAGTTGTTTTCTGACCTTTATTCGTTACATGTTCGGTTGTATTCATATACACACTCCTTGTTAGCATATTTTTTTAACAAGATAAACTTATTTAATTATTATGCCAATAAGGAGTGGAGATTATTTGATAATATTTATTAAGATAGTTCCCGATAGTAAATAAGATGAGGCTAAATCTTTGGTCTCTATTCTATTTAATGCCGACGGTCTTAACGAAATCAATAAAATAATCATTCATTGACTGCCCTGGTTTACGTTTCTTATTTAACAAAAACTCAAAAAATAACGGAGAAAGAACGTGTGAGCCGCTATCATGCACCTTAAAATATTCATAGGGTTCTTTTTCGACTCCTAATGTATATACAATATAAGTTCCAAGTGCTTCTACTATATTTTCCTCAATAAACCCCTCCATATCAGGATATCCGGACAGCGGATTTTGTTCCCGGAAGGCCTTAATTACAAAATCTTTTTTTGCTAATAGATCAACATATTCTTTCACCTCATGATAGACATACGGAGGATGAAATACTTCGTGTGTCATATCTGCCAAAATAGTTTCCTTGCTATATACGGCATCTGACAGCAGGGTATTACCGCACAATTTGATTCCATGGGGATTGGCAAAAGAGCAAATGTACACATCCATTTCATCACCGTCAAAATCTTTAAATTCTCCGATAAGGGCTTCCAGATTATATTGAATAAGAAAAGGTTTCAGCTCAAATATTTTATTTTGGATGATGGGAAGCTTTACGGTATTCCAATAATTCTTAAAACCATTCTCCTCTAATTCATGAATTAAAGGGATGACAGTATCTGAAAAACGGGCAAAGATTTCTTCGTATTCATTATCATCGAATTGGTATGGAGTTTTGGAAATCCCCTCTTCAATCTCAGACCGGGCTTCCAATAATTCATATATGCTCCTGTCTGAAAATGATGGAACTGCTGATATAAGCAATGTAAAAGCCGGGGCAAATACAGGGGACTTATTCCATTCAACCATCCTGTTTATTTTTGCTATCATATTTTCGCTGAGCAGCGGATAAAAATAATCATATGCTTCTTTGTGCCTGCTGACATAATATTGATCCGATGAAAGTGCGTTTAGAAAACACAGCACATCCAAATTGTAACTTGATTTACAATTAATCCTCATTTGAAAGCCTCCAATGCATAAAATATAAAGTCAAACAACGATATGGCTAAAAATAACTATATAGCATATAGCGGTTCATGTCCATTCTATTCCTGAAATTGTGAAAATAAAAAGAGGAGTATTTTCAAAGAGAAGAGCGGAAAAAATCCGGCAATACATTTTCAAATGCTGGAATATAATATAGGGAATAAATGGATTGGGGTTAAGGATGTGCGGTATAATGACGAATACAATCTATTGAATGACTATTTAAACGGCAATAACACGGTCAGGTATCTGAATCCGGATGCGATTTTGATTGAAAGAGGATATCGGATTGATGTTTTTGCAGAAGGGCTGAATGTTCCGACCAGCATTTTGTTTACGGAGGAAGGGGAATTGCTGGTTACGGCTCTGGGTAAAGGCGATGATCCGGGTGTTTATCGTTTCGTCAACGCTACCTTTGAACTAATCGGTGATCAGTTCCAGGGACCTATAACCGGAATAAATTATAGAAACGGGGATATTTATGTATCCCATAAGGGTGTGATTACCCTGCTGAAGGAAGACGGAAGCAAACAGAATCTCCTGTGGGGGCTGCCCAGCCAGGGGGATCACGGCAACAGCAGGGTAGCCTTCGGAATGGATAATAAGATGTATTTTGGCCTGGGAACCGCTACGAATTCCGGAGTGGTAGGCAATGATAACCGTTGGGTTTGCAGGTTTCCTCTGTGCCGGGATAATCCGGGATACCATATTATATTGAAAGGGGAGAATTTCAAGACCAGGAACATGCTGCTGATGGCAGAGGAGGAAATTCTCACCGGTGCATTTTCTGCTTACGGGGAGCCGAACCAGCCCTTTGAGCAGAGAAAGGCAATCATAAAGGCTTCCGGCAGCATTCTCAGATCAAATCCGGACGGTACGGAGCTGGAGCAGGTGGTGTGGGGGCTGCGCTGTCCTTCTTATCTGGAATTTGACCGGTCCAACCGGTTGTATGTATCCAATCACGGCTATGATGTGAGAGGAAGCAGACCCATTGCCAACGCCCCGGATGAATTCTGGCTGATTACGGAGGGACAATGGTATGGATGGCCGGACTATGCGGGCGGAGAGCCGGTAACCATGGAACGCTTCCGGCCGGAAGGAGGGGTCCAGCCTCAGTTTTTGCTGGCCTGCCATCCTAATATACCGCCGAAACCCTTTGCACTGTTTCCGCCGGAGTCCACTATTACCGGATTTGCCTTTAATTATAACCGGAACTTTGGCAATATAGGGGATGTCTATATTGCAGAGTTCGGAAGCATCAGTATGGATGGGGATACTTATTTTCCTTTGCAGTACCCGTCTGTGGGACATAAGATATCCAGGATAGATATCCATTCCAGGGGTATCAATACCTTTGCCATGAACAAATCCGGTTTTTCCGCGTCCGTTACCGGGGACGGAGGATTATCAAGGCCCTGCGGAGTCGCCTTTGGCAGGGATGGGGCCATGTATATTCTGGACAGCGGAATCAATCATCCGGAAATGCCCAATCGATTTATCCCCAATACCGGGGTAATATGGAGGGTGGTCCGGGATGCATAGCCAAAAACCATCGGAATGATTTCCGTAAGAGGAAGTATTTAGGCGATTCTTGTTGAATATGTGGGAGTTTCGTGATAAAATGGGCATGATAAATAGAACAGGATGTGTGATTTATTAAGAATGCAGCAGTATCTGATAGGAAGACCCGTCAGGAGTATTTGACGGGATTTTGTTGAGCGTAAAGAGGCGCGAAGACCGTCGGATTGTTATAAACAAGTGGAGGAAAGAAGGGAAAGAGTTGTTTATTGCCCGTCAGCCAATATTTAATAGAATAATGAATATATATGGATATGAGCTTTTATTCCGATCGGATGCCAAGCAGAACACCTATAGGAGCACTAACCCGGTTTCTGCTACGGCGACAGTTCTCGGAGGACTGTTTGAGAACGGGATTGACCGTGTGGTTGGAAGAGCGAAGGCATTTGTTAATTTTGATTATGAATTTCTGATGTCGGATGTGATCGAGCTGATCAGCCCGGATACCCTTGTAATCGAGGTGCTGGAGACCGTCAAGGAGGATGAAGCCCTGCTGGAACGGATCAAGTCCCTAAGGAAGGCCGGGTATCAGATTGCGCTGGATGATTTTAGCGAGAGTGTCGATTCCTATCCAATGATACCTATTGCGGATATTATAAAGTATGATATTCTTGCCACACCTCTGGATTCCATAGAAACGGAAGTGTCCCGTGCCCTGTCCCGGAGAAAGATAATCCTGGCAGAAAAGATCGAGACGGAGGAGGATTACCAGAAGGCCCATGCCATGGGATTTCATCTGTTTCAGGGATATTTTTTCAGCAAGCCGAAGGTAATCGGCGGATCAGTGATACAGAGGCCATCCAGAATACAGTATACGCAGATTTTTACGGAACTGAGAAAAGCGGAGCCCTCCTTTGATACCCTGGCCACGATTATTGAATCGGATGTAGGCCTGGCCTATCGTCTGTTAAAGGTAATGAGCAATAAAAGGACGGAGAATTTCTATCCTACGATTAAGAAGGCGCTGCTGATTATGGGACTTCAGGAGCTGGAGCGCTGGGTCAATATTATGATGCTGCAGGAAAGAGGGGAAGAGAAGCCCCTGGAGCTGGTGCTCCTGTCGGTAGTCCGTTCTAAATTCAGTGAGTATCTGGCCGTTAACAGCAAGTTCCGAAAGAGAAAGGATGAGATTCTGATGATGTGCCTGTTCAGTACTCTGGATGCGATTTTAGATCAGCCCATGGACGAAGCGCTGGACGGAATGATGCTGCCCCAGGATGTATATGATGCTCTGGTTTATAAAAAGGGAGCCCTGAAGCCCATCTGTGATCTGGTATTAGCCTATGAGCATGGAAACTGGACAGAGGTATCCCGGATTGCCGCGGAGATTGAGCTGGATACGGAAGGGATTTCGGACGGATATATTGAAGCCACCCAATGGGCCTTTGAGATCAGCGCTTCTTTTGAGGATACATAGCCAGAAGTTAGCCTATTGCATTTTACTGGGATATAATTTATACTGATTTTATACATCGGGGTTTCTTCCTGGTATAATTATGGGTCAAGCCTATTATTACACGGGGGAGAAACTCTATTTGTAATCTGTGTTTGCCGCTTGAATTTTATGATAAAGTGATTGACAAATGGGTATAACAGTATTAGAATAAACAAAATCATATAATTCATATAAAACATATATGAATTATTGGGGATTGATAATGTGATATGATATGTGACAGTTCCTTCTTACCGGATATGGGTGAGAATCTATGATAGATGGGCTGTCATAAAAAGAGAGGATGGTTTTATTTATGAAGAATTCAAAACGATGGATGGCACTGATGCTTGTCATGCTGCTGGCAGTCTCCCTGACAGCCTGCGGGAAGGGGACGAAGGACACCCCAGGCGGCTCCGGCGAGGGAACCCCGAATAAAGGGGAGAAGATTGTGAATATAGGAATGTCAGACAGCTTATCCAGTCTGAATCCCTTGATGATGGATGCAACAGAGGTACTGAAATATGCCACGGCAATGGAATTTTTACCTTTGGTGGAGCTGAACAGCAAGCTGGAGTTTGTGGGAATGCTGGCTTCTTCCGTTACAACGGAGGATAATATTCATTTTACCGTCAAGATTGATCCGGATGCGGTCTGGTCGGATGGAACTCCGGTTACGGCGGAGGATGTGGAATTTACCGTGTTAAGGCTGGCAAGCCCGACCCTGGCCAATGCCAGTATGGCTCTTTATGCCTTTGAGGGTACCGGGGACGACGGATTTGTGGAAGAGGGAGCCACCGAAATTGCCGGTGTCAAAGCGGTGGACAGCAAGACAGTGGAATTCACCACCAAGTACCCCATCGCCCTTACTACATTCCAGAATACTTACGGACGCTATATTCTTACTGTGCCCAAGCATATCCTGAAGGATGTGCCGGAAGGAGAACTGGCAGGCTATACCTGGTTTAATGCTCCTACCGTAGTAAACGGCCCTTACCGGGCAACGGCGGTTGACCCGCAGCATTATGTGACCTATGTTGCCAATGACAAGTATTGGAAAGGGGCACCGAAGGTTGATAAGCTCAATATCAAGATTGTTACTCCCGCACAGCTTTTAACCGGTCTTCAGTCCGGTGAGATTGATTTTGTACAACAGACTACGGGCAATATTTTGCAGGAGGATTATGCTGGTGTGGAAGCCCTGGCGAATGTAACGGTTAATTACGGGGCGCCGGTGACGAACCAGTCCATTTTCTTTAACACTGCGGCAGTTACGGATTCCAGAATACGTCAGGCTATCCTGTACGGGATTGACCGTGAAGAGCTGCTGAAGGGCTTTCTTAACGGGAAAGGCGAGATAGTGGATAGCTTCCTTTCCAGCGTAGGTCCCTTCTATGATGCGAGCCTGACTCCGACGCCCTATGATCCGGAGAAGGCAAAGCAGCTGGTTGCCGAGGCGGCGGCTGACGGATGGGATACTTCGAAGGTGTTGAATTTCTATATTAACAGCGGAGACACAACCTTTGGAAGGGCAGCGGATTATATTGCGGCAAAGCTCTTAGAGGTGGGGATTCGTGTTCAGATTAAAACCGAGAATCTGGCCTCCCTTATGACGGTAGCCGGCAATAAGGAATTTGATCTTATGGCAGTGCAGTATACTTATGCACCCGTGGATCCTTATCCCGATGTAAACTGGCTGCTGTCTGCCGACGGTTGGACGGGATACAGCGATGAGAGAGTTTTAGAGGCTTTGGAGGCAACCCAGACAGAGAGCAGTATTGAGGGAATACGAAGCCGGTATCTGGACATTGATACCATTGTCCAGCAGGAAGTGCCGATGATATCGGCTTATGTAATCAGTGCCCTTGGTGCGGTGAATAAGAGACTGACCAATGCGGTACCGGATGTGTATGGTTCCTTTATTAATATTCATGAGTGGGATGTGACGCAGTAATGCCATTATTGGAGGTTGGGGATTTAGAGATCGCCTTTCAGGAAGACAAGGGAGAGGTATTAAGCATTGACCAGGTGAGCTTTCGTGTGGAGGCGGGAGAAATTGTCTGCCTCGTGGGCGAATCCGGCTCCGGCAAGAGTGTTACCTCTCTGGGGATTATGGGGCTTCTTGGGCGGGGCGGCAAGGTAGTGGGAGGCAGTGTCCGTTTTGACGGGGAAGACCTGTTGGATAAATCGGAGAAGGAGATGGACCGGATTCGGGGAAGAAGTCTCGCGATGATTTTTCAGGATGCTCTGACCAGCTTGAATCCGGTGTTTACCATAGGGCAGCAGATGATAGAAACCATGAAGGTTCATCTGAAGCTGAACCGGAAGGAAGCCGCCCGGAGGGCCATAGGCCTGCTGAAGAAGGTTGGCCTTCCGGATCCCCATGATATTATGAAGAAATATCCCCATACCCTGTCCGGCGGAATGAGGCAGAGGGTCATGATAGCCATGGCCCTGGCCTGTGACCCCAAGCTCCTGATTGCGGATGAACCCACCACCGCGCTGGATGTAACGATACAGGCGCAGATTATGCAGCTTCTCAAGGGACTGAACAAGGAGCTTCATATGTCAATTGTACTGATTACCCATGATATGGGTCTGGTAGCGGAGATGGCTGACCGTGTGCTGGTGATGTACGCGGGGCAGATCGTGGAGGAGGCGGATGTGTTCACCCTCTTCCAGGAACCGCAGCATCCCTATACCCGGGCCTTGCTCCAGTCCATACCGAGTATCCGGGATGAGCAGGACAGGGAGCTGGCTTCTATTCCCGGCTCCGTACCGGAGCGCTACGATGAGCTGGAGGGCTGCCGTTTTGCCAACCGCTGTCCCTATGTCAGCCGGGAGTGCGGGAAGGAGCAGGAGCTGCGCAGCCGGGAAGGCGGTCATCCGGTGCGCTGCTGGAGGCAGGGAATACTGCCGGCTTCCGGATATCAGGATAAATAGGAGGAATGCGCCAATGCTTCAGAAACAGGTACCTCTTCTGGAAGTGAAGGGGCTGAAAAAGCATTACCCCATCTATGGAGGAATCATTCCCCATGCCATCGGTAAAATCTATGCGGTGGATGGGGTTGATTTTGAGATTCCGGAAGGGACCACCCTGGGTCTGGTAGGCGAATCGGGGTGCGGCAAATCCACGGTGGGCAGACAGATCGTAGGGCTGGAGCGGCCTACGGAGGGAAAGGTAATCTACCGGGGCAGGGGATTGGATGAGCTTTCGGCGGCGGAGATGAAAAAGATACGCACGCAGATTCAGATGATATTCCAGGATCCCTTTGCCTCGTTAAATCCTAGAAAACGAATTGTTGATATTATTTCCGAACCCATGCGATACCATAAGCTTGCGGCAAAAAAGCCGGTTCATCAAGAGGTGGACCGGCTTCTTGAGCTGGTGGGGCTCCCGCGCAGCAGCAAGGAGAAATATCCCCATGAATTTTCCGGCGGGCAGAAGCAGAGGATTGGAATCGCGCGGGCATTGTCTCTGCAGCCGAAGCTGATTGTCTGCGATGAGCCGGTAAGCGCTCTGGATGTGTCCATTCAGGCACAGGTATTGAATCTGCTGCGGAGCCTGCAGAAGGATCTGGGGCTGACCTATCTCTTTATCGGGCATGGGCTGGATGCGGTGAATTACATCAGCAGCCGGATTGCGGTGATGTATCTGGGCAGGATTGTGGAAATTGCCGACGCAAAGGAGCTGTTCTCGAATCCGGTACATCCCTATACCCAGGCGCTGTGCAACGCGGCTCCGATTCCCGACCCGAAGGAGAGAGAGAGGGAGAGAGTAATTATCCAGGGAGAGATTCCTTCGAATACGGCGCCTCCCGTGGGATGTCCTTTTCATCCCCGCTGTCCCCATGCGATACAGAAATGCCGGGAAATACGGCCGGTTTTGGAGCCCGTGGTTTCCGAAGGATATCATATGGCGGCCTGCCGCCTGGTGAAGGATGGGGCGAAAGGGAACAAGGAAGAGAATAGTAAGCGAAAGCTTGAGGTAGAAGTAAGATAAGAAGCAGTAAGAAAGGAGCGGTCAGATGATAAAATATATAGTAAAACGTATCTTGATTGCAATACCTGTATTATTTGGAATTACAGTCATTGATTATCTGATTATGAGTCTGGCCGGAAGTCCTCTGGATATGCTGCAGGGGGCCAGAGTATCCCAGGAAGCGGTTGAGGCCAGGAGAATTGCCCTGGGACTGGACCAGCCGGTTTATATACAGTATTTTGAATGGTTAAAGCAGCTCCTTCAGGGGAATCTGGGGTATTCCATGCGGAATCACCAGGAGGTAAGCCAGATGATCCGCATGTATATCGGGCCCACGCTTCTGTTGATGGGGGTATCCCTGGCAGTGAGCCTGCTCATTGCGGTACCCGCGGGAATTTACAGTGCGGTACGCCAGTATTCGCCGGGAGATTATACCCTGGTATCCCTTTCCTTTCTGGGAACCAGTGTGCCGGGCTTCTTCCTGGCTTTGCTTCTGATTTATATTTTCACCGTCAAATTGGGTTGGCTTCCCTCCAGCGGCATGTCTACCCTGGGGCAGGATAAGGACGCTCTGGATATTATCAAGCATATGATTATGCCGGTGATTGTCCTGGCTACCTCCATGGCGGGAACCAATATCCGATATATCCGCAGCGCCATGCTGGAGATTCTTCAGAAGGATTATCTGAAGACAGCCAGAGCAAAGGGGCTGGGCCGGTTTCGTGTGATTAATAAGCATGCTCTTAAGAATGCATTAATTCCGGTCATTACCATTATTGGCATGCAGATACCGGTTCTGTTCGGCGGCGCGATTATTGCCGAGCAGGTCTTTTCCTGGCCGGGACTGGGGCTTATGACGATGAATGCCATTATTAACCGGGATTATCCGGTGATTATGGGCGTATGCCTGATGTCGGCGCTGGTGGTTCTGGCGGCGAACTTGATTACGGATATTCTATATGCATTGGTGGATCCCACCATTCAATATTCACAAGAGGGATAGCTGAAAATGTTAAGAGGAGATTCTAAGATGAAGCAGTATGAGGATAGACCGGAGGAAGCGGGAGATAGCTACGGTAAAATGATATGGAAGCGTTTCCGGAGACATAAGCTGGCGGTTGTCAGCAGTGTATTTCTGGCGGCCGTCATTATTCTGTCGCTGCTGGCCCCGGTGCTGGCGCCCTATGATCCCAATATGCCGGTAGGCGGCTTTGGGGAAGGCCCCTCCTCCAAATTCCTTCTGGGAACGGATCAGGTGGGCAGGGATGTGCTCAGCCGGCTGTTCTACGCCACCAGGATCTCTCTTCTGGTGGGATTTGCCGCAACTGTGGTTTCCACTGTTCTGGGAGTGGTTCTGGGACTGATCTCCGGTTATTTCGGAGGCTGGATCGATATGGTTATTATGCGCTTTACGGACATGGTTATGTCCTTTCCTTATATTCTTCTGGTTCTTGTGGCGGCAGCCATATTTGAGCCTGGATTATGGAATATCGTCCTGATTCTGGGCTTTGTGGATTGGCCGGGAGTGGCAAGGCTGGTCAGGGGCAATGTGCTGTCCCTCAGGGAAACGGCATTTATCAAAAGCGATCTGGTGGCGGGAATGCCTAAGAGCTATATCCTGTTCTCGGAAATCCTGCCGAATACCCTGGCTCCCATTCTTGTCTATGCCACCTCGGTAATTGCCCTATCCATGCTGGACGAAGCGGCTCTGAGCTTTCTTGGTATGGGAATTCAGCCTCCCCAGGCCAGCTTGGGCAATATGCTCAACGGAGCGCAATCCCTGTCGGTGCTGACTACGAAGCCCTGGCTGTGGATTCCGCCGGGTTTATTAATTATTCTCCTGGTGATCAGCATCAACTTCATTGGAGATGCCCTGCGGGATGCCTTTGATACCTCCGGAAGGTAAGACTGATAAAAATTATAACACGATCATAGGATAGGAACGGTAGATACGGCATGAAAAGCATACTAAATTATCAGACCTCGGAATATGACTGCGGTCCCACCACATTGATCAACGCGATCCGTTATCTCTATGAGCGGGAAGAAATCCTGCCGGAGATCATAAAGACAATAACGCTTTACACCCTTGACCTGTATGACAGCAACGGAGAGTTCGGGAAGCGCGGAACGTCCCGGATGGCTATGATGTTCCTCTCCAACTGGCTGAACGAGTTTGGCCGGACGAAGAATTATCCCGTATATACGGAACTGGTAATCGATGAGCAGGTCTGGGTACGGCAGAACAGCAGGATTACGGAATGTCTCCAGCAGGGAGGGGCAGTGGTGATCTGTGTGTGGCTGGGTCCTACAAAGCATTATGTACTGCTCACGGATATAGAAGAGGAGTATCTCTGTTTATTCGATCCCTATGATTGGGAGGAGCCTGTGGATGGGGAGACGGTGGTCTGTGTGGAAGGATTTCCGAAGAAGATGAACCGCAAGGTGAAAAGGGATATTATGAACGGTGAGGATGATGGTTTCTATGCCCTGGGCGAGGTTCAGGGGAGGGAGGCCATGCTGCTGTATAATACCAATACCAGGAGGACTCCTGAGAAATCCATAGAATATTTTATATAAAAAAAGTAGAAAACTTTCGGACATTTCGAGATAATCCATAACAGCGACAATCCACAGCAGTAACAATCTATAACACTCTCTTAGAGCGGAGGCGACAATATCATGAATAGAAACCGGATTATTGAGGAATTTATCCAGTTGGCGGCAATCGATTCTCCTTCCTTTGGGGAACGGGAGATCGCCGACTTATTAATAATCAAGCTGAAGGAGCTGGGCTTTGCCGTATCCGAGGATGATACAGGCAAGGCGATTGGGGGCAATTGCGGCAATTTGTACGGATATCTGGAGGGAGAGCTGGAAGGGGAGCCGCTTCTGTTCTCGGCTCATATGGATACGGTGCCTCCTGCCTTGAATAAGAGAGCGATTCTTCAGCCGGACGGCAGGATTACCAGCGGGGGGGATACGGTATTGGGAGCGGATGATATTGCCGGACTGATCTCCATATTGGAAGCGATTCGCAGCCTGCGGGAGGAAGGGCTTCCCCACAGAAGCATGGAGATACTGTTTGCCGTTGCCGAAGAGCCTTATGCGAAGGGAAGCAGCGTCTTTGATTATTCCCGGATACGCTCGAAGGAGGCCTATGTTTTGGATCTGAGCGGCAAGGTGGGCCGTGCGGCTTATGCGGCACCCACCATTGTAAGCTTTACTGCGGTGGTAAGGGGAAAGGCGGCACATGCGGGCTTTTCGCCGGAGGAAGGCATTCATTCTATAGCCATAGCTTCAAGTGCCATAAACCGGATGAAGCTGGGAAGAATCGATGAAGACACTACTGTAAATATCGGATTAATCGCCGGCGGAGCGGCTACCAATATTGTTCCAGAAAACTGCCGGGTGGAAGGAGAGATCAGAAGCTTCCGCCATGAGACGGCAGTGCGGATACTCTCGGAGACCAAGGAGCTGTTTCTGACGGAAGCAAACCGGGCCGGAGGAGGGCTTGACTGGGAAGAGGTAATCAATTGCCGCGCCTTTGAGACGGATACCGGGGGAAGCACAGCCGCGCGCTACAAGGCTGCCTGTGAGGAGGCAGGCCTGCAGGCGGAGCTGGTCAGAACCCTTGGGGGCAGTGACTGCAATACTTTTGCGGCGAAGGGAATCTCCGGGCTGGTGCTTTCTAATGCCATGAACCAGGTTCATTCCTGCAGTGAGTACACCGAGGTGGAAGAGCTGATAAATAGTACACGGATTGTCCGCAATATTATGACCAGCAGAAAATAAACCGGGTCATAGCAGGCGGTGAGATAAGGAAAGAGTAAAGCGGTGAGGAAAAATCCCCACCGCTTTTTTTACATAGTGGAAAGTTTACGGGAAAAGGGGTAAAATCAGTTTATGGGCATCTGTGTTTATTCCCGCCTGTTTTGGCAAGAATCAAAGGAAAAAGGAGGCACTGTTTATGGATGAGAATATCAAGAACAATCCGTTAATTGAAGGAAACCTGAGCTATTTCATGGAACAGCACGGAGAGATTTATGAGGCTTACCAGAGGTATGGAAAATTGGTGCATGAGAAGGGCGGCCCGCTGGATGAGAAAACCAGATGGCTGATCAAGGTAGCCCTTTCCGCCGACTGCAAGAATGAATATTCCCTGCAAACCCATATTCGGAAGGCATTGCAAAGCGGCTGTACCAGGGAAGAGATCGAGCATGCCATTCTGCTGGTGGGGCCCACATCGGGCTTTCCCACTATGATGAAGGGGCTGCTGATCCTGCGCGGGGTTCTGGAAACGGAGACTTCCCACTGAGATTGGAACACGAGGAGCTGCAAAAGGTTACAGGAATAAAGCCCTGCATAACAGCAGAGAACTGATAAAACCAGGCAGGAGGGATCTTTGTCAAAAGGAAAAATCCTTTTACAATACCCTCCTGCCTGGTTTATGTTACTTATAGCGATAGGTGATAGCCGGTATTAGATAGAAAAGTGAAACTCGAAATGGAAGCTTTCCTCCTCCAAACGGTACTTGGGAAGCAATTGCGGCCCGCAGCTATTGGAGCCGATACCGCTCTGCTTATAATCAATACATACAACAGTATAAGGCGATTTCTCCAGCTCGTAATTATGTGCTTTGGCTGTAAGCTCCTCCTGGGTGTATTCGGATACATTGAAGGCAAAGTCCTGGTCCGCGGTCACAATAAGAGGAGCGGCGGTATCGGAAGCTCCGATGCTGAGATATTTGCAGCCGCAATGGGAGGAATTCTCCTGGGGGAAGATATAGTCTTCAAACATATCCTCGACCCGTTCTTCAAAAAGACTCCTGTAAGAGGCCTGGTGCTTGTCAAGATAGCTTTCATAAGGACCATAGCCAAAATATTGCACACGGTCGTATTTCTTCGGCAGGAAGAGGCGCAGTCCGAACCGGGGAAGGTAGGGCATCTTCGTGTTGCGGCAGGCATCTGCCTGGAACAGCAGCCTGCCGTCGGGAGTAACCGTCCAGACGGTTTCCAGGTCCACCATATGCTCCCGCTGGATGGCATGGATGGCAAGCTTGGACCGGATGATGAGATTACCGGAGGCGTCCGCCTGGACGGCAGAAGTATATACTCTTGCCATGGTCCGGTCGTAGCCTGCGTGCTGCCACTCATGTCTGATATTCCGGTCGTTGTCCGTAGGAGCTCTCCAGAGGTTGTATTCCATGGGAAGCTCCAGAAGCTTCTGCCCATCCTTGCGAAGATCACAGAAAAGGCCGGTCAGCTTATGGAAGACATAAGTGAAATTCTCCCCCTGGATTGTGAGAAGGCGCTCATCCTCCTCATAGGAAAGCCCGGTTCCCTGGGAGCTGCCCTCTGCTTGCTTCAGGTCTCCATCCTTCAATAGCAGCTGATCAAAGCCAAGAACATAGCCTGCGTTGGTAAAGGGCAGGTCTGACTTCTGTACATAGGTAAGCTTAAGGCAGGTAATACCCTGCTCCGGTATCTGGAGAGACAGGGTCAGCTCGCGGCGTTCATGAGCGGGGATGTCAAGCTCCTCCACACTGCCTTCCTGGATTACCACTCCGTTGTTCTCCACTTGATAGGTAAGAGAGAGTAAATCCCTTGTGTTGGTGAAATCCAGCTTGTTCTCCAGGCAAAGGAGGCCGCGCTTTGCATCAAGGAGAGAGGCACGAACCGGACGGATTACATTCTTATATTCCAGCAGCCCGGTGCTTACCGTGCGGTCGGGATAAACCAGTCCGTCCACGCAGAAATTACCGTCATGGGGAAACTCGCCGGAATCGCCGCCGTAAGCATATCGCTTTCTTCCGCCGGGAGCATCTCCGAGATAGATGGCGTGATCGCACCATTCCCAGATAAAACCGCCCGCCATCCGATCCTCCCGGTAGATCACTTCCATATAGTCCTCCAAGTCCCCGGGGCCGTTACCCATGGCATGGCAGAACTCACACAGCACATAGGGTTTGGTATTCTTAGGATCGCTCATATAGTTCTCAATACCGGCGATGGAATCATACATCCTGCTGTACAGATCCAGCATGGAGAGATCCGCCTGATGACCGCCGGTGATATGAACACTGCCCTCATAGTGCAGAAGACGGCTGGGATCGTATTCCTTCACCCAGCGGCCCGCTTTTTCAAAGCTGGCACCCCAGCCGCTTTCATTGCCCATGGACCAGATCAGGATGCTGGGATGATTCTTGTCCCTGCATACATTGCGCTGCTGCCGGTCCAGGATAATGGAATCGGAGATGGGGTTCATGGCGATATCCCCATAGGTGTGTTCTGAAGAGCCGGAATAAAAGGCGGCGGCGCCATGGCATTCCAGATCCGCTTCCGCAATGAGATAAAAGCCGTATTCGTCGCACAGCTGGGGGAACCAGGGGGCATTAGGGTAGTGGCTGGTACGGATCGCGTTGATATTATGCTGCTTCATCAATGACAGATCCTTAAGAGCCTGCTCCCTGCTGATGGTATAACCGGTAACCGGATCGCTGTCATGCCGGTTCACACCCTTGAATTTGATGGGGACGCGGTTGAGCAGGATCACGCTGTTTTTGATCTCAACCTCACGAATGCCCACCTTCTGGATAATCTCCTCCTCGTCGGTGGTCAAAACCAAAGTATAGAGATTCGGTGCTTCCGCGTTCCACAGCAGGGGAGCATTCACGGTAAAGTCAATGGGACCGCCCGTAGCAGACTTTTCTTCCACTAACCTCTGGCTGCAGTCATACAGGGCAGCCTTGACCGGAACGCTTTGATTCAGGTATTCCAGCTCCACGCTTACACAAGCGATGGAACAGTCCTCATTCAGCTTCGTTTTCACAAAGTAATCCCGGATATGTTCCCTTGCTCTGGTCAGAAGGTACACATCCCGGAAGATGCCGGACATACGGAATTTGTCCTGATCCTCGTAATAACTTCCGGCACACCACTTCATAACCAATACGGCCAGAGTGTTGGCGCCCGGTTTCAGATATTCTGTGACGTCAAATTCGCTGGTGGAGTGGGAGACCTGGCTGAAGCCCACGAAAGTGCCGTTCATCCACACGTAAAAGCAGGAATCAACCCCTTCAAAATTCAGGTAATTGCGCTGGGACAGCTGCTCCGGGCTGAGCTGGAAGGTATGCACATAACAGCCGCAGGGATTGTCTTCCTCCGGAACATAGGGAAGGTCATAGGGAAAGGGATAATTCACATTGGTATATTGGTGCCGGTCATAGCCATGGTTCTGCCAGCAGCTGGGAACAGGGAGATCGTCAAAGCTGCCCAGATCATAGCCTGGCTGATAGAAGCCCTCCTCTGCGTCAAAACGGTTGCGGAAGTACTTGAATTTCCAGATGCCGTTCAGCAAATATCTGCGTTCTGCTTTGCTGGCGGTATCATACGGAATATAGTAGGCACGGTTTGCCATGGTGCCTACATGAAGATTTTTCGTATCTTCAAAATATTTTGTGAGTTTCATTGTCTTGCACCCCTTAATCTGAAATGGTTGATAGAAGCGTCCTTCTGGCAGCAGGAAACTTAGATGAGAATATTGTAGCAACCGGGGTTGGAATTGACTATAATCATTCTTGCTGAATATATGGACAAAACAGTACAGATTTGATACCATTAAGTTAATAACATCCCGTATTGTCTGATGTAATACAGGACAAAATGAAACTAAAAAATGAGAGACAAGGCGGTGGGAGGTATATGCTGAATCATTCGGGATATCATAACAAGACAGATGATGATTTCCCTCAGGAGGACAGAGAACTTTTTGTGAAGAGCTGCGGTCACTACAAGCTGCTTCATCTTAAGAAAATGGAAACACAGCGGCCTGCCGGGCGGCAGGATTACCAGCTCTTGTACGTTGCCGACGGATATGCACATTTTGATTTGGAAGATAGGACATATGATGTGGGAAAGGACAGTATTTTTATCTACCGGCCGGGAACTCCTCAGGATTATTACTATGTGCTGAAGGAAAAACCGGATATTTACTGGATTCATTTCTCCGGAAGGGCGGCGGGGCCGCTTCTGGACAGCCTGGGGCTGACAGCGGAACAGCCGGTGCAGCTGTCCGGGGCGGAAGAACTGGGCGAGCTTTTTGATAAGATTATCATGGAGCTGAGAGTGGAGCGGTATTTTAATTCGGAAATAGCGGAGGCGTATTTCCGCCAATTGCTGGTGACAGCAGCCAGGGCCGCTCGCGGCGGATTCCGGGAGAAGCCGGGCTACCACTCCATGTTTGACGAGGTAATCAACCGGTTTCATCAGGAATATCAGAAGGAATTGAATATAACGGAGCTGGCGGAGCAATACCATATCAGCTGCAGCTGGTTTATCCGTGAGTTTAAGCGGTATACCGGAAGCTCTCCCAAGCAGTACCTTACCAATCTCCGTCTGCAGCATGCCAGGGAATTGCTGAACAATCATTATCTGTCAATCAACGATGTATCCCGTATGGTAGGATATGACAGCCAGCTGTATTTCAGCAGAATTTTCCGCAAATATGCGGGAATGTCACCCAGTGAGTACCGGGAAAGGACGTAACAGTTCAGTCTGGAAGCAGGGAGCAGTTCGTCTGTGCCGGTAAATTGAAATAGTACCTTGCATTTTTTTCATTTCGTATTATGATGGAGAGAGATCAATAAAGAGAATGATATAGTTTGGCATCTACAGACTGGGCTGCGGCAGATAAGCGATATCAGATCAGAAGACGGAACGGTTCAGAATGCGGATATAAATGCGGATATACAGGAAGGATGAAGGTTATATTGAAGATAGGGATTTTTGACTCCGGTATCGGCGGACTTACGGTACTTCATCAGGCGCTGCAGACCTTGCCGGAAGAAGATTATATTTATTATGCGGATGTCGACCATGTGCCCTACGGGACGAAGAGCAGGGAAGAAATCATTGGTTATGTGGACAAGGCAGTGGAATTTCTCATAGGAAAAGGTGTGAAGGCGATTGTGATTGCCTGCAATACGGCCACCAGCGCGGCGGCGGAATATGTTCGGGGCAAGTACACCCTGCCCATTCTTGGCATGGAGCCGGCGGTAAAGCCTGCCGTTGCCAGAAGCAACGGAAAGCGGGTCATGGTCATTGCCACGCCGGTTACCGTCAGGGAGGAGAAGCTGCGCAGCCTGATCGAACAGGTGGATGATGATCATCGCATCGACCTTCTTGCCCTGCCCGGTCTGGTAAGCTTTGCAGAAGCCGGACAGTTTGAGGGGCCGGAGGTAGAACGGTATCTGAGAGAGGAACTGGCTCCCTACCGATTGCAGGATTATGCGGCTTTGATTCTGGGATGCACTCATTTTAATTATTTCAAGGATTCCTATCGGAGGATTTTCCCGGAGGAGGTTGCCTTTATTGACGGCAATGCCGGAACCGTGAATCATCTGAAAAGGATTCTGGAGGAGCGGGAGCTGCTGGAGAAAAACCATGGATTGGTAGAGTACTACAAGTCCGGCCGCCCGGTGTGCCGGGAGGAAGAGCTTAAGAGGCTGGCAGGATTCCACGAGCGTCTGGAAAGGATGCAAAGGTATTAAAGAAACAGCACTTGCGGAATTGCCGTGCAGACAGCAGGAGACCGCATGATATATAAGCAGTGATAATATTGTTTATAAGTTTTGCTAAATTGTAAAATGTCAAAACACAGGATAAGATGTAGTAAAAGATCAATATAGGCGAAGGGGAAAACAAATGCAGCTATTAAAGGATAGGATCATGCGGGACGGCAAGGTGCGTTCCGGAAATGTACTGAAGGTGGACAGCTTTTTAAACCATCAGTTAGATACAGCGTTATTCGGAGAAATCGGCAAGGAGTTTAAAAGAAGGTTTGCCGGTGAGGAAATCACCAAGATTTTGACGATTGAAGCCTCCGGTATTGCAATTGCGTGTATTGCAGCCCAGTATTTTCAGGTTCCGGTGGTCTTTGCCAAGAAGAACCAGACAAAGAATATTGCAGGAGATGTATATACCAGCAAGGTGGAATCCTTTACCCATGGCAGGATATATGATATTATCGTATCGAAGGATTTCCTGGGTCCGGAGGATAAGATTCTGCTTATTGATGATTTCCTTGCCAACGGAGCCGCATTATTGGGCCTGATCAAGCTGGTGAAGGATGCCGGTGCCACCCTGGTGGGAGCGGGAATTGTCATAGAGAAGGGCTTCCAGGAGGGAGGCCGGATGGTGCGGGACAGCGGCGTCCGGGTAGAATCTCTGGCAATCATCGACTCCATGTCGGAAGAGGGCGGAGTAAAGTTTCGGAAATAGGTCTGTTTCCTGTTAAATTAGTGATAACATCACAGAAGTTCCTTGCGTATCATGATATAGTGAAAGCGTAGTGAAGAAATGCAAGCTTGCTTGTAATTTCTGATCGGAGCTAAGGATCATGAACATGTCTTATGTTCATGATATAGTGAAAGCGTAGTGAAGAAATGCAGGCTTACTTGTAATTTCTGACCGAAACTCAACAATCATCTGATAGGAGGAATATATCATGGCTACGATTAAAATAACCAAGAACAATTTTGAGGAAGAGGTATTAAATTCTAAGGAGCCCATCCTGCTGGATTTCTGGGCGTCCTGGTGCGGCCCCTGCCGTATGGTGGCCCCTGCCCTGGATGAAATTGCAACAGAGGTTGCCGGTACTGCCAAGGTGGGCAAGATCAATATTGACGAGGAATCAGAGCTGGCATCCCGGTTCCGCGTAATGAGCATTCCCACTTTGATGGTAGTGAAGGACGGAAAGGTCTCCGCCCAGGCGGTTGGTGCTCGTCCGAAAAAAGACATCTTGAGAATGTTGGAGATTTGATATATAATTTACTTATAAAAGTGCGAAGAATTTCTTCCCTTTTATGATGGTTTCACGGGAAGGCAGGCTGAAGGAAGCAGGCTGCTCCCCCCAAGAACAATTTACAATACCGAAAAAGGAGAGATAGCGATGTGTAAAGAGCACAAGTTCTACAGATGCAAGCACTGCGGCAACCTCATAGGAATGATCCACAGTTCCGGAGTTCCCGTTGTCTGCTGTGGGGAAGAGATGGAAGAATTGGTTGCCAACACCGTTGATGCATCGAAAGAAAAGCATGTTCCGGTAGTATCCATCGTCGGCAATACGGTAAAGGTAGAAGTAGGCGGCGCACCCCATCCGATGGAAGAGAAGCATTACATCCAGTGGATTTACGTACAGACGAAGCACGGCGGACAGAGGAAATGTTTAAATCCGGGAGATACCCCCGCAGCCGTATTTGCTCTTGACGACGATGAAGTGGTTGCGGTATACGAGTACTGTAATATCCATGGTCTATGGAAAACAGAGCTATAAGTCATAATTAGGGAAGAACTGTTCATAGCTGCATATAAGGTTGTATCTTTTCCGATACGGCCTTATATGCAGTTTTTTGATGATCGGGATGAGGTGCCTGACACCATCTCATCCGTTGCAAAAATGCAATTATTGGTTTATAATCATAAAGAAGGCAGCAATGAAATAATGTAGATAAAAGAAGTGACGAAAAGAATAGGAGTGAAGGCGTTGGCAATATCACAGGAGGATGCAAGATTCCTGCAGGAGACTCTGAGCTTCTGGCGGGAGCTGACAGATGCCCAGAGAAATAACCTGGAGCAGCTGATTTTGAAGAAAACCTTTGCAGCCGGTGAAGCCATGCATGGCGGATCGGATCACTGCTCCGGCTTGTTTTTAATCCGAAGCGGGCAGGTGAGGGCCTATATTGTATCGGAAAGCGGTAAGGAAATAACTTTATACCGGCTGCTGGAACGGGATGTCTGCATCTTTTCGGCCTCCTGTATGATGAAGAACATTTCCTTTGACATCTACGTGGAAACAGAGAAGGAGACGGAGGCCTATCTCATTCCCATATCCATATTTGACCGGTTGTCCCGGGAGTCTCTTCCGGTGCAGGCGTTCACCAATGAGCTGATGGCTTCCCGCTTCTCCGAGGTTATGTGGATTATGGAGCAGGCGCTGTTTACCAGCTTTGACAGGCGCCTGGCCGGTTTTTTGGCAGAGCAGCAGGTAATGGAAGGCAGCAATACTTTGGAAATTACGCATGAAAGGATTGCGAATCATCTTGGGACGGCCAGGGAAGTGGTTACAAGGATGCTGAAGTATTTTCAGAATGAAGGGATGGTTCTTCTGAAACGGGGAACAATTGATATACTTGACGAGAAAAAGCTGAACCGGATGGCAAAGTGATGGGAATGGTGTCAGGCACCGGCGGGTGCCGGTGCCTGACACCCCAAAAAAAGGAGGAAATTTTCTATGAAGGTTACGTTCTTGGGGGCAACCCATGAGGTTACGGGAAGCTGTTATTATCTGGAGGCCTGCGGAAAGAATATTCTGATTGACTGTGGCATGGAGCAGGGCAAGGATGCTTTTGAGAACCAGAGCATACCGGTGGCTTCCGGCGCAATTGACGCAGTGCTTCTGACCCATGCCCATATGGATCATTCAGGGAAGCTGCCGCTGCTGGTGAGTGAAGGCTTCCGGGGCGATATTCACACCACTTCCGCCACCAGTGCCCTGTGCAATATCATGCTTCGTGACAGTGCCCACATTCAGATGGCGGAAGCGGAGTGGAAGAACCGTAAGGGAAAGCGGTCCGGGGATAAGGCGGCGGTGCCCATCTATAACATGGAGGATGCGATGATTACCATACGCAGATTCGTATCCCATGAATATGGGGAGACCTTCCGGCTTTTTGACGGGGTTGAGGTTCGTTTTACCGATGTGGGCCATCTGCTGGGCTCCGCCAGTATTGAAATATGGATCACGGAGGGAGATACAACGAAGAAAATCGTATTTTCCGGGGATATCGGCAACATTGACCAGCCGCTGATCAACGATCCCCAGTATATCCGGGAAGCGGATTATGTTGTAATGGAATCTACCTACGGGGACCGCAACCATAGTGTAAGCCCGGATTATGTGGCTGAGCTGACGGAGATTCTCCAATCCACCTTTGACCGGGGCGGCAATGTGGTGATTCCCTCCTTTGCCGTTGGAAGAACCCAGGTACTTTTATATTATATCCGCAAAATCAAGGACGACCGTTTGGTACAGGGGCATGGCAATTTCAAGGTCTATGTGGATAGTCCCCTGGCTGTGGAGGCAACTCAGATATTCCATGATCATATGGTAGGGTATTTTGACCAGGACGCCATGACTCTGGTAAACAAGGGAGTGAATCCCCTTTCCTTCCCCGGCCTTATGACCAGCATTACCGCGGATGAATCCAAAGCCATTAATTTTGACGAGGATCCCAAGGTAATCATTTCGGCGGCGGGTATGTGTGATGCGGGCAGAATCCGCCATCATTTAAAACATAATCTGTGGCGGGAGGACAGCACGGTATTATTTGTCGGGCATCAGTCCGTGGGAACGTTGGGCCGCACTCTTTTGGACGGCGCCCAGGAGGTTAAGCTCTTTGGAGAGACCATTCAGGTGCATGCCCAGATCAGACGGCTGTCGGGAGTCAGCGGTCATGCGGACCGCGACGGTCTGCTCCGGTGGCTGGCCGGTTTTGAGAAGAAGCCGGAAAGAGTATTTGTAACCCATGGGGATGATCAGGTGTGTGAGCTGTTTACACAGCATCTGAAGGAAGAGCTGGGGTATTTGGCAGTAGCTCCCTTCAGCGGTGCCAGCTATGACCTGATGACCAATGAATGCGTGCGGGAAGGAGTCCGCATTCCTGTGGAGGCTAAGGGGGCGGTACCCAGTGACAGGGCCGATACGGTTTATGACCGTCTGGTACAGGCCGGCAAACGCCTTATGGCAGTCATTTTGCATAACAAGGGAGGGGCCAACAAGGATCTGGCCAAACTGACAAGCCAGATTAATTCCCTTTGTGATAAATGGGACCGTTGATGAGAGCGGTTGGTCATAAATTTTGAGCCTGTGCAGGGGTAAGGAGCGCAGGGGGTTAGAAAGGTATGGTATAGCTACTTTGGATAAACAGAAAATGCTGGAATATTATCATAGGTTCATGACAAAAGAGTTTGAGGAGGCAAATGATTACCGGGGGAATGACCTGGGCGCGGTCTGGACGGCTGAGGCCGCTTGCTTCCGGGTATGGGCGCCCACGGCCGGCCGGGCTGCGGTAAAGTTATACCGTACCGGGGATGGAGAGGATCTTCTGGAATGTGTTCCAATGCTTCCCGATGCCAAGGGGACCTGGAGAGCGGAGGTTGCCGGAGATCTCAACGGAGTCTATTACACCTATGAAATAACGGTGGACGGTGAGACCCGGGAAGCGGCAGATCCCTATGCCAGGGCCGTGGGAGTGAACGGAGAGAGGGGAATGGTGATCGACTTGAGCTCCACCAATCCTCCGGGCTTTACAGAGGAGAAGCTTCCTGAATTTAAAAATCCGGCGGATGCGGTGATTTACGAGCTTCATATCCGGGACTTTTCTGCGGACACCAGTTCGGGAATGCGCTATACCGGTAAATATCTGGCCTTTACCGAGGAAGGGACGGTGAATTCCTACGGAGAGAAGACCGGGCTGGACTATCTGGCGGATATGGGCATTACTCATGTACATCTGCTGCCCGCTTTTGATTACCATACGGTGGATGAGAGGAAGCCGGAGGAGCAGTTCAACTGGGGCTATGATCCCAGGAATTATAATGTTCCGGAGGGGTCCTATTCCACGGATCCCTATCATGGAGAGGTAAGAATCAGAGAATTCAAGCAGATGGTTCAGGCATTGCATAAAAAGGGCATCCGTGTGGTCATGGATGTAGTATACAACCACACGGCAGAAAGTATGGAATCCAATTTCAACCGTATTGTTCCGGGATACTATTACCGTCTTACTCCGGAAGGGGACTTCTCCAGTGCTTCCGGCTGCGGCAGTGAGACCGCTTCGGAGCGTGCCATGATGCGCAAATTCATCCTTGACTCTGTTCTGTACTGGGTTCGGGAATACCATATCGACGGGTTCCGTTTTGATCTCATGGGTATTCATGACATTCATACCATGAACGAAGTACGGAGGGTGCTGAATGAAATCGACCCCGGCATTCTTGTTTACGGGGAAGGCTGGACCGGGGGCCCGTCACCCCTCCCGGACTGGAAGAAAGCCCTGAAGGCCAATATTAAAAACATGAATTCGGGGATTGCGGTTTTTAACGACGATCTCCGGGATGCGGTGAAGGGAAACGTGTTCCGAAAGGAGGAGCAGGGCTTTGTCAGCGGAAAGGGCGGCCTGGAAGAAACCATCAAATTCGGCGTTGCGGGCTCAGCCTGGCACCAGGGGGTGGACTATGGAAGAGTCCTGTCTTCCTGCATCGCGCCCTGGACATCCGGACCGCTGCAGACCGTTAATTATGTCTCGGCTCACGACAATCTGACCCTATGGGATAAGCTGGCACTGTCCAATCCCGGAGAGAGTCTGGAGAACAGGCTTCGGATGAATTTGCTGTCGGCAGCCATTATCTTCACCTGTCAGGGGCTTCCCTTCTTTCAGGCAGGGGAGGAATTCCTGCGCAGTAAGCCGCTGAATGAGGAGGAAACCGATTTTGAGGAGAACAGCTATCGTTCCCCGGATTCCGTTAACAGCCTGAAGTGGAACCGCTGCCATGAATACAGGGTGGCTGTGGAATATTATAAGGGGCTGATTGCATTTCGGAAGGCGCATTGGCTGCTGCGGCTGGCCGCGGCGGAGGAGATGCGGGCCCGCCTGGATTTTCTGGAGGTTTCCCCGCCGTGTACCGCAGCATTTCTTCTCTCCGGTGAGGAAGAGACGATCTGTGTAATCTATAACGCAAGCAGGGAGAGCAGGAGATTAACCATCCCGGAAGGGGATTGGAGGATCTATGGAAAGGGACTGGAGGCAGGAACCACGGTGCTGGGACATCATCCCGGCGGGGAAGTGGAGACGGAGCCCATCTCAGCCTTAATTTTAGTTAAATAAAATCAGCAGTAGGAAGAACCAAAGGCACATCCGGACAGGGATGTGCCTTTTATCATATAGGAAGCAAGCAATTATAATAAAGTAACAAAGGAGAATTGAAAGCCGGGACAAATATGGTCAAATTAAACAAAACAAGGAAAGACAAATAATAGCAATTAGAGGCATTAACCTTTTATCCATCTTAGGGTATGATATCAGTAGATGAAAGATATCCGCCTCTGGGAAAAGGCGGAGTCTGACGTCCAATAGGAGATGGAAAACATCTAACAAATTTATAGGAGGTATTTTATGAAAAAATTACTTGCATTATTGTTAGTGCTTGCGCTGGCAATGTCTATGGTTGGCTGCGCAGCGAAAGAACCCAAAAAGGTTACCTTGAACGTTACTACTACATACGCAGGAAATGACGGAAACGCTCAGAACTTCCAGGATGCGATAGCTGCATGGCAGACGGAGACCGGAAACAAGGTGAATGATTCCTCCGCTACTTCCGACGAGACCTTCAAAGCCAGAATACTGGCAGACTTTGAAACAGGTTCCGAGCCGGATGTACTGTTCTTCTTCAACGGCGTGGACTCCAACCCCTTTGTACAGGCCGGCAAGGTAGTCTCCGTTGATACCATCCGCAAGGAGTATCCCGACTATGCAAAGAACATGAAGGATGGTATGCTGGGTGCTTCCCCGGTAGACGGAAAGAACTATTCCGTGCCGGTGAACGGATATTGGGAAGGCATGTTTGTAAACAAGGAAGTATGTAAGGCTGCCGGTGTTGAAATTCCCGGCCCCAGCACAACCTGGGATGAGTTCATGACCATCTGCCAGAAGATCAAAGATGCCGGATATGCTCCCATTGCTGCATCCCTGGCTACCGTACCCCACTATTGGTTCGAGTTTACTATTTACAACCATTTAACACCTGCAACACACAACATTCTTCCCGGAAGCGTTGATGATGAGCATGGCAAGGCATGGGTAAGCGGTCTGCAGGATATCAAGGACCTCTATGACAAAGGCTTTTTCCCTGAGAACACCTTAAGCGGAACCGACGATGAAACCGTTCAGATGTTCATCGATAACAAGGCTGCTTTCTTAATTGACGGCTCCTGGAAGGTTGGCGGTATCGAGAGCTTAACCACCAATATTGATAACTTTACAGTAACTTATGTTCCTGGCAAGAATAACAGAAAAGCAACTGATATTATCGGCGGATTATCCAGCGGATATTATATCACCAAGAAGGCATGGGATGATCCCGATAAGCGTGCCGCTGCTGTAAACTTTGTTACCTACATGACCACTGACGAGCAGGTTTCCAAGTTTGCTCAGGTTTCCGCAACCGCGCTGAAGAATGGTTCCAAGGTGGATGAATCCAAGCTGTCCTCTTTGGCAAAAGATGGTCTTAAGTTAGTACAGGGAGCTACCGGTATGGCAGGCGCTGTTCAGGATCAGATTCCCGCTGAGAACAGAGTTCCGATCTTTGACGGTATGCCCAACCTGGTAACAGGCAAGAACGATATCAAAGCTGCCGTAGATGAGGTTATAACCTCTCTGAAAAAATAAGATACCCTCATAAATGAAATAGTAAGGTAAGGCCAGAGATATACTTTCTCTGGCCTTACGAAAGAAAAGAAGTCATAAGCAAAGAGTCCGCGCATTCATGCGCGTGCGCAGAAATGGAGAAAACTATGACAGCTCATATTTATAAAAATAAAAAACCAATTATTTTTTTCCTGGCGCCGGCGTTTCTATTTATGTTTGTATTCCTGTATTATCCGTTTATCAAGAATATTTTTAACAGCTTTCAGGAGATCAGCGGACTTGGAACGGCAGCGAAGGGATGGCTGGATCCATGGTACAGTAATTATGTTGACTTATTCAAAGATGCGGAAATGTGGATGGCATTCAGAAATACTTTGATTATGCTGCTCGTTACGGTATTTGGCCAGGTAGGCATTGCGATTATCCTTGCTCTGTTAACGGATCGTGTTGCTCATGGTGCGAAGTTTTTCCGAGTTGTTTATTTCTTCCCGATTGTTATTTCTGCAACAGCTCTCGGCCTTTTGTTTAATTTGATTTTCCTTTATGATAAAGGAATGATTAACCAGCTTCGCCAGGTCTTCGGAGCAACCGGCCTGGTTGATTTTAAGAGCGACAGCCTGGCGCTGATTACAATGATGACGCCGGTTATGTGGCAGTATGTAGGCTTTTATTTTATTATACTGGTTACCGGGCTGAATAACATTTCTGCCGAGCTGTATGAAGCGGCGGCAATTGATGGAGCAACACCATATCAGCAGGTAATATCGATTTCCGTTCCCCTTCTTCGTAATGTAATTAACAGCTGTATTGTTCTTGCTGTTACCGGTTCTCTTAAGGTGTTTGACCTTCCCTGGACCATGTTCCCGAAGGGAATGCCCAGCGGGGAGACCTGGCTTACGGGAACCTATATGTATTACAAGGTTTTTAATGCAAATGATGTGGATTACAGCTCGGCCATAGCGGTTATTATAGTAGTGCTGGGAATTCTGCTGTCTAAGGCTGTAAATGTAATCTTTAAAGAAAAAGAATATTAAAAGGAGGGTTGCTTATGAAAACTGCAGAAGTCAGAAAACGGCGCAAAATATCCTTAGGGCAGCCCTTGATTTTTATCTTGTTGAGTATTTGGGCCTTAACCACCACCTACCCGATTATCTGGGTTGTGTTGAACTCCTTTAAGGACAGAAGAGTGATCCTGTCCAATTCCTTTCGCCTTCCCTTCGGCGAATTCTTCACGATGGACAATTACCGGCTGGCATTTCAGCGTGTTAATATCTTAAGCGCATATAAGAACAGCCTGATTATCTCCGGCAGTGTAGCAATTATCGTACTTTTGCTGGCAGGCCTGGCATCCTATGTGCTGGTTCGTTACGAATTCTTTTCTAAAAAAATGCTATATAGTTTAGTGATCGCAGGTATGATGTTTCCCGTGTTCTCTACCATCATTCCGGTATTCCAGATGCAGTATTCCTGGGGAATCGTGAACACGAACAAGCTGGGGCTGTCCCTGCTTTCCACCATTCTTCCGCAGATTGCCGGGAATATGTCCTTCGCTATTGTTGTATTAATGGGATATATAAAGAGTATTCCTATCGAATTGGAAGAAGCGGCATATATGGAGGGCTGCAATATTCTTCATATCTTCTTCCGGGTTATCGTACCTTTGACAAAGCCGTCCTTCGCCACGGTAGCCATTTTCTCCTTCTTATGGAGCTACAATGATCTGTTTACCCAGATGTTCTTCCTGCGTACAAAAAATCAATGGGCGATTACCGTATTGCTGAATCAATTGACCTCCCAGGAGGGAACCAATTATGGTCTGATGGCCGCCGCGGTGACGCTGGTAGTAATTCCGATTTTGATTTTATATGTTTTCCTGCAGAAGTATATCATCAAAGGAATGACGGCAGGAGCTATAAAAGGCTGAGGAAATCCGTATATTTATCCTGTTTTTACACATCCTAACCACATAATCCTGGACTGCGGTTTGACCAGACCGCAGCGGAAACAGGGATCAAGGGTTTTGCAGATATTGTGGAGGTTTCTATGCTAAAAGAGGATTTGAAAAATTCAAAGGATAATTTTATGGGCAAGGTAAAGGAAACTGCGGGGCAGTATATGGATAATGACCGCCTGGAGCTGAAAGGCAAGCTTCAAACAATGAAATCCAAGGCAGGGAATAAGCTGGAGGACATGAAGGAAGAGATGGCGGAGAAGGCAAACGATATCCTTGACTGGGCAGACCCGGATAAGAAGGATAAAGATAAGCAGAACAGATGAATAGGGCCTGGAAGCCTATGGATTTCCCTTGTACACCGGAGGAAAGCCGTAGGATTTCAGGCTTTTTCATGGTATAATGTCGACAGACATTATACTCACGCATTTATGCATGTGCAACGTGAACGAAAGGACGTAGTCCTTGAGTTCCTAATCTGCGGGTGTTATGGAGTGCGGATTTTGATGAGCAGATTACGAGGAAGGTGAGGTATTTATATGGAATCCGGAATGAAGACAAGGATAGGTAAGGATGAATTTTTATTAATCAGCGGGTATCAGGAGATTCCGGAATACCGGGCCGGATTGAGCGAGCTGGCGGGGAAGGTCTTTGGCCTGGAGTTTGAGACATGGTACAGCCTGGGATATTGGACTCATCGGTACTGTCCCTACTCCCTGGTACATAATAACAGGATTGTTGCCAATGTATCGGTAAATCCCATGGAATTTGCCGCTGACGGAAAACGGTACCGCACGCTGCAGATCGGAACGGTTATGACGGATCCGGGTTACCGGAACAAAGGGCTGAGCCGGATATTGCTTGAAGGCGTTCTGGAGGAGCACCAGGAGAACTATGATTTAATCTATCTATATGCCAATCCCTCCGTCAGGGAATTCTATCCCCGGTTTGGATTTGAGAAGGCAGAGGAATATATCCATTCCGGAATCTGCACCAGGAAACCGGAACATCATTTCCGAAGGCTGGACGGAAGATCCGCAGAGGATCAGAGGCTGCTGCTGAGACTGCTGCAAAATCATGTGCCCTCCGCAAAATATACTTTAGCGGATAATCCGTATCTGCCCATGTTTTATTTGACCTCCTTCCTGGCGGAATGCATTCATTATTGCGAGGAACTGGATCTGGCGGCTGTAGTCGAATACGAGGAAGAGAGTGTGTATGTGAATGAAATCTTCAGTACGGGAGACTTTTCCATGGAGAAGGTGATTTCCTCCCTGCTGGACCAACCGGAGAGAAAGGTCATACTGGGCTTCACCCCTTTGGATGCTCCTTCCTTCCGGTGTGAATTATCCAATACGGAGGATACATTTTTCGTAATGGGGAATAATTTTGTTCAAAAAGGGAAACTTCCCGTGCTGTCCCATGCCTGAGGCCTGAGCAGGAAAATAAGCTCCTACAGTAATTTTTTCTTTTTGAAGAGAATCAGACACAGAACCGCGATGGCCCCGCTTAATACAGTGACATAAAGATAGCCGTATTTCCAGGTGAGCTCCGGCATGGTGGTAAAGTTCATTCCATACCAGCCCACGATCAGGGTCAGGGGCAGAAAGACGGCTGTTATCACCGTGAAAATCGTCATGGTTTTATTCAGATTGTATTCCAGCTGTGCCTGGTATGCTTCCCGAACCTGGACGCAGTATTCCTGAAGCATACGGGTATTATCGCTCAGGCGTCTGGCACGGTCCGAGAAAATATGAAAGAAATGCAGAGCATCCCCGGTAAAGAGATCCGCGCTGTTCTCCTCCAGCTCCTCTCCGATGGCAGTGAACTGCTGATAATAATTATAAAGGAGGATGAGTCTCTTTCTTATGTCCGTAATCTTACGTTGAAAATCCTTCTCAAGCCGGCCTTCGTTGATCTTTTCCTCATGCTCGCCAATCTCCTCTTCAATGCCGAGGAGCAGCGTATAATCCTCATTAATAAAGCGTTCCAGGAAGCCGGAGATCAAGCGTTCCAGGGAGATTCTGGACAGGTTCAGATGCTCCGTCAGATCGAAAAGCTTTCTTCTTGTGCTGTCGTCCCGGTCTTCGATGACAGTGATCAGCAGGAGGTTTTTCTTGATGAAAATGGCAATCCGGTCTTGAACCCGGATAATCTGACCGGGATTTAGTCCGGTAATGATTCCGAAAAGATAGTCATTGTAAGTGTTCAAGGCGCCATGAATATGTCTGCCATCGCCCTTGCATTCAGCCAGGGTAAGATAGGAAAAGCCGAACTGTGCATAACAGGCCTCCAGTTCTTCTAAATTGATGATACCAACGGTTAAGATCTCAGGATTAACATTCTTCCGTTGAATTTTGCTGATTTTCCCTTGGATTTGATAATACACGATGCGGCCTCCTTCTGTGGTAAAGCTTGTACGCTTTCATTAGATCATAACATCCGCAGATTAGGAACTCAAGGACTAATCTGCTCATCGTGGACATTATACCACACTGTATTCTGCGGCGGCAAATTAATTGAGGGAAGCCGCCGCTGCACAGAGATATCATGAAAATACTATAGAATTTGGCAGACGGATCATTTATAATAAAAGCGAATACAAAGGAAAGTATATTTCCGGCGTACAAGGTCTCCGATACGGAGGGCCGGGCTGGAATATGCATGCTGAAATAATATGAGAGGAGAGAAATTATGGCACTGTTACATGTAAACTTTTTTTCGGAAGTATTAGGAATGAATATGAATATGGATGTGATTTTGCCCCAGCGCACAAGAGGGCAGATAGGAATGGAGGGAAGCCGTCGGGACGGCAAATATCCGGTGCTGTATCTGCTGCACGGGATGAGTGACGATCACACCATCTGGCAGAGAAGAACCTCGATTGAACGTTATGTGAGTGAGATGGGGATAGCGGTGGTCATGCCCGCGGTGCATCTCAGCTTCTACACGGATATGAAATTCGGGTTAAAATATTGGACCTTCATCTCCCAGGAGCTGCCGGGCATCTGCCGGGAGTTCTTTCCGAATATCTCCGACAGGAGGGAGGATACCTTTGCCGCCGGCCTTTCCATGGGAGGGTATGGGGCCCTGAAGCTGGGGCTCTGCGCCCCGGAGACCTTTGGGGCGGTAGCATGTCTGTCCGGTGCTCTGGACATGGTAGGAGGATTAAGAAGCGGTCAGATGGATAACCATAAGGAGCTGTTCCTCAATATTTTCGGATCTCCTGAGGAGCTGGAGAATTCGGAGAATGACCTGATGGCGGCTGCCGGAAGGCTGAAGGAAAGCAAAAAGCCCCTCCCCAAGGTGTATATCTGGTGCGGAACGGAGGATTTTCTCTATGAACAGAACCGTGCCGCAAAAAAGCGTCTGGAGGAGCTGGGTTATGATCTGACCTATGAGGAGTCGCCTGGTGACCATCAGTGGAAATACTGGGATGAGAAAATACAGCAAGTGCTGGAGTGGCTGTCATAAGAAGAGAAAGGGTGTCAGGCACCATAAAATGATTTCGTTTTATGGTGCCTGACACCCTTCTATGGGCAGAAGAGCTTGCTTTCACATGGTTTATGGAATATAATAGGAATGTAATCAGTAGCTTTCAGGTGCCGATCATGCAGTTATGTATACCGAAGGGGGAATTCAATGGAAAGTAGAGCAATTAGGATTTATGCACCCATGAACAAGAGAGTAGCAATGAAGATTATTCACGGGCATTTTGCAACCAGTAACTCCCATATTAACCAGTATATTGACCTGACTACAATGAAGACTCGAATGAGTGAGGCGGCAGAGGCAGCCAGCGTTATGGCGAAGCAGTATATAAGCAGTATTATCATAGACACCATTGTATGTCTGGACGGCTGTGAGGTGATCGGAGCCTTTATGGCTCAGAAATTTACAAATGACGGAATTCGTTCCATGAATAAGCACCAGACGATGTACATCATTACTCCGGAATTCAATACCAACGGACAGATGATTTTCAGAAATAATCATCAGCCTGCAGTAAGCGGTAAGAATATTCTTTTATTGGCCGCTTCCGCTACCACCGGTGATACCTTGAGAAAAAGTCTGGAATGCATCCAGTATTACGGCGGTATTATCCAGGGAATCAGCGCAATCTTCAGTGCGGTGGATAAGGTTGACAATAATCCGGTGCATTCCATATTTACTGCCAAGGATATTCCGGATTATAGAAGCTATAGCATAGGGGAGTGTCCCATGTGCAAGAACAACCAGAGGTTGGAAGCCATTGTAAGCGGCAATGGCTATATGAAGCTATAGAAGGATGATAGAAAGGGTGTCAGGCACCATAAAACGACTTCGTTTTATGG
>JAEWYQ010000048.1 GCA_023395555.1 Bacillota bacterium
CGGAACAGGAACGGGAACTGGCGGAACAGGAACGGGAACGGGAACTGGCGGAACCGGAACTACCGGAGGTGCAACAGGAACAGGAGGCCAATAGGCTTTGACGCCGAGGTATATCACACAATAATTAAGCAATAAGTTTCCATTTATGGAAACTTATTGCTTGTTTTGGCTTTTAGAACAGGATTTGCAGATGCCTGTAATTTGAATTTGGTGATCTTTGATAATAAAACCTTCTTTTTCCATGGCATCCTCCAGCTGGTGGATGGGGCAGGTTGGAAGATAAAACATTTTCTTGCAGTTATCACAAATAACATAATGCTTATGCTCGCTGCTATCCGCTTTAATTCTATAGAAAATCTCGTTGTCATTGAGATAGTATTTATCGATAAGATTCTGACTTAATAATGAGTCTATATTCCTGTAGATAGTTGATTTTGCAATTTTGGGCAGCGTAAGAACAACCTGGGAATAAAGCTCGTTAATTGAGATCGGCCGGTCCGCATTTTTGAGAAGCGTCAGAATTAATTGCCTTTGTCTGGTATTTCTCTGGCCATCCATAATTGTACGTCCTCCTTTTCTCTTAAGAATGAAACGTCTGTCTGCATAGCTCGTATGTATAGCAGAGCTGTCCGTGGTAAGTCAGCTGTCCGGAACAGCTCATGCCGACCTTTTCGGCCAGACGCTGTGAAGGGAGATTGTCCTTGGATATGATGGCTGTAACAACAGGAATCTCCAGCCTGTAAAAAGCATAGGTGAGAATTGCGCGGACACACTCTGCCGCATAACCCATACCCTGGTAATCAGGATCAATAAAATATCCCAGTTCATAGATGTCCCGCTGATGAATTCTCCGGTATTCAATTCCTGCCCGCCCAATCAGCAGCTGTTCCCCTAAGGTAAAGATGCCCCACAGACCATAACCATAAAAATGATATATGTTTTTAATATATGCTTCGTGTTTTGCCTTTTCCAGAGCAACATCATCGGAGATTCCGGTAACATATTCACGGACACCGGGTTTCCTGCTGAGGATACAAAGCCTGTCAATATCCTCCTGGGCAAGCTCCCGAAGGATTAGGCGTTCTGTTGTAAGAATTGTTGCCGGAAGCATGTGATCATGAAGATACACCTGATTAATAAAAGCATAATCAATTTCATCAAAACCCTCTACCAGAATGGCAGCCTGTGTCAGCCTCTCCTCACCGGAATTGGGATTGCTATAACCGATGGAGGTAATCCCGGCAGCTTCCGCCGCGGTAACGCCATAACAGGAAGCTTCGATAACAATGCATTCCAGGGGTGCTGCATTCCCTTGCTTTGCCGCCTCCAGAAAAATGTCCGGAGCCGGTTTTGGACGGAGCACCTGGGTGTCGGACACATAGCCTGCAAAATAATTCCGGATATGCAGAAAATCCATCACGGCTTCCATAATGAATACAGGGAATGAAGAAGTGAGAATCAGCTTCATACCCTGCTCATAGAGATTGTTGATTAAATCAAGGACATAGGGTACAGCACAGTACTGCCCCTTTTGCAAGCTCTGGATAGCTGTTCCGGTGTGCCGGGGTATATCGTCGATTATAACGCCTTCCATGCCAAAGATTACAGTCTTTAACAACTCAACCATCCTCCGTCTGCCTGTGAATACGATGAATGCAGATATAGTATACCTCTTTTTCAGATGCCTTTCAAGCTTGCAATTCATTCTATTCTGAAGCATAATGTAGTTAAGAAACTGCACCTGCATGGTACACCACGATTACAGGAACATGCTGTAATATAAGTTATGAGAAGTTGCATTACAAACTTCTCATAAAAGGCGCTGCTCTTGCGCCGTCCATCTCGATTACAGGAACGCGTACTATGTTCCTGTAATATAAGTTATCAGAACAACTATCCAATTGAAGTTTATTTCCGGTCCAGAACCTTTTCAAAAAAGAGTCCTGCCAGAAACCAGGCGGGGGCATAGTCCAGCCGCACCACACCTTTGTAATTCAGCTTTGCTTTACTGTAATCCCATGGGCATGCACCATATTTTTTCAGGAGTACACCGGTGGTGTACTCCCCGACATAGATTAAAAATGCATATACACCTCCTCGAAGCAGTGCACTATGGTTTTTCAGTTTTTTGCAGACAGGAGTGAGGCAGGCGGCCATACCGTAGATCGGAAACATCCATACGGAGGTATGACAGGACAGGGTCTTGTCCTCATGCTTCCTGAGAGAAGCCAGACCGGTCCAGAAGCATTCCATGCACCAGCCGCAAAGCCCGCAGAGAATAAAGTTTTGAATATGTTTTTTCATATGGATAGTATTCTTGGAAAGACCGCCGACTATTCAGCCGGGAAGAAATTTAATGAAGGGAAGACCAAGGTTGAAAGAAATGGAGTATAGATGAAAGGGGGACCGGGTCCATGCCAGCACTTTCATGGCGATTTGTGCGGGACAGGGCATGGACATAATTATGGAGATCGAACGCAAATATTTATTGTCACAGCTTCCGGGAGAGCTGTCAGAATACCGGAATAAGGAGATAGAGCAGGGGTATCTGTGTCATAACCCTACTATTCGGATTCGCAAAAGCGACGAAGAATATTTGATTACCTATAAATCAAAATTCGGGCTGGAGCCGACCGGGAAGGAAGGCCCGTCTATGAATCATGAGGTGGAGCTGCCCCTGACCAGAGAAGCGTATCTTACACTTCGCGGTAAAACAGACGGCAACATGATTTATAAAACCCGTTATCTGATTTCGCTTTCCGGTGGACTGGTTGCAGAGCTGGATGTTTTTAAAGGCCGGATTCAAGGGTTGAAGCTGGTAGAGGTAGAATTTCCTGATTTACAAAGTGCCAATACTTTTGTTCCGCCGTCTTGGTTTGGCAGGGATGTGTCCGCCGATAACCGCTTTACAAATTATCAATTATCCAGAATCTCAAGTCTGGCAGAATTGGATCAATAGGTAAAGACCATATATTAACTGTCCGCTGCATAGAATGGATCCGAAGAAATGGGGTTAAAATATAGATTGTATAGAATTTCATGAGAAAATATTTTTAAGGATTTCAGGTGTTGCGGAAAGGAGGTCTGATCTGCAGATGCCAAAAGACAGTCAGATGGATAACAAGCATGCAAGAGTAAAAAAAGCCAACGGGCAGACAACAATCACGGATGAAGAGGCTAAGAATAAAAACAGAACGGCAAAGAAACAATCGGTGAAGCATAATGACGTATAAACAGGAGGGACGATAGATGGCAAAGGCGGGAATGAGAAGGCCGGACGTGACAGAACCCCACGGAACCGAAGGCCGTCAGAGAATGAGGATACAAAAGAACGAGGCAGAACCGGTACCAGAGCTGCAGGGAAAAGCAAAGGCCGGACATGAGAAGGCAAAGCCGATGGGTAAACCAAAATGAGCAGGGCGGAGCAAGCCATTCCCATACAGCTTTTTGAGGACATTACAAGGCATCTTCTGGAGGAGGGTAAGCCGTCCCGGTATATTGAAGAACTGGTGAAGCAGGGACTTTTCCGGTATTATCCCCTGTCCATGCTGCAACAGCTGAAGAACGCACAGCAATCACCGCAGCATCATCCGGAAGGGAATGTTTGGAATCATACTATGCTGGTGCTGGATCAAGCGGCCGGGATGAAGGACCGGAGCAAAAAGCCGGACGTACTTCTTTGGGCTGCATTGCTCCATGATATAGGGAAGCCTTCGACCACCCGCCGGCGCGGAGGGAGGATCATCTCCTATGATCATGACCGGGAGGGGGAGAAGCTGTGCCGGGATTTTTTGCAGTATTTTCGCCGGGAGGCCTCTTTTGTCGAAGAGGTGGCGGCCATGGTGAGATATCATATGCATCTGCTGTATGTTTTGCGAAAACTTCCCTTTGCCGATATGAAGGGATTGCTGGAGCGAACCGATATAGAGGAGCTGGCGTTATTATGTCTTTGCGACCGTTTGGGAAGGGGGAATGCGGCAGTCTCCAAGGAGGAAGAAGAGTACCGGGAATTCCTGCGGCAGCTGCGGCAATATGCCGCTATGAAATCGGAATAAGTCCCGGACAGGGATGCGGGAAGGTGATGCGGAAGAAGGATGGACATATCGTCTTCCCGTATCGCCTTCTCATTCCCTGTCAGGAAAGAAGGGCGGCAGTTTTCATTCTGTCGCTTTCTGCGATTCTTCCAATATCTGTCTCCACAAAAAAATCACTGGATTTTTTAATACAAGTACTTTATAATAATAGCAAAATAATTTATTATTTGTGAATATTTTTGCGCAAAAAGAGAGGTTAAACGAAATGGCTGAGAACTATACTTATACAATCGTCAAGAAGGAAAGTCTGGCGAATTCTATTTATCTGATGGATGTGAAAGCTCCCCGTGTAGCGAAAAACTGTTATCCCGGTCAGTTCGTAATCGTTAAGATGGATGAGAAAGGAGAGCGGGTTCCTCTGACGATTTGTGATTATAATCGGGAGGAAGAGACGGTTACCATTGTATTTCAGGCGTTGGGCTCTTCTACAAAGCTTATGGCTACCTTCGAGGAGGGAGAGGCCTTTCGTGATTTCACAGGTCCGCTGGGGCACCGGTCGGAGCTGATTGACATGCCCAGGGAGGAATTGGCTGCCAAGAGCATTCTTTTTGTGGCCGGAGGAGTCGGTGCGGCTCCGGTGTATCCCCAGGTAAAGTGGATGAAGGAAAATGGTTATGAAGTAGATTGTATCATTGGTGCAAGGAATAAAGAATTGATCATTCTGGAGGATCGTATGAGGGAGTATGCCAGGAACCTCTACATAACCACGGATGACGGTTCCTACGGCTTTAAAGGAAATGTAAATGACTGCATCAAGGATCTGGTGAATAACCAGGGCAGGAAATATGACCTGGTAATTGCAATCGGCCCCATGATTATGATGAAATTTGTATGCATTTTAACGAAAGAGCTTGGCATCAAAACCATCGTAAGCATGAATCCGGTTATGGTTGACGGTACCGGTATGTGCGGCGCCTGCCGGCTGACGGTTGGTAATGAAATTAAATTTGCCTGTGTGGACGGTCCGGAATTTGACGGACATCTGGTGAATTTTGATGAAGCAATGAAACGGCTTCAGATGTATAAATCGGAAGAGGGAAAGGTTGTTCTTCGCCAGAAGGAAGGCCCAACCCATCACCATCCCGGCTGTGAATGCCATGAGGAAGAATAAAGTCTAAAGAGCCAAAGGTTTGTGGAGGAATAAGAATGGATGTATTGAAGAAGGTGCCTGTGAGAGAGCAGGACCCGAAGGTCAGAGCGGCCAATTTTGAAGAAGTATGCTATGGATATAATATGGAAGAGGCAATGGAAGAGGCATCCCGCTGTATTCAGTGTAAGAATGCCAAATGTATCGGAGGCTGCCCGGTTTCCATCGATATCCCCGGCTTTATTAAAGAAATTCTGGAGGGTAATCCGGAAGGAGCATTTAAGGTAATCGGAAAGTATTCTGCCCTGCCCGCCGTATGCGGAAGGGTATGCCCCCAGGAATCCCAGTGTGAAGAGAGATGTATCAGAGGAATCAAGGGAGATCCGGTTTCCATCGGTAAGCTGGAGCGTTTTGCCGCGGATTGGGCAATGGAGCATAATATTATGCCTGATATACCGAAGGAAAAGAACGGAAGAAAGGTGGCGGTCATCGGAGCTGGCCCCGCTGGGCTTACCTGTGCGGGAGATTTGGCCAAGCTGGGTTATGATGTAACCATCTTTGAAGCCCTGCATGAGCCCGGAGGTGTTCTGGTCTACGGTATTCCTGAATTCCGTCTTCCCAAGGAAAAGGTAGTACAGAGGGAGATTGACAACGTCAGGGCCCTGGGAGTAAAGATTGAGACGAATGTAGTAATCGGCAAATCCGTTACCATTGATGAACTCATGGAGGAAGAGGGCTTTGAAGCGGTATTTATCGGTTCCGGCGCAGGACTTCCCAAGTTCATGGGAATTCCCGGAGAGAATGCCAACGGTGTATTTTCCGCCAATGAGTATTTAACCCGGAGCAATCTGATGAAGGCCTTTGATGAGAGCTATGATACCCCGATTATTGCCGGTAAGAAGGTAGCGGTAGTCGGCGGAGGAAATGTAGCCATGGATGCCGCAAGAACTGCACTGAGACTGGGAGCGGAGGTGTATATCGTATACCGCAGGGGTGAGGAAGAGCTGCCTGCCAGAGTGGAAGAGGTGCACCATGCGAAGGAGGAAGGCATCATCTTCAAGCTTCTGACCAATCCGAAGGAAATCCTGGTCAATGAAAACGGCTGGGTATGCGGAATGCGCTGTGTTGAAATGGAGCTGGGCGAGCCGGATGAGAGCGGAAGAAGAAGGCCGGTGGAGAAAAAGGACTCGGAATTTGTACTGGAAGTAGACACGGTCATCATGTCTCTGGGGACAAGCCCTAATCCGCTGATCTCCTCGACGACAAGGGGCCTGGATACAAATAAGCACAGATGTATTGTAATAGATGAAGAAACCGGAATGACATCAAGAGAAGGTGTGTTTGCCGGCGGAGATGCGGTAACAGGATCAGCTACGGTAATACTGGCTATGGGGGCCGGAAAAGCTGCTGCTGCCGGGATTGATAAGTATTTGAAATCAAAATAACAAAAGAGGGATACGTTAAGGGGTACGTATTGGAGGATTTATGGGAGATTTTGTGATCGACCGATCGTTGGGCATTGCAATAATTGCAGGAGGGATGCTCTTAATTCTGCTGACCATTGTTTATGCAGTTCGTCTGGAGCATGCGAAGCGTGCCAAAAAGCTGGCGGAGCAGGAAAGCCGGACCATAAAAGAGCGGAATACGGAATTAGAGGGAAGCTATCATTCAGCGGTTACATCCTTGAATGAACTGACCGGGAAATACGAGGAATTGAACAGGAATAAGGAAAGCATGAAAAAGCTGGCCTATACGGATTATCTGACGGAATTACCCAACCGGGTTGCGTTCACGGAGATGCTGGATAATATCATGCTTACCCTTCGCAGTGAAGAGACCATCGGAATTATGGATATTGACATCGATAATTTCAAAAATATCAATGACTCTCTGGGGCATTCCTACGGGGACGAGCTTCTGATTGATGTCACCCACCGGCTGAAGCAGGTGATTGATGAAAACGATTATCTTGCCAGAATTGGCGGGGATGAGTTCGCTCTTCTGACCCAGAACCTTCAGAGTTCAGAGGTCTATGAGGAGAAGATCAGAAAGATCAAGAATGTATTCAGCTATCCTTTTATCCTCTCCACCAAGGAATACTTTGTTACGGTAAGCATCGGCGTGGCCTTTGCCCCAAAGGATGGCAAGACCTCCCAGGCCTTGATTAAGAATGTGGATTCTGCCATGTATATGGCAAAGGCGGACGGGAAGAATACCCATGCTTACTTTGATTACTCTTATAATGTAAAGCTGACGGAGAAAATTGAGATACAGTCCGAACTGCGTAAGGCAATTGAACGGGAGGAGTTTGTCCTTTTCTATCAGGCGCAGATGGATCTGGAATCAAAGAGTACGGTAGGCTTTGAAGCATTGATACGTTGGAATCACCCCACCAAGGGGCTGATCGGTCCGGATGAATTCATCTATCTGGCGGAAGAGACGGGACTAATTGTACCTATCGGAAAATGGGTTCTGAGAACAGCCTGCTATCAATTAAAGCAATGGACCCAGGAGTATCCGGATATTAACATGGCGGTCAATCTCTCCGCCCGGCAGTTCAAGGATCGGGAGATTGTTAAGATTATCTGTGATATCATAGAAGAGACAGGGGTGAATCCCAGTAACCTGGAATTGGAGATTACCGAGAGTATTGCCCTGGATGATATTGAATATACCATAGCTACCATCAAGGAACTGAGTAAGATTGGTGTCAGCTTTTCTCTGGATGATTTCGGAACAGGATATTCCTCTATGAATTATCTGAAACGTCTTCCGGTAAAGAATCTGAAGATTGATAAGAGCTTCCTGGGCACGGTAATGGAGGATAAGAGCGACCAGAAAATCATCCAGACGATTATCAGTCTTGCAAGAAACCTGGATCTGCTGGTTATCGCCGAGGGTGTGGAGAGCTTTGACCAGGAAGAATTCCTGAAATCCTCGAATTGTGATAAGGCGCAGGGCTTCCTCTACAGTAAACCGGTTCCGAAGGATATAGCGGCTCAGTTTCTGGGCAAACAGGAAAAATGATTGGACAAGGGGATATGATGAGCGGTAAAGCCTATGCGAAAACAATTTTTCAAAATATAAAACGAGCAGTAAATGCTCGCTGTTGTTTGAATATAAGGCGGGCGGCAAGCCGTTCGTCCCTGATCGGACATAAGACAGGCGGCTTGCCGCTTGTCTTTATTCTATCCCAGATAGTATTATATCTTGCGTTTCTGTATCTGGATATTACCGGCGGTGATCCGCGGATTTCGGCAGGAATGAAATATATGGTTGTTATACTGTGCTTTTGCTATGCGCTTCTTTCCGGAAGCGAGGGCGGAGGCATTGTTTTTAGCATACAGGCCGGTCTTTTTTTTACATTGATAGCGGATCTTTTTATCTTGCTGCTGGATCTTTATTTTTATGGCGTTCTTGCCTTTATTATTGTTCAGCAGCTTTATGGCTTTCGCCTGCTGTTGGTCAGGGAGGAGCTGCAGGGGGCCAAGACAGGGCGGAACCAGTCCGGCCGGAGCAGGCATATGCTGTTTCGGTTTTTGAGGCGTTTACTGCTTTCGCTTGTTCTATCTGCTGTGATCTGCATTGTCCTGACAGAAGCCGGAGTTGTCATGGAGGCTTTGATAATCGTGAGTGTCTTTTATTTTATCAGTATATTAATGAATACCGTATCAGCCGTCCGGCTGGCCTGCCGAAGAGAGCGTCAGGGCCGCAGCCGTGATCTGATGTATGCAGTTGGAATGTTTCTCTTCCTGCTGTGTGATATTAATGTGGGGCTGTTTAATCTGTCGGGCTTTATTGAGGTATCCCGGGAAGTTTATTCGATTATATATGGTATATCCTCGATTCTTATGTGGACGTTTTACGCTCCGTCCCAGGTCTTGATTGCTCTCAGCAGCAGTAACAGAGGGGGCCTGTCCCGTCAAAACTACTGAAAAAATCAATAATTTTTATGTAAAAATATGGCTAGTATTTGCTTGCATTCTTTACGGCGGTTTGCTACAATGAACCTGTGATTAAAACCTGCCGGAACACAATCTGCAGGATATTCTTTTTTCTGTTTTATTCGTATCAGGAGTTTGCATTACCTATTATTTATCTCCATATTATTTCAGACGATTCCCATGATGATCTCAAACAAATTCAAGCGTGTGCAAATGATTTCAGATGTTTCTGACTTCTGGATGTTCCCGGCTCTTTGATTCTTTCAACCATCCCAGACAAAGAAGTATTATTCATAGCAATTTCAGAGTGGTTTCCAAGTAATTATCCGGACTTCATCAGGTATTCCCGGTGCATGTTGGCGGGCATACGCGTATCTGCCTTTATATAGGGCAGAGAGAAGGGGACGGATTCACAAATACAAATATAAAAGGAGGATTTTACATGATTCAGGTTTTGAAAGAAACCACATCAAATTACCACTATTTTGTCAGCCGGCTGATAGAAGGGGTATCAAAGAGGATGGGAGAGGGATACAGCATTCAGGTCTATAAGGTAATGAAGAATAATTCCCTGGAGCTGGATAGTCTGGTAATGCAGAAGGAAGGAGAGAATTTTGCGCCGAATATCTATATGGAGCCTTACTATGAGGCACATCTTCAAGGGGTAAGCATCTCCGAGCTGACAGACCGGATCTGCAACATTTACCAGAGCAGTGACTACGCCGTAGTTGATGATAAATTTGATTTTACCTTTGAGAACATGAGGCCTCATATCATATACCGGTTGGTAAGCTATGAGCGGAATGAGAAGCTCCTGGCGGGAATCCCCCATGTCCGGTATCTGGATCTGGCGGTTACCTATCATTGCCTGGTGCTCAGTGATGAAGATGGAATCGGGACAATCCGTATCACCAACGAGCATATGAAGAAATGGAAGGTGGAGCTGTCCCAGCTTCAGGAGGCGGCAGCCTGCAATACCCAGAGGATTTTTCCCGGCACAATAAGGAAAATGGAAGATGTAATAAAGGGGATAATCAGCGGAGAATTCGATGAGTGGCAGGGTGAAATCAAGAGAAGACGGACAGCCAAAGCAGAAGGAAGAATGGAGGAGGGCAGGGAAACCGAAGACAGAACGGGGAAGCTGGAAGAGGGCAGGCAGGATACGGATCATGAAGAGGGGTACAAGATGTACATATTGTCCAATACCAGTGGAATTAACGGGGCCTCCTGCCTGCTGTATCCGGATCTTCTCCGCGACTTCTCAGAATATATCCAATCCGATTTCTATGTTTTTCCCAGCAGCATTCATGAAGTGATTCTTCTTCCGGCGGCCGATAAGAAAAGCGGTCAAAGATATGCAGAGATGGTTCGCAGCATTAATGCAACCCAGGTGGCGGAGGAAGAAGTGCTGTCGGATGGTGTATATTTTTATTCCAGAACGGAAGGGTTAACTCTGCTTTAGCTCAAGTTTTTTTGAGAAATTTAGATCATTATACATTTTTTTGTTTCAATATTTTTTACAATGTGTTATAATAATGAATTGACGAATATGATTCGGGTGTCAAAAGCGGCTTTTGACACTCGAACCATCATACATTAATTCTCATCAACGGGGTTTCTGTCGTGGTATAGTATCCCACGCATAAGCTGAATCATCGGAACCGGCTGCAGTTCATGCGGTGTTCTTTCCATGGTTCAGCTTATGCGTGTGATGCTCTATCACAGGAACCAGGTTTAAAAATTTAAGGAGGATATTTCAATGGCAAGGAAAATGAAAACAATGGATGGTAATAATGCTGCGGCACATGTGTCATATGCATTTACTGATGTTGCTGCTATCTATCCTATTACCCCCAGCTCCGTTATGGCCGAAGTAACTGATAAGTGGTCGGCCGAGGGCAGAAAGAACATTTTCGGACAAGAGGTAAAAGTAGTAGAGATGCAGTCTGAGGCGGGAGCTGCAGGTACGGTTCACGGTTCTTTGGCAGCAGGTGCCCTTACTACAACTTTTACTGCTTCTCAAGGTTTATTACTTATGATTCCCAATATGTACAAGATGGCTGGTGAGCTGCTCCCGGGTGTGATCAATGTATCTGCCCGTGCGGTTGCAAGTCATGCATTATCCATCTTCGGTGACCATTCCGATATTTATGCATGCCGCCAGACAGGATTTGCAATGCTGGCAAGCAGCAATCCTCAGGAAGTTATGGACCTGGGAGCTGTGGCGCATCTGGCAGCAATTAAGGGAAAAGTGCCTTTTCTGCATTTCTTTGACGGTTTCAGAACCTCCCATGAGATCCAGAAAATTGAAGCCTGGGATTATGAGGATCTGAAGGATATGGCAGATATGGATGCAATTGATGCATTCCGCCGCAACGCTTTGAATCCCGAGCATCCGGTGCTTCGCGGTTCCGCACAGAACCCCGATGTATTCTTCCAGGCAAGGGAAGCATGTAATACATATTATGATGCGGTTCCCGGTATTGTAGAGGAATACATGAGCAAGGTGAATGCCAAGATCGGTACCGATTACAAGCTGTTTAACTACTACGGCGCAGAGGATGCGGATCATATCATCGTAGCTATGGGTTCTGTTAATGATACTATTGAAGAGACCATTGATTATCTCAACGCCAACGGTTCCAAGGTAGGTCTGGTAAAGGTTCGCTTATACCGTCCTTTCAGTGCAAAGCGTTTAGTAGAATCCATTCCTGCAACTGTGAAGAAGATCACGGTTCTTGACAGAACTAAGGAACCCGGTGCTTTGGGCGAGCCTTTATATCTGGATGTGGTTGCAGCCTTAAAGGATACCCAGTATGCCAATATCCCGGTATTTAACGGCCGTTACGGCTTAGGTTCCAAGAATACCACACCTGCACAGATTATTGCAGTTTACAAGAATACGGAGAAGAAGACCTTTACCATCGGTATCAAGGATGATGTCACCAACTTATCCCTGGATATTACCGAGAATCCCAATACAACACCGGAAGGAACCATCAGCTGCAAATTCTGGGGCCTTGGTGCCGACGGTACAGTAGGTGCCAATAAGAACTCCATTAAGATTATTGGTGATCATACCAGCATGTATGCCCAGGCTTACTTTGATTATGACTCCAAGAAGTCCGGCGGCGTTACCATGTCCCATCTGAGATTTGGTAAGAAGCCCATTAAATCCACCTACTTAATCACAGAAGCTAATTTTGTGGCCTGCCACAACCCTTCCTATGTGAGAAAATATAATATGGTTCAGGAGTTAAAGGACGGCGGTACCTTCCTTCTTAACTGCAGCTGGAATATGGAAGAGATTGAAGAGCATTTACCGGGACAGGTAAAGCGTTACATGGCAGAGCATAATATCAAGTTCTATACCATCGACGGAATCAACATCGGTAAGGAGATCGGTCTGGGCGGACGTATTAACACCATCCTTCAGGCGGCCTTCTTCAAGCTTGCCAACATTATTCCGGTAGAAGAGGCTGTAAAATACATGAAGGACGCAGCAACCGCTTCCTATGGCAAGAAGGGGGAAGCAGTTGTTAAGATGAACCACGATGCCATTGACCGCGGTCTGACCGGTCTTCAGGAAATTAAGGTTCCCGAGAGCTGGAAGAATGCAGAGGATGAAGATATTCTCATCAGATTCACCGAGGGAAGAAAAGAAGTGGTTGACTTTGTAAACGGTGTCTTAACACCCGTAAATGCTCAGCAGGGTAATGATCTTCCGGTATCCGCATTTGCCAATGCGGCGGACGGCACACTGCCCCAGGGCTCCTCTGCTTTTGAGAAGCGCGGTATCGCTGTAGATGTTCCGGAATGGAATCCGGATAACTGTATCCAGTGTAACTTCTGCTCCTATGTATGTCCTCATGCTGTAATCCGTCCGGTTGCCATGAATGCGGAGGACGCTTCCAAAGCTCCCGAGGGAATGAAGAAGCTTCCTATGACCGGTGTTCCCGGCTTTGAATTTGCAATGACAGTATCCGCTCTTGACTGTATGGGCTGCGGCTCCTGTGCCAATGTATGTCCTGGTAAGAAGGGTGAGAAGGCTCTCGTTATGAAGCCTCTGGAATCCCAGTTAGAAGAGCAGAAGGTATTTGATTATGGCCTTACTCTGGAGGTTAAGCCTGAGGTGGCAGAGAAGTTCAAGGATGTTACAGTAAAGGGAAGCCAGTTCAATCAGCCTCTGTTGGAATTCTCCGGTGCTTGTGCAGGCTGCGGTGAGACTCCTTATGCCAAATTGGTTACCCAGTTATTCGGTGACAGAATGTTTGTAGCTAACGCAACAGGCTGTTCCTCCATCTGGGGCGGCTCCTATCCTTCCACTCCTTATACAGTGAATAAGAAGGGGCACGGTCCCGCATGGGCTAACTCCTTGTTCGAGGATAATGCAGAGTACGGATACGGCATGGCTCTTGCTCAGCAGGCTCTGAGAGACAGATTAAAGGATAAGGTTGCGGCATTGGCTGGATCTTCATCGAAGGAAGAGGTTAAGGCGGCAGCAGAAAGATACCTTTCCACTTATGAGAACGGCCGTGAGAATGCCGGTGCGACCAGCGCTCTGGTTCGTGTGCTGGAATCCTGCAGCGGTGCAGAAGGAAAGGACATCTTAAAGGATAAGGAATTCCTGTCCAAGAAGTCACAGTGGATCTTCGGCGGTGACGGCTGGGCATATGATATCGGCTTCGGCGGCTTGGATCATGTAATTGCCAGCGGCCAGGACGTTAATATCTTAGTATTTGATACTGAGATCTACTCCAATACCGGCGGACAATCCTCCAAGGCTACTCCTACGGGAGCAATCGCTCAGTTTGCGGCAGCAGGTAAGGAAGTAAGGAAGAAGGATCTGGCAGCAATTGCCATGAGCTATGGCTATGTATATGTTGCACAGATTGCCATGGGTGCGGATTACAATCAGACCATCAAGGCATTAATTGAAGCAGAGAGCTATAACGGACCTTCCATCGTTATCGCATATGCGCCTTGTATCAACCATGGTATTAAGGGCGGCATGGGCGTATCCCAGACAGAAGAGAAGAATGCGGTAGCAGCCGGTTACTGGAATATGTTCCGCTTCGATCCCCGTCTGGCCGAGGAAGGAAAGAATCCTTTCACTCTGGACTGCAAGGCACCCAGCGCAAGCTATCAGGATTTCATTAAGAATGAGGTTCGTTACAGCTCCTTAATCCGTCAGAATCCGGAGAGAGCAGAGGTTCTGTTTGCCAGTGCGGAGAAGAATGCAATGGCTAAGTATCAGCATCTGGTGAAGCTTTCCAATCTCTATTCTACGGAAGCATAATGAAATAACCGGACCGCGGCAGCGGTTAGAATAATATCATTGTTATATTTAAAACAGGCAGCAGACCGGTCATATGGCGGGTCTGCTGTTTTATATTTATGCAATAACAGGAATTATTATCAGATATATCTTGAAAAATGTTGCTTTTTGATATAATATGGTAGTATAGGAAGAGAGCGGTACATTCCTAAAGAAGAACTCTTGAAGGGGGAAACGGTTATGAAAGGCACTGTAGTTTCAACGTGGGTTGAGTCGTGTAAAGTGCTATTTGGCAAGGAAGTGGTCGGTAAGGCCCTGCAATATTACCATCTTTCACCGGATGTGGTGTTTTCACCGCTGGAAGACGTGGATGATAAGATTGCTTTGGGAGTAGTAGATCAAATCGGTGAATATGTAGGAAAAGATCATGAGGAAATATGGAGAATAATGGGCGAACAGAATATTTCGACCTTCAGCAAGAGTTACCCCGGTTTCTTCCGCCATGAGTCTGCATATCAGTTCCTGAAATCTATGAATGATGTGCATGTAATCGTTATGAAGCGGTTTAAAGGTGCCGTACCGCCAATCCTGGATGTTACGCCTTTATCCTCCCATGATATTTTGTTTACCTACCGGTCCAAGAGAGGGATGCATCACTATCTCTTCGGACTGATTAACGGAGTCGCTCATTATTTTAATGAAAAGATCAATGTTCAGCTGCTGGAGCAAAAGGAGGGAGAGGTTCAGCTTAAGCTGACCTTTGAGAAAGAGATCCAGTATACGAAGAGATATAGAATTAACCAGTTCTTCTCCTTTGGTGTTATAAAAAATGTTACCATGAAGACAGCAATTGTGAACACCCTGTGCCTGCTGCTGGTATCTCTGCTGCTGATACCCAATAAGCTGCTGGCAATTCCCATGGGGATATTCTCATTTCTGATCTCCTATCTGTCCTCCTATGTCTTCCACAGCCCCCAGAGGCTCATGCGGAAGGAGATTGAGAAGCTGGCCGATTGCGATTTTGTAGAATATCTTACGATAAAGACGGACGACGAATATGAGACAATTATGTCACAGATCAATGACATTAAGATCAGAGTTCAAAAGGATTTCATTAATTTTAATGCCATTGTGGATGAAATGTATACCTTTAATCATTCGGTAACGGAGATTGCCCATACCATGCAGGCTACCTCCAACGACATTACGGCGGTGCTTGATGAAGTGGCTGTAGCGGCCACCACCCAGGCGGAGGATACGGAGCGTTCCGTAGGCATATTAAGCGACAGCATCCGGAATGTAACCAGGATCTCTGCTGAGAGTCAGGAGAACGAGACGAAGATTGAATCGGCCATGGACAAGCTGGAGAGCAGCTTCAGCAAGGTGGACAATACGACACTGGAGATCCAGGCGGTGCTGAGTAAATTTAATGTAATCCGTACCAATAGTGACGAGCTGCGCAAGAAGGCGGAGGGAATGATGCAGATCGTATCCATCGTTTCTTCCATTGCGAAGCAGACGAACCTGCTGGCGCTCAACGCTTCCATTGAAGCGGCCCGTGCCGGAGAAGCTGGAAAGGGCTTTGCCGTGGTGGCGGAGGAGGTCAGAGGTCTTTCAGAAGAGACCAACAAGGCAGTAAATCAGATCAATCGCAGCCTCACGGAATTTGTAGAAAATATCGGCGGTGTGGTAGGAGATATCGATGTCCAGTATAAGATACTGGAGTCGGAGAGCCAGAGGCTCAGTGATGCGGTTAAGACCTCCAGTACGGCCAACGCCAATCTGAAGGCGGTATCGGATCTGATGATTGAGACTTCCCAGGAGCTGAAGGTGGAGACGGACAGCATTGCCTCCCTCTTTGACAATATGCACAGTCTGGCGGCGATTGCAGAAGAGAATTCCGCAGCGACAGAGGAAGCAAGCTCCAATGTTGCAATCTATGTGGACCAGATCAATGAACTGACGAACCAGATCGCGGTATTTGACCAAATGATCAAGAACTTCCAGGATGATTTGAGCAGCTATAAGATATAAGATCGATTAAAAGGGGATGTTACGAAACCAAAGTTTGTAACATCCCCTCGTTACACTTATTAATTAATACGCAGTAATTCTCTCGAAATGTCGTCCCTTCGTAAGAGCTTCCATGAAATTACCGGTATAGTCTTCCATATTCGTATTCTGCTGGCAGACGATGCCCGGTTCCGTGTTTTGTACATCGCCCAGCAGGATCAATAGAGCCTCCGCTTCTCCGCTTAAGCCAATGGTTTTATAGTGCTTATAGGTATCACAGAGAAAGCTTTGTACATCCGGCAGATTTTTGAGGGCTTCCATGTGGGGACCTCCGGGGATATAAAGCGCATCATATAATACCGCGGCTGTGGTGGCATAAGTCTGATTGCATTCAACCGTATTGTTATCCTGTGCTAAAACTGATCCCAGAGCCTGGGATACCACATCAAAACAGGCACCTGCTGCGGTAAGCGCCAGAGTAATTGTGTCAAACTGCGCCTTGTCAAAGCCGTTGCCGACCAACACAGCCACCTTTTTTGTTTTAGGGCTGTTGGGGGTATTGGCTATGCTGAGGGCGGGGGAAGAAAATTCGGTAGGCTTTGATGCATTAGAGGGAGGAGCGGCGCCCAGACCCAGGGCCACCTTCCCGGCCAGCTCGGGGTCTACGTTGCCCAGCATATCCACAAGCCTTTGGCGGGTATTCTTGTTTTTACATTTCCCCAGCTCGAAGCGGAAGGCATCAATTATGTGCGCCTTTTCCCAATGGGACATACTGTTCCAAAATATGGCGGGCTGAGTATAATGATCCCGGAAGCTCTTGCTGCGCTCCCGTATAATATGCCCGTCCACCTTCTCCTGATAATGCCGGAAATGGCTTTCCCCCTCCCCGGCAGCGTGAGGCTGGCCGTTATTCAGGGCATTGGGGGAGTAAGCGGTCTGCCCCTCATCAATGGTCATGCGGTGCATGCCGTCCCGCTGATTATTGTTAATCTTTACAAGGGGACGGTTGATGGGAAGCTGATGAAAATTGGGGCCTCCCAGACGGGAAAGCTGGGTATCAAGATAGGAGAACAGTCTGCCCTGCAGCATGGGGTCATTGGTAAAATCAATGCCTGGCACCACGTTGGCAGGACAAAAGGCCACTTGTTCCGTCTCGGCAAAAAAATTGGTGACATTCTGGTTCAGCGTCATTTTGCCGATTCTCTGCAAAGGAATCAATTCCTCGGGCCAAAGCTTGGTGCAATCCAGAATATCAAAATCGAACTTGAATTCGTCCTCGGGATCCAGGATTTGAATCGCCAGCTCAAATTCCGCGGGATTGCCGTTGTGAATATTATCCCAGAGATCCCTGCGATTGAAATCAGGGTCTTTGCCGGCTATCTTCTGAGCTTCATCCCACACCAGGGAATGAACTCCCAGAAGGGGCTTCCAATGGAATTTTACGAATTTAAACTGACCCTGGTCATTGACCAGGCGAAAGGTATGAATCCCAAAGCCATCCATCATGCGGTAGCTCTTAGGAACTGCGCGGGGGGACATGAGCCACATGACGGTGTGCATGGTTTCCGGTGTATTCACAACAAAATCCCAAAATGTATCGTGGGCGGAGGCCGCCTGGGGCATCTCGCTGTCAGGCTCCGGCTTTACGGCATGGATGACGTCGGGGAACTTGATGGCATCTTGAACAAAGAAAACCGGGATGTTATTGCCTACAAGGTCATAGTTTCCTTCCTGTGTGTAGAATTTTACTGCAAATCCGCGTATATCCCTCACCGTATCCGGGGAACCGCGGAAGCCGGCCACTGTGGAAAAGCGTACAAAAACCGGTGTGATCAAATTGGGATCGCTGAGAAAATGTGCTCTGGTCAGGTGGGAAAGACTCTCATATACCTGAAAATACCCATGTGCTCCGGAACCTCGCGCATGGACAATGCGCTCCGGTATACGTTCGTGGTCGAAATGGGTGAGCTTTTCCCGGAAGATGAAATCCTCCATCAGGGTAGGACCGCGCCGTCCGGCCTTAAGGGAGTCATCGGTGTTGTGTATGCCAACCCCCTGGTTGGTGGTGAGATAACCGCTGTCATGGCTGACTCTGTCGGCGTCGAGTTCAAGATATTTTTGATTTGATTTGCCTGTCTCCATAGAATGCCTCCTTAGAGTTTTAGTGATAACTGTACTATTCCCTAAAACAGGTAATACATGCAAAAAGTGTGACTCTATATAGAAGATTTTATGTAAAAGCAAAGAAGCCGATTGCTTTTATACAATCGGCTTCTTTCATTAAAAATTATAATGCACCTGACTGGATTCGAACCAGCGGCCTTTCGCTCCGGAGGCGAACGCTCTATCCACTGAGCTACAGGTGCTTATGTCCGGCAAGAGTAATTCTCCGGCTGCCTCAGACTATGCTATTATATACTATCTAAAAAGCAAAGTAAAGTAAGATTCACTATTTTCTTGATAAATTTCACCTAAATTTCAATTGAAGATAAAACAGGTCTCAAGGTAATAGAGATGTTTTTCTTCACCTGTAGTTTAAAAATCTTTATGGGTATTTCACTTTTCCCACTGGGTGTTTTGAAGAACAGAACCTCATATGGCCGGGTTACAGGGCTTTCGAGCTTATTTGACAGAATACAGCATCCGTATTTTTGACGGGCCGCATTTTTGTAAGCAAGACCCAGTAAATGGATTAAAATATCATAAATATTACAAAGATATTAAATCCTGTTACGAAAAGATGAAATATATAGGTTGATTTTTTTTTTTCTTTTTGGTAAAATAGGAACAGTGAACATAGAAATATTACATAGAGCAGCATTTTACCGGGGACAATTTGCAGGGAAATAGTGTAAGGAGACTATAATGAAGCTTAAATATAAAAAGATAATGTTATTAACTACAATGAGCACGATGGGAATTGGAATTCTTACTTTATCCGTCAGCCAGGATCGGCCCAGGGCTGAGGAAAGAGAGGCAAGAACGGCAATCAGCGCAGAGGTTCTTCCGGATGCGGAAGGAGATGTGAGTACACAACAGCTCCCGAAGGCAGCGAATACTGCTCTTGCAGCATCTCTGCTGGAAGCGACACCTACACCCACGCCGATTCCCTCGCCCACTCCAATACCGGTATATCCCATAGAGCAGGCTGGAACGTATCCGGTCATTGATACTCTTTTTGATTCTTATTATGATGCCAAGGAAAATTGTGATATTGATGCCATGAAGGAAATTTTGAGTGATCCGGAGATGGTATGCACGGAGGAGCTGCTTCAGACTAAGACGGAATATATCGAGGACTACCGCAATGTCAAGACCTATACGAAGAAGGGTATGATAGACGGAACCTATATCGTTTATGTATATCATGAGATTAAATTCACCAGCATTAATACGCCTGCTCCGGGACTTGCCAAGTTCTATGTAATAACGGACGGAGAGGGTAAGCTTAAGATTTTTTCCGGAGATATGGATTATGAAATAAGGGCATACTATGACGAGAGAGACGGAGATGAGGATGTGATTGCCCTTGTTGCCATGACGGATGAGAAGAGCACACAGGCCAAAGCAAAGGATCAGGATCTGAGCAATTTCTGGGAGAAAATTGATGCTATGACGGACAAAGACGTCAGCGGCGAGGAAGAGACTTCTGCTGAATAATAATCCGCAGAAGCAGCGCCTTTTATCAGAAGTATAAAATAACTTCTGATAACTTATACTATCAATAGCGGAGCCGGGCTGGAATGAATTCCGGCACGGGCTTAATGGGAAAGCGGATATGCTTGATTAGTATAAGGAGTGTTGTGTATGATTGAAAATGTAGATCTGGATTTGCTGGAGAAGACCTATCAGAATGCCTCCATGGGGATCACGGCCATTGAGACCGTACTGGATAAGGTGAAGGATCAGCAGCTTAGTAATGACCTGCACAGGCAGTTGAAGGATTATCAGGAGATCGCATATAAGACAAGGCGTCAGCTGCGCATGAGCGGAGCCAAGGCGAAGGATGTTTCAAGGTACAGTAAGGCGGTCATGACGGGTAATGTAAAGATGAACATGCTTATTAATTCCTCGGACAGCCATATTGCCCAGATGGTAATCCAGGGCAGTACCATGGGAGTAACCCAGATGACCAGACTGCTTCATGCGAGTAAGGAGGCGGATGGTTCCTGCACCAAGATAGCAGAAGAGTTTGTAAAAAAAGAAGAACGTAATATAGAGGTAATGAAGAATTATCTTTAAAGGTTATTGCTTTTTAGATGGTTATACCCTATTATTGAGAAGGATGGTAGCGTTTTACCGGCTGTGCCGGGAAGAACCTTGTCATCCTTCTTTTAAGAGAGAAAGGAAAAGGGAAGGACAGGGTATGGCAAAGAGAACAAAAAGGCTGACTGCTCAGGAAGAAGAGAAGGAAGAGGTCAGAATAAATAAATTTCTCAGCGAGGCGGGGGTTTGCTCCAGAAGGGAAGCAGACCGCTATATTGAGGAAGGAAAGGTAATGATCGACGGTGTTCCTGCGCAGATGGGCTCTAGGGTAACCAGGGATAATGTGGTTACCTTCTGCGGTAAACCGGTGCAGCAGGAAAAGAAGCTGGTGCTGATTGCCTTTCATAAGCCGGCAGGGATTGTATGCACCACGGATCATGATGAACCGGATAATATTATTGATTATATAGGCTATAATATGAGGATTTACCCCATCGGAAGGCTGGACAAGGATTCCGAAGGATTGATTCTTCTGACCAATGACGGTAACATTGTGAATAAGATTCTGCGTGCCGAGAATAATCACGAGAAAGAGTATATTGTCTCAGTCAATAAGGAGATTACGGCAGATTTTATTAAGAAGATGGGAGAGGGAGTGCCAATTCTGGACACTGTTACGAAGCCCTGCAAGGTGAAACAGATTGATAAATATACCTTTCGCATCATCCTGACACAGGGGTTGAACCGGCAGATTCGCCGTATGTGCGAATACCTGGGGTACCGGGTGGTCTATCTGAGGCGCATACGGATTATGAATATCCTGCTGGGAAGGCTGAAGACGGGAGATTACCGCAATGTAACAGAGAAGGAGATAGAAGAGCTGAACCGTCTGCTCCGTGACAGCGGAAGCCGGCACAGGGCTTGAGAGGAGTGTGGAGTCGATTATGGATATCAGGAAAGAAATCGAGGAATTAAGAAGGCAGATACAATATCATAATGACCGGTATTATAATCAGGATGATCCGGAAATTTCCGATTATGAATATGATCAACTGTCCCTGCGATTGCGCAAGCTGGAGGAAGAGCATCCGGAGTACGCAGATGCGGATTCTCCTACCCGGAAGGTGGGGGGAAGCGCAAAGCGGGAAGCCGGAGTCCTTGTAAAGCATAATGTTCCCATGCTTAGCCTCCAGGATGCATTTGAGCGGGAGGAAGTATACAGCTTTGTGGAGAAGGTACGGAAGGAGTATGGTGACCCGGTCTTTGTAGTGGAGAAGAAAATTGACGGATTGTCCATAGCCCTTCGCTATACGGACGGAATTCTGACCATGGGTGTGACCCGGGGAGACGGTATTAACCAGGGAGAAGATGTAACGGAAAATGTGAAAATGATCCGGGATGTGGTTACCCGGTTGAAGGAGCCGGTTCCTTATATCGAGATCCGCGGTGAGGTTCATATGAGGCTGGCGGATTTTGAAGAGGTAAATGAGCGGCTGGAGGCAGCAGGGAAGAAGCCCTTTGCCAATCCACGCAATTGCTCTGCGGGCAGCCTTCGTCAATTAGATCCGGAGATCGTAAGGGAGCGTAAGCTGTCTCTCTTTGTATTTAATATTCAGGAGGCCAGGGGGATCGAGTTCAAGACGCATTCGGAAGGCTTGGAATGGCTGAAGAAGCAGGGAATTAAGGTGGTGGAAGGATACCGGCTCTGCAGTACGGCGGATGAGGTATGGGAAGCGATTCAGGAGATAGGAGAATCCAGGGGCAGCCTGGCGTATGATATTGACGGTGCGGTAGTCAAGGTGGACAGCCTGGCAATACGGGAGCAGCTGGGTGCAACCTCTAAAGTGCCCCGTTGGGCCATTGCATATAAATACCCGCCGGAGGCAAAGGAAAGTGTGGTCAAGGAGATACGCCTCACAGTGGGGCGCACAGGGAGAATTACGCCTACGGCCATTTTTGAGCCGATTCGCCTCTGCGGAACCAATGTGGAAAGGGCAACCCTTCACAATCAGGATCGCATTGATGAACTGGATGTGAGGGTTGGGGATACGATTCTAGTCAGAAAAGCGGGAGAGATTATACCGGAGGTCCTTTCGGTAAACAAAGAAAAACGTCCGGAAGGCACCGTGCCCTTCCGGATCTCTGATACCTGCCCCAGCTGCGGTGCACCTACGGTTCGGGATGCCAATACGGCGGATACCAAATGCACCAATATCAACTGCCCGGCCCAGCTCAGCCAGCATATCATTAATTTTGTGGGCCGCAACGCCATGGATATCAAAGGCTTCGGTGAAGCTTATATTGAGGTTTTGATCCAGGAGGGATATTTGAAGGACGTGGCGGATATCTATGATCTGAAGAATTACCGTGAGGAACTGATTGAAAAGGGCCTGATCGGAAAAGAGAAGAATACGGATAAGCTGCTGAAAGCAATTGAAGACAGTAAGGAGAACGATATCGACCGTTTGATTACGGGACTTGGAATTAAAAATATAGGAAGGCAGGCAGGAGCCCAGCTGAAGAAACGTTTCCGTTCCCTTCATGAGTTGATGAGTGCTTCCTATGAGGAACTGGTTGCCGTCGATGATGTGGGCGATATCACGGCACGGTCCATTACGGAATTCTTTCAGCAGGAGGAGAACCGGAGGATACTGGACCGCCTGGAGAAGGCGGGAATGAATTTTACCTCATTGACAGAGGAAAGCAGTGAGAATCAAAGCTTTGCGGGAATGACTTTCGTTATCACAGGAACTCTGCCCTCCATGGGACGCACCGAGATGGAGGAGCTGGTGAAGAAGCATGGAGGCAAGGTATCCGGAAGCGTATCCAAAAAGACCGGCTATCTGATAGCAGGAGAGAACGCAGGAAGTAAGCTGACTAAGGCCCGGGAGCTGGGCGTGACGGTGTTATCGGAAGAGGATGTCCTTACAATGCTCGACAGCAGTCCGCAGGCGGAAGAATAGCTGATTGCTCTCATAGCAGGCAGAAGAGCCGCTGGCCGTTGATAGAAGCGGAAAGAATAGTCCGCTTCTTGATTAATGATGGAATTTGTGTTAAGATAAGCTCTATTAACTGCTGTATTCGTGTCTTAGACTACAATAAATCTATAGAAATGGTGATGAATTATGCCCATAAAAGTACAAAGTGATTTACCGGCAAAGAAAATTCTCGAAGATGAGAATATCTTTATGATGGATGAAACCCGCGCGATGCACCAGGATATCAGGCCGCTGAAGATTGCCATATTGAATCTGATGCCGGTCAAGGAGGATACAGAGGTTCAGTTGCTGCGCAGCTTATCGAATACGCCGATTCAAGTGGATGTTACCTTCCTGACCACAGGAACCTATGTGGGAACCCATACGCCGACCAGCCACCTGGATCAGTTTTATCTTACCTTTGATGATATCAAAGGCCGTAGATTTGACGGTCTGATTATCACCGGCGCACCGGTGGAGCTGATGGAATTTGAAGAAGTAACCTACTGGGATGAGCTGGTCCGTATCATGGAGTGGTCCAAAACCAATGTTACCTCGACCCTGCATATCTGCTGGGGAGCGCAGGCCGGTCTGTATTACCATTATGGGATACAGAAGAGGACCTTGGATAAGAAGATGTTCGGCATCTTTGAACACCGGGTGCGGGAGAGAAAGATTCCCTTTGTCCGGGGCTTTGACGATATATTCTATGCGCCTCATTCCCGGTATACAACGGTAACCAGAGAGGATATCCTCAGCCGGAAGGAGCTGACCATACTGGCAGAATCGGAGGAGGCAGGGGTATTTATCGTAATTGCCGAAGAAGGAAAGCAGATCTTTGTCATGGGACATCCTGAATATGACCGGATTTCCCTGGACAATGAATATAAGAGGGATGTGGCAAAAGGGCTGGAAATTGCGCTGCCCAAGAACTATTATCCTGAGGACCGCCCGGAGGTCAGACCGAATCTTGTGTGGAGGGCGCATGCTAATGCGATGTATACGAATTGGCTGAACTACTACGTGTATCAGGTGACGCCTTATGAATTATAAGCCAATATTTGAAGCATCGCTGCATGAAAAAGAGTTCTTTCGGGAGTGGTCTGCTGAAGAGAAAAAGTGGCAGGAGGAGAAAAGAAAATAAATGTAAAAGCGGGTGCCTAATGCGCTTTTTCCCATGGTAAAGCATTGACGAGCAGTTACAATTGTTATACAATCATATGTAAGGCAATGGGCCCTTATTCAGAAGAAGGCGCTTCTGACCATAAACCGGGGCCTGATACAAGTTGGGAGAGTAGCATATATGGGACTGATGAATGCTCTGCGAAGCAAGCCTGCGATTTTTCTGGTCTTGATGATAGCTGTTGCCTGCATCTGCATCATTGGGGTTGTTGCGGTATTGCTTTTACGGTTGGAGAATGAAAAGAAGGTTACGAAAGCAGCGGTAGAACTTAGAAGAATTACGAACAGTATCCGGGCCGGGCTGGTGCATTTTAATCTGGAGGATAATGGAAAGATACTGTACGCAAGTAACGGGTTTTATGAATTATTGGGCTACGAGAAGAATGTGGCCAGGGAAGAAAAGAAGGTAAGCCTGCTTGATTTTATTGATCCCAGGGATATTTGTGTTCTGGAGAATATTAAGAAGCAGCTTGACCAGGATTTGATTCGCTGTGATGTCCGTATGGTTGCGAAGGACGGCAAGGTTTTGTATCTGATGATGAATGGAAACTGTGCGGTGGGCAGGGACGGTAAACATACTCTATCTGTGGTTTTCCTGGACATTACAGAGCAGAAGAGGATGCAGGAGCAGATTTTGCTGGAAGGGGAACGTTACCGCATTGCTGCCGAGCTTTCGAAGAATGTTCTGTTTGAATACCTTATCAAAAGCGACGAGATGCAGCTGTCTGAGCGTTTTCGTGAGCTTTTCGGTATTCAGCCTTCGATTGCCCATTTTTATGGAAATTGTTTGAAATGCGGAGAATTTATTCATCCGGATGATTGGGGTGTTTACCTGGAGTTTTGCGAGGAGCTGGCTGCCGGTAATAATATTATTGAGACAGAGTTTCGGATACGGGATAAGATGGGGGCTTTCATCTGGTGTCAGGTAATGGGCAAGACCATCTATGACGACGATAAGAAGCCGATTCGTGTTATCGGAAGAATGGCGAATATCGATGCCCAGAAGAAGGAATTGGAGGCCATGGAATATAAGGCCACCAGAGATCCGCTGACGGGAGTATATAATAAGGAAGTCACCATAAAGAAGATCGATAAATTCATCGCGGGAAGCAGTTCGGACCGGCATGTTCTGATGCTGGTGGATTTTGATGATTTTAAGAGTGTGAATGATACCTACGGGCATATTCTGGGTGACAAGGTTTTAATTTACGTGATCGGAAGAATCAAAGAAATCTTCTCGGAAGGTGAGATCATCGGGAGAATCGGCGGGGACGAATTTGTTGTATTCACCGGGGATATCACCAATATTGATGAAGTTCTGGCTAAGGCCAGGAAGCTGAACAGTATCCTGGATACCACATATACCAGCGGCAGCCACAGTATTCCCATATCCGGAAGCATTGGCGTGGCAGTCTATCCGGAAGCGGGAATAAATTATGAACAGCTGATGGAGCGGGCTGATCAGGCCTTATACAAGGTAAAGGAGCAGGGCAAGAATAATTTCATGGTCTATTCCTCCACGTGACGGATGGCTGAAGCTGGGGCGAATCTCGCATGCTTATTGAAAATCTTTTCGGGAAATTGCCTTTGTAATGTATAACAGAGCGATGCAAATGACGCATACTATAAAACAGAAGCTCAGCAGTAAGAGAACTTCGTTTATATGCGTCATTTTTTTTATATATTCGTAGCTTCTCTTCAGCAGGAAACCGGCCAGGGCAATGATGACTGCCGGCTTAACGATGGAATCCACCCCGTTCATAGAAAAACGGACATTTCGCATAACGGCGAAAGCATCCAGGCCGGTTACGATTAGCTGGCCGATCAGCAGCGCAATGAGATAGCCCTTGATTCCGCGGGAGGGAATCAGAAAGGCCACCAGCAGGATCTTGCAGAGGGAGCTGATGATGGAATTGGCAAAGGTAATATGCGCCTTGCCCAGGCCGTTAATGATGCTGCTGAGGGTAGTGGTGAGGTAGATCAGGGGACACAGCCAGGCCAGGGTCATCAGATAGGAGCCGGCCTGCTCATTATGAAAAATAGTATTTCCCAGATCCTTTCCGAATAAAAGGAAAAGCCCGGTGCTGACAATGCCGATCATAAGGCTGTATTTCACTGCGACAGCGGAGGTCTTTCCGATCAGGGTGTCGTTGCTGACCGCCTGGGCTTCCGATATGGTAGGAAGAATCAGCACGGCCAATGCATTGATCAGCGCCGTAGGAAACATAATAAAGGGAATGGACATTCCGTTGAGAATTCCGAAGGTGGTCATGGCTTCCTGGGTGGTGAGGCCGAAGCGGCGCAGCATGGCAGGAATCAGAATTGCCTCAATGCTGTGAAGGATGCTGAGCAGTAAGCGGTTAGCCGAGAGCGGAACGCTGAAGCTCAGGAGGCTTTTGAGAATCTGCCTGGGGCTGTCCGTTTTTGCTTTTGGATCAGGGCCGCCCGGCAGTATCTCGCCGGGGGAACGGCCCCATAGTAAAGAGCAGAGATTGTAGAGGCTGGAGGCCACTTCTCCGATGACCAGGCCAAAGACGGCCAGGCCCAGTGTGACCTTTGTTTCTCCTCCTCCCGCATACAGTGCCACAAGATAGACGATTACAATGCGGACGACCTGTTCCAGCAGTTGTGTTGAGGCAGGAATTCCTGCCCTTTTTAATCCGTAATAATAGCCGTTGATGCAGGCGGTTACCCCGCAGAAGGGAAATACCACGGCGAGAATACGAAGGGCTTCGGTGCTTCGCGCTTCCATAAGGAAGCGTCCGGCGATGAAATCTGCATGGAAATAGACCACTATGGACAAAATGACTGCCAGAGAGGTGGACAGAATCAGCCCGGTCCAAAGAATTTTAGATATATTTTTGGAATTCCTCCGGCCAAGCTCGGCGGCTACCAGCCGGGAGATCGAGGTCTGAATGCCGGTAGCATATATGGTATAGCAGATGGTGTAAACGGGGAAAATCAGCTGGTAGATGCCAAGGAGCTCGGCTCCCATTGAGTTGGATAGAAAGATACGGTAAAAAAAGCCGGCAAAACGGGTGGCAAAACCGGCGGCGGTCAGGATCAGAGTTCCTTTTACCAGGGTGTTCCTTTTCATCTTCCGTAATTCGCTGGCGGTTAGGGGAGTGTGATTCATGGCGGCCTCCGGATGGGATTTTTAGAGGATCAGATTTGCCCATTGATCTTTATTTATGTATATTGCAGATGGGAAGAACTTATGTTAGGACATTGACAGCCTGTGAAGGGATTAACCTAAAATTTATAAGTTACAATACACCATTCTGCATTGTAACCTTAATTGATAAAAATTTATTGACAAGGAATAAGGATAGTGCTATGCTTATAACCGAGTAATTTAATAGGAATTAAAATGGTAGGATATAAATTGTTACGATTGAAGAGATCTTCTTTTGTAACCGGCATATACCGGTAGGAAAGATACCGGAGAATGGGTAAGGTGAGAGATATGAAGCTTTCTACCAAGGGCAGATACGGTTTAAGAGCGGTGCTGGATATTGCGGTGCATGCGGATGAAGAAGCTGTGGCGCTTAGTCAGATTGCTGAACAGCAGGGAGTATCCTTGAATTATCTGGAACAGTTGATTGCCAAGCTGAAGAAGGCCGGAATTGTGAAGAGCATCCGGGGCGCGCAGGGCGGTTATATGCTGGCGGTGCCGATGGAGACATTGTCCATAGGGGATATCCTGAGGGCGCTGGAGGGAGATTTGAGTCCGGTGGATTGTTCTGAGATAAAGGATGGCGAGAGTGCTTGCAGCCACTCGGATTCCTGTGTAACAAAATATGTCTGGAAGCGTATAAGTAATAGTATAAATGACGCGGTAGATTCTATCATGCTGTCGGAGCTTGTGGAAGAGAGTAAGAAAGTACAGTGCGGGACAGGAGCCATGGATACCAAAGCGAAACAGACATGTGGTAAATAATTTTTATTTTAGGAGATGACAACATGGAGAGAAAGATATACCTTGATAATGCGGCCACAACCAAGACAAGACCTGAAGTAGTGGAGGCAATGCTTCCTTATTTCACCGAATTATATGGAAATCCGTCCAGCGTGTACGAATTTGCTACCCAGAATAAGAAAGCAGTTGACGAAGCCAGGTCTGCGATTGCTAAGGTCATAGGGGCTGAGATCAACGAGATTTATTTTACCGGCAGCGGAACAGAAGCGGACAACTGGGCCCTAAAGGCGACGGCGGAGGCTTACGCTGCGAAAGGAAATCATATTATTACTTCCAGAATAGAACATCATGCAATTCTACACACCTGTGAGTATCTTCAAAAGCATGGCGTGGATGTGACTTATGTGGATGTGGATGAGAATGGAATCATCAAGCTGGATCAGCTGGAGAAAGCCATTCGTCCGACTACAATATTGATTTCCGTTATGTTTGCCAATAATGAGATCGGCACGATACAACCGATTAAGGAAATCGGAGCGATTGCAAAGAAGCATAATATATTGTTCCATACGGATGCGGTACAAGCCTTCGGACAAGTGGAGATCGATGTAAACGATCTGGGGATTGACATGCTGAGCGCCAGCGCCCATAAGCTGAACGGGCCCAAGGGTATCGGGCTTCTCTATATCAGGAAGGGTGTGAAAATCCGTTCCCTGATCCATGGCGGTGCGCAGGAGAGACAAAGGCGTGCAGGAACGGAAAATGTTCCGGGTATCGTTGGTTTTGGCAAAGCGGTGGAAATTGCCGCGGCAACCATGGAGGAACGTACCAGGAAAGAGCTGGCTCTGCGGGACCTGCTGATGAAGCGTGTGATGGAGGAAATTCCTTTTGTGCGTATCAACGGGGATAAACATAGGAGATTACCCAATAATGCGAACTTCAGCTTTCAATTTATCGAGGGAGAATCCCTGCTGATTATGCTGGATATGAATAATATCTGTGCCTCCAGCGGCTCTGCCTGTACCTCAGGCTCTCTGGATCCTTCCCATGTGCTTCTGGCCATTGGTCTGCCTCATGAGATCGCCCACGGTTCCCTCCGTCTGACCTTGAATGATGAGATAACGGAAGAAGAGATTCACTACACCGTTGACCGGATTAAGGAAATCGTGGAAAAGCTCCGTAAGATGTCTCCCCTCTATGAGGATTTTATGAGAAAAAGATAGGAAGACACAGGAAAGAGACAGCATTTTAAGTCAGGATAAAGGCCGGATGAAATGTAAGGAAACAGGCGGATAATTTAACATATGATTATAGTTTGGAGGAAAGATTATGTATACAGAGAAGGTTATGGATCATTTTACCAACCCCAGAAACGTGGGTGAGATAGAAAATGCCAGCGGCGTCGGAACCGTAGGCAATGCAAAATGCGGTGACATTATGAGAATTTACCTGGATATCGATGATGCGGGTATTATCAATGATGTGAAGTTCAAGACCTTTGGCTGCGGTGCGGCGGTTGCTACCAGCAGCATGGCCACCGAGCTTGTGAAGGGCAAGAATGTGGAGGATGCCCTGAAGATCACCAATAAAGCGGTAATGGAAGCTCTGGACGGTCTGCCTCCGGTGAAGGTTCACTGCTCTTTGCTGGCGGAGGAGGCAATTCATGCCGCACTCTGGGATTATGCGGAGAAGAAGGGAATTAAGATTGAAGGCCTGGAAAAGCCCAAGTCGGATATCAGCGAAGAGGAAGAGGTAATTGAATATTAAATAGTAATTTCATGGCATCATGGAATTGGTATTTTGGTTGGAGGAAGCGATGGAAAAAGTAGTAGTGGGAATGTCCGGAGGTGTGGATTCCTCCGTGGCAGCCTATCTTTTAAAGGAGCAGGGCTACGAGGTAATCGGAGTGACGATGCAGATCTGGCAGGATGAGGATATCTGCACCCTGGAAGAGAACGGCGGCTGCTGCGGGCTCAGCGCGGTGGAGGATGCGAGACGGGTGGCTTCCGTGTTGGATATTCCCTATTATGTGATGAATTTTAAGCAGGAGTTTAAGGATAAGGTAATCGATTATTTTGTCGGAGAGTATCTGAGAGCACGGACTCCCAATCCCTGTATCGCCTGTAACCGCTATGTAAAGTGGGAATCCCTGCTGAAGCGTTCACTGGATATCGGCGCCTCCTATATTGCCACAGGGCATTATGCCAGTATTGAACGGCTGCCGAATGGCAGATATACCATTAAGAAATCGGTAACCCAGGCAAAGGATCAGACCTATGCCCTGTACAATCTGACACAGCATCAGCTCTCCCATACCCTGATGCCGGTGGGAGCCTATGCCAAGGACGAGATTCGCCGGATTGCGCTGGAGCAGAAGCTTCCGGTGGCGAACAAGCCGGACAGCCAGGAGATATGCTTTGTACCGGATAAGGATTATGCCGGTTTTATAGCCGGTTATCTGGGAGAGAAGAAGCAGGGAGCAGCTGTTCAGGAGCAGGCGGCTTCCGAAGTCTGCACCGGTATGGAGCCCGGCAACTATATAAATACGTCGGGAGAGATTCTGGGAAGGCATAAGGGACTGATCCACTATACCGTCGGTCAGCGCAAGGGCCTTGGAATTGCCATGGGACAGCCTGTGTTTGTCGTGGAGCTGCGTCCCGAGACCAATGAGGTGGTACTGGGAGGTTCCGACGAGGTGTTCTCGGACAGGCTGTATGCCAACCGGCTGAACTTCATGTCCATCGAAGACCTGGAAGGAGAGCTGGAGGTAGAGGCGAAGATCCGTTACAGCCATAAGGGAGCCCGTTGTGTGATCAGGAAGACGGCTCCGGATGAGGTGCTCTGTATTTTTGAAGAGCCCCAGAGGGCAATCACGCCGGGACAGGCCGTTGTCTTCTACCAGGGAGATTATGTGGTAGGAGGCGGCACGATTCTGCCCATGGCCGGCAGACGGTCCGGCTAGAGCTTCTCGTAGACCGGCCGGCCCTGTTCAAAGACGGCATAATACCGATAACCCAGCCCCTTCAGCAGATCGGGAATTAGATGGAAATCATAAGCCAGGTGCTCCGGTTTGTGAGCATCGGAACCAATAGTGATCAGATCTCCGCCTAATTCACGGTATCGCTTCAGTATCTCGGCCTTGGGATGGGTATAGCCGGTACCATACTTCAGACCGGAGGTATTTACCTCAATTCCCCTGCCGCAGTCAATAATCGTCCTCAGGGCTTCATCCAGGATATCGGCATAGTCCGCATAGGAATAGTCCGCCTTCTTGCCGTCGGCGGTGGGAACATAGCGTATAATATAATCCAGATGTCCATAAATATTAAAATGCTTCCGGAACAGTCTGCAGTTCTGAGAGATGGAACGGAAATAAGCCAGAAGCCCCTCCTCCTTTGTCCGGTGTTCCCAGAACCGGGGATAATAAGGATCCATATAGTCTATTACATGAGTGGAGCCAATGACAAAATCAAAATGATAGCTTCCCATCAAAGCGTCCAGCTCCTCGCCTATCTGAGGCTGCAAGCCAAGCTCAATACCGGTCAGTATCCGGATCTGTTTTCCGTACCGTTCCTTCAGCCTTTCCAGCCGGGAGATGTATTCCTCCGGATCAAATACGAAGCAGATGTCCTCCAGATGGGGGTAGTCATAATCCATGTGATCGGTAAAACAAATCTTTTTTAAACCCAATTCAATGGCACGTTCGATTGTCTGTTCCATGGGTGTCTGAGAATCACCGGAAAAATCGGAATGTACGTGGCAGTCTGTGATGATCATCTTGTCAACTCCTTTTATCAGTATGGAAATAAAGTCTCAAGTAAATATGCTTGCATTTAGGCCGGTCGGTCAAGGAACTAATCTGCCTGGGGAATGCCTGTAATATCCGTGGGCGATACCATGGAATAGTTGGTGTAATATACAACAAAGCCGGGCTTTCCGCCGCTGGGCTTCTTAACATTCTTCTTCTGGGTGTAATCAATCTCAGCCTTATCTGAATCCCTCGCGCTGGAATAATATGCCGCAAGCCTTGCCGCTTCTTCAAAGGTACGGTCAGGCAGCTCGTTTCCGGAAGCCTTCACGATAACATGGGAGCCGGCCTGTTTCTTGGCATGGAACCACCAGTCCCCGCCGTCTGCGAACTGGAAGGTCAATTCGTCATTCTGGTAGTTGTTTTTGCCGACATACATATGATAACCGTCGGAGGAAATATAATGAAGAGGCTTGCTCTTGCTGTTGCTCTTTCCGCGGGAGGCCTTTTTCTCCTTCTTTGCCAGAGAAGCAGTTCTTTCCTGATTTTTTGAGCCGCTGGTAAAACGCCGGCGGATATATCCGTACTCGGTGAGCTCCTGCTTTATAGCGGTCAGATCGGCTTCCTCCGTGGCAATATCCAGTGCCGCCTGTATGGACTCCAGGTGGGATAATTCATCCAGTGTCTCCGATAACTGGATAGTAAGGGCATCATAGGTCCGCTTCATCTTATTATATTTTTCAAAATACTGCTTTGCGTTCTCCAGAGGGGTAAGAGTAGGGTCCAGGGGAATGCTGATGTTTTCATTGGTATAATAATTCAATGCATTAAGCAGGTTGGCACCCGGTTCCAGCCCATAGCCGTAAGTGGTGATCAACTCACCATAGATGCGGAACTTTTCCCGTTTTTCCGTGTCCTGGAGCTGCTTATACTGTAAATCATATTTCTTGCCGGCACGGTCCAGGGCGTTGGAGACAATCTTGCGAAGGTCGGCGGATTTCTGACGGATGCGGGCCGCGGAATCCTTCGAGGCATAAAAGACCTCCAGCAGAGCGGAGATGCTTTCATAGTGCTGAACTTCATGATTGGCATAGCAGGTAAGCGCCACACTGGAGAATTCCACGGGGATATTATCTTTGGATACAATGTTTGGTGTAAATTCCCCGGCTTTTACCGTCTCCATCATACGGGTAAAATTATGATACAGATGCAGTCCTGTGGCCTCCGTCAGAGTCTCGGTGTAATCCCCGGCATCAATGGAGGAACGGCAGCAGATTTCATTGGCCAGCAAAGGGCTGATACCGGTGAGATTGCCGTAGATTGCCTTGGCAACCGGAAGGGATTTGGCTGTGAGAGCGCTCAGGAAGGTCTCATAATCCACCGTAAGGGGATCCAGCTTTGCGGTTGTGACAGGAATAAAGTAATCCCTGCCGGGTAAAACCTCCCTTACAGAGCTTACAAACTGATTAATTCTCTTAATGCTGTCAATGATCACCATGTTCTCATCGCAGAAAATAATATTGCTGTGCTTACCCATTAATTCAATGATCAGATGCTTGATCCGCAGATCCCCCATTTCATTGAGATGCTCCAGCTTGAAATTCACGATACGTTCCAGCCCAGGCTGGGAGATGTCCAGAATCTTAGCGCCGTTCAGATGCTTGCGAAGCAGCATGCAGAAGTTGGGTGCCGTCATGGGGCTGGGTTTATTGACACCGGACAGATAGATCAGGGGAAGGCCTGCCCCCGCGGAAAGCAGAAGACGGTACTGGCCGCGTTCCTGCCCCTTAACCGTGAGGATTAATTCATCCTTCTCCGGCTGGGCGATTTTACTGATCCTGCCGCCCAGCAGAGTTTTTCTTAATTCATCTATTACATTAGCGATAACAACGCCATCAAAAGCCATAGCTGTAAATCTCCTTTATCAAAGTCCTTCTTATCATGAAGAATTATAGCATACTAGTCTGAAAATGAATATCATTTTTTAAGGAATAAAACCGGAATATAACCTCAGGATATAGATACTATGCAAAATTTTCATAAAAAAGTCTATTGCATTAAAGCGGAGAAGCATTTATAATGGAAAAGACAAATACAAAGGCGCATTTGTTTTTTAAGTGCGCCTTTTTTGTGTATTTTAAAAGACAAGTGAGATACTATTTTAATCAAAGGAGATTAAATATGGGATATGTTGATGAAGTAATTGAATTAGTGGTTAAGAAAAATCCTGCGGAGCCGGAATTCCATCAAGCAGTAAAGGAAGTATTGGAATCTTTACGGGCGGTAGTGGAAGCAAATGAAGAGACCTTTAGAAGAGAAGCGCTCTTAGAGCGGCTGGTTGAGCCGGACCGTCAGATTAAATTCCGGGTGCCGTGGGTGGATGACAGCGGCAAGGTTCAGGTAAACACCGGTTATAGAGTACAGTTTAACAATGCAATCGGGCCTTACAAGGGCGGTCTGCGTCTGCATCCGTCCGTCAACCTGGGTATCATCAAATTCCTGGGCTTTGAGCAGATTTTCAAGAATTCTTTAACCGGCCTGCCCATCGGCGGCGGGAAAGGCGGTTCCGATTTTGATCCGAAGGGTAAGTCGGACAGGGAAGTATTGGCCTTCTGTACCAGCTTTATTACGGAGCTTTACAAGTATATCGGTGCGGATGTGGACGTACCGGCAGGTGATATCGGAACGGGCGCAAGAGAGATCGGTTATATGTACGGCCAGTTTAAAAAGATCAAGGGCACCTATGAGGGCGTATTAACCGGAAAGGGCCTGACCTATGGCGGTTCCCTGGCAAGGAAGGAAGCTACCGGCTACGGTCTGCTGTACCTGGTGGAAGAGATGCTCAAGTGCAATGGGCAGGATATCAAGGGTAAGGTATGTGCGGTATCCGGTTCCGGCAACGTGGCGATCTATGCAATCCAGAAAGCGCATCAGCTGGGAGCTAAGTGTGTGACCTGCAGTGATTCCAATGGATGGATCTATGATCCCGAGGGCATTGATGTTGCTGCTTTGCAGGAAATTAAAGAGGTTAAGAGAGCCAGATTAACCGAATATAAGAATTACAGGCCCAATTCCCAGTACCATGAGGGACGGGGCGTATGGACGGTAAAATGTGATGTTGCCCTTCCCTGTGCAACCCAGAACGAGCTTCTTCTGGAGGATGCAAAGGCATTGGTTGCAAACGGCTGCTTCGCAGTGGCGGAAGGTGCCAATATGCCCACCACTCTGGAGGCTACGGAATATCTTCAGGAGAACAAGATATTATTTGCTCCCGGTAAGGCGGCAAATGCAGGCGGTGTGGCTACCTCCGCCCTGGAGATGACCCAGAACAGCGAGAGGCTGAGCTGGACCTTTGAAGAAGTAGATGCCAAGCTGAAGCAGATCATGGTTAACATCTTCCGCAATCTGGATGATGCCGCCAAGAGGTACAATGCTGCCGGTAATTATGTAGTAGGCGCCAATATTGCAGGCTTCGAAAAGGTTGCCACAGCCATGATGGCACAGGGGATCTGGTAAAATCACAGAAATAACATAAGATATAAGGAAAGCTGTCTTGGATAATATCCATGACAGCTTTTTGATTGACCATAAGAGCGGTTCGCAAGGTGTGCCGCTCGTTGTTTTTTCACTTCACAGGAAAGTTCTCCATAAAATCTCCACAACTTGCTGTTATAGTAATTACAGAAAGCGGTTTAACAGCCGAAAATCTTTAGAAAAGGAGAAACCCATGTCTTCAAAGCTTGTTACAAGAATGCTGATGATCAGTAACATGACCTGTGCCAATTGTGAAAACATCATTGAACAGGAGCTGGGTAAGGTGCCCGGAATACACCGGATCAAAGCGAGCTATTCCAAATCTGCGGTCAGCATTACCTATGATGAGAGTATCGTCCCGTCGGAGGTGATAGAAAAGACCCTGGAGCAGGCAGGCTATTTCATGAAAAAGAATTCCAAACAGATGCAGAATGACGCTGCAGGGAAAGCGGCTTCTTCCAAGGGACAGACCGATTATACGGATATTGCGGCAGTACTGATTGTTATACTTGCCGTGTATATGATAGCGGAACGTTTTGGCATAGCGGATATCTTCCGGGCCTTTCCCACCGCCAAGGAGGGGATGGGATACGGGATGCTGTTTCTTATCGGGATCCTGACCTCGGTGCACTGTGTGGCCATGTGCGGAGGCATCTGTCTTACCCAGTGCGTGACAAAAGATACCTCTGCTCCCCAGGGGAAAGCAATGCGGGAAAAGGGGGGAGTTATGGTTTCCATACGTCCCAGTTTGTTATATAATCTGGGAAGAGTGATATCCTATACGACCCTCGGCGGAATCGTCGGCGCGATAGGCTCGGTGGTAAGCTTTTCCGGAGTCCTGCAGGGAGCCGTGCAGCTGGCGGCAGGAATATTCATGGTAATCATGGGACTGAATATGCTGAATATTTTCCCCTGGCTGAAGAAGCTGAATCCAAGAATACCAAAGAGTTTTGCCCGAATGATCTATTCCAAACGGGGAAGCTCCAGTCCGCTGTATATCGGTATTTTAAATGGACTCATGCCCTGCGGCCCGCTGCAGGCAATGCAGCTGTACGCCTTGTCGATAGGGAGTCCGCTCAAGGGAGCGGCGGCCATGTTTCTCTTCAGCATAGGAACCTTTCCTCTGATGTTTGCCTTTGGAGCGCTGGGCTCCCTTATGAATAAAAAGTTCTCCGGCAGGTTAATGACCATCAGCGCGGTTCTGGTAGTAGTGCTGGGGATATCCATGTTCAGCAGCGGCGCCAGCCTGTCCGGCTTGAGACTTCCCTCCGGGCCGGGGGTCAGCGGTGAACAGGCCGGTTCCGGGGGAGTGGCAAAGCTGGAGGACGGGATACAGATTGTGACCACAGGCCTTTCCTCCGGCAGATATGAGCCCATCGCAGTGCAGAAGGGAATTCCGGTAAGATGGGTGATACAGGCGGAGAGCGGAGATATCAACGGATGCAATAACAGCATTATTATTCCGAAACTTGGTCTGAGGAAAAAGCTTGCTCTGGGGGATAATGTAATTGAATTTACTCCGGAGGAAAGCGGGACGATTTCTTATAGCTGCTGGATGGGAATGATCCGAAGCAGAATTACGGTAGTGGATGATATTGGAGAATATGGAAAGGAAAGATAACTATGAAAAAGAATAGAATGGATCTGAGAAAGTTAATTATATTGGCAGCCGGTGCAATTGTGGCAATAATGCTTTTCCTTCGCTGGCAGGAGGGCACGGGAAGCGTCAATGCTCCCGAAAAAGAGAAGACTGCCTCTAATTCCGCGGTAATCGATGACGATATTGTTATTTCTGTAAAGGATGTGACGGAAACAGCCTCCTTTTATCCGGCTAAGATCAATGGCACAGAACTGGAGGTAATTGCCGTGAAAGCTTCCGATGGTACAGTGCGAACGGCATTTAATACCTGCCAGGTATGTTACAACTCCGGCAGGGGGTATTATAAACAGGATGGGAACCGGCTGGTATGCCAGAACTGCGGAAACCGGTTTGGCATGGATGATGTAGAGATCACCAGAGGCGGCTGCAATCCGGTGCCCATTACCTCTGAATATAAAGAAACCGGCGAAGAGACAATAACCATATCTAAGGATTTTTTGACCGAGGCAACGGTGATTTTCCAGAATTGGAGCAAATAACAGGAGTGGGATGTCTATGAATCACATGGTGAAGAAGATACTGGTAGTGGAGGACGAGGATAAAATTCTGGAGGTGGTAAAGTCCTTCCTGGAAAGTAAGGGCTTTACTGTCCTTACTGCTCCCAACGGCAGAATTGCGCTGGATATCTTTGAACAGGAGAGCATCGGGCTGGTGCTGCTGGATCTGATGCTCCCGGAGATATCAGGGGAAGAAGTATGCCGTACCCTGAGAAAGAAGAGCAGGGTGCCGATTATCATGCTGACCGCCAAATCCCAGGAAGAGGATCTGCTGCAGGGACTTGGGCTGGGGGCGGATGATTATATTACAAAGCCCTTCGGCTTTAAAACGCTGTATGCCAGGATTGAAGCCGTGCTTAGAAGATCCGAGGAGGATCTTTCCGGGATGTTTTCTAAAAAATCCTTCTGTAATGGTGACCTGGTCATAGACTATAGCAACCGTTATGTCAGCAAGGCGGGACGCGAGGTCAGGCTGACTCCCAATGAATATAAGCTGCTGGTTCTCCTGGCCGGACATCCCAATAAGGTGTTCACCAGAGAGGACCTGATTGCAGTTGCTTTAGGGGAGGAGTTTGAGGGCTATGACCGTACCATTGACAGCCACATCAAGAATCTGAGGCAGAAAATCGAAAGCGATCCGAAGAACCCCCGCTATGTGAAAACAATTCATGGAGTGGGTTATCGGTTTGACATGGAATAGACAGGGAGGTCCGCATGAAACGCAGCTTAAAATCCAATGTATCCTCCGCAATCCTGATTCTTGTTCTGATTACCGTAGGCATCATCAGTATTTTAGCCAATACTTTGATTAACAGGCGGTTCACCGATTATATCAGCAGGCAGCAGGAGCTGAAGGCTCATATCATAACCTCAAGCATCAGCCAGCAGTATACTGCATCCACCGGTCAGTGGAATATGGACTATGTTCATGCCATCGGCATGTTTTCCCTGTACGAAGGCTACATTATCAAGATATACGATCAGCAGGGAAAGACCTTATGGGATGCGCAGGCTCATGATATGGGGCTGTGCAATCAGATTATGGGGGAGATATCGGACCGGATGAGAATCCAATATCCTCAGCTGGACGGCGAATTCACCTCTGTATCCTATGAACTGGAGCAGGGCGGGATGGCGGTGGGGAGTGTAAGCATCAGCTATTTCGGCCCTTTCTTTTTAAATGAAAATGAATTCAAATTCCTGTACTCCCTCAACAAGATATTGCTGGGTGTGGGAGGAATCTCTCTGCTGGTGTCCCTGTTGGTGGGACATCTTCTGGCTAAACGCATCAGCCGTCCCATATTAAAGACGGTGGAAGCCGCAGGCGAGATTGCGGGAGGCAGATATGAGGTGCGCCTGGAAGAGAAGAGCGATACCAGGGAGCTTCATTTACTGATATCCTCTGTTAATCATCTGGCAGAGTCTCTGGAAACCTTGGAAAAGCTTCGCAAACAGCTGACAGAGGATGTGGCCCACGAACTGCGTACGCCGATTACCATATTGCAATCCCATCTGGAGGCCATGACAGAAGGATTTTGGGAGGCTACTCCGGAGCGGCTCCAAAGCTGCTATGATGAGGTGGTACGGGTCGGCAATCTGGTGGGGGATCTGGAGAACCTGGCCAGTCTGGAGAAGGATAATCTAAACCCGGACAAAAAGAAAATGGAGCTGAGGACGGTAATTGAGCAGACCGTGGCCTCCTTTGAAGCAGAGCTTCTCCATAAGGAGCTCCAAGTGACGGTGCAGGGACCCCATATTGAATTAATGGCGGATGTAAGCCGCATCAAACAAGTGGCGGTTAATCTTCTCGGCAATGCGATAAAATACTCCGGGACTGGAGGGAAAATCACGGTCGAGCTTCTTGAACAGCAGGATATGGCCGGCTTTTCCGTTACTGACAACGGAATCGGAATTCCGAAGGAAGAGCTGCCCTATATCTTTGAACGGTTTTACCGGGCGGATAAATCCCGCAACCGCATGACCGGAGGCACGGGAATCGGATTAACCATTGTACAGTCAATCGTACAGGCACATGGCGGCAGAGTAGAGGCGGAAAGCGAGCCAGGGAAGGGAAGCACCTTCCGGGTATACTTGCCGAAAGAATAAACCGGTGATATATTAAAATAAAGATTGACATATAATAGCGTATGATATATAGTATTATTAATATCAAATATACTAATTAATAAATACTATTATGCAATGAATAATAGCGTAAAGCTTTACTGGAATATCTTTCTGCATGACCCTGCTGAAATGGAAATATTTTAGTTGATTTTAATTAGAAAAAAGATATGATAATATTATAAGGAAGGAGGTTGTATTATGGAACAGAAAAAATTATACCGGTCAACCAGCAATAAAATGCTTTGCGGAGTATGCGGAGGAGTTGCTGAGTATTTCAATGTGGATCCTACGATCGTCCGTCTGGCGTGGGCAGCCGTGTGCCTGTTTGCAGGTGCAGGAATTATCGCGTATATTATTGCAGCAATTATTGTGCCGGTACAGATCTAAGCAAACCTTTCACTCCTATGTTCAATAAAAAGAAACCAAGGAACCTTGAGGCCCTTGGTTTCTTTTTATTGAACATAGGAAGCGGTCCGCAAGGCGTGCCGCTCGTTGTTTGAGAAAGCCGGTTTATAAAACCTTCTTAATAATATCCACAATCTGCGCTGCTTCATAGGGTTTGGTCAGAAATTCAGCAGCGCCGTATTTTATCGCATCTACCATCTTGCCCTTCTGACCGGCTGCGGTAACCATAATAACCCTGGCGGACCGGTCATGCTCCTTGATTTTTCTCAAGGCCTCCAAGCCATCCATCACCGGCATGGTAATATCCATGGTAGTAAGCTCCGGCTGAAACTCTATGTATTTCGCCAGGCCGTCCTTTCCGTCGACAGCTTCGGCGACCACCTCATGTCCGTGTTCTTCTAAAATAGCTCTTAAGATTTTTCGGGATGTTCTTGAATCATCTACAATTAGTATTTTAGCCATAATAATCCTCCTTTTTCTCGCTAACTGATACTCTGCTGCTGACGCAGCACCAATCTAGTTTATGGAAACGGTACGATCAGTAATTACTGCAAGCTCTACCTGTTCGCCGCGGATCATAATGGGTACAAGGAAGATGCCGCCTTCTGCGGTGAGCGTTCCGTTCCGATAATAGCCGGGAGGTGTCATATCAATCTGTATCTCCTCCTGGCTCAGCTTTGAAGCGTAAAGGCCATTGGTGCAGTTAATAAATTCACATACGGAGTCAAAGGCGTCTTCATCCATGGCTGTAAAGTCTTCCTTAGCGAAGGGCCGGGCAATTTCAAGCAATGCCTTGTCACTTCCCGCAAGTCCCACGAAGACACTGTGGTCTCCGGTCATCTGCTGGCAGGCCAATCCGGAGAAGGAGTATTCCTTTGCCGTGTACGCCTTTTTCAGCAGAAGCTCGCTGTTGATGAAACGGATGATATTGCGGATGGCCAGACTGGCACATTCCCCGGTAAAAGGAATTCCAGAATCCACAAACACACCGATAATTCTGTCGATATCACCGGATTTCAAGGCTTCCACCTCGGAATTGCTGTAATTGTTCTCTTGCTGATATTCTTCAAGACAGGCTTCGATTTCCTGACGGGTCAGAATACCCTGCTCCGTCGCCAGTTGTATAAAGCTGAGATAGGAATTGCCCTGGAGATTGAGCAGGTGGGTTACCTCCTCCGCCACCAGATATCCCTTATCAATGGCGATGTCACCGAAGCGCCGGTCTGTCTTCTTCTGGATTTCATTGATTTCCTCCGCCTGTTTTGCAGTGAGGAGCTTTTCAGATACTGCGATAAGACCCAATTTTGCTTTGGTTTGATGAAGCTGCTGAACCAGACTGTCAAATTGTGATTGAGAAATCTTATTCTTGTCTAATAAGTAGTGGCATAAGTATAGTCCGAACATGATATTTCCCCTTTCATAATTTATAATAAACTTCCGGCATTCCCATACCGGGAAGAAATTTGACAGGCAGCCCTCTTTGCATCCTGTCTGAAAATCCCGAATAAAAGAATGTTTTACAACCTACTATATACCAATATACAACAAATTAAATAAAAAATATAGTATATAATTCATAATTTGAGTAAAAATTGAAAAAACATTATAACAGTTCAGACGGCAATGTCAGTTAGTTCAGACGGGGTAGGGGAGGAGGGCTTGTAAAAATTTCTTCTTTCATGATGACAATTTTAAATAACTATGATAAAGTAATGATTAATTAAGAAATGAACTGAGGAAAGGCGCGTGTATAAACATGAAGACTATGATTGAATTATTATCGGCGGAAATGAGGGAGGCCTTTGCAGAAAAAGGCTATGAGGAGAAATTTGGCGCCGTCACTCTTTCCAACCGTCCCGATTTATGCCAGTATCAATGCAATGGAGCTCTGGCAGCTGCAAAGCAGTATAAAATGGCTCCTATCAAGATTGCCCAGGAGATTGCCGAGGTATTACAAAACAGCCAGATGATGAAGGAGGCTGTGGCAATTATGCCGGGCTTTATCAATATTAATCTGAAGGAAGAATATCTTGCAAAGTATTTAAACCGCATGAAGAGCGAGGAGCGCTACGGAGTGGAGAAGGATCCCCAGCCCAGAACGGTGGTCATCGATTACGGCGGACCCAATATCGCAAAGCCCCTGCACGTAGGGCATATGCGCTCCGCTATCATTGGGGAAAGCCTTAAGAAGCTGCTGCGCTATGTAGGTCATACGGTGATCGGAGACGCGCATCTTGGAGATTGGGGAACCCAGATGGGCCTTATCATTGCAGAGGTGAAGAGGCACCAGCCCCAGCTGGTGTATTTTGATGACAGCTATACCGGTGAATACCCGGCAGAAGCTCCCTTTAACATATCGGAGCTGGAGGAAATCTATCCCGCCGCCAGTGAATATTCCAAGAGCAACCCTGATTTCAGGGAAGAGGCTAAGACGATAACCTATCATCTGCAAAACGGGCACAGGGGATATACCGCCCTGTGGAATCACATTCTGCAGGTATCCGTTACCGACCTTCAGAAAATATATGAGACTCTCAAGGTATCCTTTGATCTGTGGAAGAAGGAAAGCGATGCGCAGCCCTATATCCCGGAGATGATTGAATATTTTAAGGAAAATAATTATACCAGAATCAGCGAGGGAGCGCTGGTGGTGGACGTCAAGGAAGAGACGGATACGAAGGAGGTTCCTCCGTGCATGATCTTGAAGACGGACGGCGCCGCTCTTTACAATACGACGGATCTTGCCACCATTGTGGAACGGATGAAGCTCTTTGCTCCGGATCAGATCATCTACGTGGTGGACAAGAGGCAGGAGCTGAACTTTGAGATCGTATTCCGCTGCGCAAGGAAGACAAAGCTGGTGAAGGAGGATACCCGGCTGGATTTCATCGGTTTCGGAACGATGAACGGGAAGGACGGGAAGCCCTTTAAGACCAGGGAAGGCGGAGTGATGCGCCTGGAATATCTCATTAACAGTGTGACGGAGGAAGTCTACCGCAAGATCATGGAGAACAGGAGCATGGAGGAGGAAGAGGCCCGCAGGGTGGCTTCCCAGGTAGGTCTGGCTGCATTGAAATACGGTGATCTGTCCAATCAGATATCCAAGGATTATGTCTTTGATGTGGAACGCTTTACCAGCTTTGAGGGAGATACCGGACCCTATATTCTCTATACCATTGTCCGGATTAAGTCCATCCTGGCAAAATACCGGGAAAGCAATCCGGGGGCGGCAGCCCTTGATCTGCTTCCGGCTGTTTCAGCCAGTGAGCAGGGGCTGATGCTGGAGCTGACTAAATTCACGGAAATGATCCGGACGGCTTATCAGGAGCTGGCACCGCACCGGATTTGCGCCTATATCTATGATTTGGCCAATGCCTTTAACACCTTCTATCATGATACGAAGATCATTGCCGAGGAGGATAAGCAGAGACAGTCCTCCTGGATTTCATTAATTACTATGGTACAGGGTATATTAACAACCTGCATAGATCTCCTTGGCTTTGAGGCCCCGGAGAGAATGTAAAAGCGTACAAAGTACGCATGCGCGGTGGAATGCGCAGACATGGAGGCAAAGCGTGTATCGTCTTATATCGAAGCTTATCATATATAAAAATCTGGATCGAAAGGGCTTCCTGTATCAGCTGTCCGGGCTGATACAGGAGTTTGACAGCAGGAACCGGGAGCAGGGACTGACGGAAGAAGAGAAGGAGAGCCTGGTATCCCGAATCTATGAGCTGATCCATCAGCTGCTGCAATTGGCCACCGATTATGGCTTCAATCACAATCTCTGGCATAATTATCTGGCCTATTTGCTGGTCACGGCGGAGAATCCCTTCAGTCTGACCTGCGAGAAGACAGGGGCGAAGGAAGGTTCCGTGAATCAGTTTGCCAGAAGTGATTTCGGAATCTTCAAGGCATTGTTTGATTATGATTTCCTGCCCCTGGAGAGAGAACTGGGGATTAACTGCTTTTCCATTCTTACGAACTACCATGCCATTGAAAAAAACAGCAGCAGATATAATAAAAGCGTCAGCGAAAAGGTTCAGATATTAAGCAGCCGGATTGAGCAGGCAGGGGATGAGAACGAAGTATTTACCTGTGTGACGGATTTTTACCGGGATTATGGTGTGGGGATGTTCGGCCTCAATAAAGCCTTTCGTATCAAGAAGTCGGAAGGAGAGCTGGAACTGGTGCCCATCACCAACACCCAGGAGGTCTGGTTGAAGGATCTGGTAGGGTATGAGCTTCAGAAGACGAAATTAACTGATAATACCAGGGCATTTATCGAGGGAAGAAAGGCGAACAATGTTCTTCTCTTCGGAGACAGCGGAACCGGCAAATCCACCTCGGTAAAAGCGCTTCTCAACGAATATTATTTGCAGGGCCTCAGAATTATTGAGATTTATAAGCACCAGTTTGAGGATCTGTCCGAAGTAATTGCCATGGTGAAGAACCGGAATTACAAATTCATAATTTATATGGATGATCTGTCTTTTGAAGAATTTGAGATAGAATATAAGTACTTGAAGGCGGTCATTGAGGGAGGGCTGGAGATCAAGCCGGATAATGTGCTGATCTATGCCACTTCCAACCGGAGGCATCTGATCCGCGAGACCTGGAGCGACCGCTCCGACATGGAGGTTACGGAGGAGCTGCACCGCTCCGATACCATGCAGGAGAAGCTTTCCCTGGTGGCGCGGTTCGGTATTACCATTAATTTCTCGGCACCCGGTAAGAAGGAATTCCAGCAGATTGTCCTGGAGCTGGCCAAACGCCAGGGGATTTCCCTGTCCCAGGAGGAATTGCTGCTGGAGGCTAACCGCTGGGAGCTGTCCCATGGCGGGATGTCAGGGCGTACAGCGCAGCAATTTATTCATTATCTGGCAGGGAAACCAGATACGGTGATGTAAAAACAAAAGAAGAAAGTTCGATCTGAAAGGAGATGCGGTATGGAAAAGTACAGAATATTGGTAAAGGGTATTGTTCAGTATGAGGACAAATATCTGGTGGTAAAAAGATGGTTTGATGATCGTCTGGTGGAACCCTTTCAATGGGGGTTTATTGATGGTGTTATTGAGTTCGGTGAGGCTCCGGATAAGGCGGTCCTGCGCTGCATCAGCGAGCAGACGGGACTGACCGCAGCCGTGGAGCGGATTCTTTATACCTGGACCTTTACCACCGGAGATATATTTAATATCGGAATCAGCTATCTCTGCCAGGTGAGCTTTGACGATATCATCCTGTCGGAGGAGCTGACGGACGCCAGATGGATTACAAAGTATGAGCTGGAGAATTATATTGACCGCAGGATATTGGATGATGTGGAGGCCGCGGAATTATAAAGGAGTTGCCATGCGTACATTAATAAAGAATGGTTATCTGATTGACCCGGCGGCGGGCCGGGAAGGAGCTTATGATATTCTCATTGACGGTGAATTCATAAGCAGAGTGGAGAAACAAATTTCTCCCAAAGAGCTGACACAGGGAGAAGAAGTGGCTTTGGAGGAAGAATTGACCGTGATTGACGCCGGCGGCTGTTATGTGATGCCGGGTTTTATCGATCTGCATGTCCATCTTCGGGAGCCTGGTTTTGAATACAAGGAAACCATAGCCACCGGTGCCATGGCTGCTGCGGCAGGGGGTTATACTACCATCTGCCCCATGCCCAATACCAGCCCGGCGGCAGACAGCGGCGCAATGATAGAGCGGATCCGGTCGAAGGCGGAGCAGGAAGCGGTGATTAATATTCTTCCCATAGGCGCAGTCACTCTAGGGCAGGCAGGGAAGGAGCTGGTATCCATCGGTGAGCTTAAGGCGGCGGGAGCGGCGGCCTTAAGTGAGGACGGAAAATCGGTGATGAACAGCGCTTTGTACATGGAAGCCATGCGGCAGGCCGCCCGCCACGGGATCCCAATCTTTGCCCATTGCGAGGACAAGGAGCTGGCAGGAAAGGGAGCCGTTAACGCGGGCCGTAAGGCGGAAGAACTGGGCCTGCCGGGAATCTGCAATGCCGTGGAGGATATCATAACGGCAAGGGATATTCTCATGGCGAAGGAGAGCGGAGCACAGCTTCACCTGTGCCATATCTCCACCAGGGACAGCGCCAGGATGCTGGGGCTTGCCAAGAAGGACGGCCTGCCGGTAACCGGGGAGGTTTGTCCTCATCATTTTGTTCTGTCCGATCAGGACATTCCCGGGGATGATTCAGATTACAAGATGAATCCGCCTTTGCGCAGTCCGGAGGATGTGCAGGCGTTGAAGGAGGCTCTGAGGGATGGGATCATTGATGTGATCTCCACAGACCATGCGCCCCATTCCGCAGAGGAGAAGTCCGGATCCATGGCGGAAGCGCCCTTTGGCATTGTGGGTTCGGAGACCGCGTTTCCCCTGGTTCTGACGGAGCTGGTTGAGACGGGATATCTCAGTCCGGCCCAGATGGTGGAGAAGATGAGCGCCAATCCCGCCAGAGTGCTGGGACTTGACCGCGGCTGCCTCGATGTGGGAAAGGTGGCGGATCTGGTGATTGCCGATCCCGGAGAGGAATATTGCATTGATAAGGAGAAGTTTTATTCCAAAGGCAGGAACACGCCCTTCCATGGCCGGAAGGTAAGGGGAAGGATTGTTGCGACTCTGGTATCCGGTAAGGTTGTATATTCCTTTGAGGAGGGGATCAGGCCGTAAAATGCCGGATATTAATACAAGAATGAAAGGGAACGGTATCGTAAATGATTAATAGATTAGCGGAGAAAATAGGAAGGCTGGAGGCGCCCATTGTTGTCGGGCTGGACCCGATGCTGGAGTATATCCCCCGGCACATCCTTGAGAAAGCCTATGCTGAGAAGGGGGAGAATCTGGAGGGTGCGGCGGAAGCCATCTGGCAGTACAACCGGGGAATTGTGGACGCTACCTGTGATCTGATTCCGGCAGTTAAGCCCCAGATTGCCATGTATGAGCAATTCGGTATCGAAGGAATGAAGGCCTTTAAGAAGACCGTGGATTACTGTAAGGAAAAGGGACTGGTGGTAATCGGAGATATTAAGCGCGGAGATATCGGCTCTACCTCGGCAGCTTATGCAATCGGCCACCTGGGGAAGGTGACCGTCGGACAGAACTCCTTCCGGGGCTTTGACGAGGATTTTGTAACACTGAATCCCTACATGGGAGCGGATGCCATCAATCCCTTCCTGGAGGTATGCAAGGAGGAGAAGAAGGGGGTATTCATTCTTGTGAAGACTTCCAATCCTTCCAGCGGTGATTTCCAGGATCAGCTGGTAGGAGGAAGACCTCTCTATGAGCTGGTGGGCCGCAAGGTGGCAGAGTGGGGAGAGCAGCATATGGGTGATACCTACAGTTATGTCGGCGCGGTGGTGGGAGCCACCTATCCGGAGATGGGCCGGATCCTTCGTGAGATCATGCCCAAAGCCTTTATTCTGGTGCCCGGCTACGGAGCCCAGGGAGGCAAGGCGGAAGACCTGGTTCATTATTTTAACAAGGATGGACTTGGGGCAATCGTAAACTCCTCCCGCGGTATTATTGCGGCGTATAAGCTGAAGGGATATGAGCGCTTTGGAGAGCAGGCCTATGCGGATGCTTCCAGGCAGGCAGTCATTGATATGAGAGAAGATTTAAGGAAAGCATGGAGACAGGCGAAATAGAAGAAAATGCGCTTTGAAACGATGGATATCGATCAAAGCGCATTTTTTATAGTAAACTTCGGATTAGCACTTTTCCGGTTCCGGGTAATCCGCACCGAAGGTATCTACGGTAAGCTTTGCCATGATCTGAGGCTCCAAAGGAGCGTCGGAATAATCCGTCTTAGTCTCGGCAACCTTATTGACTGCCTCCATGCCCTCAATTACCTTGCCGAAAGCAGCATAGGAGCCATCCAGGTGGGGAGAATCCTTATGCATGATAAAGAACTGGGAGCCTGCGGAATCCGGACGCTGTGACCGGGCCATAGAGAGGACGCCTGCGGTGTGCTTCAGATTATTGGGAACATTGTTATATGAAAATTCGCCTTTGATGGAATAACCGGGGCCGCCCATGCCGGTGCCCTCCGGGTCGCCGCCCTGAATCATAAAACCGCGGATTACTCTGTGAAATTTCAGTCCGTCGTAGAAGCCCTTTTTAACCAAAGAGATAAAATTATTCACTGTGTTGGGAGCGATCTCGGGATATAATTCGATTCGAATAGTATCTCCGTTTTGCAATTCCATTGTAACGATAGGATTCGTATTTGCCATTTTCATCATTTCCTCTCAAATTAAAATTTTCCTATAACTGGTCCGGACTGACGTACCATAATGCGATCAGCCCACGCTGGTAAATATATCATAGACGGGAACCCGTGTCAAGGAGTGGCTGCATACCCTCCGCTCATGTCCGGCATCTCGTAAAAAAACTTGTAGTGTACCGGGAATTAAGTTATAATGTCCAAGATAAGCAGATTAGTCCATGATGGATAGGGCATTGACATATTTATTATTCCTAATCTGCGGACATGGTATAATGTCGGCAGACATTATACCCGCGCCGAAGCGAAGCGGAGTGCGCATAATCGTCACGAAGTGGCGCATACCATAGGAGCTTGCGACTATAGTATAATATTCATAGGAGAAAAGGATATGCCTGTAGCGATGAAAAAATATTTTGAGATTACCGAGCAGATCATGCTGGCAAAGGATATTTACAGCATGTGGATCAAAGCGGAAGAGATTGCGGCGGCGGCAGTCCCGGGACAATTTGTCTCGCTGTACTGCGGAGACAGGAGCAGGCTCCTGCCCAGGCCCATCAGCATTTGTGAGATTGACCGGCAGCGGGGGCTGATACGCCTGGTATACCGGGTTACCGGGGCCGGAACGAAAGAATTTGCCGGGTGGAAAGCCTGGGACAGGGTGGAGGTTATGGGGCCCTTCGGCAATGGCTTTACGCTGGAAGGCAGCAAGGCGATTCTCATGGGCGGCGGCATTGGGATTCCTCCGATGCTGGAGCTGGCCAGGCAATTGAACTGTGAAAAGCAGATTGTGCTGGGATACCGTGATATTACCTTTTTAGAAGATGAATTTACACCCTACGGAAGCGTTCATATAGCCACGGAGGACGGCAGCAAAGGCACCAAGGGGAATGTATTGGATGTCCTGAGAGAGAAGGGGCTGGAAGGAGATATCATCTTCGCCTGCGGGCCTACGCCCATGCTTCGTGGAATCCAGGCCTATGCGCTGGAGAAGGGAATCCGCTGTCAGTTATCCATGGAAGAGAGGATGGCCTGCGGTGTCGGAGCCTGCCTGGCCTGTGTCTGCAAGACGAAGGAAATTGATCATCACAGCAATGTCCATAATAAACGTATTTGCAAGGACGGCCCTGTTTTTTATGGAGATGAGGTGGAGCTATGAATACGAAGATAACCATTGCCGGAGTAACCTTTCAGAATCCGGTAACAACAGCCTCCGGAACCTTTGGCTCCGGGATGGAATACAGTGATTATGTGGACCTGTCCAGACTGGGAGCGGTAACCACGAAGGGCGTTTCCAGCGTACCCTGGCCGGGGAATCCGACGCCCAGGGTGGCGGAGACCTATGGGGGGATGCTGAATGCCATCGGCCTTCAGAATCCCGGTATGGAAGTATTTATCCGAAGGGATATTCCCTTCTTAAGACAATATGATACGAAGATCATTGTGAATGTGGTTGGAAAGACCACCGAGGAATATTGTGAGGTGGTAGAGCGGCTGGCGGACTGTGATGTGGACATGCTGGAAATCAATATTTCCTGCCCCAATGTCAAGGAGGGCGGAATTGCTTTCGGCCAGGATCCGGGATGTGTGGAGGCGATTACCTCAGAAGTGAAGAAGCGGGCAAAGCAGCCGATTATTATGAAGCTGAGTCCCAATGTAACAGATATTGCAGAGATGGCCCGTGCGGCACAGGCCGGAGGAGCCGATGCCCTGTCCCTGATCAATACCATGACCGGCATGAAGATTGATATTCACCGCAGAGCCTGTCTGCTTGCCAATAAAACCGGAGGGCTTTCCGGGCCTGCAATCAAGCCGGTTGCCGTGCGCATGGTGTACCAGGTGGCTCACGCGGTAGATCTTCCCATTATCGGGATGGGCGGAATCTCTACTGGGGAGGATGCATTGGAATTTCTGATGGCGGGCGCCAGCATGGTTGCGGTAGGTACGGCTAATTTCATCAATCCTTCGGCGACCATAGAGGTTCTGGAAGGGATGGAAGAATATATGAGACAGTATAATATAAAGGATATCCGGGAGATTATTGGGTGCGTGCAGTAGCTTCTTTGTGCAAGGGAAGAGACCATAGTAACAGTTCAGACGGCAATGAAAATTTAAAGAATCGAATTGAAAAAACACAGCTTTTATGGTAGGATAGGAGAAGCATTTGATGCAATGCGGTGAAACGGTTGAAAAGCCCGTCAATACAGGAGGAATTAAGATAATGGAACAGTACAAACAGGAATTTATTGAATTCATGGTTGATTGCGGAGTATTGAAATTTGGAGATTTCACGACGAAAAGCGGGCGGAAAACCCCCTTCTTTGTGAATACGGGCTTTTACAGAACGGGTGCGCAGCTGAGAAAGCTCGGCGAGTATTATGCCAGAGCAATTAATGATAAGTTCGGTCTGGATTTTGAGGTCTTATTCGGGCCGGCATATAAGGGAATTCCTTTGAGTGTTGCAGCTGCCATGGCACTCAGCGAGTTCTATCAGAAGGATATCAGATACTGCTCCAACCGTAAGGAAGTGAAGGATCATGGGGATACGGGAATCCTTTTGGGCTCGCCCCTTGCTGATGGTGACAGAGTAGTTATCATAGAGGATGTAACCACAGCAGGAACATCCATCGGAGAGACCATGCCGATTTTGGCGGCCCAGGCCCAGGTGAAGGTATTGGGGCTGGTGGTTTCCGTAGACCGTATGGAGCGCGGGCAGGGCAGTAAAAGCGCCCTTTCCGAGATAGAAGACAATTATAATATTGCAACAACGGCTATTGTTACAATGAAAGATGTGGTAGAGCATCTGTATAATCGTCCCTACCGGGGGAAAATTGTGATTGATGATACATTAAAATCTGCAATTGATGCATATTATGAGCAATACGGTACAAAAAATTAATAATACAGGCTGCGATGAATAAAGGAGGGATAGAGATGATGGAGAAAATCTACCACACAATGAAGTCGGTTGGCGTGTGGAATCTTGTTATGGGAATTCTGTTGGTAGTCGCAGGAATCGTATCTGGTGTTTTGCTAATACTGAATGGCGCGAAGCTGCTTAAGAAAAAATCGGAGCTGTTATTTTAAGGCGGAAAGAGCATCTGTTATAACGGGGAGACTGTTTCTTCATTGAATGGAAGCAGTCTTTTTCTGTCTATACCGGAAACAAACAGAGGCACATTCTGTTGAAAGCTGTGTTACCTTCTGTTACAATGATTATGGTGCGATACATGGGACAAGAAAGCAAATTGAAATGTTTTAGAGCAGGTGAAATTCAATGCATGATATGAATCTGTATGAGAAAAAAATAATCAATGATAAGGACTTTCCGGTGCAGATGTTTAAAAACCGGATTCAGAGAACCGGTTTCTACTGTCCTCCTCATTGGCATGAGCATATTGAGCTTCATTATGTTCTTAAAGGGCAGGGAACCTTCTACTGCAACCACAGGCCGCTTCCCATGGAGGAAGGCAGTCTGATTATTATTAACACCAATGAACTTCATGAGGGAATGAGTCTGACGAAGGATTTCGAGGCACTGGTTATTATCTTTGAGATGAGCTCCTTCTCCAAGGAAGTGGCTAATTGCAATGTTATCTTCCAATCCATGATTGCCTCTGATGGGAACATCAAAAAACTCATGGAAGAGATTCATTGGGAGCAGGATCAGAAGCAGGCCGGATATAAGATGGCAATGAGGGGAAAGCTGTATGAGATGATCACTTACCTGCTCCGCAATTATGTGGCGGAAAGCCTCTCTGACCGGGCCAATATCCGCCGGATTCATAATCTGAAACGGCTGAATCTGGTGCTGAGGTATATCCAGGAGAATTATACCGAGGCGGTATCGATCCGCACTCTGGCAGAAATGATCCATCTCAGTGAATACCGTTTCTGCCACCTGTTTAAAGAAAGTCTGGGACAGAGCCCCCTCCATTATATTAACGAGGTAAGGCTGAAAAAAGCCCATCATCTGTTGGAGCAAAAGGAAATGACCGTGGCAGAAGTAGCAGCAGCTGTCGGCTTTACGGACTATAATAATTTTGGCCGTTTGTTTCGAAAATATTATGGGTATGCACCGTCTAATCTGTGGGCATGAGATCTCCTGTCTATAAAACAGTGCAAATTATGAAATACAGCAAGATTGTATGTATATTCAGCAAGAAATCCATAGAAAAGAGAGCACTTGTATTTTACAATTCAAAATAAGACAATATGCCTTTATAAAATGAAAAGTATAGGAGGAAAGTCAATGAAATTAGGAGTGTTTACAGTTGTACTAGGCGATATGCCCCTTGATCAGGCGTGTGAGTTTTTGGCAAAAAAAGGTGTCCAGACAGTTGAAATTGGATGCGGCGGATATCCGGGTAAGGCGCATTGCGATCCGGAAGTATTATTAAAGGATGAAAAGGAGCTGGAGAAATTCAAGGCTGTGATTGCAAAGCATAATCTTGAGATCAGCGCCCTCAGCAGCCATGGCAATATGGTTCACCCGGTGAAGGAGATTGCCGATAAATTTGACCAGGATCTGACTAATGCGATTCTCTTGGCAGAAAAGCTGGGAGTGACGATTGTGAATACCTTTTCCGGATGCCCCGGCGGCAGCCCGGAGGACAGAATGCCCAACTGGGTAACCTGTTCCTGGCCGGAGGATTATCTGCATATTCTGGAGTATCAGTGGAACGAGGTCCTGATCCCGTATTGGAAGAAGAAAGCAGCCTTTGCCAGAGAACATGGCGTTACAAAGATTGCATTTGAAATGCATCCCGGCTTCTGTGTTTACAATACCAGTACGCTGCTTAAGCTTCGGGAGGCGGTGGGGCCGGAGATCGGAGCTAATTTTGATCCCAGCCATCTGATCTGGCAGGGCATGGATCCCTGCGCCAGCATCCGTGAACTGGGCAAGGCCGGAGCGCTCTTCCATTTCCACGCAAAGGATACGAAGATCGATCCCTACAACACCGCGGTGAACGGCGTATTGGATACCGGCCATTATGGCAATGAGGTGAGCCGTTCCTGGATCTTCAGAGCGGTTGGATACGGCCATGGAGAGGAATTCTGGAAGTCAATCGTATCCGAGCTGCGTATGGCAGGCTATGATCATGCCCTCAGCATCGAGCATGAGGACAGCCTGATGTCCGGCAGAGAAGGGCTGAGCAAGGCAATTGAGTTCCTGAAGAATGTATTGATTTATGAAGCAAGAGGCGAGATGTTCTGGGCATAGTCCGGATAAGACATACATGGAGGCATTTTAAGAATGAAGGGTAATAATTATAGGATTGGTATCGTTGGTTTTGGCGGCATGGGCAACTGGCACAGGGAAATCATCGGAACCATTGACGGAATTGAGTTGGCTGGAATCTATGATATTGATGAGGCCCGCAAGGCTTATGCGAAAGAAGTCGGTGTGCACAGCTATGACAGCATGGAGGAACTTTTAAATGACCCGCAGATTGATCTGGTGCTGGTGGCAACACCCAATGATCTTCATAAGCCCATTGCAATTGCGGCAATGCGTGCGGGGAAGAATGTGGTGAGCGAGAAGCCGGTAACCTTGAATTCCGCGGATTTGCAGGAGATGATAAAGGTATCGGAAGAGACCGGCAAACTGTTTACCGTACATCAGAACCGCCGTTGGGATGAGGATTATCTGACAGTAAAGAAGATATATGACGAGCAGAAGCTGGGAGAAGTAAGCCGGATTGAGTCCAGGGTTCACGGTTCCAGGGGCATTCCCGGAGACTGGAGACAGGAGAAGGAGCATGGCGGCGGCATGGTGCTGGACTGGGGCGTGCATCTTCTGGATCAGATTCTTCAGATGATGGGAAGCACGAAGCTGAAGACAGTATATGCTACCGTAACCAATATCACCAATACCATGGTGGACGACGGCTTTACGGCACAGCTTGGTTTTGAGAACGGTGTTGATGTTCTGGTGGAGGTTGGAACCAGCAATTTCATCTCCCTGCCCAGATGGTATGTGACCGGTCAGAACGGTACGGCAATCATCGAGGATTGGAATCTGACCGGCCGGATTGTACGGGCTGCCGGAAAGGACGAAGAGGATGTGGTTCCGGTTCGTACCGCGGCAGGACTGACGAAGACCATGGCTCCCCGGAGAGAGGATACCATCCACACAGAGGAGCTGGATATAGTAAAGAGCGATATCCGGGATTTCTACCGCAATGTGATGAAAGCAATCGCGGGAGAAGAAGAACAGAAGATCAAATTGCCCGAGGTAATGAGAGTAATGAAGCTGATGGAGGCTGTTTTTGAATCCTCGGATAAGAAGCAGGTTATATTTTTTGAATAAGAGCCAGACAACGAAGAAAAGGCAGAGAGGGGTTTCCATATGAAAACATTACCGGTTGCGCTCCAGGTGTACTCCATTCGGGAGGAAGCAGAACAGGATTTTGCCAAGGCAATGCAGGAAGTAAAGAAAATGGGTTATGACGGCGTGGAGCTGGCAGGCCTGTATGGTCATAGTCCGGAGGAAATCCGGGATATTCTCAGTGAGACAGGCTTGATTCCGATTTCGGCCCATGTGTCCTACCAGGAATTCCAGCGGGATATGCAGGGAACCGTTCATAACTATGCGGTCATTGGCTGTAAATATGTGGCTATCCCCAATTTACCGGAGAAGCAGCGCTATGGCTCGGAGCATTTTGAAGAATTCATGAAGAATATACCGGCGATCTCCCAGGCGTGCAGGGAGGCTGGAATTACGCTTCTGTACCATAATCATGACTTTGAGTTCCGGAAAACGGAGGATGGGGAATACGTATTGGATTATATGTACCGTATCCATGGCGGTGAAGTCCTTCAAGTAGAGCTGGACACCTGCTGGACAAAATTTGCCGGTGAGGAGCCTGCCGCTTATATGAAGAAATATGCCGGCAGACTGCCGATTGTGCATTTGAAGGATTACAGTCTGGAGAAAGGCTTTGAATTTCGCGCGGTAGGGAAGGGAATACTGGACTTCCCGGCTATTCTGGAGCAGGCGGCAGCAGGTTCCAGCGAGTGGGTTGTTGTGGAGCAGGATGGGCACCCGCAGTATTCCGCAATGGAAGATGCACGTTTAAGCAGGGAGTATCTAAGCTCCCAGGGCTGGTAGTCCGTCCTATACGACAAATGCTCCGCAGGATGCACATGCCGCGCACAAGGCAGATGTTACCTAAAGGCAACCGCGCGGCAGCGCAAGAGTCTGCAAGCGGATTCTTTATTATAATTAACGGAGGTTTGATTCATGCGAAAGGTTAAGGTGGGTATCGTTGGCTGCGGAGGCATTGCGAATCAGAAGCATTTGCCTGCGATTAAGAAGAACGGTAATTTTGAAATCGTGGCGTTCTGTGATATTGACAGAGCCAAAGCGGAGGCGGCAAAGGCCCAATTCGGTACGGAGGCTTCCCGTGTGTATACGGATTATATGGAGCTGGTGAAGGAAGAAGATATGGAGGCGGTCTATGTGCTGACTCCGAACAAATCCCATTCGGCTATTTCGATAGCTGCAATGAAGGCCGGTAAGCATGTTATGTGTGAAAAGCCCATGGCAAAATCCTATGCGGATGCAAAGCGGATGCTGGACACCGCAAGGGAGACGGGCAAGCTCCTCACCATAGGCTATCAGAACCGCTACCGTCCGGATTCCCTGTATCTTAAGACTGCCTGTGACAACGGGGATCTGGGAGAGATCTACTATGCCCGTGCCCATGCTGTGCGCAGACGCGCAGTTCCCACATGGGGAGTATTTCTCAATGAGGAGGAGCAGGGAGGAGGACCGTTAATTGATATCGGTACCCATGCCCTTGACTTAACCCTCTGGATGATGAATAATTATGAGCCAGAATCCGTAACAGGTTCCGTATACCGTAAGCTGGCCGATCAGACGGATCAGGGCAATGCCTTCGGCAATTGGAAGCCGGAGGAATTCACTGTTGAGGATGCAGCAATCGGCTTTGTAAAGATGAAGAATGGTGCGACCATACATCTGGAAGCCTCCTGGGCTCTCAACACCCTGGAGGTGGATGAGGCTAAGACCAGTCTCTGCGGCACCAAGGCCGGTGCGGACATGAAGGACGGGCTTCGGATCAACCGGGTCAAGTATGACAGACAGAGTGTGGAGAAACCCAATCTGGAGGCCGGCGGAGTTGCTTTCTTCAGCGGTGCCAGTGAGGAGGCTCCCGACATTGAGCAGAAAGTATTCTATGATGCCATTACAAAAGGGGAAGAGCTGGTGGTAAAACCGGAGCAGGCGATTGTGGTGACCCAGATTCTAGAGGCCATCTATGAGGCCGCGCGCACCGGCAAGACTGTATATTTTTAACTTGACAAAAGCAGTTCGTTGGCATATGATTTAACTCGAAAGATACTTTGACTGCAGGCTTGAATTTGCAGAAGTGAAATGGAGATTTGGAATGAACGCAGCACTTAGATGGATTAAATTTGAAGCTATTATGATCGCAATTTTGCCCGTTAAGGGGATTCGTGCGCCCAAATTTAATAGCTTTCAATATAACCCTATAAGTGAATTGGAGATTTCATAGCAGATTCAAATTCAGAATATTTGAAGAGGATGAAACAAGGACCCAAGGCTTATTCGGCTTTGGGTCCTTTTTATGCGGAGACGGAGGAAATGATGATAGAGTTAAATGTGAATAACCTGGTAAAGTATTACGGTGCCAATAAGCTGTTTGAGAATATATCCCTTGAGATTAAAACCGGGGAAAAAATCGGCTTAATCGGGCAGAATGGCTGCGGTAAGTCCACCTTGATGAAGATTTTCATGGGAGAGGAAGAGTATCAGGGCGGAGAGATCAGTCTCCGTAAGGAGAATAAGCTGGGATATCTGAATCAGATTCCGGTGTATGAGAAATCGGCATCTGTTCTGGAGGTGCTGCGCCTCGCCTTCGAGCCTGTGAACCGGCTTCGCAGGGAGATGGAAGACCTGGAGGAAAGAATGGGGCAGCAGGACGGAGAGGAACTGCAAAGCGTGATGGATCAATATGCCAGGCTTTTGGAGAAGTACGAGCATATGCACGGGTATGATATAGAGACCCGGATTGATAAGGTTACGGAGGGCCTGCAGATTAACGCAGCCATGAAGGAGATGCCTTTTGAGCGGCTCAGCGGAGGGGAAAAGACCCGTGTGATCCTAGCTAAAATACTTCTGGAGGAGCCGGACATCCTGCTGCTGGATGAACCGACCAACCACTTGGATCTGGTTACCATTGAATGGCTGGAAGGCTTTCTTAAGAATTATCAGGGAGCCGCGCTTATTATATCCCATGACCGGCATTTTCTTGATACCGTAGTCGGCAGGATCTATGAATTGGAATCGGATCATATGGAGGAATATCCCGGCAATTACAGCTATTATGTTACAGAGAAAGAGCGGCGTTTTCTCGTTGAATACCGCAATTACCAGAATCAGCAGAAGAAAATAGCGCGGATGGAGAAGCAGATTGAGCGGTACCGTATCTGGGGAGTTATGAGGGACAGCGAGGTAATGTATAAGCGTGCCAAGGAGCTGGAGAAACGTCTGGAGAAGATTGAGGTGCTGGACCGCCCGGTACTGGAGAAGCGTAAGATCCGCCTGAAGCAGACGGCGGTGGGAAGATCGGGCAAGATCGCCATGGAACTGGACGGGGTGGGGCTGTCCTATGGTCAGAGAGAATTGCTCCGTGAAATTGACCTTGTGCTATATTATCAGGACAGTGCCTGTATCATAGGAGAGAACGGGAGCGGAAAAACAACCCTGTTAAAGCTGATTCTGGGGCAATTGGAGCCCAACCGGGGAAGCGTACGGCTGGGCGCCAGTATAAAGATCGGATATCTGCCCCAGCATGTGGAGTATCCGGATGAAGAGCAGACGGTGCTGGAATATTTCTCCCGTCTGCATGATCTTCCCCAGGGAGCCGCCAGATCCCAGTTAGCGAAGGTGCTGTTTCTTCAAGAGGATGTGAATAAGAAGATAAAATTTCTCTCCGGTGGAGAGAAGAGCCGGCTGCGGCTGTGTTCCCTTACCTTTGAGGGAGCCAATCTGCTGCTTCTGGATGAGCCCACCAACCATCTTGATGTGGATTCCAGGGAGGTTCTGGAGAAGACTCTGGCCGCTTATGAAGGGACCATGCTCTTTGTATCCCATGACCGGTATTTCATCCGCAAGCTGGCGGATAAGGTAATTGTACTGCAGCAGGGAAGAACCAGGCTGTATGACGGGGATTATGATTATTATCTGGAGGAAAGCAGCAAGGAGAAGGAGGAGAAACCGGTACAGGGAATACCGCGGAACGAGCCCAAGGAGAAAACGGTACGAACCGGCACACAGGAGAAGAACCGGGCCGGTAAGCAATCCGGCAGAAGGCTGGAAGAACTGGAAGAAGTTATCGGAGAGCTGGAGGCGGAGGAGAAGGCATTAGGAGCAATGATGGAGGAATATAATACGGACGAAGCAAAATTAAATGAGCTGTATCACAGGCAGTGTCTTGTTAAATCGGAGCTGGAATCAGCCTATGCAGAGTGGGAGACGATACAGCTTGCAAATTAGTGTGGATTTTTGAGGTTCAGCTATGATACAATATCCAAGAGAAACGGATGGCATTATTAATACGGTCACGAGAGGGACGATATTTTGAAAACACAGGATTTTTATTATGATTTACCGGAAGAGTTGATTGCCCAGGATCCCCTGGAGGACCGCTCCGGTTCCAGGTTATTGCTGCTGGACAAGAAGAGCGGCGCTATAGAGCATAAGATATTCAAACAGATCACCCAGTATCTGCGGAAAGGGGACTGTCTTGTAATTAATAATACAAAGGTAATACCGGCAAGGCTGATCGGGGAGAAGCTTCGGGGGGATACCCTGTCAGAAGTGTCCGACAAAACAACAGAAGAGACCTCCGGTGCCAGAATTGAGCTGCTGCTTTTAAAGCGCAGGGAGAATGATATCTGGGAGACCCTGGTCAAGCCCGGCAAGAAGGCCAGGAAGGGGACAAAGATCAGCTTTGGGAACGGCATCCTGGTGGGGGAAATTATCGATGTGCTGGAGGACGGCAATCGTTTGGTTCAATTTCAATATCAGGGGATTTTTGAAGAAATTCTGGATCAGCTGGGACAGATGCCGCTGCCGCCCTATATCACCCATGAACTGGCGGACAAGAGCAGATATCAGACGGTTTATGCCAAATATGAGGGCTCCGCGGCAGCTCCTACCGCAGGGCTTCATTTTACCAGGGAGCTGCTGGCTGAGATAGAAGGGATGGGAATTCCCATCGTAAACGTTACCCTGCATGTTGGTCTTGGAACCTTCCGTCCGGTCAAGGTGGAAAATGTTCAGGAGCATCATATGCACTCGGAGTTCTATCAGGTGACCCAGGAGGCCGCTGATACCATTAATGGGACGAAGAGAAAGGGCGGACGTATCATCTGTGTGGGCACCACCAGCTGCAGAACCCTGGAGTCGGCAGCCGATGAACAGGGAAGGGTTCGGCCCGGCAGCGGGGATACTTCGATTTTCATCTATCCGGGATATCAGTTTAAGATTATGGATGCGCTAATTACGAATTTTCATCTGCCGGAATCCACGCTGATGATGCTGGTATCCGCCTTGGCAGGCAGGGAGCATATTATGGAGGCTTACCGGGAAGCTGTAAAGGAGCGTTACCGCTTCTTCAGCTTTGGGGATGCCATGTTTATTTCCTAGTACGAAATGATGGATGTATAATCCGTGGTATAAGGGATCGGAATAGGAGAAGGAGGATAGGAGATGTATACAAAGCAGGAGCTAATTCATGATATTAAGAAGCTGGGCATTGAACCGACGGACACATTGCTGATTCACTCCTCTATGAAAGCCATCGGTGAGGTAGAGGGCGGGGCGGACACGGTGCTGGATGCTTTTATGGAATATATGGGGGAAGGCTTGCTGATCTTTCCCACCCATACATGGGAACAGATGGGAAGTGAATACAGGGTGTTCCGTGTGGATACGGAGCCTTCCTGTGTGGGACTTCTGACGAATTTGTTCCTAAAGAGACCGGGGGTGATCCGTTCCTGGCATCCCACCCATTCGGTGGCGGCATATGGAAGGGATGCGCAGGAATATACCTCCGGTGAGGAGAATAGCGAGACCCCCTGCCCCAGAACCGGTTGCTGGGGGAAGCTTTATGACCGCAGGGCGAAGATATTGTTTCTTGGCTGCAGCCTGAAACGAAATACTTACCTGCACGGAGTGGAAGAATGGAACGGGATTGAGAACCGCTTGACGGAGTATTACCGTCCTTTTCAGATCTTAACACCGGATGGCAGGCTGCTGGACCGGCCTATGAGGAGACATTATAATCCTCAGGGAGATATCTCACAGAATTACGACAAGATGTTAATTCCGTTTCTGCATCATGGGATTGCCAGGGAAGGAAGAATTGGTGATGCCAAAAGTGTATTATGTGATGCCGTAGGAATGGCAGAGCTTACTTCTTCTTACCTGCAGAGAAACCCGGATCTGTTTTTGAATGGAGATCCGGTTCCTGGGGACTGGCTTTAAAGTATAAAAAGTCTATGGACTGTTGAAAACAATTGATCAGCATGCCATAGACTTTTTGATATTATTTTTTTGGGGTTAATCTTACTGCTTCATCCTGGCCAGAATACTTCTTGCCACACTGATGCCGTTGGCGGAAGCCTGCTGAAGTCCGCGGGTTACCGCAGCTCCGTCGCCGATGGCGCGCAGACCGGAAACACTGGTCTCAAAGTCTGTATCTACCACTACCTTATTGGAGTAGAACTTAACTTCAACACCGTATAACAGGGTCTCGTCACTGGCAATACCGGGGGTAACCTTATCCAGGGCAAGGATCATTTCCTTAATATCCACCATAATCCGGTGAGGGAATACCAGGGATAAATCTCCCGGAATAGCATCCTTTAAAGTGGGGATCAGGTTATTCCTGCAAAGCCTTTCCTCGGTGGTACGTCTTCCTCTCTGGAAATCACCGAAGGTCTGAACCAGAATTCTGCCGCCGCAGAGCATATTGCTTAATTGGGCGATATGCTTGCCGTACTCGATGGGAGTCTTGAAGGGCTTGGTAAAATTCTTGGATACCAGGATGGCAAAATTGGTATTATTGGTTTTAAATTCCTTGGATTTATAGGCATGTCCATTGACTACCGCCAGGTTATTCTCATAGTATTCGGTAGCTACCTCACCGGAGGGATTGGTACAGAAGGTGCGTACCTTATCGTCAAAGGTAGGAGTATAGTATACTAGCTTCGCTTCATAGAGGTTCTTATTCAGGAATTCCATAACCTCATCCCGGACCTCAACACGAACGCCGATATCTACGGTACCCACCCTTGTTTCGATCCCGTGCTCCTTACAGATCTGGTTGAACCAGTCGGAACCTTCCCGCCCAATGGCGGATACGATCTCTTCCGCATAATAAGTATCACCCTTGGAGGTTATGATACCTCTTGCCTTCTTATCTTCAATGATAATATCCTTTACCATGGTATGGAATACCATCTCAACACCGCTTTCCAGCAGGTGTTCCTGTAATCTGGTATAGATCTTGTAGCCCTCTTCCGTGCCAAGGTGGCGGATGGGGCATTCAATCAGCTTTAAATTAGCGTTGATGGCGCGTCTTCTGATCTCACGGATTTCGGCTTCCTTATCCACACCGTAGACATTGGTGTCGGCACCGAATTTGAGATAGATATTATCGGACTCTTGAATCAACTCCATTGCTTTATCGTAACCCAGAATATCCGGGAGATTGCCGCCTACATCCGGGGAGAGGGAAAGCTTTCCGTCAGAAAATGCACCGGCACCGGCAAATCCGGTCGTAATTGCACAGGGTTGGCAGCCGATACATTGCTTGGTGCTTCGTTTCGGACACATTCTTTTTTCAATCGGGCGTCCTTTTTCCACCATCAATATTTTCAGGTCCTTGTTTTCCTTGATTAATTCATAGGCACAAAAAATACCGGAAGGCCCGGCTCCTATGATGATAACGTCGTAATTTTGCATCGACAACACTCCTTCTGGCTTGATATTGGTTTTTGGACCGTGCTCATTCTATCATATTATCTGATACAATACAAGATGAATTATGACTTCTTTTCCTGAGCGCTCGGGTCTGAACAATAACTTGCAAATGGAGCTGCAAACCAGTATAATAATTAATCGGTGGGCCTGTATAGATACAGGTTTTGCAATGATCCGGGAAAGGCGATGAACTCATGAAGAGGAAACAACGAAGTAACTGCTCAGTATGGTTGAGAAATCTGCCGCAGGCCATGCTGAGGAAAAAGAAATGAGATGCGGGACAGGCTCAGCCGTACTTTTTCATTCACTTAATATAAGATGAAAAAGGAGAACGGTTATGAAACATTTAAGAAAAATTGCGAAGAAATATAAAATCCTTATGATGGTCTACCTCGTAATGGGGTTGGCACATGCATTTTTGCAGAGCTTTGGCTCAAGTTATTTTCAGCAGGTGATCGACAATTTCACCGATGACACTCTATCTGTCTGGAATATCGTTATCTATGGAACGGCAATGATTTCACTCTATCTTGTCAGCTATCTGGATGAGTATCCGGGGCGCAAGCTGGAGCATGGGATTGGGCTAAGTTTAAAGACGGGCGCTATGCGGAAAATATCCGTGATTGACTATCTTTCCTATGTGAAACTTGGAACAGGCACATTAATCCAGCGGATTGAGAACGGAGCATCGGCAGGCAGCAATATACTGTATGGCTTCTATTTGCGGCTGGCAAGCGGATTAATCCCGGAGATGCTATTTAGTATTGCATTCATTTTTGCCATCAACCGTATCGTTATGACAACAATATTGCTTGGATACCTTGTTGTTTTTATCATTACCAATCTTTTGCTGAAGGCTTTATACAAAGTTAAGTCCAGCATCCTTGTGAACGAGGAGAAGCTGAATCATTTTCTTGTCCGCGGCTTCATGGAAATGGTTGTGTTCCGGGTAAACCGGCGCTTTACCCATGAGATAAAAAAGGCAGAGGAGGCAGCAGGAGAAATTGTGTCTTCCAAAGTGAAGATGACATTAATTCATGAAGCGTTCTTCACTATTTTTGCAATACTCATTGGATTTATCAAAATAGGAATTGTTGTATATGGGTGGACTGCAAAATCCCTGACCATTGGTGAGATCGTTGCCTTGATTGCTCTTGTGGACAACGCTTATATACCTATCGCCATCTTTAATGTGCTTTATGTTCAATACAAGCTGGATAAGGTGGCTTTTGCAAGGTATACCGATTTTTTAGATGCGAAAGAGGATATCCATCTGACACAAGGCATCATAGCCTCCGAAATAAAGGGAGAGATCTTGTTTTCAAAAGTAGGCTTTTGCTATAACGAACGTAAGATATTCGACAACTTCAATCTGAATATAGAACAGGGAAAGAGCATCGCTTTTGTGGGTGAAAGCGGTTCGGGTAAATCAACGGCGGTAAAACTGATGGTTGGCTTGCTGCATCCCCAGGACGGACATATTACTGTGGGAGGCGTTGATTTAAACCAAATAAATCTTAACAGCTATTATGAGAACATTGCTTATCTTCCCCAGGAACCGCCCATCTTTGATGGAACTCTGCGCGAAAATCTTGTCTTTGACGATGCAATTGACGATAGTGCCCTGATGGAGGCGATTAGAAGAACCGGATTGCACGGCCTGTATTCCAAGCTGGAAAAAGGGTTGGACACTTCGCTTGGGGAAAGAGGGGTCAGCCTGTCCGGCGGAGAGCGCCAGCAGCTTGCCCTTGCCCGTCTATGGTTTTCCAAGGCTAAGGTTGTCATATTTGATGAAGCCACCTCAGCAATCGACAATCTTACAGAGGAAGCCGTGATGAAGAATGTCATGGATTTGCTTTTGGGAAAGACTGTGATTGCAGTTGCCCACCGGCTTGATTCCATTAGGTCATTTGATCAAATTTTTGTATTTCAGGAAGGACACATTGTTGAGCATGGTCAATTTGATGAACTGATTGAAAAACATCAATATTTCTATGAGCTATACAGCAGGTCATTGGGATGGACAATAAAGCAAAAGAGCTGTCGCAAAATGAATCGGTGATAGCAATTTATACAAAGTAATCCTATTAATAGCACAAAAATGCGCCTTGAAACAGCTTTTGAAGCTTAGTCAAGACGCATTTTTTATGCAATATTTTTCAGCAAGTCTATTTTGCAACAGCCCCTTTAAATATCTGAATGTTGGATTCGGCCAGATACCCAACAGGCTGGGAACCGTAAGCGGCTGGAATTTATATCAGACCTAGATGCCGGAGGGCACTTTCGATTCCCTGATCGTCCACATCCCCGGTCACATGAGTAACAATATCCTTAATAGCCTGGGGTGAATTTCCCATAGCTATGGAATGCTTGGCATAAGTCAGCATGGGGAGGTCATTTTCTCCGTCACCGAAGGCATAGGTGTCTTCATGGGAAATCCCAAGGTGGTTTATGATATATTGAATGCCGCTGGCTTTGGAATACCCTTTGGGTACGATTTCAGACAGATGTCCGTCCCGCTTGATGAAATCAAAGGTGCCCTTATACTTTTCATAAAAGAGGTTTTCCTTCTGAGCGTCCTCCGGCCAGATGCAGAATTTATCAAATTCAATATCGGAATCATCCCAGCTTCCGTTGGTGAAATGATGCTTTTGCTGATAGCGGATCATCTCCCGGATCAGGGGATTATCAGAGGAGGTATCGTAATATACTGCCTTGGAGCCTTCCAAGGAGGCGGCAATTTTTAATTCGCGGAGATCCCGGATCAGTTCCTGGGAGAGGGGCCTCGGCAATGTGTTCTGCATCAATAATTTTCCCCGGAATTCTATGTAAGTTCCGCAGCCGCAGATATAGCCGTCAAAACCCAGATCCAGTATGCTTTTATTAATAAAGGAGATGGGTCTGCCGGTGTTAATCATCAGAATATGGCCATTTTCCCGGGCTTGCGAAATAGCGGTTTTCGTGCTGTCAGATACTTGATGGGTGCGATGGCTTAATATGGTTCCGTCAATATCGAAAAATAAGATTTTACTGTTCATGAATGTTCTCCGTTCTTTTGCTGCTTTGATACTTTTACGAAAGGATTGCTGCCAATCCTTTTTTCCTATCATATCATCCCTGTCCTGCTTTGTAAAATAATAAATCTGTTACAGTGCCGTCCGCGGATGCAGCCGGACATGGTACTTCCTCACACACAGACGGCATTGCAGCACAAATCCGCACATTATTAAGAGATACCTCTTGACAAGTGAAAAAAAGTCGATTAAGATAAGTGGAAAGATAATAACGTTGAAGGTGAGTGTAGTAGAGTATATTTTCCCGCCAGAGAGAATCTGTCACCGGCTGAGAGCAGATTTGGGGTTCAGATATATTGTGAAGTTCGGCACCGGAGTTGCTTTTAAGATATCGTTACTGAAGCAAAGCTTCTGATACGGTAAAAGAGAAGCCGGAACAGCTCCGTTATGGCTGTTGAGGAGTCTGCACAGCAGGCTTAAATTTGGGTGGTACCACGATGCTTTCGTCCCTTTCGGGCGGGAGCTTTTTTGTCATATAGAAAATTCATCCTATATGACAAAATGCTCCGCAGGATGCACATGCCGTGCAAAATGCACATTCTGTACAAAATGCACATTCTGTGCAAAATGCACATTCTGTGCATGGGAAGATGTTGCCTAGAGGCAACTGCGCCGCAGCGCAAGAGTCCGCAAGCGGACTCTTTATTTCACTGGGTATGTTTTTTATGAGATGGCAGGCCCTCAGGGCTAGTTTGAATTATTTTAGGAGGTAGGAATATGTTAGAGAATCTGGAGCGTATGAAAGAGCAGTTTTCAAAGGAATTGAATGCTGCCAATCGGAAGGAGGAGCTGGAGAAGATCCGGGTATCCTTCCTTGGGAAAAAGGGCTTGGTTACCGAGGCATTGAAGGATCTTCGCAACCTGGATGCGGAAGCGAAGAAAGCGGCCGGTATGCAGGTGAACATGCTGAAAAATGAGATTGAACAGGCAATCGAGGATTATCAGAAGAAGATGGAGGAGAGAGAATACCAGCGGGAGATCCAGAAGGCGGAGTGTTATGATTTCTCTATTCCCTCTGATAAACCCGTGGGTTCCATGCATCCCATTACAATTGTGCAGAAGCAGATTGAGGATATCTTTAAGACCATGGGCTTCATTGTAGAGGACGGGTTGGAGATACAGACAGAGTTCAACAATTTTGAAGGAGTGAATATACCGAAAAACCATCCGGCAAGGGATATGACAGATACTTATTATCTGGAGAACGGGCAATTGCTTAAGACCCATACCTCGGCTGCCCAGAATACTATTTTAAGGAAATATGGTGCTCCCAAGCCCGGTGAACCGCTGAAGGTGCTGTTTCCCGGAAGATGCTTCCGTAATGAGAACATTGATGCCAGCCATGAGAATACCTTCTTCCAGTTGGAGGGTATGATGGTTGGAGATGATATTTCTATCTCGAATTTGATTTATTTTATGAAGGTGCTCCTCTCCGAGGTGTTCCAGAGGGATGTTAAGGTCAGGCTGCGCCCCGGCTTCTTCCCCTTCGTGGAACCCGGCTTTGAACTGGATATCAATTGTGCAATCTGCGGCGGTGTGGGATGTCCTACCTGTAAGCAATCCGGTTGGCTGGAGCTGCTGCCCTGCGGTATGATCCATCCCAATGTACTCCGGCTGGGAGGGATTGATCCGGATAAATATACCGGCTTTGCTTTCGGCCTGGGATTAACCAGACTGGCTATGATGAAGTATAACATCAAGGATATCCGCCTCTTTAACAGCGGTAATTTAAAACAACTGAAACAGTTTGCACAGTAAGCGAAGCAGATAGGAGGAGTAATATTATGTATATATCAATGAACTGGATATCCGAATTCACGGATTTATCAGGACTGGATTTAAAGGAATTGATCGGAAGATTCACCCTTGCAACAGCGGAGGTGGAAGGCATCCATGAGAAGGGAAAAGATATCAGAGGTGTGGTTGTTGGTAAAATCACAGAGATCCAGGATCATCCCAGCTCGAAGAAGCTTCATCTGGTGAAGGTGGATATCGGCAGAGAAATAGTGGATTGTGTCTGCGGTGCACCCAATGTGTTTGTGGGAGCAGTGGTTCCCTTTGCAACCGTCGGAGGACAGGTGGGAGAGCTGGAGATTAAGGAAGCTAAAATAGCGGGAGAGACCAGCCGCGGAATGTGCTGCTCGGAGAAGGAGCTTGGCATCAGTGAGGACCACTCCGGCCTGATGATACTGGAGGATAAATATCCTCTGGGAACGGATATTAAGGAGATCATGCAGATTGAGGATACCATCTTTGAAGTGGATAACAAATCCTTAACCAACCGTCCTGATCTGTGGGGACATTACGGAATTGCCCGTGAGATCTCCGTTCTGACCAAGAGACCCTTAAAACCGCTGGAGGTAAAGGACACCAGCATCCATAAGGATCTGGAGGCGATTGATGTCAAGGTTGAGAATATAGAGAAGGCTTACCGCTATAGCTGTATCTCTGTCGGCAATATTACCAGGAAGCAGTCTCCCCTGAATATGCGCATCCGTCTCAGCTACTGCGGCATGAGGCCCATTAATCTGCTGGCCGACCTGACCAACTACCTGATGATGGAGCTGGGACAGCCGATGCATGCCTTTGACAATAAGAAGGTATCCGCCATTCGGGTGAAAACCAGCCCGGAGCCGGTAAGCTTTACCACTCTGGACAGCGTGGAGCGCCGGGTGGATACGGACACCCTGCTGATCTATGATGAGAAGGAGCCGATAGCGATTGCCGGTATTATGGGAGGGGAGCAGTCGGAGATAACGCAGGACACGGATTCTGTGCTTCTTGAATCTGCTAATTTTGATGCGGTATCGGTCCGTAAGTCCGCAACCAGGCTGGGACTTCGTACTGAGGCCAGTGCCAGATATGAGAAGACCCTGGATCCGGAACTGACAGTTCCCGCTATTGAGCGTTTCTTAAAACTGCTTATGGATATGGATCCCGATGTCAAGGTGACCTCCTGCCTGACGGATTGCTATGTGAGGAAGTATGAAACCATATCCATTGATTTTGACAAGACCTATGTAGACAAATATACCGGTATTGATATTTCTTCGGATCAGATTGAGGAGACCCTGACAGCCCTCGGCTTTGCAGTCACCCGCAATCAGGATGCCTTCCGCCTGGTGGTGCCTTCCTGGAGGGCAACCAAGGATGTGAGCATGAAGGCGGATATCATCGAAGAGATCACCCGGATCTATGGCTATGATAATTTTAATGTTTATTCAACTAAGAGCTACCTGGTGCCGGTTCGCCACAGTCTGGAGCGGAGCCATGAATACCGGATAAAGGAGCTGCTGACGGAGCGATATGCCATGAGCGAGGTTCACAGCTATCTCTGGTACGAGAGCAAGATGAATAAGGAGCTGGGCATTCATACGGAGCCTAATATCCGTATTATCAACTCCGTTACCGCTGAAAATGATACCATTCGTGCCACTATGATACCCAGCTTATTAGGCTTCGTGTATAAGAACGCGGACAGCTTCCCGGAGATGGGGATGTATGAGATCGGCCGTGTGGCAGATGGATTGAATGCGGAAGGGCTGTGCAACGAGCGCAAGCGCCTGGCCTTTGTTGTAGCCAGCAAGAAGCTGACAGAGAAGGAAGTATATTTCCGGTGTAAGGAAATTATCTGGCAGCTCCTGCAATCGGTTAAAAATATCACGCCTTCCTTTGCACAGAAGGAGGAGCTGGCCCGGTACAATTATGTTCATCCGGTCAACAGTGCCGGAATCTATCTTAAGGAGCAGGAGATCGGGTATTTCTCTGTTCTGAATCCCAGAGTGAAGAATAAGATCGATAAGAAGCTGAATGTTGCCTTTGCGGAGATTGACCTGGAGGATATGGAGAAGATTAAGGAGGAGAGCCTTCGTTATACGGAGGTTTCCAAATATCCCGGCGTTACCATTGATTTAAGCCTGTTGGCGGATAAAGCCCTGCGTTATGAGAATATTGCCAGCAGTATCAGGGAATATCCTTGTGAATATCTTCAGGGGATACGTCTGGTGGACATTTTTGAGGATGAGAAGCTTCTGGCAGGAAAGAAGAGCGTGACGGTTCGCCTGGAATTCGGCTCCATGGAACGGACGCTGGAGGGAAGCGAGATCTCCGGAATTGTGGATGGACTGTTGAATTTGCTGGCATCCAAGGGTCTGGAGATCAGAAAGTAAGAGGAAAGCCCAATCATTTTGTAATATCTGAAGCTGTCCCTGTATAAGCTTTTCTATAGGGATGCAGGCTTGCGAGAAAGGCATGATGATTGATATGGGTATCCGGCATAAAGGGACAGTACAGATAGAAACAATACGGCTCGTACTGAGACGGTTTGAGGAAACGGATGCAAAGGACATGTTCCAGAATTGGGCGGGAGATCCTGAGGTATGCAAATACTTATCCTGGGGACCGCACACCAGTGAAGAGGCTTCCAGAAAGAGAATTCTAAGCTGGATCAGCGGTTATGTCCGTTATAATTCCTACGTATGGGCATTGCAGGAGAAGAAGCGGGGAAGAGTGATAGGTTCCATCAGTGTTGAGATCGCCAACGATATGGCGGGGCTCTGCGAAGTGGGGTATTGTCTGTCCAGAGAGTACTGGAATCAAGGATTGATGACGGAAGCCCTGCGTGCGGTGATGCATTATCTATTCTATGAAATCGGCTATCAGCGCATCCAGGCAAAGCATGACGTGTTGAATGTTGCCTCCGGCAGAGTGATGCAAAAGGCGGGAATGGTATATATCAGGACAGAAGAAAAGGTAGGGCTTCGGAAAGACGGCACTTATTATGATTGTGACGTTTATATGAAAGAAGCGGAGAATATTTCGTATATGACTTGATCATCTCCAAAGCAGTCTTATATAACATAAACGGGCAAGAGCCGCTGGAAAACGGCCTTGCCCATTTATGTTTTCAAAAGCCATTTCAAGTTAAAACAAGGCGGCTTGAACAATGATTTTAATTTTAGTATAATGAATGGGTATCTGCATACATAGCATGATCTAAGGGAGATAAAATGAAGCTGGACCGCCTGATAGGTATTCTTACAATATTGCTGCAGAATGAAAAAACTACTGCGCCCCAATTGGCAAGGCGCTTTGAGGTATCACGCCGGACGATTATGCGTGATGTGGACAGTCTTTGCATGGCCGGGATTCCCATCGTTTCCACACGGGGCGGTGACGGCGGACTTGCCATTATGGAAGGGTATAAAATCAATAAAAACGTGCTGACAACGGATGAATTGCAAACCTTGATAAGCGCTTTGAAGGGAATCGATTCAATCTCTGGAACATCCGGCTTTGAATGCCTGATGGCAAAGCTGGCACCGGAAAATTCGATGGTTTCCTTAACCGACAGTATTGTTATTGACCTTTCTTCTTATTATAAGGACAGCCTGTCAGAGAAAATTGCGCTGCTTAAAAATGCGATTTCTGCCCGCAAAACAGTCCGCTTTGATTATTATTATGCAAAGGGTGAGGTGCACCGTGAGATTGAACCGTATTTTATCCAATTCAAGTGGAATGCCTGGTATGTTTTTGGCTGGTGTAAGCTTCGCGGGGATTTCAGGCGGTTCAAGCTGAATCGCCTTTGGGATTTGAAGATTACCGGCACAGCTTTTGTCCCGCGTCCGGTTCCTCCTGAGCAGGCCAGCGGCAATGATGCGTTTCCGGAAGAGTATCATATTAAGATTCGTTTTGATAAGAGTATGCGTTTTCGGTTAGTTGAGGAATACGGACTGAATTGCTATGAGGAAACGGACAGCGATCTGATCCTGTCCCTTGGCTACACAAATAAAGAGTATACCTTTGGCTGGCTTCTTGGATTCGGAGATAAAGCGGAGGTCTTAGAACCGGAAGAGACCCGGCAGGAGTTCGCCAGGCTGGCGCATAATATTTCAAAATTATATAAATGAACATGTCATATAGTTGTCCCGTTCTCTGTGATAGAGGAAGCAAGAGAATTTATTGATCGTAACGCCTGTCCCCCGGAGCTGGCTTGGTGGCAGTTTTATTTTGAACAGGGCAGGGAAAATGATAACTTTTAAGTTATATTTAACTCGTCGTCATAAGATTCACATTGAAAATCGGAAGATTTTCTAGTATAATACAAGTAAGCGAATGTAAACGTTTACCCTAAAATATACTAGATAATAAAAAGGAGTCACTATGAGCGAGATAATAAGAGAAGCGCAGCGCCGAATTAAGCAAATACGTCAAACCGATGTGGAAGTACGGGTTTTAAAAGACGGCAGACCAGTGGAGAATGCGAAGGTCACTATCCGTATGAAGAATCACCAATTCTTATTTGGTGCGGTATGCTATAAATATGGCACCTATGAGACGAAAGAGGAGAACGATCTTTTTACAAAGGAGTTTGTAAAGCTATTTAATTACACTATGGTTCCATACCACTGGAGTTGGTATGAGCCAAAGCGTGGTGAATTTAATGAGCCATATACGAGCAATCTGATTAAATGGGCAAAGAAAAACAATCTGAAACGAAAATTACATGCTTTGGTCTGGCATGAATTATGTCCGGATTGGGTTACCTTTGACGATGATATAACAAAGCTGTATACGGAACGAATTTCATATCTTATGAAAAACTATGGCGAGGATTTTGATTATATCGATGTGGTCAATGAAACGACGGTGAATAACCGTTTCGACAATCCGGTGTCACGTTGGGTCGAAAAGATGGGCCCGATTAATATGATGAAGTTTGCAACAAAGCTTGTCCGATCCTTTCAACCTGACGCAAGACTGCTCTATGGTGATTGGAATGTTCATGTGGAGGAATATTATGATTTCCTTCGTGAAATTCGTGAAAACGATGTTGATATTGATATCCTGGGAATACAAAGCCATCAGCATGTGGATCGCTGGAGTGAGGAAGAGACCATGAGAATCATGGATCGTGCAAGTGAGTTTGGCTGGCCGATTCATTTCCCGGAGAATTCTATCTGCAGCGGCAACCCCATCGGGGTAACAAATTACGGAGCAGGGGCCAGGAATCAGTGGAGTGAAACGGAGGAAGACCTGTATTCCCAGGCAGAATTTGCACGCAATTTCTATACTCTTGTTTTTAGCCATCCTGCAACGGAAGCTTTGTCATGGTTTGACTTTACGGACCACCGCTGGTTAGATGCTCCGGCGGGTGTTGTGACAGAAGACCTTAAAATAAAGCCGGTCTACAATACCTTGTATGACCTGATTCACCGTGAGTGGCACAGCGATGCGGAGCTTGTTACCGGTTCAAGCGGAACCTGTGCAGCACGTCTGTTCTTCGGTAATTATGATATAACGGTTGAAGTGAATGGTGTCATTACAACGACAAATCTTGATCTATTGCGTGAAAGCTTCTATTCGGGAAGTGAGAAACCAAGGATGATCGAGATACTTGTCTAATACGATGAAAAAAGGCGGATGAAGATAAACTTCATCCGTTTTTTTGAGACTTATCCTTAACTTGCGTTTTTTATCGAACATGCTATAATATTTTTATACTTTAAGAAACAGTACGAAGGAAGGGGAGGGTTATGAAAGCAGATTTACACGTCCATACCCACATATCCGTGGATTCCAGTGTGACAATGGAGGAATACTGCAGGAAGGCAATCGCGGAAGGAGTTGATTTTATCTGCTTTACAGATCATGCGGATTATAATCAGAAGGATGATGGCTATGGCCGTTATGATGCCCCGCTTTTCTTTGAGGAATTTAATCAGGTGAAGAAGGAGTTTGGGGAGCAGCTGGTGCTGCTGGCAGGAATAGAGTTCTCGGAGCCGCATTTATATCCCGAAGAGCTGCAGAGTATTTCCCAATACCCTTATGATATGATTATCGGAAGTATTCACTGGGTGAATGATATGTTTCCGGGACGGGAGGTACGCAAGCTGTACTCTGCGAAGCAGTATTACGGCTGGTATTGGGATATGGTCTATGAGACAGTGTCCTACGGTCATTTTGACTGCCTGGGACATATGGACTTTCCAAAGCGCTATTACAGTGAGCTGGTATATGATATCTCCAAGCTGGAGAAAATCTTTGGGAGAATGGTTGAGCGGGGGATTGTGCCTGAGATCAACACCTCGTCCCTGCGGAAGGGCTTGTCCACCGCCTTGCCGGATGAGGAGCTTCTGAAGCTGTATAAGGAATGCGGCGGAAGGAGGGTCACCATTGGTTCGGATGCCCATGTCTGTGGCGATCTGGCAGCAGGAAATGCATATGCCAGGGATTTGATCGGAAGAATGGGATTTGAGGAGGTTATCTTCCGCAGAAGACAGCCGGTGGCGATTTAAGCATATTGCAAAAATACAGAAAGGATGAAATTCAGAATGAAAAAAATGTTGAAGGAATTTAAACAATTTGCCCTAAAAGGGAACATGATTGATCTGGCAGTCGGTATTATTATCGGAGGTGCCTTCAGCGGTATTGTCAACTCCCTTGTCAATGACGTTATTATGCCGCTTCTGACTTTGCTTACGAAGAGAATTGACTTTAATAATTTATTTATTTCATTGAACGGTGTGCACTATGAGACTCTGGCGGAGGCTAAGGAGAAGGGAGCAGCTACCATCAACTACGGTACCTTTCTTTCCGGTGTGCTTAATTTTCTGATTATGGCATTCGTTGTGTTCATCATGGTGAAATGGATGAATAAACTGAAGAAGCCGGAGCCGGCTGCAGCCCCTACGGTAAAGCAGTGTCCCCACTGTATGTCGGAGATTAATATCAAGGCAACGAAATGTCCTCATTGTACTTCGGATCTTCAGTAAAATAATTTTCAGGAGAAGGAAGGATGAACCCGGGTGCTATGTAAGATGGTATCCGGTTTGTTTTTTGCATGAGGCCAGACACAAGAAAAGAAAGGAGAGGAAAGGGATGTATAATATAATGGAGGGATACCGGGCAGGTGTCAATTTAGGGGGATGGATATCCCAGTTCAAAGAGGGGACGAAGGAACATTTTGATACCTTTATCCGGGAAGAAGATCTGGAGCAGATTGCATCCTGGGGAATGGATCATGTCAGATTGCCCATTGATTATACTGTGCTGGAAGATGACGGGAAGCCCTTTCAATATAAGGAGGAGGGATTTGCCTATATAGACCGGTGTATCCGGTGGTGTGAGGAAAGAGGGATGAATATTATTCTGGATCTTCACCGTGCGCCGGGCTATGCCTTTCATTCGTTGAAGGAGAACCGGCTTTTTGAAGACGGGGAGCTTCAGGAACGGTTCCTGTCTCTTTGGAGAACCTTTGCCGAACGTTACCGGAGACATGGCGGCAATGTGGTGTTCGAGCTGTTAAATGAGATTGTGGAGCCGGATTCTCTGCGCTGGAACCATTTGAGCAGACGGGCGGTGGAGACCATCCGTGAAATTGATAAGGAAAGGATCATTATTGTGGGAGGAAACCGCTACAACAGTGTGAATACCCTGAAGGAGCTGGAGCCTGTTCAGGATGAGAGGCTGGTTTATACCTTTCATTTTTATGAGCCCCATATCTTTACCCATCAGAAGGCCGGCTGGGAGCCGCCTATGAGGGAATTGGATTTTGCTGTGCCCTATCCTTCCGGCGAGGAGGATTATCAGAAATACAGACAGCTGTCAGCAGAGTTCCGGAGACAACTGGACTTTGAGGAGAGAATTGGAAAGGAGGAGATCCGCAGATATCTCCAGCCTGCGCTGGAGTTCATGAAGGAGCGCAATGCCCCCCTTTATTGCGGGGAATATGGGGTAATTGTCCATGCGCCCATGGAAAGCAATCTCCGCTGGCATAAGGATGTATGCGATATTCTGATGGAGTATGGAATTGGCAGGGCAGTGTGGACCTATAAGCTAATGGACTTTCCTCTGGTGGACCGGAATTCCCGGATCAAGGACGAAGAATTGATTCGGATTGTGAGCAGGAAGCAGATTTGACTTGTGAAATTATTTCGTGATTGCTATAATGAGAGCATATTCTATGGTTATGATCTAATGTCGTCCGGTATCAGGACTAGAATATCGGAAAACGGCATAAAATAATCAGCGACAGTAAACAGAGTACAGTATGAATATGGGAGGTCCTTATGCTTCGCAGATTTTATCCGAAGAGATTAGCACCGTCATCTTATGATATTGAATATGAGAAACTATACGAGGAAGGTTATCGCGGGATTTTATTTGATATAGACAATACTTTGGTGGAACACGGAGCAGATGCCAGCGAGCGTGCGGTACAATTATTGAAACGGCTTAAGAAAATTGGTTTTCAGATCTGTCTGATCTCCAATAACAGCGAAGAAAGAGTCCGGCGTTTTAATGAGAGGATCGGTGCAAACTATATCCATAAAGCGAGGAAGCCCTCTATAAAGAATTATATCCGGGCCGTCAAGCTGATGGGAACCCGGATTGATAATACCGTATTTGTGGGGGATCAGCTCTTTACCGATGTATATGGTGCGAACAGGGTGGGAATGATGACCTATCTTGTAAAACCGATTCATCCGAAGGAAGAGATCCAGATTGTATTAAAGAGAAAGCTGGAGCGGATTGTGCTTTATTTCTATCAAAGAGATGTAAAAAGCGGAAAAGTAAAACAGGAATAGAGCAGGCAGAATCAACGCAGGAGAGACTATGAGGCAGAATATAATATTAATCGGATATATGGGCTGCGGAAAGACAAGCGTTGGGGGAAGGCTGTCCAAGCGCCTGTCGTATCATTTTCTGGACACGGATGCTATGCTTGAGCAGAGAGAAAAAGATACGGTCAGCCATATCTTTGCCGCTCATGGAGAGGAATATTTCCGTAACCTGGAGACGGAGCTGTTGAAAGAGCTGCTGCCGGGGACGGACCGGACGGTGCTGTCCACAGGAGGGGGCCTGCCGCTTAGGGAACAGAACGCCGCACTTTTAAGGGAAATAGGCTTTGTGGTATATCTGAAGGCATCGAAGGAGACTACCCTGCAACGTCTCAGGGGTGATAAGACCAGACCGCTGCTCCAGGGCGAGAATTTGGATCAGCGGGTCGAGAGTATGCTGGTCAGTCGGATGCCCCTTTATGAAAGAGCGGCCCATGCCGTTATTGTGACCGACGGCAAATCAGCGGATGAGATTGCCGATCTGATATGGGAACTGTACAACCATGATAAAGGGAAACAGGAATGGAGGCAAGAATAAGGGATGAGAATATTGGTGGTCAATGGACCGAATTTAAACTTTCTGGGAATCCGGGAGAAAGGAATCTACGGGACGCAGGACTATTATGATCTGCTGAACCTGCTGGAAGAGAAGGCCGGGGCAAAAGGAATTGATTTAGAAACCTTTCAAAGCAACAAGGAAGGTGAGATCATTGACCGTTTACAGAAGGCCTATCATGACAAAGTGGATGGGATCGTGATTAATCCCGGTGCCTATACCCACTACAGCTATGCCATCCGTGATGCTTTGGCGGTTTTTACGGTACCGAAGATTGAGGTACATATCTCCAATATCCATCAGAGGGAAGAGTTCCGTCACACCTCCGTCACGGCGCCGGTATGCACGGGTCAGATTGCAGGGTTGGGGCTTCAGGGATATTTACTGGCAATGGATGCAATTCTTGCTATGAGCGGTGAACAGGTATAGCAGTGCATGATCAGGATGTGACAGGATGTACGGCGAGCCTTAATCATACATTTTAAAATAAACTCAGGAAGGGACAGGTAGAGAAGATGGACAACTATAAAAAAGTGCAGGAAATATTACAGAGGCTTTCTCTTGATGCGATATTGATTTCCAATGGCAACAATATGCGCTATATCAGCGGGTTTGCAGGAGAGACGGGATATCTCTATATCTCCGGGAGCAGACACGCGGTTATTACGGATTTCCGGTACACCATACAGGCGGAGCTTGAGGCGGAGGGCTATGAAATCATAACCATCGGAAACGGCGGGTATGGGGAGACTCTGAATGAGGTTCTGCAGGCAGAGGGAGTTAAAAGGCTGGGCTTTGAGGCGGAGGATATGCTATTTGCGGATTATACCCGCTTGAAGGAGAAGCTGAAGGTACAGGAGATGGTTCCGGTTGGCAGTGAGGTAACTGCATTGCGCCGGATTAAGACCCCCAGGGAACTGGAATGGATTAAGAAGGCGGAAGCCATCGGCGATATGGTATTTACGGAAATATTAGATTATATCAAGCCTGGAATGACAGAATTGGAGATAGCGGCCAGGATTGAGTATCTGCTGAAGGTGAAGGGGGCTTCGGGGTGCAGTTTTCCGGCAATTGTAGCCTCCGGTGTGAACTCCTCCATGCCTCATGCGGTGCCCTCGGCTAAGAAGGTAGAGGCCGGCGATTTCCTTACCATGGATTTCGGCTGTGTATATGAAGGATATTGTTCCGATATGACCAGAACCATTGTAATCGGAAAGGCTTCCGAAAAGCAGAAGGAGGTATACAATACCGTTCTGAAGGCCCAGCTGGCTGCCCTGGATTACATCAGGGCAGGTGTGAAGGGCAAGGAAGTGGATAAGATTGCCAGGGATATCATATACCAGGCCGGATATGAGGGGTGCTTCGGACACGGCCTTGGTCACAGCGTAGGCTTGTACATCCATGAGAATCCCAGATTATCCATGCTGGAGGAGGATATCATTGAGGCCGGTATGACAGAGACAGTAGAGCCGGGCATCTATATTAAGGGCTTTGGCGGGGTAAGAATTGAAGATCTGGTTGTGGTTACCCGGGACGGGCATGAGAACTTTACCTTCTCTGAGAAAAAATTAATCGAATTGTAGGGTGCAGTCGAAAAAAAATGTTGCAAATTAGTCCGGGTTATTATAGACTAAAGAGTAGTCAATTTTAAGGAGGAGTTTTGTATATGATTTCAGCAGGCGATTTTAGAAACGGTCTGACAATAGAGATGGACAATAATGTATATCAGATTATTGAATTTCAGCATGTAAAACCGGGAAAAGGCGCAGCATTTGTAAGAACGAAATTAAAGAATATTAAAAGCAGCGGCGTAATTGAGAAGACCTTCCGCCCTACGGAGAAATACCCCCAGGCGCATATCGAGAGAAGTGACATGCAGTATTTATATTCCGATGGAGAACTTTTCCATTTCATGAATGTAGAGACCTTTGATCAGATCGCTATGAATGAGGATGCTGTAGGCGATGCTTTAAAATTCGTAAAAGAGAATGAGATGGTTAAGATGCTTTCCCATGGCGGACATGTATTTGCCATCGAACCTCCGTTATTTGTAGAACTGGTGATCACCGATACCGAGCCGGGCTTTAAGGGCGATACCGCAACGGGTGCCAACAAGCCTGCAGTGGTTGAGACAGGAGCTACCGTATATGTTCCTTTATTCGTTGAGCAGGGCGACAAGATTCAGATTGACACCAGATCCGGCGAGTATATGAAGCGTGTGTGATTAAGCGGCATTTCAGAAATAGCGCAAATTCAGGGGGATTTAAGGATTTCCAAGGATTTGCGCTATTTTAAGATTTGCAGCCCTGATGGCGGGCGATTTGGAAGAAGGGAAGATTTTTATGGAACAATTTTCAAAAAAAGATAGAAAAGAGCAGTATAAGACCCGTCTGGTAACCGGCGGAGTGTATTGCATTGAATGCAGCGGCAATGGTCGTAAGTGGATCAAATCAACACAAGACCTGGCCGGACAGAAGAATAAGTTTGAGTTTTTTGTTTCCACCAATTTATGTCCGGAACCGGGAATGAATTCGGAATGGAAACAATACGGGGCAAATTCCTTCTCCTTTACGATTCTGGAGGAGATTAATAAAGGAGAGACACAGACCGATCAGGAATTTGCAGAGGATATCCATACGCTTTATGATATGTGGTTGGAAAAGCAGTCTGCAGCCGGGGACGGACAACAGTGAGGAGAGTTCTATTGGGAAAGAACTTTACTGAAGCTTCAAGGCTTCCAGCAGATAACGATGGGTATCCTCGATTACAGAATCCTCCAGCTTCTGATCCAGAAAATATTCGATTGCCTGCTTTGCCTGGGCAACCAGCATAATGAGACCGGTCACGCCCTTCATTCCCAGCTCTTTCGCCTGCATGGTGAGTCTGGTTTCCAATGGATTAAAGATGGCATCCGCAACAGCCGTACACTGTGTGAAAGGGACCAGATCAATGGGAGATGCCTCTGTCCTTGGATACATTCCCAGGGGGGTGGTATTAACAATGACCTGAGCGTCGGGATGGTTCTGCAGGCAGTCCTCATAGGAGATGGTGCCCTCCGTGCGCTGGCGGCTCACCGCCAGTACCTGGGATGCGCCGAGATGACGCAGCACCGCGCGAACGGTGCGGGAAGTGCCTCCGCTGCCTAAAACGAGGCATTTCCTGTTGTTTATTGCAATATTATAATATTCCAGCATATACTGAAAGCCGAAGAAATCAGTATTATATCCGATATAGCGCCCGCCGCGTTTTACAATGGTATTCACGGCACCGATTTCCCTGGCCAGGGGGTCCAGCTCATCCAGATAAGGAATGACAGCCTGCTTGTAGGGAATGGTCACGTTAATTGCGGTAAAATCCTTCCGTTCCATAAAGTCTGCAAATTCTTCTTTCGATAAAGGAATTAAATCATAGGTATATTCCGCAATCTGCTCATGAATTAGCTTGGAGTAGCTATGTCCTAACTTCTCTCCGATTAAACCGTATCTCATCGTCTCATCCTTTCTGTTTCCGTCTATCCTGTAAATATCCGATATCTTGAACAGCTGATTCTGAATAACCCATATCTTAAACAATTCATATTCCGCTGTGCCGAATGCTTAATAAACAGAATAATATAGATGACGCTAATATGCAAATCATTTTTCGGGAAATATGCGGATAATATATTTATAGCTGTTTTTTATCTTTATCTATACGGGAAGGATATGATATGGTTTATTTGCATTTAGATAATGGTATAGGGGATCCCTATCAGTAAACCTGGAGGAAGTATGTCGTTAAATTGGATTGACGCAAATGAATTTTCATTTAATAGTTTTTTACTTATGGAGAGGTTTCACATTCAGTATGTGTGCAACGAAGCCCGGAGCTGGGAAGAGCTGAAAACACATTTAGGAATTGCGCTGCAGAATAACCCGGCAGTCAGATGGTATTTTGTACATAAATGCCCGGAATGTAAACCTGTTGTGGATGAAGTGACAACCAATGTCCCTTTTGAGATGAGGGAGGCCGAGGTTCGGAAATCAGAAGTATTTGTCTTGCAGACCTTTGAGGATTTTGTCGTGTATTGCTATCCCGAAATCATGGATACCAGCTGTAATTTCATTTATGCCTGGAGCAAGGAGAGGTTGTTTGAGCTGGCGGATTTTACCGGTAAGGTAGTGCTTGATGTGGGAAGCGGGTCGGGCCGTCTTGCCTTTGCTGCAGCAGAAAAGGCAAGCCATGTATATGCCAGCGAACCGGTGGATACGCTGCGTGAATACCTGCGGGATAAAATAGCCTCTGATAAAATAAAAAACGTCACAGTTGTAGATGGGAGAGCAGATTCGCTTCCATACCCGGATAATTCGTTTGATATTGTGATGTCAGGCCATGTGGTTGGCGATGATTATGAGAATGAGCTGGCTGAATTGACCAGAGTGACGAAAAACGGCGGCTATATATTGGACTGCCCCGGTGAGGATGACAGGAAGAATAGCTCCCAGGATGTGTTGTTAGAACATGGATTTGAGGAGTATTACTACGAAAGTACGTTGGGCGGGAATGTTTATCGCTATCGTAAACAAGTTTTTAAATAACCCTTGTCGCTAATAGGCAGAGGATGAGGCTTGGGTATCTTCATCAAAAATTTCTACAGAAAGTTTATTGCATTTTACTATGGGATGGGTTACTATTACAATAAAATTATTTTTAACTTATCTTGTAAGAGAGAATATGGAGGGGAGAATGAAAAAAATATACCGTATTTTGATGATAATGCATGCTTTTGTAGGAGTTGGTGCGATGGGAGGAGGGATGATGGCGATCCTTAATCCGAAGGGACCCGCCGGATTGCCTGTGGATACATTGCAGAATTCCCCCTTCAGCAATTACCTGATACCGGGAATCATTCTTTTTGCCGTGGTCGGTATCGGGAGTTTATTTGCATCCTCGGCCATTTTATTAAAGTTTAAGTATCAGGGTTATATAAGCGGTGTTTTTAGCGGGGCATTGGTAATATGGATCATTGTACAGTGCATGATGATCAGGATGGTGAGCTTTCTTCATGTCCTATATCTGGTCATAGGGCTGGCAGAGGCCTTCTTATCTTTTTTGGTGTTGTTAAACCAGCAGATGTTTCCGGCGGGTATCGTCTTTCATATCACGAAGTATGCAAGGGAGAGATTCCCGGACAATAAGCTGGTCAGACAGATAGCAAAGATCGAGGGAAGCATTCGTGAGCAGAAGGCGTTATAACAGAACGGGTTATTGTGTGGATTGCAGGACTTTACCTTGAATAATAACACTAATATGCAACTCATTTCTTAAGGAAGAAGTAAAAATAAATTCCTTACGGATGGGTTGCATATTTTTATGTTCCTGGGAATATCTTGTTTTAAGCGGAAGGTGGATAAGCCGTATGTTACTTGCGGCTTACCGGCCGGAGGCGAAAGGAGGGGAAGGATGATGGGCGCAAAAGACGAGCTGTTGAAGATATTATCTCTGAAGCTGCGTACGGTATTCGGCAAGCTGAGCATTAATTTTGAACGGCTTCAGGAAATTCGGCTTCGGATCAATGCACCGCTTTTGGTCATCTATTGCAATAAGGAGGCTTTTATCACTGAGGAGGCCAAATTAGCGGACAGCCCCGCAGGAGCAATTCTGGTTACCAGGAATGAGATCCGGGAGACCATGGAATACATCAGCAATTACTCGTTGTACGCCTTTGAGGAGGAGATCCGGCAGGGCTTCATTACTATAAACGGGGGACACCGTATCGGGATTGCAGGCAAGATTATCGTAGAAGACGATATGATCAAGACAATGAAGCATATTTCCTTCATTAATGTCCGCCTGGCGCATCAGGTCAGAGGCTGTGCGGACCGGGTTCTGCCCTATGTAATTGACCGTCAGATGCAGGGAATCTACCATACTCTCATTATCTCGCCGCCGCGATGCGGTAAGACAACCCTCCTGAGAGACATCATCCGGCAATTGTCCAACGGCAGCAGTCTGCTGCCGGGAATCAGCGTCGGAGTAGTGGATGAACGTTCGGAGATCGGTGCCTGCTATATGGGGACGCCGCAGAATGAGCTGGGAATACGGACGGATATTCTGGATTGCTGCCCCAAGGCCAAGGGAATGCTGATGCTGATCCGCTCCATGTCGCCCCAGGTTATCGCGGTGGATGAGCTGGGCTCCAGGGAGGAGCTGGAGGCGGTGGATTATGTAATCGGCTGCGGCTGTAAGCTGATTGCAACGGTTCATGGAAGCTCTATTGAAGATGTGCGAAACAAGCCGGTATTGGGAAAGCTGCTGGAGAAGCGGTTATTTGAACGTTATCTCATATTAAGCAATGTCAAAGGAATCGGGCAGCTGGAAGAGGTCTACGATGTGGATTGGAAGCAGCTGTATCATTCATGAAAGGGAGAAAATACGGCGGAGGTCGATCTTCTGTGCCATATGAGGATTGCGGCAGGTCATAGAGCATGGGAAGGGAGGACAAGGTTGAAAGAAATGGAATATATAGATGGAAGGGGGACCGAGTCCATGCCAGCACTTTCATGGCGATTTGTGTGGGACGGGGCATGGACATAAACAGGTATGAACATTATGAAGGGAATTGGCTGTGTTATGGTGATATTATCCTCTGCCGGAATTGGCTTCTACTTCAGCAGTGAGATGAAGAGCCGGATCGAGGATTTAAAGGAGCTGAAGAAATTAATCGGACTTCTGAAGGGAGATATCCGGTATGGGAATACTCCGCTCCCCGAGGCGATCAGTGCAATTGCGGGAAGATACCGGGGCAGCTTCCGTTCTTTCTTCTGCAGGACCAGCGCCAGATTGATGGAACTATCGGGACAGACCTTCACGGAGATTTGGAAAAATGCAGTGGAGCAGGAGCTGGTAAAAACCTCTCTTTCCAAAAAGGACAGGTTGGCTCTGATATCCTTTGGTGAAAACCTGGGATACCTGGATAAGGATATGCAAATGAATACCTTTGAGCTGTATCTGTCACAACTGGAGGAGGAGATAGGGGAACTCACGAGAACAGTAAAGGAGCGCTCCTACCTCTACAACAGCCTTGGAATTATGGCAGGGGTTTTTATTTCGATTGTTATGATATAGCGGAGGCTTATCATAGGCTAATAAAAAACAGCGCTGTGCGCTGGGTTGGAGAGGCATATGGACATCTATTTTATTTTAAGGATAGCATTGGTTGGAATCATGGTTTCCATATTAAATCAGATATTGAAACAATCGGGCAGGGATGATCTGGCCTTTCTTACCAGTCTGGCGGGGCTTGTGCTTGTATTGCTATGGCTGCTGCCTCACATAACGGAACTATTTGTTACCATACAGCAGCTCTTCCAGGTGGTATAGCCTCCCGAAGGGGAGAAGATCTTTTTGTCCGGAACTATGCGGACGAGCCCCATGCTTCATGGGGGTGTCGGAATGGAGGATTTCTTAAATGATTCGGATTGCTGTAGTGGGATTGGCAGCCGTTGTACTGGCAATTCTTTTTAAAAAAGGGAAGGAAGAATATTCGCTTTACATCAGTATCGGCACCAGTATTCTGATTCTGCTCTGGGGCATCAGCAAGCTGGAGATCATCTTTGATACCATTGACCAGCTTCAGAATTACATTCAGATGAATAAATCCTACGTTACCATACTGATTAAAATTATCGGAATTACCTATGTGACGGAGATATCTTCCTCCCTCTGCAAAGACTCAGGCTACCAGGCGATTGCGGAGCAGATTGAATTGGTGGGAAAGCTCACAATTCTGGCAATCAGTATGCCGATTATGCTTGCCATCCTGGACACTTTGGACAACCTGCTGACAGCTTAGTAGAAAAGCAGCTCATAACGAGAAAGGCATGGTTATTTGTATGTATGATAAAAAGAGGTACATAGCAATAATAAAAACAGCGGTAAAGCTTCTGCTGATAACAGTTCTGTTATTCCTGGGGGAGACAGAAAGAGCAGAAGCATCGACACCGGTAAAGGTGAACCTTTCCTCCGCCCTGACAGATGGGACCGGTTATGGCAGTTCCATGCAGGGCGACCCTGCTGACGACATGGATTATACGGAAATCCAGGAGGTTATTAAGGATATTATGGGCAAAGGAAATCAATTTGATTTCGGAGCCTATGTGAATAAACTGATCAGCGGAGAAGCGCCCTTCTCCCTGTCGGCAATTGTCAACGAAATTCTCACAGGGGTGAAAGGGGAGGTGAAAGCAAATCTTTCTACTTTTGGAAGCTTAATCACCATCGCTTTGATCGCCGCCCTTTTTACAAACCTGTCCCTTGCCTTTAAAAACAATCAGGTGTCTGAAACCGGATATTATGTTACCTACCTTCTGTTGTTTGCACTGCTGATCAGTACCTTTATTACGGCTTCCCAGATCGCGTCGACGACGATCCATTCCATTCTGGATTTCATGAAGGCCCTGGTACCGACCTATTTCATGTCCGTTGCATTTACCACGGGTTCCGCAACCTCCATGGTATATTATGAAACAGCCCTGATGCTGATCACGCTGGTGGATTTTATTTTAATCAGGCTGATTATTCCCATGATTAATTTTTACCTTGTTATTGTGCTGGCCAATAATCTATCCAAGGAGGACATCCTGTCCAAACTGGCGGAATTAATCGCCACGGCGGTCAGCTGGATGCTGAAAAGTCTGTTGGCGGCTGTAATCGGCGTCAATGCCATCCAGGGACTCATTGCACCCGTGATTGACCAGGTGAAGCGTTCCGCTGTGATCAGAGCAACGGAAGCCATTCCCGGAATCGGTGATGCTCTGGGCGGAGTGACAGAGACCCTCCTGGGTGCGGGGGTGCTGTTGAAAAATGCAATCGGAGTTGCCGGATTGGTCGTGCTGATCATCATTGCAGCCGTACCATTTTTGAAGCTGCTGGTGGTGGCGGCGGTCTATAAGGTGGGCAGTGCGGTTCTGCAGCCGGTTTCGGATAAACGGTTCATCGAATGCATCAGTGCCTCGGGCAAATCGGCGGCAATGCTGCTCCAGGCAATCTTTGTCGGAACGGCTCTCTTCCTGCTGTCCATCACCATCGTTGCGGTTACTACCGGGAGCATGATGTAAAAAAGGAGGGAAGCATGGCAACCATTTATCAATGGATAAGAAACATCGTTGTGTACATGATGCTGAATACGATTATCATGAACCTGCTGGGCGACAAAAGCTATAAAAAATATGTGGGCATCGTATCCGGTATGATTCTGGTGCTGATTATACTGTCACCGCTGATGAATTATATGGATCTGGGGGACATGCTGGATTATTACCTGCAGGCGAATGATTTTGCAGTAGAAGCTTCGGAATTCAAGAACGACCTGCGCCGTATGGAGGAAACACAGACGGATGCCATCTTTGCCGAATACAAGGAAAGAATTCGGCAGCAGATAGAAGGGATACTGACGGAGGAGAAGGTAAAGCTGCTTAAGGCGGATATCACCATAGACCGGGAATCCACCAGCCCTACCTTCGGAGAGATCATGGAAATGAGCATTACTGCAAGAAAGGAAAAGGAGGAAGAGGAAGGCAGTACAGGCCGTCTTGCGATTGACCAGATCGAGATTTCACCAATCAGCATTGGCGAGCAGGAAAAAGCCAAAAAACCGCCCTCCCCGTTGGAAATTAATATAAAAAATAGACTCTCGGACTTCTATAATATGGAACAGGTTAATATAAATATTACTATAGAATGATGAAAGCGTCAAAGGCATCTCGATTTCATCATGGAATGATTAGAAGTCACGGGGGAATATCTTAGAAATGGAGCCGTTATGGAGGAAAAGAAGAAGATATCCCTGAAACAAATAGGCCTACCGAGATTAATCATGCTGTTCATGGCGGGCATATTAATCATTTTTTTGTCATTTCCAAGCGTATTTGGTATATTTCGTGCTCAGGATAAAGACGAAGAGAAAGAGAAAGCCCAGATCCAGCAAAATGATACGAATACGACAAGCTATGCCTGGAATACCTATATATCAGAAAAGGAAAATAAGTTAAAGGCAGTCCTGAGAAAAGTATCCGGCGTCGGAGAGGTAGAGGTTATGATTACTGTAAAGGGTACCCAGGAACGGATTCCACTAAAGGATAGTTCTTCTACACAGGAAAGCTTAAACGAAGATGACGGGGAGGGCGGAAGCAGAATAGACAATAGTGCCAGACGGGAAGAGAGTACTGTTCTGGTTACAAACGAGAACGGAAATTCAGTGCCTTACATATTACAGGAACTTGAACCGGAGATAGAGGGTGTCGTTGTGATTGCGGAGGGCGGAGATAATCCCGCGATCAAAATGGACATTATGGAAGCGGTGGAGGTATTATTTAACGTACCTGCGCATAAGGTTAAAGTAATGAAAATGAAGGATGGTATCAAATGATCAGGAGGTCTAAAATGAAAAATATATTTAAAAAGAATCACATCATAATCACGGCGTTAGCCATTATGATCGTAATTGCCGGCTATCTGAGCTTTACCAATGATGATACGGCCGACAAGAAAGGTACGCTGCAGACCGATGCCACAGGTTCCGGTGACTATGAAGAATTCACGGCTTTAGACGGGATGGATCTGGTGACGGAAACCGGCACCACCGGGGTGACCGGTGACAAAACGACGGACGATAAGGATGACACTGTGCTGGATGATGCCGATGCGGCGGATAAAGCGGCAGAAACCACAGGGGATGATGAGAATGACGAGGCCATTGATACCGACAGCGCCTTGGAATCGGATGAACTGGGAGATATCTCTGATGAGGATATGCTGGCCAATGCCAAGGATGTAACCGATAATGGCGAGCTTAACCTGGAGGAAGGGGTTCCGGGAGAAGCGGTTCTTGCCAATGCCGCCAGCCAGATCGATTCCAGCTATTTCATAACCAATAAGTTTGAAAGGGAACAGCTGCGGGCGAAAATCAGAAGCTATTACATGGATATCATTAACAGTAAGGAATTATCGGAGGAACAGAAGCAGACTGCATTGGACGGCATGATGGAGTTCACCGATATTATGGCGAAGGAGAAGAAGGCGGAGATGAAGCTGGAGGCAAAGGGCTTTGCTGATTCCATCGTGTTCATGAACGATGGCGCGGTGGATGTGGTGGTTAATTCAGAATCCTTAACCGACCAGCAGCTTGCAATCATCGAGTCAATTGTAAAGGATGAAACGGGGGTTTCCGTTGAAAATATTGATATTGATCCGGTTGTATTTTCCGAGTAACAGGAATAAATATCCGACAGCTGAAAAGTGGGGCTTCTGCTAATGTGCGGAGGCCCTCTTTTGATACTAATATTTATCAAGACTGTTATAATATGTAAATAACATGTAAATGCTTATAGTGTAAGAAGTCCGGCAGCTTTTAAAATGAATGTTTACATCCATTAGCAGTATTGGTATAATAACTCTAAGAAATAAATAACACAAAGATAACGAAATGTAAATTATGAAATGCTCTGAGGAGGTAATGATTGTGAATAAAGAACTGGAAAGTAAAAACACATACACAATACAGGAAAACGGCAAAGTCGGTGAGGTACAGATAGCGGACGAGGTGGTAGCAACCATTGCAGCCCTGGCGGCCACAGAGGTGAAGGGTGTATCGGCAACCTCCGGAAATGTTACCAATGAGCTTGCAGGAAAGCTGGGATATAAAAACCTGTCCAAGGGAGTTAAGGTAATGGTGAGCCCGGATGCGGTAGCGGTGGATATGGCATTAACTCTGGATTACGGATATGGTATTCCTGAGACTGCGAAGCAGGTGCAGGAAAAGGTAAAGATGGCAATAGAGAATATGACCGGCTTGCAGGTAAGTGAGGTTAATATCCGCATTGCCGGTGTGAACATCGTAAAAGAGTAAAACCCCGCTGTGAAACATTGAGAGCGGCTGAAGTATGTCGATGGTTGTTAAGCATAAGAGTGGTTCGCATGGCGTACCACTCGTTGTGGACATAAGAGTGGTTCGCATGGCGTACCACTCGTTGTCTATTCATAGACGCAGAATTTTGCTGAAGATAGCGGTAACAAATCAGGAGGAAATATTGTGACAAGAAGAGAGATGAGAGAACACATTTTTCTGATGCTATTCCGTAAGGATTTTCATGAGGAAAATGAATTAAATGAGCAGATTGAATTATACATCTCCGAGCTGGAAGAGCCCACCGTGGAGGAATATGGATATCTGACCTCACGCTTCCAGGCGGTGATAGGGAAGCTGGAGGAGATTGACGGCATTTTATCCGAGGCCTCCAGCGGCTGGAAGCTGAACCGTATGGGCAAGGTGGATCTGACCATCCTCAGGCTGGCGGTGTATGAGCTGCGCTTTGACGAGGAGATCCCGGATAAGGTTGCCATTAATGAGGCCGTGGAGCTGGGCAAGAAATTCGGCGGCGACGATTCGCCGGGCTTTATTAACGGAGTGCTTGCCAAGCTGGCATAGATCGGGATGTTGGAGGATATATGGGACAGGCATACTCTGTTACTGAGATCAATCAGTACATTAAGAATTTGTTTATGAGAGATAAGATACTGAGCTTTATCCAGATAAAAGGCGAGGTATCCAATTGCAAATACCACACCTCCGGGCATATCTATTTCACATTGAAGGATGCCCAGGGGCAGTTGGCTTGTGTAATGTTTGCCGGACAGCGCAGGGGCCTTAACTTCCGCCTGGAGGAAGGGCAGAGCGTTGTTGCATCCGGCAGCATCAATGTGTATGAGCGGGATGGTAAATACCAGCTTTATGCCACCGGGATTGTTCTGGACGGGCAGGGAATGCTGTATGAGAAGTTTGAAAGGCTGAAGAGACAATTGGAGGAGGAAGGGCTGTTCGACAGGGAGCACAAGAAGCCAATTCCCCCCTATCCCAGGAAGGTAGGCATTGTAACAGCCTCCACGGGAGCCGCGATCCAGGATATTGTAAATATATCAAAAAGACGCAACCCTTACGTACAGCTGGTGCTGTATCCCGCTCAGGTACAGGGGCAGGGAGCAGCCGAGAGTGTTGCAAGAGGAATTGCGGTACTGGACAGACTTGGGGTGGATACCATTATTGTAGGCCGGGGCGGCGGCTCCATCGAGGATTTGTGGGCCTTTAACGAAGAGCTGGTTGCAAGGGCGATCTATCGCTGCAATACGCCAATCATTTCAGCCGTGGGGCATGAGACGGATATTACCATAGCGGATTTTGTTTCTGATCTCCGGGCACCGACTCCTTCCGCCGGGGCTGAACTGGCAGTCAATGATTATCAGCTTTTTCTGGACACCCTCAGAGAATACGGCAGGAAGCTGGCAAGAGAGCTTACCCAGAAGCTGAAGGCGGCCAGGAGCAGAACCGATCAGCTGAGGCTGCGCCTCTTCTACGCAAGCCCCGCCTATCAGATTAAGCAGAAGAGACAATATCTGATGGATGCGGAGCAGAAACTGCGGCAGGGAATGACCGGAAAGCTGAGGGACAGACGGTACCGGCTGGAGCTGCTGATTGCACGGCTGGAAGGGCTTTCCCCCCTGTCAAAGCTCAGTAAGGGCTACGCCTTGATTGCGGGTGAGGACAATAAGCCGGTTACAAGCATTCATAAGGTGAAGAAGCAGGATCGATTGACGATTTCTCTTCTGGACGGAGATATCCTGGCCAGAGCGGAAGATCTGCTGGAAAAAGAGCGGCTGGTATGAGGAAGAATACTTTACATAAGTTTTTATAGATGGAGGAAACAATGGAGAATAACGAGAGGAAGCTGGAAGAAAACTTTGAGGAATTGAATCATGTTCTCGAGGAATTGGAGAAACCGGAGATCACCCTGGAGGATTCCTTTGCTTTATATCAGAAAGGAATGCAGCTTTTAAAAACCTGTAACGATTCCATCGACAGGGTAGAGAAACAGTTGATGATTTTAAGCGAAAATGGAGAAGCCAATGAACTTTGATCAGGAATTGAAGCGAAGAGTAAAGCAGGTTGAGGATATTCTGGGGTATTATGCACCAAGGGAAGAAGGATACCAGAAGCAGATCATGGAGGCTATGAATTACAGTCTGATGGCAGGCGGAAAGCGTCTGAGGCCAATTCTTATGCATGAGACCTACCGGCTGTTTAGCGGGGAGGCACAGGCACCGGCGGAAGAAGAGTATAACGGACACAGCAAGCTTCCCGTTATCGGGCCGTTCATGGCTGCCATTGAGATGATACACACTTATTCCCTTGTACACGATGACCTTCCCGCCATGGATAATGATGATTACCGCAGAGGAAGAGAGACAACCCATGTAAGATACGGAGAGGCGATGGGCATTCTGGCAGGGGATGGCCTGCTGAATTATGCCTTTGAAACAGCGGTGAAGTCCTTTGATGACATTGCGGACGAGCCGGCCGCTGCGGCGGTACAATACAGGCGGAGGGCGGAGGCACTCCGGGTGCTGGCGGCCAAGGCCGGCATCTATGGCATGATCGGAGGGCAGGTAATTGATATGGAAGAGGCTCCAAAGGAGACCTCACGCAACCATTTAGATCATATGTATCGTCTAAAGACGGGAGCCCTTGTGGAAGCAGCCATGATGATCGGGGCAATTCTGGCCGGAGCCCCCCGGGAGGAGATTGACCGGATAGAGCAGATCGCCGGGGATATCGGCCTGGCCTTCCAGATCCGGGATGATATCCTGGATGTAACCAGCAGTGCCGCAAAGCTGGGAAAACCGGTGCACAGTGATGAGAAGAATGAGAAGATCACCTATATATCCTTCATGGATCCGGATACCGCAGGCAGGGAAGTGGCCCGCATCTCTGACCGGGCAATGGAGGCGTTTGCAAGCCTCCCCCGTCAGAACGAATTCTTGCGTCAGCTGATTGCGATGCTGGTGAACAGGGAAAGCTAACCATAACAGGCCGAAGCTAATATTGAACTATTCAGGAATGAGGTGATAACTTGCCGAAGATATTGGATACTATAAATCAGGCAAATGATATTCATGAGATAAAGGAGCAGGATTATGACAAGCTGGCGGAGGAGATCCGCGGCTTTTTAATACAGAATATAAGTAAAACAGGCGGTCATCTGGCTTCCAACCTGGGGGTAGTGGAATTGACGATAGCTCTGCACCGGTTTCTTTCCTTTCCGCAAGACAGGCTGGTATGGGATGTGGGGCATCAGGCTTATACCCATAAGATACTGACGGGAAGAAAGGAATGGTTTCCGACTCTCAGACAGATGGATGGCATGAGCGGCTTTCCGAAAAGTGAGGAGAGCGAATGCGATTCCTTTGATACAGGGCACAGCTCCACCGCGATTTCCGCGGCGCTGGGTCTGGTGAAGGCCAGGGATTTGAACGGGGAGGAGCATAAGGTAGTGGCTGTTCTTGGGGACGGCGCTCTGACCGGCGGCATGGCTTTTGAAGCATTGAATAATGCAGGCAGGCTTAAGACCAATTTTATGATAGTGCTGAACGACAATAATATGTCTATCTCAGAAAATGTAGGAGGAATGGCGAATTATCTTGCCAAGCTTCGCACCAGCTCAAAATATACGGGCTTTAAAGAAAACATGGAGAATACGCTGAATCTCATGCCTGGTTTGGGCAAGGCCGTTGTCAACAAGCTCAAGAGGTCTAAGGATGCCATTAAGTATTTTATGCTTCCCAGCATGTTCTTCGAGGATATGGGGCTGACCTATATCGGGCCCATTGACGGACATAATATCCCATCCATGCTTGAGGCCTTTGCAGCGGCTTCCAGGGCGAAGAAGGCGGTAGTGGTTCACGTAATTACCAGGAAGGGTAAGGGGTACCGTCCGGCAGAAAGATATCCCAGCCGATTTCATGGCGTGGATCCCTTTGATATAGAGAGCGGAAAACCGATGAAAGCGGAAAGTGGCATTTCCTATACCAAGGTGTTTTCCGATGCGGTTCTGAAGCTTGCCGGAAAGGATGACAAAATTGTTGCCATCACTGCCGCCATGCCTTACGGAACCGGATTGACCGATTTTAACAAATATTATCCCGACCGTTTCTTTGATGTGGGAATTGCGGAAGAACATGCGGTAACCTTTGCGGCAGGTCTTGCCATGGGTGGTTTTAAACCGGTGGTGGCAATTTACTCCACCTTTTTACAAAGGGCATACGATCAGATTATTCATGATGTGTGCATTAATAACCTGCCGGTGATTTTCGCCATTGACCGTGCGGGAATCTCAGGAAGAGACGGTAAGACTCATCAGGGAACCTTTGATCTGTCCTTTCTCTCCCATATTCCCAATCTGGCGGTAATGGCGCCGAAGAACGGCTGGGAACTGGAGGAGATGCTGCGCTTTGCCGCATCCCGTTCCGGCCCCTCGGCCATCCGCTATCCCAAGGGAGAGGTGTGTTCCGGCTTGGATGAATTCCAGAAACCGTTGGAGCTTGGCAAGGCGGAGGTGATCGAAGAAGGTGACGGCATTGCTGTTCTGGCGGTGGGAAGCATGGTGAAGACCGGGACTGAAGTGGTGGAAGCGCTGAAGCAGGAGGGAAAGAAGGCGACGCTTGTGAATGTCCGTTTCATATCGCCCATGGATGTTCAGATTTTAGAACAGCTGTCTTCCAGGCATAATTTATTCATAACAATGGAAGAGAATGTGAAAACCGGCGGGTATGGACAGAGGGTTGCCGATTATCTTTGCGAAGCCGGGAAATGGGATATCCGGCTGATTAATATCTCCGTTCCGGACCTCTTTGTTGAACATGGCTCGGTCAGTGAGCTTCACAAAAGATTTGGATTAGATGCACAGAGTATCCTGAAACGGATCAAGCAGGAAACAGAACGGAGGGCATGGGAGTTATCTTGAAAGAACGATTGGATGTATTAATGGTAAATAGAAATCTGGCAGAGTCAAGAGAGAAGGCAAAGGCTATTATTATGTCCGGCAATGTCTTTGTTGACGGGCAGAGGGAGGATAAGGCGGGAAGCACTTTTCCTGCCGAGGTCTCCATCGAAGTGAAGGGGAATCCTCTGAAATATGTCAGCCGGGGAGGCTTGAAGCTGGAGAAAGCCATAGAGAATTATCCGCTCTCCCTGGAGGGGAAGATCTGCATGGATGTCGGCTCCTCGACAGGGGGGTTTACCGACTGCATGCTCCAGAATGGGGCGGCCAGGGTCTATGCGGTGGATGTGGGAACCAACCAGCTTGCCTGGAAGCTCCGCCAGGATCCGAGAGTAATTTCTATGGAAAAGACCAACATTCGTTACCTTACACCGGAGGAGCTGGAGGATAGGATTGCTTTTGCCTCTATTGATGTATCCTTTATCTCGCTGACCAAGGTTCTCCTTCCGGTGCGGGAGCTGCTGGCTGCGGGGGGAGAGGTGGTATGCCTGATTAAGCCCCAGTTCGAAGCGGGACGGGATAAGGTGGGTAAGAAAGGGGTAGTGCGGGATCGGAAGGTGCATGAAGAGGTCATTCGTCTGGTCAGCTCCTATGCCGCTTCCATTGGTTTTCTATGCCTTGCCCTGGATTTCTCCCCAATTAAAGGGCCGGAAGGAAATATTGAATATTTATTATATTTACAAAAACAAGGACAAGTACCCGGCGGTCTGTCCTGTGTTCAACCGGAACTCTCGCGGCAGGAAGAGGAAGCAGAGGGGAGGCTTTCCAGACTCGGCAGTATGGTGGAAGAGGTGGTTACAGAAGCCCATAATATTCTTTCGATAGGATGAAGTTTGAAGATAAGATAGATTTTCGAATAATTATTAAGCTGCTTTAAAGTTTATGCATAATAGGATTGAAATTTATGGAATTCTGTGATAAACTTTTATATTGCATAAAGCAGGGCAGTCATTTGAGGAGAATAATAGTCAGATGGATAAGTTTTTGATTATAACCAATAGAGAGAAGGACCCGGATCTACGGGTGACCAATAAAGTGGCTGCTTATATAGAGAAGGCGGGAAAGCAGGTTGTGCTCTCCAGAGTATCTTCGGTAATGGAGAATGACGGACATGTCATTGTTCCGGAGGATATTGACTGTGCAATTGTGCTTGGAGGCGACGGTACGATCATACAGGCGGCAAATGACCTGATGACTTATAATATACCTATTCTCGGAGTAAACATGGGAACCCTGGGATTTTTGGCTGAGATTGAGGAGCACAATGTCCCGGAAGCGCTGGAACGATTGTTTCAGGATGACTACCAGGTTGAGAATCGAATCATGATGGAAGCGAAGGCGGCCCATAGCGCCAGGTCTCTGCAGAGTGCCGGTGAAGCCGCGGGTTACGCCCTTAACGATATTGTAATAGCCAGAAAAGGTTTTTCAAGAATTATCAGTCTGGGGATCTATGTGAATGATGCTCTGGTGGATAATTTCAGGGGAGACGGGGTGATTATTTCCACTCCCACCGGTTCCACCGCATATAATCTGTCAGCCGGAGGACCCATTGTGATGTCCCAGGCCAGTGTCATGGTAATTACCCCCATCTGTCCGCATTCGCTGAGTCCCCGAAGCATCATTGTGTCGGCGGAGGATACGATTAAGGTAGTGATAGGGAAGAGCAAGAAGACACAGGAAGCGGAAGCCATTGTGACCTTTGACGGCAGCAGGGTGATGGAGCTGGGAACGGATGATATCATACTGATGAAGAAGGCAGGATATGATACGAAGCTGATCAAGCTGAATCATGCCGGAATTTATGAAATTCTCAGGTCAAAGCTTGGTAAGAACGGGGATTAGGAAAGACAGGAGCGACTCAATATGTGGTGCCATGGAGGGAAAGATGAAGATCAGCAGACAGAGTAAAATCATTGAACTCATTAATAAGTACGATATTGAAACCCAGGAGGAACTGGCGGAACGTCTGATGAAGGATGGCTATAATGTTACCCAGGCAACCGTGTCCAGGGATATCCGAGAGCTTAAGCTTACCAAGGTAGCGGTTGATGGGGGAAGGCAGAAGTACATCGTGCTCCAGAAGACAGAGCCGGGAATGAGTGAGAAATATATCCGTGTATTCCGGGACGGTTTTCTTTCCATGGATATGGCCCAGAATATTTTGGTGGTAAAGACGGTATCCGGTATGGCTATGGCCGTGGCGGCGGCCCTGGACGCGCTGCAGATGAACAGTATTGTAGGCTGTATCGCAGGGGATGATACGATCCTGTGTGCCATCCGCACCGCAGAAGAGACAGTTCAGGTTATGGAGAAGCTGAGCAAGCTGTTGAACGCGGAATAGCACTTATTAATAGTATAATTTAAAGGAGAGGATTAAGATGTCAGGACATTCGAAATTTGCGAACATCAAACATAAAAAGGAAAAGAATGATGCTGTAAAAGGCAAGATATTTACCAAGCTGGGCAGGGAGATTGCGGTTGCGGTGAAGGAAGGCGGGGCAGATCCCAATTCCAACAGCCGTCTTAAAGATATCATCGCTAAAGCAAAATCCAACAACATGCCCAATGATACCATTGACCGCAGCATTAAGAAGGCTGCGGGGGATGCCAATGCCGTTAATTACGAGACTGTTACCTATGAGGGCTATGGCCCCAACGGCACGGCAATCATTGTGGAGGCTCTGACAGACAATAAGAACAGAACAGCGGGCAATGTGCGTAATGCCTTTACCAAGGGCAATGGCAATGTAGGCTCCCAGGGATGTGTGTCCTTCATGTTTGACCGCAAGGGGCAGATCATTATTGACAGGGAAGAATGCGATATGAAAGCGGATGATCTGATGATGCTCGCCTTGGATGCGGGTGCGGAGGATTTTGCGGAGGAAGAGGACAGCTTCGAGGTAGTGACGGCTCCCGATGATTTCAGCGCGGTGCGGGAAGCCCTGGAGAAGGCCGGAATCCCCATGCTTCAGGCGGATGTCACCATGATCCCCCAGACCTGGGTGGAACTGAAGGAAGAGCAGGATATCAAGATGATGAACCGTATCCTGGATCTGCTGGACGAAGACGACGATGTGCAAGAGATCTGGCACAATTGGGATGAGTAAGTTAGGATAACTGACAGATATGCTGGAGAAATATTTTTGCAAATTTCATGAAAACGGAAACCACAGTAACATAAAAAATCAAATAAAACATATGATTCATATGAGGAATAGCTATCCTGGGAGGTCATATGGACTTTCAACAAAGCAGGACATATCAGAATCTGCAAACTGCCTTTGGTTATGAGTTACAGTCACAGGCCAGATATGATATATTTGGTGTAAAAGCGAGACAAGAGGTCTTGTTGGGAATTGGTTTTACGTTCGAAACTATATCAAGAAATAACAGATTTATCGCGGAAAGATTGCGCAATCTTATCAACGGCGGTGAAAGGAATACGGAACAAAACTTAGCGGAGGCTGTGGAAAATGAAGACTATGCCGGAAACACCATGTACCGGGAATTCTCGCGGGTTGCCAGGGAAGAGGGATATGGAGATATCTCCGCACTATTTAGCGGCATCGCTAATATTAAGCTAAACCATCAGCTGGCATTTCAAACATATTTAGCTGAAATACGGACCGATACCCTGTTTTGTAAAAGCGAAGAAAAATTATGGATTTGTTTGGGCTGCGGCAATATCTTAAGCGGCTTGTGCGCTCCCGAAATTTGTCCGATTTGTTTTTATCCTCAGGGTTACTATGAACTCTATGTATGTATACGGTAACAATGCGGCAACGTCAATATGGATACAATGTTGACGCGAAAAAGCCCTGTATTACAAGGACACTGAAAAAGTCCGCTTCTCGCTTGAGGAGTGGATTTTTTACATTTTATACAACTTTTAACGAATATGAGGTACTAATTCATGTGGAAGTATACTGCCGAAAATGATTATCCAAATATAAGTTTACATGATTGCTGCATTTCAAATGTGTTTCTTGACAATAACGATATCGTTTTTGAATTTGGGGTTTTTAGAATTTCATGCGGATGTATGAAAGATAACATAGGTTCTGAAAAAGTTATGATTAAATGCGGGATGACGAAAGAAGCTGATTTCAAGTCTTTTGTCTGGCATGATGGGAAATTGAAAGATAGAGTCGAATACAGAATACTAAAATCTGAGTGGAAACCGAGCTAATATAACCGATAGGGGGAAAATAATGAACACGGAAAACTTTACAGGCAAAGCGGAAGCTTATGCCATAGGACGCCCGGGCTACCCGGAAGCGGCGATTGAATATATTTGCTCACTTGTGCCGCAGGATGCCGTATTTGCCGACATCGGTGCGGGGACGGGAAAATTCACGGTGACGTTGGCGGAGCGCGGTTACTCTGTGTTTGCTGTTGAACCCAACGCGGATATGAGCGGGCAGCTGGGCATTACGCTTGCACCTTTTTCAAACGCAAAGATTATCGATGGCACAGCCGAAACGACAACGCTTCCCGAACACAGTGTTGATGTTATCACTGTCGCTCATGCGCTGCACTGGTTCAATCCGGATGCGTTCCGCGCAGAATGCCGCCGAATTATCAAGCCCGGCGGAATGGTCATTGTCATTTACAACCTTGCACCCGGTGGGGAGATGATGGCGATTAGCAAGCAGGCGGCCGATGCGTTTTTTACAAAGCCAACGATTCGGGAATTTCCCAACCTAATGGATTACACGAGAGACAGGTGGTTAGCTTATATTGCATCCCAGGATAACAATCCACTGCCTGCCGATCCTGGATATGATGCGCATATTGCTGCAATAAACGCGATGTTTGACCGTGACAGTGTAGACGGTCTGCTGCGCTGCGACAGGGTAACGAAAGTGTATAGCGAACGAATGGTGTAAGCCTGCTAACCAAGGGAGAGTTTTTTATGATACTTGGAAATAAATCCGTTATTGATAATGACTGAGCGGGGGATTTACAATGGGCAATTAGTACCTTATATGGTCATTTATGATAAATATGTGGATATCACTAAAAATGATACAAAATTTAGTAACAAAGGACGAAAATGTAATTCTATTACTTTTAATGATTGAAAAAGTCACAGCTATCATATAAAATTGCATTTGTACTGAAAAATAAACATTGGAGGAATGACCAACATGAAGTACCAGAGGACAAAATTGTTGAAAGTAATTGTTTCTTTCCTGCTGGTGATGGGGCTGCTGCTCCCGTCACAATTACCGGCAGCGAGTGTTCAGGCAGCGGCCAAAACAACGATTGATTCAGAGATGATGATCGGTACCGGAAGCACCTGGAGCGAATTTGGCGTTTACCAGAAGGATGCTAAATATGTACTGGAAGTAAGCAATCCGGTGAAGAAAGCCACCTATAGCTTTAAATCCAGCGATGAGAAAGTGCTGAAGCTGAAGGCCAGCGGAACGAAGGTATATCTTACAGGACTGAAGAAAGGCTCTGCAACGATTACTTGTTCCCAGAAGTTAAACGGTAAGACAACCAAGATAGGAACCTGCAAGGTTACAGTAGTGGATCCGAGTCTGTACGCGGAGGACTATGACGGACTGCCGCTGGGTACGGCAAGCGGTATGTTTATCTATTACGAATGCCGTAATAATGATGCGACCTATACCTTTACTTCCAGTGATAAGAATTTCTCTATGAAGGAGAAGGTGGTGAAGTCAGAGTTAATGAATGGTTATTACCCCGAGCAGACCTATACGGCGAAGAAAGCAGGTACTTATACTGTTACGGTAAAAGAGACCTACAATAAGAAGACCAGAACCGTCGGCAAGCTGAAGTTTGTTGTGAAGAAGGCCTCTGTGGCGAAGGAATATGGGATAGATGCCGGAGAGATAATAGGGGCATTTTCTTTGGTTAATAATGCACGGGCTGATGTGAAGTATTATTTTGAGGCAGATGATACCGGAGTTGTTATAGTAAAAGCGGATGGAGATGGAGCTATTCTGGAAGCTAAGAAGCCCGGAACCGCGACAGTGAAGGTTTATGAGAACGCATCCAGTGCAGCCAAGGATAAACTCATCGGAAGCTGTAAAGTGACTGTGAAGGAGCTGAAGGCAGAGGATCTGAGCTGTGATTTGTCCTCGGATGAGACCTATGTCGGAGATGATGCAATCACCCTCTACGTATACAAGGAACCCTACAATGCACCGGAAGCAATTACTGTAACCTCTTCGGATTCCAGCATTGCAGAAGTGGGAGAGCTGGACGAGGACGGCAGAGTTGAGATTACACCTGTAGGTGAGGGAACAGTAACGATTACCATAACCTGCGGTGAGATTACGAAGACGGAGACCATTACCGTCTATGCGGACGAAGATGCCATGTATGGCTGGTAGGAGCCGTTGAGGGGTTTTTTTGCTCCCTTTGGAATATAATAGAATATGAGTGAAAGCACAGGGGCCATCCCTTCAGCGCTGGAATATGCGTTGAAGGGATGGTTTTTTATCGGGTAGGATCCTGTTATAATGAGCATTAACAAAAAGGCGGTTTCTCAGGGACGCCTTTTTGTCGTTATGACCAAATGAAAACAGATTTCAAGGGAAAAACACATTGACATATCATATAAGGATATATATAATATATCATATAAGTTCGTGGAAAATGATATAAGAAAGGAATACAGACAGATGAATACTAAAATCCCTCCAATTTTACTGAGACGGGCCGAGGAACTGGAGAAGTATTACCGGGAGAAGATGCCTTCGGCGGCACCTCTCATAAAGCAATGTTTTTTAAATACCATAGAGACAACGGTAAAGCAATTGGAAGATGGAAGTTATTTTGTCATTACCGGTGATATACCGGCTATGTGGCTGAGAGATTCTTCCGCCCAGTTGAAGCATTATATTAAATACAGCAAGGAGGATGAGCAGCTGGGGGCAATGATCGAAGGCGTGATTGAGAAGCAGGCGCAGATGGTATTGATTGATCCCTATGCCAATGCATTCAATGAGAGTCCCAACGGACAGGGACATAAGGACGAGACGGCGCTGAATGCTTCTGTTTGTGATAGAAAATATGAAGTTGACTCCCTGTGCGCCCCGCTGTATCTCTTATATACATATTGGAAGGAGACAGGGAAGAAGAGCTTATTCACGGAACAGATCCGGACGATGATCCGGACCATTATTCGGGTGTTCCGTATTGAACAGGATCACAATTCCTCTGATTATACCTTTCGCAGGTATAACTGTCCGGAAACAGATACCCTCAGCAATGACGGCAAAGGTGCGCCGGTTGCAATAACCGGTATGACCTGGTCGGGTTTTCGTCCATCGGATGACCGGTGTGTCTATGGGTATTTAATACCGGCCAATATGATGGCGGTACAGGCGCTGGGCTATGCTGCCGAAATCTGTGCCAAAGGCTACCATGATATGGAACTGGCACAAGAATGTGAAGCTCTGGCAGGAGAGATCAGAGAGGGAATCAACCGTTTCGGGCTGGTAGAGCATCCGGAATACGGAATGATATATGCGTATGAGGTGGATGGAAAGGGCAATTATGTATTAATGGACGATGCGAATTCACCAAGTCTGCTGTCCATGCCCTATTTGGGATATTGCGGCTGTGAGGATGAAGTATATTTGAATACAAGAAAATATATCCTGTCCAAGGAAAATCCCTACTATGCTGAAGGGGTTTATGCCGAAGGAGTAGGAAGCCCTCATACTCCCGAGGGATTTGTATGGCATATCGGTATTACCATGCAGGCATTAACCTCCGCCGATCCCAAAGAAGTTTTAGAGTGCGTCGAGATGCTTACCCGGACCCATGCGGGAACGAATTACATGCATGAATCCTTTGATCCGGATTCTCCTGAAGTATTTACCAGGGAATGGTTTGCGTGGGCGAATTCCCTGTTCGCAGAATTAATGGATAAGTTGTATAGGGAAGGTTTTTTTGAAGATGAATTATGTCGGGAAAAGGAGCTGGAGAAATGTTGTTCTTAGAAGAAAGAATAGGGAAACTGCTCTCGGAACTGGAGAGGTATATTATCAGCAATGAGATTTCATTGCAGGAGTATGAGGCGGCCGGACTGTCGGAACCAATCCATGATGTTACGGATGATTCTCTGAGATGGCATAAGGTGGGCGGATCCGTCCGGTGCGGAGGAGAAGGAAAGTACGATTACTACAGAACCAGATTTACGGTTCCGGAAGAAATGGCAGGGAAGGTGATGATTTACTGGTGGAAAACCCACAGAGGCACCCGGCAGGATACCACGAATCCCCAATGCCGTTGTTATATCAACGGACAGTTCGTACAGGGGCTGGATGACAATCACGAAAGAATTATTTTAACGGATCATGGGGTTCCTGGAACGGAATATGAGATCTGTCTGAGGGTGTACACCGGGCAGGAATATTTCTGGTCTTCCCTGGATTCCTCTATCGCAGTTCTGGAGACAGAGACGGAGAAGCTTTATTATGATCTGAAAGTGCCCTATGAAGCAGCCAGACTCTTAAAGAAAGAGGATGATGATTACATAACTATAATCAGGTGTCTGAATGATGCGGTGAACCTTCTTGATTTCCGTCAGGGATATTCGGAGGAATTCCGTCAATCGGTGAGAGAGGCGGAGCAGTATATCCAGGAGGAATTTTATCAAAAGAAATGCCATAATAACGGACCGGTTGTATATTGCGTCGGCCATACTCATATTGATATTGCCTGGCTGTGGACAATTAAGGTGGCCAAGGATAAGGCGGTTCGAAGCTTCGGTACGGTGATTGAATTCATGAAGCGGTATCCGGAATACAAATTTATGTCCAGCCAGCCGCACCTATATAAAGCAATTAAGGAGATGCAGCCGGATTTATATGAAGAGATCAAGGAGAGAATCCGCAGCGGACAGTGGGAAGCGGAAGGAGGTATGTTTGTAGAAGCGGATTGTAATCTTCCCAACGGTGAATCCCTGATCCGTCAGATTGTAAAAGGAAAGCAGTTCTTCCGCCGGGAGTTTGGCGTGGATAATAAAGTACTCTGGCTTCCGGATGTCTTCGGATATTCTGCGGCGCTCCCCCAGATCATGAAAGAATGCGGTCTTAAGTATTTCATGACGACAAAAATCAGCTGGAATGAGATGAATAAGATGCCCTATGACTCCTTTTGGTGGAAAGGAATTGATGGGACAGAGGTCTTGACTCATTTTATCCCTTCCAGTGATTATGACAGATTGCAAGTCAGTGATAACCGCTTTACCACCTACAATGCCATGCTGGAGCCAAAGCAGGTAAAAGGAGCGTGGAGCCGTTATCAGCAAAAGGATAAAAATCAAGAGGTGCTCATGGCTTATGGTTTTGGTGACGGAGGAGGCGGCCCGACCAAGAATATGCTGGAACACCAGAGGCGTCTGGAAAAGGGTATTCCAGGGTGTCCGGTGACGAAAACAGCTACCAGCCGGGAGTTTTTTGAAAAGCTGGAGGAAGCCGGCACAAAAGCGAAATTCCCCAGATGGGACGGTGAGCTGTATCTGGAATATCACCGCGGAACCTATACCTCCATGGGAAGAAATAAGAAATTCAACCGGAAAGCAGAAGTGCTTCTTCAAAATCTTGAATTAACAGGCTTCACAACAAAGCTTCTGATGGGCAGCACTTATCCGAAGAAGGAGCTGGAGGGGCTGTGGGAGACCTTGCTGAGAAACCAATTCCATGATATTTTGCCGGGCTCCTCCATTCTTGAGGTATATCAGGATTCGAAGAAGGAATATGACGGCCTTCTTGCAGAAGGAAGAAAGCTGCTGAAGGAACGTCTGGAACAGGTGACGGAAGCAGTCCAGGTTCCTGCCGGCAGTGTGATAGTGTATAACATGAATGGTTTCCGATCCTCGGGATATGCGGTTGTCATGGCAGAGGAGAATCTGGAAGGCTGTTATATCCTGGATGAGGAACAGAGCTATCCGCTGCAAAAGGTCGGCGACATGGAATACCTGGTAAAAGCGGATGAGATCCCTGCCATGGGTTATAAGGCGTTCCAACTGGTTCGGGATAAGAAGGCGCCGGAGAACCAGGTGTCCGTAAGCAGAGAATGCCTGGAGAATCGTTATATCCGTATTTTATTTAATGAAAAGGGATACATGGTATCTATTTACGATAAGCAGGCGGACAGGGAGATTTTGCAAAAGGATAAGCCGGGGAATGTTTTGATGACCTATGAGGATATTCCCCATAACTGGGATGCCTGGGATATCAATAATTATTATACGGAGAAATCCTGGGAGATAGGGGATGTATCAGAAATTCAAATCGAGGAAGGAGTTCACCGCTGCGGGATTGTCATTAAGCGGAATTATCTTCAGTCCACGATTGTACAGAGAATTTACCTCTATCAGGATAGCCCGGTGGTTGAAGTGAAGAATGAGATTGACTGGAAAGAAAGCCATCTTCTTTTGAAGGCGCTGTTTCCGGTGGATATACACAGCTCCGAAGCGACCTTTGATATCCAGTATGGTAATGTAAAGCGCCCCACTCATTACAATACCTCGTGGGATTATGCCAAATTTGAGGTTTGCCATCATAAATGGTTGGACATATCCGAAGATGATTATGGGGTAAGTATAATCAATGACTGCAAATATGGGTGTAATGTCCATGAGGGGATCATTGGCTTGTCCCTGATCAAATCCGCTACTTCGCCGAATCCGGAGGCGGATAAGGAATACCATGAATTCACCTATGGAATTTATCCTCATAGGGGAGACTGGAAGAAAGCTAATGTGGCAAAAGAGGCATACCAACTCAATAATCCCCTGTTTGGTTGCGTGAAAGAAACGGAGGGCGGGAGCCTGCCCGGTAATTATGGCATATGTTCCGTAGATACGGATAATGTCATGGTGGAATTGGTGAAAGAACCGGAGGATGGACAGGATAATGCTATTATTATCCGTTTGTATGAATATTTTAACCGAAGAACCAGGGTGAAGCTCCAGTTTTCCCATCCCGTGGCGGAGGCTGTGGATTGCAATATGCTGGAGGAGAAGAAAGCCTGCCTGGAGATTAGGGACAATGAAGTGATCTTTGAGATTATGCCTTATGAAATAAAAACCATTCGTATTATTAAAGAATAAAAACGGAATGAATAGAAATACAACATAAAATAGAGATTGGTATATCAAATGTTACAAATTAAAAACCATTTGAAATACCAGTCTCTATTTGTGAAAAAGTTTACCATAAAAAGACCGGATCATGAAAATGGTTTGTATATTAATAACATAAAAATAACTGTAAAAAATATATATAAAAAATATTATGTGATTTATAACGAAATGAATTGACATATCATAGAATGGTATGTATAATATATATATCATTATAAAAGGGTGGCGGCATCAGAACATTGCTGAGCGCACTTCCAATAACTTTATTCCAGCCTGTTTAGGAGACACGAAATGATGAAAAAGAAGAAATTGGTTATTGGTATGGCTATTGTCGTAATTGTTATAATTGCCGTGGTTTTGGCTGTGAGTTCCGCCAATAGCAGATCCACAGGCAGCAATAGCACGGACAAAGCTTTGATTAAGCCGATCAATGCTTTTCAAAGAATTCCAATTGAGAGTTTCAATGAAAGGGAAGGCGTGATTGTGGAAGACTGCTCGGAGGATAACAGCCAGAGTATCGGCGGCGTCAGAGACGGTCATTATACGGCATATTATAATGTCGATTTCGGTGAGGAAGGGGCTTATAAAGCTGTTTTTCGCGCAGCGGCCATGATGGCCGGGGGCGATATTGAGATTCGTCTGGATGGGATTGACGGTGAGCTGATCGGAACCTGCAAGGTTGCCACAACCGGGCCCAATTGGGAAACCTGGGTTAATGCCGGCTGTGATATACTGCCGACAACCGGAGTTCATGATGTTTATCTGATTTACCGAGGGGAAGATTATCTGTTTAATATTAATTGGTTTCGGTTTGCCAAAGACAATGGCAAGGGGATGAGGAGCGTTGCTTTGAGCAATTACTCACCCAGGGTTGGGGATCAGATGACGGCCACCATCTCCCCTGCCAATGCCATTGTGTCATATGAATGGCTTGTAGAGGAAGAGGTCGTAAGCATTGCCGAGCATTACATAATACAGCCAAGGGACATGGGGAAGACCCTGCAGGTCCGATTGAAGGGACTGGGATATACCACGGGTGAGCTGGTAAGTGAAGCTACCCGCCAGATACTGTCCGTTGATTATGAATTTAATGTGGAAGAGGCTGCTTATGAAAGCTTTTCCAGCTTTATTGACGAGTATTATTACAGTAAAATGAATAAATTTGGTTTGTTCCTGGGAACGGAATTCTGGGATCAGGCGGAGATATATGAGATCGTAATCGATGCTTACGAGAACACGGGGGACCCCAGATACAGGGATATGATATATGATATCTTTCGGGGATTTAAGCTGCATAATGGGGAGAACTGGGCGCACAATGAATACAATGATGATATTATGTGGATGGTGATTGCCTGTTCCAGAGCCTATTTGCTCACTGGAGACCCGGTATTTGCGGAAATTGCCCGGAGCCATTTTGATCTGGTATGGGACAGGGGCTGGAGCGATGATTTGGGCGGCGGGATTTGGTGGCGTACTGACAACCAGACCAAGAATTCCTGTATTAATGGCCCGGCAGTCATAGCGGCCTGTCTTCTGGCCGAAGCCCTGGGAGAAGATGCTTATTATGATAAAGCGGTGCAGATTATGGACTGGCAGGCAGAGCACCTGTACGATGCTGCTTCAGGTCAAGTGTATGATGCATACGATATTCATGGTTCAAAGAACCACTGGGCTTCTACCTATAACCAGGGAACCTTTATCGGAGCCAATATGCTGCTGTACGAACACACCCGGGATGAGCTGTATTATAACCGTGCCCGGTTGGCAGCCGATTATACCATCAACACCATGTATCAGGGCGGAGTTATGAATAATGAAGACAGCAGCGGAGATTTAATTGGGTTTAAAGGGATTCTCTGCCGCTGGATCTACCGGTTTGCCGTAAGATACAATCAGACAGATATTCTGGAATGGCTGAAGTATAACGGAGCCGTTGCATGGAACAACAGGAATAAAGCCGGTCTTATCTGGACGACCTGGAATGCAAAAACCAGCGATAAGGTTAAATATGATGTATTCGGAGCATCCTCGGCAGTTTCGCTTTTAAATAACAGCAGGACTAAGACAAGCGCAATGCTGGATGGATCTCAGCGAATTGAGATAGAAGCCTTTGATACCTGCAAAGGTATCGTAACAAAAGAGTGCTCCGAAGGGGGCAAGAGTGTGGCCGGTATCCGGAACAATGATTATACCGTGTATTACAATGTGGACTTCAAAGAGGGAGGCTTTACAAAAGCGTCTTTTCGGGCGGCCTCAGCGCGGCAGGGCGGAACCATAGAGATCCGCCTGGGAGGAGTGGACGGCAAGATCCTTGGAAGCTGTGAGATCAATACCACCGGAGGGTGGGATGTTTGGGAAACGTTTACTTGTGATGTAACAGATGTCAGCGGTATCCAGGAATTATATCTGGTATACAAAGGCAGCGATGATGATCTGTTTAATCTAAATTGGTTTGAATTAGTCCGGTAAGGAACAAATTCAGCCGCAAAAAAAGAAAGGGAGAATAGGTATGAGGATGGCAGTGAAGAAAAAAATTGGCGCTTTATTGATTTGCTTACTGGTATTTGGTTTGATTGGATGCGCTAAAGATACCGGTAAAGAGCCGGTGGACAGCAATGCCGTATTAGACGATAATACAGGTGATGCAGTACAGGATGAAACACCGGCAGAGGAAGCGCCGGAAGAGGAGGCTCCGGCAGAGGAGACACCCGCAGAAGAAACACCCGCGGATGCTGAGGCTGAACCGGAAGAGGAGCCGGAAGCAGTGGTAAAAGAAAAGAATGCAAAAGATGTGATTAAATTTGCTGAAAATGATTTATTAGAAGGACTGGTAGTGGAAGACGGCTCCGATGAAGATGGGGGGCAGACAGTTGGCGGCGTTAATAACGGTGACTATATTGCTTTCTATCAGGTGAATTTCGGAAACGGCGGTTTTTCCAAGGCTTCCTTCCGGGCGGCCTCCTGGTATGAGGAAGGCGGAGAGGTTGAAATCCGTATCGGCGGCATTGAGGGTCAGCTGGTTGGAACCTGTCATATTCCGGGAACCGGTGATTGGAGCATCTGGCAGACCTTTGACTTTGAGGTGGCGGATCTGGCATCGATTGAAGGAATTCAGGACGTTTATATGGTATTTACCAATGGCGGTGAATGGTTATTCAATCTTAACTGGTTCCAGTTTGCAAAAGGGCCCCATGATGCGGCAGCAGTCATTGAAGCAGAAGATTATACGGACGGCTTTGATCTGGTTGTGGAAGCCAATTCCGACACGGAAGGCGCTATGGGAATCGGCGGCATTAACAACGGTGACTATACTGCGTATCATATTAACTTCGGTGACGGCGGATATAATAAGGTGATCTTCAGAGTAGCTTCCTGGTACATGGAAGGCGGAGAGGTTGAGATCCGCTTGGGCGGCATTGACGGAGATCTGGTGGGAGTTTGTAAAGTGCCCGGTACCGGTGATTGGAATATATGGGATTCCGTTACCTGTGAAGTGGAAGGTCTTGCATCTCTCACAGGGGAACAGCTGGTATATCTGGTATATACCAACGGAGGAGACTGGCTGTTTAATATGAACTGGTTCCAGTTTGAAAAATAAAAAAGGGGGATGAATAGGAAGATGAAGAAAATAATCAGCTTACTTTTAGTATTTGTCATGATATTAGGTCTGGCCGCCTGTTCTCAAGATGGAGATAAGGATAAGAAACCGGAGGCACCGGACCAGGTGACTGAGGCTCCCGGCAGTGAAGAGGTGACCCCCGATGCAGAGGGCGAAGGCGAGCCCGAGGATGATACGGATCTTAATGCACCTCCGGTAGTGGATCTGGACGGTTATGAATTTGTGGTGGCAGATGTGAATGAGAACCGTTGGTTTCCCAAGGAAGGAAGCTCCGAAGTCGCCAACGCCATTATTGAAAGAGTAAAATGGGTTGAAGACACCTATAATTGCAAGATTACATACAGAAATCATAATGAAACAGAGTTTTCCGATGCGGTATTATCCGGTGATAAATATGCGGATATTATCATCTGCCCCACCTGGGAGATCGGAAGACATGTAAACGGCAAAAGGGTAATGGATATTACCAATGTTCCCGGCCTGGATTTTACAAAATCTTATTGGGTTGATTATAATAATATCCAGCTGCTTGCTTATGGGGACCGTATCTATGGAATGGGTGCTCCCTTTGCCAGCCAGAACGATGAAGTCTTCGTAATGTTCTTTAATAAAGCAATCATCGAGGAATTGAATCTGGAAAGCCCCTATGCTCTGGTTGAAAGAGGGGAATGGACCTTTGATAAATTCCTGGAATACCAGAGAGCGGCTGCGAAGGACCTGAACGGTGACGGCGTCATGGACGAGAATGACCGTTATGGACTTGCTACCGGTCATGACTGGGATGTCTCAGTAGTTTTATATCTGGCTTCCGGTAATAAAGTCATTAAGCAGGAAGCGGACGGCTCCATTACCTTTGGCGTTAATACTCCCGAAGCCTTTGAGGCGATTAATACCATTAAGCAGATGGTAGCAGTTGGCGATACCTTCTATCCGAAGCCGGAAGGCTCCGATATGGATGCCTATGTGGAAGCTTTTGTGGAAGGGAAATCACTTTTTTATACCTATTCCAGAGGCAGAGGCGTGGCAGACAAGATTTATGAAATGGAGGATGACTTCGGTATTGTTCCCATTCCCATGGGCAACAACACCAATACCTATCAGTGCTGGGTAAGCCATGATGCGCCCAGTATGGCGGTGCCCATTACCAATCCGGATATCGAGAAGACGGGTATTGTGATCGAAGCATTGGCTTACGCGGCTCAGAAGGAGAATGATATTGCGTTTGAGGAGTATGTGCTTACAAAGCTGAGAGATGATGAATCTGCAGAAATTCTGAAGCAGGTAAACCAATATGCGGTATCCGACCTTTGCTTCATCGGACAGCAGATGGTAGGCTCCATCTACTCCGGCTTAAATATTATTCCAAATACATGCTTTTATCAGCCGACGAACGAAGTAGCATCCATGGTTGCCGAGGTTGAAATTGCGGTAGAAACAGGTATTGAAGAATTTGTTCAAAAGATGCAGGGCATCTATGAGGCTGAGACAGGAGAGACTGAGGCAGCAGAATAAATTAATTGAATGATTAAAGCGTCACAAGCTCCTTCGGTGCTTTAATCATCAAAATGAGGGATTCAAATCACTGATTTGTGAGGCGCGGGCCTCAGTCATATTGAGAGGTTTGAATCCCTCTCCTTGAGTTGGCAGGCATTGAAGAAAGGCATGGTTATTGGCATGGAATTGAAGATGAAAAGGTTGGCCGGTATGGTTTTTCTGCTTTCCGCGTTCTGTTTTATATTATTTTCCATAAAGGGCAATAGAGCACAGGCTGACAGCAAAGAAACGCCGGAGGAGAAGAGTCTGAATTATTACGGGGGAGATACCTACTCCGGGTACCTGGCGACGCACCAGAATGCCGGCGCCGGTGCGGATGTCCATAGAATTCCGGCAGATCATTATTCGGAAGCCGCCGGAGAGATAAGCAAGGCGGACGGCCCGATAGATAAGACGCCCGGCAGCGGCGCATATGAAAGTATTATTTATACCGGAGAGGAAAGCAGTGTTTCATGGCAGGTGACCATTGAAACAGCGGGAATGTATCATATTTCAATTGACTATCTTCCGGCTGAAGGTAATGGCAATAGTATGGAACGAAATATTTACATAGATGGGAAGATACCCTATAACGAAGCGCAGTTTATCACATTTTCACGGGTTTGGGCTGATGAGGATAAGATCAGACAGGATGTGAACGGCAATGACATCCGTCCCAGGCAGATAGAAGCACCGGAATGGAGAAGTGTTTATCTTTACGATGCATCCAGGTATTATAATGACCCTCTGGAATTCTATCTGGAGAAGGGGACTCATACCATAACCCTGGAAGGAGTTCGTGAGCCCATGTATATCGGGCAGATCACGGTTGGCAGGAGGAAGGAATTACCGGACTATGCCCAGGTAAAGGCGGAATATGAGAAGAAGGGGTATAAAGCTGCTTCGGCCAAACCCATTAAGGTACAGGCAGAGAATATGCACCGGAAATCAGATTACACCCTGTATCCCGCGACTGACCGTACCTCACCTGCAACGGAGCCCCAGGATGTGGCTGCAGTAAAATTGAATACAGTCAGTGAAAGCAAGTTTAAACTGGCCGGACAATGGGTCAGCTGGAAGCTGGATGTCCCGGAGGACGGGCTGTACACCATAGCGCTCCGCTATAAACAGAGCATTCTGTCCGGTGTATATTCCAACAGAACGCTGAGGATAGACGGCGAGATACCCTTCGAAGAAGCAAAAGCACTGAGCTTTCGATACAGCAGTGACTGGATCGTAGAGAACTTCGGTAACGGGCAGGAGGACTACCTATTCTATCTGACTGCCGGAGAACATGAGATCAGCCTGGAAGTAACCCTGGGAGAGCTGGCCTCCTCCATTGCCCAGGTGAATGACAGCCTGACGGTATTAAATGAGATATACCGGAATGTATTGTTAATTACCGGTGCGGAGCCGGACATTTACAGGGATTATAATTTTCACCGGCAGATCCCGCGGATTATCACCCTGATGGGAGAGCAGGCAGAGGCAATTGCCGGAATAACAAAGCAGCTGGAAGAAATCGTGGGACGTAAGGGAGAACAGACGGTTATTCTGGACAAATTGCAGAGCCAGCTGGGAAGAATGCATAAGAATCCCAGGCAGATAGCCAATAATTTTACTGCATTTAAGGACAATATCGGTAATCTGGCAAGCTGGATTTTAACCATCAGCGAACAGCCCTTATCCATTGATTATATTTATGCGGCTCCCTCCGGGAATAAACTGCCCAGCGCGGAGTATGGCTTCTTTGCTAATCTGTGGTACGAAATAAAAAGCTTTGTGATGTCCTTCTTTGTTGATTATGCTGCTTTGGGATTGACGGGAAGCGATGATAATACGGAGGCTGCGGCATCCGTGGAGGTCTGGATTACATCGGGAAGGGATCAGGCCAACATACTAAGGCAGATGATCAACGACAGCTTCACCCCGGAGAAGAGGATTCATGTTGATTTAAAGCTGGTAAATGAAGAAAGCTTACTGCCCTCTGTTCTGGCGGGGCAGGGACCGGATGTTGCCCTGGGCAATCAGGTGGGCATGCCGATCCAATATGCAATTCGGAATGCGGTGGTCAATTTGGATGAATTTGAAGGGTTTGATGAAGTGAAGCAGCGTTTTCACGAAAGTGCAATGGTTCCCTATGAATTTGAGGGAAAGACCTATGCCATACCGGAGACCCAGACATTTCCCATGATGTTCTACCGGAAGGATATTTTTGCCCAATTGGGAATCGAAGTTCCCCAGACATGGAATGATTTTTATAAAGCAATTGCGGTTCTGCAAAGGAATAATCTGGAGATCGGTTTTCCCAAGGGCTTTGCAGGAACACAAATTTTCTTATATCAAGGCGGGGGATCCTTATATAACCCTTCCTTATCTGCATCAACCCTGAACGGAGATAGGACCATTGATGCCTTCCAGGAAATGATAGAATTATTTACGACCTACAAATTCCCCCGGGATTATAATTTTTCTAACCGTTTCCGTACCGGTCAGATGCCTTTGGCAATTCAGGATTATACAGAATACAATATATTGACTGCTTTTGCCCCGGAGATTAAGGGATTATGGGGATTTGCACCCATACCGGGAATCCTGGAGGAGGATGGGACCATCAACAGGGCGGCGGCAAGTGTGGGGACCTGTGCAATGGTTCTCTGGGGGGCTGAGGACAAGAATGCCTCCTGGGAGTTTTTGAAGTGGTGGACCTCCGCGGAAATCCAGGCAAGATTTGCCCAGGAGATTAAATCGGTTCTGGATAAGGCCGCAATGTATGCTACCGCCAACAGGGATGCCATCAAGAGTCTGCCATGGACCAAGGAGGAATACAGCAATCTATTGATGCAATGGAACCATATCCAGGGGACCCCGGAGGTTCCAGGCGGGTATTATGTGTCAAGAAGTGTGGAATTTGCCTCCAATATCGCCTATGAGACCGGGGACGGTGAGGTGCTGATGGATTATGCAAAGGAAACCAACGAAGAGATTAAAAGAAAACGAGCAGAGTTCGGGCTTGAATGATGAGGAGGAAATGAGTTGAAACAATATAAAAGAACAAAATTATGGCATGAGATAAAGCGGAATAAGAAGAGTTATTTATTTGTGGCTCCCTATATGCTGATGTTCTTCTGCTTTACCGCATTGCCGGTTATCATTTCCATATATTTGAGCTTTACCTCGTTCAATGTGCTGGAGCCTCCCGTATTTATCGGACTGGAGAACTACATAAGACTCTTTCTTAAGGACCGGATCTTTATGGATGCTATAGGAAACACCTTTATCATGGCGGTAATCATAGGTCCGGTGGGGTATCTTATTTGTTTATTCCTGGCATGGATGCTGAACGAGCTGCCCAAGCTGTGGAGAACCATCTTAACCCTTGTTTTTTATGCGCCGTCCCTATCCGGTAATGTCTATTTTATTTTCCAGTATCTGTTTAATAATGATGCCCAGGGATATATGAATGCCGTATTAATCCGTTATGGTATCATACAAGCTCCGATTCTATGGTTTCAGAATGAAAAGTATATGATGGGCCTGATCATTGGAATTGCCCTGTGGACCAGTGTGGGGACAACCTTTCTGTCCTTTATCGCCGGGCTTCAGGGAATTCCCGACTATCTGTATGAAGCGGCGGCAATTGACGGAATTAAAAACCGCTGGCAGGAGCTGTGGTATGTAACCCTGCCGTCCATGAAGCCCCAGCTTATGTTCGGTGCGGTCATGAGCATTACCGGAGCCTTTGGGGTAGGAAGCATTGTCACGGCCCTGGCCGGATTGCCTTCCACCAACTATGCGGCTCATACGGTTTTCAACCATCTGGAGGATTATGGCCGGGTGCGTTTTGAGATGGGTTACGCCTCAGCCATAGCAACCATACTTTTCGTCATTATGATAGGCTCCAATAAAGTGATACAAAAGGTTATTTCGAAGGTGGGTGAGTAGGATGGCATATAAGAAAAAAATAAAGCTTTCGAGACGTACGCGGGGGGTAAAACGGTCTTACGCCACGGATATGGGAATGTATCTGCTGCTGATGCTGTTTGGAGTTATTATGGCATTGCCCCTGGTATATGCAGTCAGTAATTCGATGAAGCCCCTGGAAGAATTCTTTTACTTCCCTCCAAGACTTTTTGTAGAGAATCCCACTGCAAAGAACTTTACGGATCTATTCCGTCTGATGTCCGATTCCTGGGTACCCTTCGGAAGATATATTTTTAATACCGTGTTCATTACGGGGGTGGGGACCGCCGGCCATGTTTTTATTGCATCTCTTTGTGCCTTTGCCATGTCAAAGCATGAGTTTCCGGGCAAGACGATTTTATTCAGCATGGTTGTATTATCCCTGATGTTCAATTCGGCGGTAACGGCTATTCCCAGCTTTTTGATTTTTACCAAGCTGAATTGGATTGATTCCTATAAATCAATTATTATTCCGGCATTCTCTTCCGCCCTGGGCCTGTACCTGATGAAGCAATTCATGGATCAGATGGTTCCGGACAGCATTTTAGAAGCAGCGAGAATTGATGGTGCAAAGGAGCTATATGTATTCTGGAATATAGCCATGCCCATGGTAAAGCCTGCGTGGCTGACCTTAATTATGTTTTCCGTCCAAGGCCTGTGGGGAATTGGCTCCAGCGTCTATATCAGAAGCGAGGAGCTGAAAACGGTGAACTATGCGCTCTCACAGATTATGAGCGGCGGGATAGCGAGAGCGGGTGCAGCTGCAGCGGCACAGGTACTGATGATGATTGTTCCGATCCTTATCTTCCTGTTTACGCAGTCCAATATTATTGAGACCATGTCCACATCTGGTATGAAAGATTGATAGGGAGGAAGCAGGATGTTGAAAAAACATATTTTTCTATTCATAGGAATGGTGCTGTTCCTGGTGATGGCAGGCGGTGCGGTGAAAGCTTATGCCTATGTGCCTTATGAAACCTATACCTATGATGCCTTGGGATGGTTTTTTATATCGCCCCATGCCTATGAGCCGGAGGGAGTAATGAATGCCTACGACCTTGGCCTGGAGACCGCTTTAAATTCGCCGGGGGATATTATAACCGATGACCAGGGATACATCTATATTGCAGATACAGGCAACAGCAGAATTCTTGTACTGGATGAAAATTATCAGCTGGTACGGAATATAAGCAGCTTTCTGGATGAGAACGGAGAGGAGCAGACCTTTAACCAGCCGGGGGGCATTTTTGTAACCGGTGACCGCAGCCTCTATGTAGCGGATTCCAAAAACAGCAGAATTGTTGTATTGGATGCGGAGGGTAAGCTCATAAGAATCCTGCCGCCTCCCGCTTCTGATGTATTGCAGGGGTTGATCTATGAACCGTCGGCTGTGGCTGTGGATGAATACGGCCGGATTTATGTAATTGCCAGGAGCACTAATATGGGTGTAATCTCCCTGGAAGAAGACGGAACCTTTGTGGGATTTATAGGTGCCGAGAAGACCAGGGGTAACTTTATGGATATTATATCCGATCTGTTCCGGACCGAGGCTCAGAAAGCCCGCTCCGCTCAAAATGTACCGACGGAATATAATAATATAGCCATTGATAAAGAGGGCTTTCCCTATGTAACCTCCAGTGCCCTGGAGGCTGGTGCGCAGTACGGCTCCATGATGAATAATGATACCTCCGCAACACCCATAAAGAAGCTGAATCCCGCCGGGGTTGATGTATTAAAAAGAAACGGCGCTTTTGGCCAGGGAGGCGACATAGAGTTTATCGGGGATGTCTCCCGGTTTATTGATGTAGCCATCGGGGAAGACGGTACCTACAGTGTTTTGGATTCTACCAGAAGCCGGGTGTTTACTTATGACATCAATGGAAATCTTCTCTATGTATTCGGGGGCTCCGGCACTCAGGCGGGAGTATTCAGGAGGCCGGTGGCCCTGTGCTACCATGGCAGTGATATTCTGGTTCTGGATGCCACCACCGGCGTGGTTACCGTATTTACCAGAACCGCATACGGCGATAGTATTGCCCAGGCCTTAAAATACCAGAATGAACGGAATTATACGGCGGCGGCACTTCAATGGCATAAGGTATTGGAGCTGAACTCTAATTTTGAACAGGCTTATTCCGGTGTTGCCTCGTCCTATATGCGGCTGGAGCAATACGAGGATGCCATGATTAACTATAAGCTGGGGAATAATCTGAAGGGCTATCGTAAGGCCTTTACCGAATACCGGAGAGAGCTGATGGCGGACTACTTCCTTTTAATTCCCGCAGGGATGCTTCTGATTGTCCTGGGTCTTGGGTTTCTTATCAGAAGGGTTAAGAAAATAAACAACGAAGGCTGGGGAAAGCATGGCAAGCGAACCTTGAAGGAGGAATTGTGCTTTTCCTACTACACCATGTTCCATCCCTTTGACGGTTATTATGAGCTAAAGAGAGATAACCGGGGAACCATGAGAGGCGCATTGGTTATCTTCGGGCTGGCTATCTTTAATTACTTATTCAACCAGTTTGCCAGCGGTTATATGGTAACCGGCATGATCTGGAGAAAGATCAGCCTGTATGATGCGTTTATGTCCGTGGGCTTTTTGGTTATCTTATGGACCGTTGCCAACTGGGCGCTGACGACCTTAATGGATGGCAAGGGGAGGATGCGTGATATCTTCATCGCTACGTCATATTCCTTGATGCCTATGATACTCCTGGGAATACCGGCGACTATATTATCCAATTTTGTTACCTCGGGGGAACTGCAATTCGTATTTTTCATGAATAATTTGGGACTGTATTGGACTGTATTTCTGATTTTCTTTGGAGTGCTTACCACCAACGAATATACCCTGGGCAAGAATACGCTTACCACCCTGCTGTCACTGGTTGGTATGGGATTCATTGCTTTTATCGGAGTTCTGTTTATCAATGTATTAAGTGAAATGTGGGAATTCGGAAGAACCATTGTCTTTGAAATTATTTATAGAATTTAGGAGGGATGAATATGCATATGGTAAAAGGAAGAAAGAAGATAATCCTTAGCGTTGCCGTAATTGCTGTCATTCTTGCCGGTATACTGGTGATATGGGGCTTATCTTCAAAGACAGTGCTGCAGGGGGTGCCGCGGCCTGACCGGACGAAGCGGGATGCCCTGGGAAAATACAAGGATATCGCGCCGGGCAGCGGTCTGGAGCCGGCGGCAGAGAATGATGTGCTTAAACTGTATTTTGACAATGAAACCGGCGGTATCGCCGTGGAAGATAAGGGCAGCAGTAAGATGTTTTATTCCTCCCCGCAGAATGCCATGGAGGATGCCAAAGCCTCCGATATCATGAAGAAGCAATTAAGCTCGCCCCTTCTGCTGACCTATTTTAATCTGAACTCAAAAACGACGACTGTTTTTGACAGCTATACCAATGCTTTTCTATTGAACCAGATATCCTGGGCAAAGATTGAGAAGGGCATCCGGGTTAATATGGTTCTGGGAAGAGAGGAAGCCTCCAAGCTTTTACCGGAGCAAATCAGCGCGGCAAGCTTTGAGGAACTGGCGGCCCAGGTAGAGGAAACCAGCGGAGGAAGCGCGGCCAAGAGAATGAAGGCCTTCTATCTGCTGTACCGTATGGAGGAGGCGGATGAGGAACAGAAGGCGAAATATCCCGGTCTTAACCATACGGATCTCTATTCTTTAAAATCCTCCATTACCGACAGGGATAAAAGAACCCTGGAGGAGTATTACAAAAAGGCAGGATATACCTATGAGAAGATGGAGCAGGAATATGAAGAGCTGGGATTTGTCTCGGCAGCGGAGAGCTTCCCCTGCTTTAAGGCTTCCATTGACTATGTTTTAGAGAATGCTTCTCTTGAAGTTATTCTGAATACCGGTGAGCTGGAATATGACAGCAGCCAGTTCTATTTGACCTACCTGTCTCTTTTGCCATACTTTGGAGCTTCCGGAGGAGAGGAAGACGGTTATGTATTTCTTCCCGATGGTTCAGGCACTCTCATTGATTTTAACAATGACGGAAGAAAAAATACCTTTCTTACCCGGGGTAAGGTCTATGGTTATGATGCTGCCGAGAGCAATGTGGACAGGGGAAGCATCAAAAATGAGTTTCGTTATCCGGTATTCGGGATCAAAACAGGGAATAAGGCCATCATGGGAGTGATTACCGAAGGGGATGCCCTAGCCGGTATCAATTGTGAATTGGGAAATATCAGTCATTCCTATAACACCGCCTATGCAGACTTTATGCTTCGGTATAACGATAAATTTATGGCCTCCAACGCCTTTGAACAGGACCCCTGGATTGTCTATGATAAAAAGGGTTATGACGGCATTATCGCAATGAAATATTATTTTCTTACCGGGGAGGATGCGGATTATACAGGAATGGCCAAGGCTTACCGATCCCACCTTCTGGAGGAAGGAAGCATTGCGAAAATAACGGATCAAAGGGAGGTTCCCTTTATGCTGGAGACAATTGGCACGGTTAAGAAACCGGTCAAGACTTTGGGCATACCCCATGTAGCCAATGTTGCCATAACCTCCTTTGAGGATGCCGGGAGGATGATGGAATATTTCCTGGATCAGGGCGTATCTAACCTGAAGCTGCGGTACCGTGCCTGGTATAACGGGGGCTACTATCATTCGGCTGCTTCCGATATGAAGGTGGAGCGGGCAGTCGGCGGCAGGAAGGGCCTGAAGGAGCTGGCAGCCAGGGCGGAAGAACTCAATGTGGAATTATATCCGGACGTGGACTTCCTCCTTCATGATTATAACACCCAGTTTGATAATTTTAATGCCAACAGGGACGGAGTGCGTACTCTGTTTCAAAAGACCGGATATTATCCGCAGTTTATCGCACCACTCCTGAAAATGGGTAACTGGTATTACAGTGTGAATCCCCAGGCGGTATTGTCTTATTACGAGAGCTTTACCGAAGATTATAACAAAATAGGAATTGACAGCATATCCCTTGGCAGCGCCGGTGAGGTCTTGAATTCCAATTATAAAAACAGTAATTATGTCAACCGGGAGGACTCGAAGAATATTACCACGGAGATGCTGAAGCGGGCACAGGATCAATACAGCAATATCCTTGTGGACGGCGGCAATGCCTATACCCTTGGCTTCACCGATTATATTCTGAATCTCCCGACAACGGACAGCGCCTACCTCATCGCCGACCGAAGTGTTCCCTTTATACAGATTGCATTGAATGGTTATATTGAGTATTCGGGAACTGCCATTAATTTATCCAGTGACTGGAGGAAAGAGCTTATGACCTGCCTGGAATACGGAACGGCTCCCTATTTCCTGTTATGCTATAATGACAGCTCCCTGCTGAAGGAAAGTGAAATCTATGATTCCTACTATTCTGTGAATTTTGATATTTGGAAGGAACAGGCGGTGTCAATATACCGGACGGTCAATGAAGTGCTGTCGGGAGTCAGGAACAGTTCCATCCATAACCATGAAAAAATGGCGGAGGATGTCTACCGCACCGTTTATGATAATGGAACCGGGATTTATGTAAATTACTCGGATGAAATTGTTGAGATTGATGGACTGACAATTGCTCCTATGGGTTATGCAGTTGAGCAGATAGGAGGAAGATAATTATGGCCGGGTTTAAGAAGAAAGGAATATCGTTAGAGGCAAAAAAAGCAAGAATGGGATGGTTTTTCGTTGCACCGCTGGTATTGGGCTTCTTCCTGTTCTTTCTGGGGATCATTTATAATTCCTTAAAATTCAGCTTTATGGATGTGCAGACAGATCCTGCCCAAGGCATTCTGTTACGGAATATTAAGTTCGAGAATTATTCCTATATGCTGACGGTGGATACGGATTTTGTGAGGAATCTGAGAAATTCCGTCCGGGATATGCTTTATAACATACCCATCACCATCATGTTCAGTTTATTTGTTGCCATCCTCCTAAATGGTAAAATGAAGGGCCGTGGTTTATTCCGGGCAATATTCTTTATTCCGGTTATTCTGGCCACGGGTATCATTGATAAGGCGGATGCGATGAATTCCGTATTGAATGCTTATCAGGGAATTGATGTCGGTGAGAGTATGAGCGCTGCATTTGAGATGGACAGCTTGTTTAATACGGCCAGCCTGACCTATTATTTTTCCGGTATACTATCCTTCAGCCCCGCATTGACCAGTATGACGGTCTCGGTAGCCTCCAATATCTATCAGGTGGTGAGCTCCTCCGGTGTGCAGATTCTGATCTTTCTTGCCGGCTTGCAGGGGATATCACCCTCCTTATACGAGGCTGCGCAGATTGAAGGCTGCTCCCGATGGGAATGTTTTTGGAAAATCACCTTTCCCATTATCAGTCCGTTGATACTGACCAATGTAGTGTATACGGTGGTGGATTCCTTCACCAATGAGAGCAATGTCATCATGAATACCATTTCCACCTTCCTGAGCAGGGCGGAATATGGAAAAGCCTCTGCAACGGCATGGATGTATTTCCTGGTGATCGGTTTACTGATGGCAGTGGCGGGAATGATTGTGAAGAGTTTTGTATTTTATCAAAATAGAGAGTAGGCGACGGCCTGTGGAGGTTAAAAATGAAGAGGACAAGAGGGAAACAAACCTATCGGCGTATGGCTGGAATGACGGTTACGAATGTTTTAAAATACCTGCTCCTGGCCGGATTGTCGTTTATCATATTGTATCCCCTGCTGTTAAAGCTTTCAACCAGCTTTATGACCGAGGAGGATATGCTGGATACCCTGGTGGTGTATATTCCCCGTAACTTCACTTTGGATAATTATAAAGTAATTGCGGAGTACACCAAATATTTCACAGGGCTAAAAAATACGTTTATGATTTCCGTTTTCTGCGGTGTGGTACAGATGTTTATCTGTTCCTATATCGGATACGGGCTTGCCAGATTTAAGTTTAAGGGCAGGGGCCTGGTGATGCTGCTGGTATTCTTCACTATCCTGGCGCCCCCGTCCACCTTTCAGACATCCATGTATTTAAAATTCCGTTATTTTGATTTTTTGGGCATTGCCAGACTTTTGACCGGGAATACGGTGAATTTGATGGATTCCTTCTGGCCTCTGGCAATTCTGTCCTTTACGGGATTTGCTTTCAAGAACGGTTTATTCATATTTATGATGAGGCAATATTTTAAAAATGTACCGGAGGAACTGGAAGAAGCGGCCTATGTGGACGGATCGGGGATTATACGGACTTATTTTAAGATTATACTTCCCCTGGCAAAATCCATGATGCTGACCGTATTCCTGTTTTCCTTTGCATGGCAATGGACCGATACTTTTTATACCAGGATGTTTTTCAGCAGAATACGGACCTTATCCAATGCCTTGCTGAAGGGCTTTGAAGGAATGATGGTTGCCGGCAAGACCCTGGGATTAAAGAACGGCCAGCCCTTAACGGTTGCCTATACCGGAACCATGAGTCTTATGGTGATTGCCCCTCTGATTATCATGTATATCTTTGCTCAGAAGAGCCTGACGGAGGGAATTGAACGAAGCGGTATTGTTGGATAATAATGCCTGCAGCCAAAGCTTGCAGGCAGTGAGAAAGGTGAGGTTATGAATAGGAAAGAGAAGAATTATGCGGCGGGAAAGTTAGAGACTTATTGCGATTATGCGGAATGGGCTCAGGAGAAATTGTATGAAAATTATTGGGTAGAGAAGGAGCAATGCGTAAGTAATTATTATCCCTTTCAGCCTGAACGGGAAGAGGGCCTGAATTATTGGTGGAAGGCTCATGCGGCGGATGCAATGATTGACGGTCTGGAGCGCACCGGGCGGCAGGAGTATGCATTAAGGGCAGAGGCAGTGATTGACCGGGTATTTGCACGCAACGGTTCCCTCTTTAATGAATTCTATGATGATGAAGAATGGATGGCTCTGGCCTGCCTGAGGTTATATGATATAACCGGCAGTGAGCGGATGAAGGAATATACCCTCCGTCTTTGGGAGGATATTAAAACTGCCTGGTGGGAGGATGAAATCGGAGGTTTGGCATGGAAGAAGGATGAAGGCAGAAAAGGCAGAAATGCTTGCTGCAACGGTCCCGCCGCCATTCTGGCTGCCAGATTGTATCAGCGGTTTGGGGATGAGAGCGATTTGGAATGGGCACGGAAAATCTATGCCTATGAAAAAAAATATCTGGTTGATCCGGACAATGGGCTGGTTTATGACGGTATGGTAGTCCGGGGGGATAAGACACTGGATATTAATAAGGCCTGGCTGTTTACCTATAATGCAGGTACTTATATTGGAGCGGGAGTTGAGCTCTGCCGTATCACCAAGGAGCGGCATTATCTGGAGGATGCAATCAAGACAGCGGAAGGCTCCATGAAGGGCCTGGTTAATGAAGACGGAGTGCTGAAGAGTGAAGGAAACGGGGACGGAGGATTATTCAAGGGAATATTAATCCGCTATATGGAGCAGCTCTATCAGATCAGTCAGGATGAGTGGATTGCAGACTTTATAAAATATAATACGGAGAAGCTGATTTTGGAAGGAAGCACGGAGGAACAGGGATTGTTTGGTCAGGTATGGGCCAAACAGCCGCAGCTGCCCCTGGATGTTACCTGTCAGTTAAGCGGAGTATTTTTGCTCGAAGCAGCGGCCAGGATCGCTCCGGAAGGCAGTCTGATTTAGTTTTTTTCATAACTTGACAGGTACAAAAAGGGCACATCATTTTCAGGATGTGCCCTTTTATATAGGAAATTACGCGTCACGGTTGGTGATAGGTAATGATTTGATAGGGGATTAAGGTGGTTTCCGGAACATGATTTCCATTTATCACTTCATTCAGTATATCCACACTGGTTTTCCCTATCATGTACTGCTCCTGTGCTACATAAGCAAATTGGGCAGACAGATTGCAATCCGCAATACCGTCAAAGCATACAATAACCTTTTCCTTTTCTGTATTCAATTCTTTCATTGCTTCATAAATGATTTTAGCGATACCGTATTCAACAGCAAAATATGCAGTTGTTTTCGGATTTTCCGCCATATATGCCTTGACCATATCCACATCCCGGCGAATCAGATCTTCTTTTTTCTCATCAAAGTCCCAATAACTGGGCAGGGTAGAGACCAGATTGGCAATCCGGTTTCCTTCGTTGGTGATAACCCCGCGCTCCAGATGACAGTCGATAAATCCCTTATGCCGTTCCAGCAGGGTAGAGGTATCATTACTCAGCGGAGCTGCATAGCAGATATTCGTATGGCCGAGATCAAATAAATAATTCGTAAGCTCCCTGGAGGCTTTATAATTATCTGTTCCCACAAAAGGAATTGGTATTCCTTTTAATTGCCGGTCAATCAAAACCATAGGAAACTTTTTCAAGGACAGTTTCAAGATCTCATCATTATAGATGTCATCGTGCACGCACATTATGATCATGCCCGATACATCCATCTCCAGGAAGCGCTTGATGGCGCTGGTTTCCTTTTCCTTTTTTCCATGGGAACATTTTAACGCCATGTCAAATCCGTATTTATTACATCTTTTTTCTATGCCCAGCAGGATATCGGAGCCAAAATTGCTGCCAAAGGAATCAAACAAAACGCCGATGGTTTTATTTTCCTGATGCACCTTGTTTGCCGGTTCCTGCCCATCGCTTTCATTGCCAATAACAAAGGAGCCCTTGCCTGGTTTTCGGACAATCAGCTTTTGCTCAGCCAACATTTCCAGGGCTTTTTTGCTGGTTATTCTGCTGACCCCATATAGCTCCGATATCTTAAATTCTGATGGTAAACAACTCCCAGGCGGATATTTGTTACTAAGAATATCGTCCAGCAAATCGTTATAGATTTTTTTATATAGTGCTTCTTTATCCATATTTCCTCCCGGCAATATACGCTAATGATATATACATTATATATATAGTATCAGAGGTTGCCCAATTCGTCAATCGAATCCGACAGATCACTTGAATTCCATGTCGAATACAGTCCTTTTCACAAGTGTGCTCCTTGCAAATTTCATCAAATAGAAAGCATTCCATCTCCATTATTTTTAATTGCTATATACAATATAACCATTCCTATTATTACATAACCTGCCTGATCTGCTAAAAGGATCTTTCACGGACTCATAAAGCTTTGCAAAATTGGCATACTATAATCAAAATTGCATACATTGCCAGCAATGTATAATCAGGAAAGGGACATAGCAATGACTTTGAATGATTTGGGACCAAAAGAGTGGGAGCAGTTTATGAAGGATCTTGCTTCTGATCATCGGAATACAAAAATAACAAGGTATAATACCATTCTGGATTATTATAATCAGGTTGCCTATAAAAAATTGAATCGGATTCGCGACCATATCTCCCAGATATCCACAGACATTATCGTTTTAATTCCGGCGGCGCGGTGGCTGTTTGACAACTTTCAGATGATGTACCGGGAAATCAAAAAGTTCCGTGCATCGGGGACAAGCTACGAGCTTCTTCCAATTCTAAAAGACGGAGATGACAAAGGGTATCCCAGAGTCTATATTTTGGCGAAGACCATCACCCAGTTAAGCGGGGGGCATCTGAATGAAGAAAATATCCATATTATGCTGTCCGCCTATCAAAAGGAGCTTCCCTTGACCGACAGGGAGATATGGGTGCTGCCGGAGATGCTGGGCTTCTGTCTGCTGGAAAACATCATTGAATTAGCCCAGGAGATCATTCACATCATTAAAATCAAATCAAAGGCAGACCGGTTCGTGCACAGGAAACAGGGAAGTCAGCAGGGATTGCTGGATATAACCCCTCTGCTTACGGAATTAGACCAGGATTGCAGGCATGATTTTAACTTTCATTCCCATGTAATACACCTGTTAAAGAACCGGTCGGCAGATGAAATATCCCTTCAGAGGTATCTGGACTACCATTTTAAAAGTTTTGGACGTCTCATTAAGCCCAGTGATGTATTTACTGCGGAGGGTAAGATTGAATCCCAGCTGGAAGCATATATCCGTGCTCTGATCATCAGCTTGAGAGACATTGATGATATCGATACGGAAGCCTTTTTTGATGCTTGTTCCTATCTGGAGCACATTCTTTCCAAGGACCCGGAGGGGGTATACTCCAGAATGGATTCGGAAAGCAGGGGGATGTACCGGCAGGTTATTGTCAAGCTTTCCCGCAAATATAAAATTAAAGAAGAAAAGATTGCGGATGCCTGTCTGGAGCTGGCTGTTCAGGGAGTGCCGGGGATGAACTGCTCCCACCATGTGGGAGTATATCTTCTGGGTAAGGGATACCGGATTCTGCGGGCAAAGCTCCTGGGAAAACCGGTGCCGGATAAGACGGAGAAGAAGAACTGGAAAGGGTTCCTGTATTTTGCAGCTTTGACAGGAATTTTCCTGTGCCTGAATGCACTCATTCTGGCTATACTGATACGCTGTGGAATCGAAAATTATGATACGGCTGTTTTTCGGCCATTGCCTGGGGTGTCTCCTGCAGCGGCGGCTGTTTTCTGGCTGCTGGCCGGAGCTCCGCTGCTTATGGGAATCAGCCTGGAGATAAACAATTTCATCTTTACCCGGAATATCCAGGTGAAGAAAATACCTTCCATGAACTATATAGACGGGATACCGGAGGAAGCCAGAACCTTTGTAGTGATGCCCGTGATTGTATCCTCCCCTGCCCAGGCTGTGAGCTATATGGATCGGCTGCAGAAGCATTATCTGGCGAATCATCAGCCGAATCTGTATTATGCTCTCTTAGTGGATCATAAGGATGCACAGGAGGAGTATCTGATAGAGGATAAGGTGGTGGAAGAGGCACTTTTAAACCGGCTGGAGGAGTTAAACCGGCTTTATCCCTCCGCTCATCCCCGGTTTTCACTTTTTATCCGTTACCGGAAATGGAATGCCTCGGAGAAGTGTTATATGTGCTGGGAGCGCAAGAGGGGAAAACTGGAAGAATTTAATAATCTCTTGAGCGGAGTGCCCGCTGAGAATACCACCTTCTCGCTGATCCGGTGCGACCGTGAACTTTTGGCCACCTTCCGCTATGTTATCACGCTGGATTCGGATACGGATTTAATCCGGGACAATGCGGCCAAGCTGGTGGGCCTTATTGATCATCCCATGAACCGTCCGGTACTGGACGAGGAGGGCAGGAAGGTGAAGGAGGGCTATGCTATCATTCAGCCCATGGTGAGAAATCATATTGTGAACGGCCGCGGAAGCCATTTTGCCAAGCTGTTTGGGGGACAGACGGGCATGGTCTATTATGCCACTGCCGTATCGGATATTTATCAGGATATTTTTGATCAGGGTATTTATATCGGGAAGGGGATCTATGATATCCATGCCTTTCACCGGCTGCTGAATGGGGTGATACCGGAGAACAGGGTTCTGAGTCATGACCTGTTGGAAAGCTGCTATGCCAGAACGGCATTCTCCAGCAGTGCCAGAGTGATGGATAACTTTCCCGGCAGTGTGATTGCTTATGCCAAGAGAGAGCACCGCTGGATCCGAGGGGACTGGCAGCTCTTTCCCTGGCTGTTTCGGAGCGGTTCTTCCGGAGGAAGGGGGCTGTGTGCCCTGTCCCGTTGGAAGGTTCTGGATAACCTCAGAAGAAGTCTGGTTCCTGTCAGCAAGCTCCTGATCATTGTACTCAATCTGGTGACCTTGCCGCGAGGAGCCATGCTCTGGGTGCCTTTGGTCTTCTTCAGCGATTTGTTCCAGATAACGGTGCTGATTTTAAGCATTGCAAAGCAGAAGCTGCTGAGGCCTAAGCTGGCTCTGGTGTACAAAGGACTGAAGCATGATCTGGGAGCCATGCTGGAGTGCGGGTTTCTGGAGTTCGTAATAATACCATACCGGGCCTATATTGCTCTGGATGCCATGCTGCGGACCTTGTTCCGCCTGTATATCAGCAGAAGGAATCTGCTCCGCTGGAATACGGCGGAAGCGGTGGATTCCCAGATCAGCAATACGGTAAGGGGATATTTTCTTACCATGTCAAGCTGCGCCTGGGCCGCTGGCATTCTGCTGCTATTGCTGTGGAGAGTCCGGATCTCCCCTCTGGGACTGGCTTTGTATGGAAGTACGGCCCTGTGCTGGGCGTCAGCCTTTTACCTCTCCTACGGCATCAGTCAGCCGGAAGGTCCGAAGAATGCGGTGAAGCCGGAAGACAGAGCAATGCTTCTGGAGGCTTCCCGCAGAACCTGGATGTTTTTTAAGGAATATTCAAAGCCGGAAAACCATTATTTATGTCCGGACAATTATCAGATTGCCAGAGTGGAGAAGATCAGCGATAAGACCTCTCCCACCAATATCGGGCTTCAGTTCCTATCCATTCTCACGGCAAGGGACCTGGGTTTTGAAACTCTCAGCGGGACGGTAGAACGGATTGAGAGACTGATGGATACGGTACAAAGGCTGGAAAAATGGAAGGGACATCTGTTCAACTGGTATCATATCAAAACATTGGAGGTGTTGAATCCGGCGTATATATCCACTGTGGACAGCGGGAATTTCCTGGGTCACCTGGTGGCGCTGAAGAACGGACTGCTGGAGATGCTGAAACAGCCGATTTTTACAAAGAATTTTGTGGAGGAACTGAGGATGCTTCTGAAGCTCAGCCATTATGAAGGAGAGCTTTCCTCCGATTACACGATGGTTGGTGAGTTTTGTGAAGCGGTTGCCGGAATCCGGGGGGATTTGCAGGGAAGAAGCATCCGGCAGTATGAGGATTCCCGCTGGATCCGGGAGTTGGAGAAGCTATCGGAGGAGACCCTTCAGGAGACCATGTACTACATGGTGAAGGGAGAAAACCTTTCCGGATGTCCCTCCCTGGAGAAGTTATCCGAGAAGGGAAATAAGAATGCGATTGCGATGGCGGATCGAGTCCGGCGTCTGGCGGGACAGATCGATGCTATTCTGGCCGATGTGGATTTTACCTTTTTATACGACAGCAGGAGGATGCTGTTTCATATCGGCTACCATGTGTCCTCCCAGACCCTGGACGCCGGCTGTTATGATCTGATGGCGTCGGAATCCGCACTTACCAGCTTTCTGGCCATTGCAGGAGGCAGTATTCCGCAGAAGCACTGGTTTAAGCTGGGAAGACCGCTTACCATGGTTAGGGGAATTCCCTGCTTTGTCTCCTGGAGCGGCACCATGTTTGAATATCTGATGCCGAATCTGGTATTGAAGGAATATGAGGATTCCGTATTTGCAGAGACCTCCCGGGCAGCGGTGCTGCAGCAGATTAAATATGCAAAAGAGGCGGGGATACCCTGGGGGATATCAGAATCCCAGTATTACCGTTTTGACCTGAACGCCAATTACCAGTATAAGGCCTTTGGCGTCCCCAAGCTGAGGCTTCAGCCGGTGAGGAAGAATTCCCTGGTGGCGGCGCCCTATGCCTGTATGCTGGCTCTGGAATATGCCCCGGAGGACTGCTTTGCCAATCTGAGGAGACTGAAGGACCTTGGCGTATATGGGGAATATGGTTTTTACGAAGCCATTGATTACAACAGCCCCGATGCTTCGGAGATGACCCCTTACTGTATTGTGCGTTCCTTCATGGCACATCACCAGGGAATGAATTTGGTGGCAATTAATAATTTTCTTAATGAAGGGATTATGCGGAACCGCTTCCATTCCGAGGCGATGGTGAAAGCCACCGAAAGCCTGCTGGAGGAGAGGCGGCGCAGTCATCTGATTTCCATTGCAAAGCAGGGCTATACCATTAAGATCAACCGTTCTTATTTTAAGGAAGAGGCTTATAGCAGCCGGTATGTGAACGGAATATCTGCCAGACCGCCGGTTACGAATTATCTTTCCAATGGGCAGTATTCTCTGCTGATTACTTCGGACGGAGACGGCTTCGGCTGCTGCAGGGATCTGATGCTGTACCGGTGGAGGCCGGATTTATATGCGAATTCGGGAAATTATATTTATATTAAGGACACCGGAAGCAGAAAGGTATGGAGCAGCACCTATCATCCGGCGAAGACCGAGCCGGTACGGTATCAGGCGGTGTTTTCCCCCCACCAGGCGCTTTTTATGCGGGAGGATGCGGAGATTGCCACCCAGACCGTGGTCAGCCTGGACGCGAACCGCAATATGGAGATTCGCAGGGTGACGGTGGCAAACCATAGCAAAGAGGACAAGGTAATTGAACTGACCAGCTACCTGGAGGTGGTTGGGGATACCCATCTGGCGGAGCGGAGCCATCCGGCTTTCAACAAGCTTTTTATGGAAAGCGAATTTCTGGAGGAGCAGGAGATCTTCCTCTCCAGACGCAGAAGCGGGAAGGGTGTGAGCTATCCCTATATTATGCATATGGTGAGGTCCGGTGTAAAGCCTCTGAAAAGAGTGGAATATGAGAATGACCGGTTAAGATTTTTGGGAAGAAACAATACTCCGGCCCACCCGGCGGCAGTGGTGAACAGCTATGCCCTCTCGAATCAGGCGGGATTTTGCAATGATCCCATTATGAGCCTGAGGGTGACCATTGCACTGAATGCGGGAGAGTCGGCGTCGGTTTCCTTTATCACGGGAATCTGCGGCAGCCGGGAGGAAGCGGTTTTGGTAGGGCAGGAATTGAGCAGGGGATATCATGTTGATGATATTTTTGAGAAATTTAAGCTGCAAAAGGAACTTGAGCTGAAATATCTGGAAATATCAAAGGCGCAGATTATTGCGTTCCAGGAATTGATCACTCCCATTTATTACCCGGTGGCCATCTACCGGGGTCCCAGGGAGAGCATTCGGAGAAATCATCAAAATCAAAGCTTCCTGTGGAGATTCGGAGTATCCGGAGATAATCCCATTATGCTTCTGCGGGTGAAGTCCCTTGAGGACGCGGAGCTGATCAGGGATACGCTGAAGGCATATGAATATATGAAGATGAACCGGGTGGCGGTAGATTTAATCCTCTTGAGCGAAGCAAAGCATGGCTATCTTCAGGAGCTGGATGAACTGGTGAATGATCTGACCAGCTCTCTGCGGCTGTATGATTCGAATAATGACAGGCCAAGTTTATTCCTGCTGCATTCCTATCAGATGGTGCCGGCAGAGATTGATTTGCTTTTGACGGTGGCAAGAGTGGTGATTTCCAACAGGACAGGAATTTATTTTATGAGAAGATATAAGGAAAACCTATTAACGGAGTAAAGGAGGCGGGCCGATTTGGACACAGGGACGGAGCAGACATTGCAGGGAAATTCTGAGTACTTTAACGGATTCGGAGGCTTTGTGGAAGAAGGAAAGGAATATGAGATTCTTCTGGAGGGAAAGAACAAGCCCCCGGTGCCCTGGATTAATGTAATTGCAAATAAAGAGTTCGGCTTCACAATCTCGGAGGCAGGAGGAGGATTTACCTGGTACGGCAACAGCAGGGAGAATAAGATTACGGCATGGTCCAATGATCCGGTAAGCGATCCTGCTTCTGAAGTGATTTATATTTTGGACGAGATTACCGGAGAGATTATGACCCCCGTCTCCCTGGGAAGGAGCGACCGGGGAACCTACCGGGTTCGGCACGGCTTTGGCTACTCTGTGTTCCGGCATGAAGAGGCCGGACTGGAGCAGGAGCTTACTGTCTTCGCGGCAGTGGAGGAGCCGGTTAAGCTGTGGCAGCTGAAGCTCACTAATAATTCCAACCGGGTGAAATATCTGAGTCTGGCCTATTATGTGGAGTGGGTGCTGGGAACCAACCGGGAGGATACGAATCCTTATATTGTGACCTCCTATAACAATGAACATGAATATCTGGCGGCAAAGAATAACTATGCATTTCATTTTCGGGAAAGCAGCGCCTTTCTCTTCAGCAGTGAAATGATTAAAAGATATACCGGTGACCGCCAGGAGTTCCTGGGGGCCAGGGGTTCGATCATTTGCCCCCAGGGAGTGGAAGGAATATTGTCCAACCGTACGGGGGTGTGCTATGACCCCTGCGGGGCGCTTCAGACCTCCCTGGCCCTGGGCCCCGAGGAGTGCAAGACCGTAATTTTTGCCCTGGGCTATGGCAGTGATCCGGGAGAGCTGCGCCGGCTGCGGGATCAATATAGGGATCCCCGCAGAGCGGCAGAGGAGCTGGATCGGGTTAAGGCTTATTGGAACAGGCTGAACAGCACCATTCAGATTAAGACCTCGGATAAGGCCATAGATTATCTGGTCAACGGGTGGCTTCTGTACCAGACCGTGTCCTGCAGAATGAATGCGAGAGCGGCCTTCTACCAATGCGGCGGCGCATACGGCTACCGGGACCAGCTGCAGGATACTCTGGCGCTCCAGTTTGCGGACCCGGGGGCACTTCGAAACCAGATTTTGATTGCCTGCAGCAGACAGTTTGAGGAGGGGGATGTGCAGCATTGGTGGCATCCTCCCACGGGGCTGGGAGTTCGTACCAGGATAACGGATGATTTGCTCTGGCTGCCCTACGCGGTGGCGGCCTATATCCGCAGCAGCGAGGATTTCTCCATATTGAAGGAGGAAGTGCCGTATATTAAAGGCCCCGTGCTGGAGGAGGGACAGCATGATGTGATGTTCACCCCTCAGATCTCCGAGATCACCGGTACGGTATATGAGCATGCCAGAAAGACGATCTTGCGTACCGGATACGGAGCACATGGGCTTCCGCTGATGGGAGGCGGGGATTGGAATGATGGTATGAATGAAGTTGGTAAGGATGGGTCGGGGGAGAGCGTGTGGCTGGCCTGGTTCTTCTATACGGTACTGGGAGAGTTTATTCCGCTGTGCTATCATGAGGGAGAAGCGGATCTGGCCGGAGAGCTGGAGCAGAAAAGGGAAACCCTGCTGGAAAGCATCGAGAAGCACGGCTGGGACGGAGAGTGGTATCTGCGGGCATATTATGACGACGGCACAAAGCTGGGCTCCAGGGAGAACGATGAGTGCAGAATAGACTCCATCAGCCAGTCCTGGAGTGTGATATCGGGCGGAGGGGACAAGGACAGATCCCTGGCGGCCATGAGATCTGCCTGGAGGTATCTGGTGAGAGAGGAGGATGATATTTCCCTGCTTCTTGCACCTCCCTTTAATAAGACGGATAAAAATCCCGGCTATATTAAGAATTATTATCCGGGTATCCGGGAGAACGGGGGCCAGTACACCCATGCGGCCGTATGGCTTGCCATTGCCACCGCGAAGCTTGGGGAATACAACATGGCCCATACCCTGTTCACCATGCTGAACCCAATTCACATCACGGAACATAAACGGGAGTCCCTGATCTATGAGAAGGAACCCTATGTGATGATTGCGGATATTTCCTTAAGTCCTCCCTATACGGGCCGGGGCGGCTGGAGCTGGTATACCGGCTCCGCCGGCTGGATGTACCAGGGACTGGTATGCTGGTTTCTCGGTATCCGCAAGGAGGGCCAGGAGCTGATTATTGATCCCGCCACTCCTGCCTGCTTTGGCAGCTATATGATCCGTTATCAGTATGGCAGCGCATTGTATGAGATTATTGTGGAGAGCCGGAGCAAAGGGGTGCTTTCAACGACGGAGCTTACCGTCGATGGGGAATGCATCATGGGGAACCGGGTTAAGCTGACGGATGACGGCGCCTGCCACAGTGTGATTGTCTAAGTGACGTAGCAAAAATATAAAAATGTAACAGTTCAGAGGGCAATGTCAGTTACTTAAAAATTGATTAGAAGGATTAAATTAAGTATATTTTATTGAAATATCTGCAATAAACTGTTACTATAGTCAGCAGAAACGTATTTTAACTATGTATGATTAGGGAGGTAGCGGTATGTTATATGCAGAGGATTTTCGCAGCATTGCAAGGAACGCGCTCAGGGGGAGATGGACGCTTGCCGTAGGAACGGGTTTTGTAGCCATGCTGCTGGGAGCGGATACAAGCGGCGGCAGCAATGGCGGAAGATCAGGTAACAGGAGGGGTGACGGATCGAGGCTATGGAATGAATTTATTGATCTGGTATCCAGCGGATGGGGCAGAGCGATATTGTTCTTTATTGTCGGTATCGTCTCCGCGCTTGCATTATGGGCATTGATAAGCTTTTTGATCGGCGGTGCGGTTGAACTGGGATATTGCCGTTTCAATAAGAACCTGATTAAGGGGTATAACCCTCAGTTCTCAGATTTGTTTTCCAGATTTAATCTGTTTGGAAAGGCTCTTGGGCTGCGCCTGGTGACCACCATTTTTATTGTTTTGTGGACTCTGTTGTTTATTATACCGGGTATTATAGCATCCTACCGGTATTCGATGGCGTTTTATATTATGGATGATGATCCGTCAATTGGTATTATGGAAGCCATTAACCGGTCCAGTGACATGATGAGGGGAAATAAGTTCCGTCTCTTCTGTCTCCAGATCAGCTTCATTGGCTGGGCGATCCTGTGTCTCTTTACTCTGGGAATTGGATTTTTATGGCTGAATCCATACATCCATGCAGCCACCGCCGCCTTCTATCTGGAGGTATCCGGGCAGGGAATGCATCCCCAGCCGGCATATGAAGAGAGCTACAATCAATAGAGGAATGAGGGCACCGGTGCCGGGCGGCAGTTTCCGGCTGGATCATGGTGACACAGAGGCGATATGATGTTTACGAGAAAAGATTTAAAGAAATTGATTATCCCGTTAATCATAGAGCAGATGCTGGCGATTACGGTAGGAATGGCGGATGGCGTGATGGTGACCAGAGTCGGAGAGGCGGCGGTATCCGGAGTGTCTCTGGTGGATACTATCAATGTTCTTCTCATCGGGCTGTTCAGTGCAATGGCGACAGGAGGGGCCGTGGTATCTGCCCAGTTCCTGGGACAGAAAAAGACAGGGGCGGCGAGCACAGCCGGAGAACAGCTGATTGCGGCTGTTCTCGTTCTCTCTCTGGCCGTTATGGCGATGGCATTACTATTTGGCCATTCTGTCCTGAAAATGCTCTTTGGAGATGTCAGCAGGGATGTCATGGACAATGCAAGAATTTATTTTCTCTATTCTGCCATGTCCTTCCCCTTTATTGCGGTTCACAGCGCCTGTTCGGCCCTGTTCCGTTCCATGGGGAATTCAAAGGTATCCATGCTGATATCACTTATTATGAATGTGATTAATATTCTGGGCAATGGGATACTGATTTTTGGACTGAATATGGGGGTAGCGGGAGCGGCTATTGCTACCTTGCTGTCCAGAGTGGTGGCAGCAGCTATTATGTTCTTGCTGCTCATGAAGGGGAGGCAGGAGATTCGCATCGGGAATCCCCTGGCTTTTCGCATAAATATCGGAATGATTAAAAGAATTCTTAAGATCGGTATTCCCAACGGACTGGAGAACAGTGCATTTCAGATCGGTAAAATCATTGTTCAGGGAATCATCGCGGGGCTGGGAACCTCTGCCATCACTGCCAATGCTATTGCAGGTACGGTGGGCGGTATGGGAATATTGCCGGGCTCTGCCATTGGCCTTGCATTGATTACCGTGGTGGGGAGGTGTATGGGAGCCAATGATTATGCGGCGGTCAAGCGATATACCTTTCGTCTGATGCGGTTTGCCTACATAGCGGTGGCAATGGTCAACCTGGTGATCATATTTTTGATACCGGCGATCCTGAAGCTGTACGGTGTGTCGGACCAGACGGCGGATATCGCGTCGGATCTAATGCTGTATCATTGTATCCTTTCTTCCTTGATCTGGCCGCTCTCCTTTACATTGCCCAATGCTTTGCGGGCGGCTAATGATGTGAGGTTTACCATGTGGATATCCATGATCTCCATGTGGGTCTGGAGAATCGGCTTCAGCTATGTTCTGGCGATTACCCTTGAGCTGGGTGTATTGGGAATATGGATTGCAATGACGATTGACTGGCTGTTCCGTTCCATTATCTTTTTGATACGGTTTTTGCAGGGCAAGTACAGAAGTATGCCGGTTATGTGATTTGGAGTTCGGGATATAGCAGAATAGAAAGAGTGGAGAGCCGGGCGGTTCAGGACAAAATCGCTCCGGCTTTTTTGTTGTGCTCAGATTTTATATTTAAGGTCTTGACAAAAAGAGAAAGAGGCTTTATTATAACATATAATTCATATATAAATAGTATGAAATGAAAATAACGTGTTATGAAACCGATGAATAAGGAGAAAATAGAGGGTGTAGTATGAGATGCAAGGAATTTTATTGTTGCATATTCATAATATATCTTATAAGTGATCTTCGTTTCTCTGCATGAGCAGGCCTGGCGGCATACTGTTTTTCCGTGTCTGAAAGAAAGGAATGAAAATGGATTTTGATTTTATCTATCGGCATATTCCGATGTATCTGGAGGCAGCCGGACTGACAGTCAGAATTGGGGCTGTGGGAATAGCGGCTTCGGCGGCCCTGGGACTGGTCTGCAGTCTGATCCGTTATTTTAGGGTCCCTTTTTTGGAGAAAATTGTAGTTCTGTACACAGAGCTTTCAAGAAATACTCCCTTACTGATTCAATTATTCTTCCTGTATTTTGGACTGCCGAAGATAGGAATTGTACTAAGCTCAGAAGCTTGTGCCATTACCGGTCTGATATTCCTGGGAGGAAGCTATATGGCAGAGGCCTTCCGCAGCGGGTTGGAATCTGTTGCGGGCAGCCAGATGGAATCGGGACTCAGTCTGGGGCTCACCAGAGGGCAGGTAATGAGGCATATTGTGCTGCCCCAGGCGATAACCGTCACCATCCCCGCTTTCAGCGCCAATGTCATCTTTCTGATTAAGGAAACCTCCGTATTCAGTGCGGTAGCTCTGGCGGACCTGATGTATGTGGCCAAGGATCTGATCGGATTGTATTACAAAACGGATGAAGCCCTGCTATTATTGGTGACTGCCTATTTGATCATATTGTTGCCGATATCAATTGGTTTCACCCTGATTGAGAGGAGGATGAGATATGCAGGATATGGGAGTTAATGTGATCTTCCAGGGGAGAAATCTGATCCGGCTCCTGGAGGGGCTCTGGGTCACAATCCGAATTTCCATGCTGTCTGTTATCCTGTCCGCAATACTTGGAATTCTCCTTGGAATGATTATGTCCGTAAAGAACCCGGTGATCAAGCTGCTGACCCGTATCTATCTGGAATTCATCCGTATTATGCCGCAGTTGGTCCTGCTGTTTCTGGTTTTCTTCGGCCTGACCAAGATGTTCCGGATTAACCTCTCCGGTGAGACATCCGCAGTGATTGTATTCTCCCTCTGGGGAACGGCGGAGATGGGAGATCTGGTGAGAGGAGCCCTGGCTTCGATACCGAAGCACCAGTACGAAAGCGGCAGGGCCATTGGCCTTACAGACCTGCAGATATACCGGCATATCATCATCCCCCAGACCGTCCGGAGGCTGCTGCCCCAGGCGATGAATCTGGTCACGAGAATGATAAAAACCACATCCCTCATCGTGCTGATCGGGGTTGTGGAAGTGGTTAAGGTAGGGCAGCAGATTATTGAGGCATCCAGGTTAACGACGCCTTCCTCGGCCATCTGGATTTATGGGATTATTTTTATGCTTTATTTTCTGGTCTGCTATCCCATCTCCCTGTTATCCGCAAGACTTGAAAAATTATGGAGGAATTGAGGCAATTATTTATGAAATCAGATCAAAAATTAGTTGAAATAAAAAATCTTAGTAAATCCTATGAGAACAATGTGATCCTGGAGAATATATCCATTGATATCCATAAGGGTGAGGTGCTTGTATTGTTAGGTCCCTCCGGCTGCGGGAAGAGCACTCTGCTTCGATGTATTAACGGGCTGGAGGAGATCCAGTCCGGTGAAATCCTCTTAGCTGGAGAGTTGATCAGCGGCCAGAAGAAGAAAATGCACCTGGTCCGCCAAAAGGTCGGAATGGTGTTCCAGAGCTATGATTTGTTCCCCCATATGACCGTATTGGAGAATATCATTCTGGGACCGGTAAAAGCACAGAAACGGGATAGGAAGGAAGTGGCGGAGGAAGCGGAACAGCTTCTGGAACGGGTTGGACTGTCGGATAAAAGGGATGCCTATCCGAGACAGCTCTCAGGAGGACAGAAGCAAAGGGTGGCGATTGTCCGGGCCCTCTGTATGCATCCGGAGGTTATGCTCTTTGATGAAGTAACGGCTGCCCTTGATCCGGAGATGGTACGTGAGGTTCTGGATGTCATTCTGGGGCTCGCCAGGGAAGGGATTACCATGGTGATCGTGACCCATGAGATGCAATTTGCAAAAGCCATTGCAGACCGCATTATTTTTCTGGATGAAAGCAGAATTGTGGAAGAAAGTGATCCGGCCGTATTTTTCACCAGGCCGGAGACGGAGAGAGCCAGGCAGTTTCTCAATCTTTTTGAGTTTAATTAGGTTTAAGAATAAATGGAATGTCGTAATGGCATTACAGGGAAAAGAGAGGATAGGAATATGAAGAAAGTAACGAAATTAGCAGCACTATTGTTAAGCCTTATTCTAGTGACGGCAGGCCTTGCCGCTTGCAAGGGAGGCACGGATGTCCCTGGCACCGATGGGACAAAGGGTTCGCCGGACAGCCAGGCAACCGCAAGAACCCTGGAGGAAATTAAGGAAAGCGGAAAGATTATTATTGGTGTATTCAGTGACAAGAAGCCTTTCGGATATGTGGATGAGAATGGGGAGTACCAGGGCTATGATGTGTATTTCGGCAACCGGATTGCAGAGGATCTGAAGGTAAAAGCAGAATATGTTCCGGTGGAAGCGGCAAGCAGGGTGGAATACCTGGTTACTGCCAAGGTGGATATTATACTGGCTAATTTCACCGTGACAAAGGAACGCGCGGAGAAGGTGGATTTTGCATTGCCCTATATGAAGGTGGCTCTGGGGGTGGTATCACCGGATAAGGCGCTGATCACCGCGCCGGAGCAGCTGGAAGGGAAGACCCTGATTATCAGCAAGGGAACTACCGCAGAGACCTTCTTTACAGAGAATTATCCGGAGGTTAAGCTTCTGAAGTTCGATCAGTACAGTGAGGCTTACGGTGCTCTGTTAGATGGCAGGGGAGATGCCATGTCCACCGACAATACGGAGGTTCTGGCCTGGGCGCTTGAGAATCCGGGATTTTCCGTGGGAATTGAATCTCTGGGTAGCCTGGATACCATCGCGGCGGCGGTTCAGAAAGGAAATACGGAACTGTTAAATTGGTTAAACGATGAAATCAAAGCCCTGGGTAAAGAGCAGTTCTTCCATGCGGCTTATGAGGAAACTCTGGCTCCGGTCTACGGTGATGCCGCATCCCCGGATAATCTTGTTGTAGAGGGCGGAGTGATCGAGTAACCTGGGAAAACATCCTGAAATAACACAAACAGCCTGCACCGAAGTGGTGACAGGCTGTTTGTTTGAATCCGGAGCTTATGCTTCTTAATAATTCACAAAGGCATTCAGAACCGGATCAATAGTGGACGGATTATCACTTAAATCCGTAATATTGTTATTATCCACATAGATCTGTACATGGGTTCCGGCAGGAGGGGTATTATCCAATGCAATCAGAACAGTATCCCCGGAGACGGTGACCGTATTGCCTATCATATTTCCTGTATTGCGTTCCCTTACCGTCACTGTCATGGTTCCCTGGATTTTTTCGCTGAACTTCACCTGTATTCCGCTCTTTGAGGCAGAATCATATTTTACGCTCAGAAGTTCCGGATCCTTATTCTCTATCAGGTTAATATCCTTGGAATAGCTGTCCATTTCGGCGGAAGTACCGTTATAGCCCCGTATTCCCGACACGGTTATTTTGCGCTTGCCGGAGCTGGTAATGGACCCTTTTTCGACGGTAAGACGTACCGTTGCTCCGTTTGCGGTGTTGCTCAGTAATTTGACCTCTTCCGTGGTGACACCGGAAATTGCGTAATTGTTGGGATCCATGGCAGTTGCAACATCCAGCTGGTCGGCAAATTCAACATAGATAAAGGAATGATTTGCCTCGGATTGATAGATGGAATACGGCTCGGCCAGCTTGATCACTCCTCCGGCTCCGCTGCCATTGCGTATGGTAATGGTCTTGCTGTAGCTTGAGTTCTGGAAGGTATCTCTTGCAAAGCCTTCCGGCAGCGTGAAGGTATAGTCCCCATACAGGGTCATATCACTCAGCAGCAGCTCGATAACATTGCCCACCGCACTGGCCTGGGTATATTGTAAGAAGCCCTGGATATTATCCCGTTGATTGGAAGACATGGTGTATTCCAGACTGTCCGTAGTCAGGTATAATTCTACCTTCTCGCTAAAGGTCAGTGTCAGTAAATTTAAAGCCGGATTGTAATCATGGGATATTATCTGGGGTCTGACCTTTTCCGTGGTGAAATTCACCTTAAAATCATACATTTTCTCAGCATAGGTATCCTGGGGCAGTACATTGAAGCTGTCCCAGAAGCCGATGGACACGGTCTGGGTTCCGGATAAGGTCTGCTCATAGTAGGGCAGCTCATAGTTCACCTTCCGGTTGTCGTTGGCATCCACCTTACCGGAGGCATAGCTGCCATTGATATAGGAATAACCGGGAACCTTAATTGCTCTGCTGAAGGTGGCGGTAACCGTATCATAAGCCGTTCGGATTATGGAAATAGGCCTTGCCTGTGCTTTGGAGGAGGTATCCGTTCGGAGTGTAACAATAACGCTGCCTCCGGTCAGCCGGTTGCCGGAAGTGTCCGTAACTCCCGATATGGCGATGGAAAATGTCTTATTATAATCGCCGGAATTAATTCCGGCCAGATCGATATAGACGGATTTGCCGTCCGAGCTGAAGGAGTAGTTGCTCTTCGTATTTAAAAAGCTGATGGAGCCGGCTGCGGCACTGGAGGAACCTGCTACAAGCTTTGCATCGGAGACGGTGAAGCTGCTGAAATCCATCTTTTCAGAAAATGTGATGATATTGGTCGTTCCGTTATCATTCAGCATGACCTGAACCAGGCGCGGTGCATCCGTATCCGGCGTCATGGGATCCGGGGTACCGGAATTATCATCATCCGTACTGCCGCTGCCGGTGTTATTGGACGGATCGTCCGGCACTACGGCGGTATAATCCAATTCAAAATAATCAGGATAGACTGCTTCTCCACTGCTTGTCAGTATCCCTTTCTCAAAGGTGATGCCATAGTGTCCGTTAAAGTAGTTGTCCGCCGTGATGGTCAGGGTCTTCAGATTGCCGGACAGGGTCCCCCGCAGGATACCCGGATCCTTTGCTTCTCCCTCCGCGGAATCGAATCTGCTCAGTCTGATCTTACTGGACAGGGTCCCGTTGGAATTGATCACGGTGGAGGACTGGACGGGAGCCCCGAATTCAACCCGAATCTGTTTTGAATTAATGATGCTGGCGGAAAGTACTTCCGGGGCAGAGCCTACCACCTCGATAATGACGGCATCTTTGACAATGCTCTTCTTGGCGGACTTTTCGTTGGATTCTCTGGCAGCCGTGGCTACCAGTACGATTTTCCCGCTTCGGAGAGCGGTCACCTTTCCCACCTTGCTGTCGTCAATCCGAACCGCATTGGGATTCGCGTCGTCACTGGAAGCATCCAGTGACCAATAGGTTTTATCTGTGGAATTGGAGGGGGAGAGAGTCCTGTTAAAATCGTAGCTCTCTCCGACTCTCATAATGTGAGCGCCGTTCTTTTCGCTGGTATTATTGATTTTAATTTTCTGGGCAGGGATAAGCACGGTAATATCACAGTATAAATATTTTGTTTTTCCATTGGAATAGGTGATTCTGCATTCTATTTCCGCGGTTCCCTTATTTACCGAGGTTACAAGTCCGCTGCTATCCACCTTGGCAACCTTTTTATTGGAGGAAGACCATTTATACTTGCTTTTTGCCGGTTTATTGGAAATTTTAAGCTGATATTCCTCTCCGATACCATGAATCTCAACCTCCTTCTCTTTAAAAGCCGGAGTTGCGGCCTTCGCCGTCGCTGCTGTGCCATGCAGGAGCATCGGCAATGCGATGGCGAATACTAAAAGTAGCCTTCTTATCCATCGTCCTGCTGTTCGCTTCATAAAACTAACCTCCTATTATCATAGATTATATCTTGCCTTTCTTTCCTATCTATAGCATACCACAATATCATTGTCAAAAAAATGGCAGCTTTGCAAATTCTTATCAGTAATATTTCCTATCTGTCACAAAAATGCCAAATGTTACAAATAAAATGAATACGAAAAAACTAATTAATATGGAATACCCATCCGATATATTGATTAAGATATGGTTTAGGAGGTTATCAAATGAGCAGGATAAAAAAGGTTGGTATATCCCTTGTATTTGGCGTTTTCTTTCTGTTATTCTTCTTCTCAATCAGGCCGGAACAGGCATATGCATCGGCAGCCCCGAGGCCGAAGTTCTACTTTAGAATAGGAGGAACTGAGGTTAAGGATGGCGGCACAGTTAAATTAAACGGTATAGTGAATGAGACGGACATTATTGTTCAGGCAGACGACTGGATGGAAGATTATACAGTGGAGTGGACCTCCTCAACAGATGTGGTAACACTTTCATTTACGGATGCCGAGCATAAGAACGGAAGGCTGAAGCGCAATGGTCCGGGCTTTTCCACTATAGTAGCGACGATTAAAACAGGGGGATACACTCTGAGAATAAGCTGCATTATAGAGATAAAGCTTGAGGTGAACTGGGTTAAAACCAAGCATGTTGCGGCAAAAACATCAGGGGGAACGGACAGCTATGTAGTTCAGCTGAGGTTGAGTGATTTACCGGATACCCAGACAATTTACATGAAATATGCGGATGCCGAGACAGGAACCGGTACGGTGAGCGGCAGCCCGATTGAAACGGGGATTGAATTTACAAGCAGTGATACTTCGGTGGTTGAAGTGGATTCGAAGGGTAAGCTCACGCCAAAGGGAGGAGGCAGCGCTGATATCACAGTCAGCAGCACCACCTATTCCGGTTCGGACAAGCCCATGACAGCGAAGGTCAGGGTGGTTGTAGTGCCGACCTTCCAGATCTCCTGGGATGAGAACGGTGCAACCAGGACAGAGGACTCATGGTATCCGAAGAACAAGAAGACCCCAGTGAGGGATGTTCCTTCTAATTTTATCGTAAGATCCAATGCGCAGATTGCGGAAACATTAAAATGGGAGGTCTGGGATTGCACCGGGCAGACACCTAAGAAGCTTTCTGCAAATTCGGCGAAGCTGGAGTATATTGTTAGCAATGTGGGCGAAAGCGTAACCTTCCGCAATGTGAAGGCGGGCACCTATGAGATACGGGCCTATGCCGGCCAGGACTATACGGAACAAAGCGGTGCTGTTGAGTATGCTTATATGAGAATTGTGGTTCCGATCCGAATGGACGATACAAGTATTGTAATGCAGGTAGGGGATACCTATGATATTTTTAAAAACTCCAATATACCCATGGCAGATGCATTTACCTATACACCTCAAAACCCTAATATAGTGGGACTTGAAAAAGGCAAAGTGGGTGTCATAGAGGCAAAACTCAAGGGGTCAACCTCGGTTATCTGTAAGCTGGTGCCCGGATGGCAGCTCTATCCTGAATGGACACCGGATTTAAAAGATGAATTTATAATTGATGTAAGGGTAATTGACGGGATATCCCTTAATATGGGCAATGCCACGATGTATGTGGGGGGAACCCTGCAGCTGGTTGCCGATGTTACAGATAAATCCCAGCCGGTGTGGTCTTCCAGCAATGAGAAGGTAGCGACGGTCAAGGATGGACTTGTTACCGCAAAGGCGCAGGGAGAGACCAATATTACAGCTTCCGTGACCATTGACGGAGTAGTTAAGAAGGCAATCTGTAAGTTAAGAGTAGAAAAGACGGTAACCAAGATTGTTCTGGATCCGGCGAAAAAGACCATAGCAATCGGTGAAAATCTTGGACTGGCCGCTATAACGACACCTAGTGATCTGACCGTTAATTTAATATGGAAATCTTCCGATGAGAGTGTGGTCAAAATTGTGGAAAGCACGGCAAAGATGGCAATGGTACAGGGCAGATCAGGAGGAACTGCGGTAATCTCTGCGATTAATGAGGACAATGTGGTTGTAGGATATTGCCATATCACTGTCCGTCAGCCGGTTATCAAGATTGAGCTGTCCGAATATAAGATTGTTGCAGATTTAAACGGGAGGCTAATTCAGCTCAATGCCATCGTGCGTCCCGATAACGCGGAGAATAAGGAGATACTCTGGAGCTCTACTGATACAAGCAAGGCTACAGTGGACAAGAACGGCCTGGTAACGGTGAAGAAGCCGGGAACGGTATCCATCATTGCGACCTCGAAGGACAGTCCTGAGGTTACAGCCGTATGTAATATTGATATTCTGATTCCCGTCAATTCCATCAACCTGGATACTACGGAGAAAGTTATGAATGTCGGGGATACCCTGCGGCTGTCCTATACCATGAATCCGGTGGATGCCAGCACTAACAGCGTAAGCTGGACCTCGACGAATCCCAGGGTTGCAACGGTGAACGGAACGGGGCTGGTTACTGCAAAAGCGCCCGGAACAGCGGTTATTATATTGAAGTCCGAGGACGGAGGGTATACCTCCTATTGTACCATCACAGTAAAACGGATTGCCGCAGGCATCAAGCTGGATGCATCGGCATTGAATCTGAAGACAGGGGAGACCTATGCGTTAAAAGCAACCTTGACGCCTGCCGACAGTACGGAGGCGAAGATCACCTGGGAAACCAGTGATGCCAGGGTTGCAACGGTGGATGCCAGCGGCAAGATCACCGCAAAGGCAACGGGCTCCGCTATCATCGCAGCAAAGCTGGAGACAGGCGCCACCGTATACTGTAAGGTGAATGTAACCACGCCGGTAAGCGGATTGCTGATGAACTTTACAGAGAAGACAATTTACAAGGGAGAAACCTTAAAGCTCAAGGTATCCGTTACGCCCAGCAATGCCACTCTGATGGATGTGACCTGGACCAGCTCCAACAACACCATTGCAACGGTGGATGAGAGCGGTGAAGTGACGGCGGTTGCCGGGGGTACGGCAATCATTACCTGTAAGACAAAGGACGGCGGTTATACAGCCAATTGTGTACTGACGGTGCGGGAAGGGGTTACCAATGTCAGCCTGAATCATCAGACATACTATCTGGGAGTGGACAAGTCGGTAACACTGGTTGCCACGGTATCCTCCCCCTCTGCAACAAATCAGGAGATCATCTGGTCCACCAGCAATTCCAAGATTGCAACCGTGAATCAGAAGGGTAAGGTAACAGCGAAGAAGATAGGAAATGTTACAATTACAGCCATGGCTGCAGACGGAAGCGAAGCGGAAGCGACTTGTGAGATACAGGTGGTGAAGCCGGTGGAAAGCGTTTCCTTAAACAGCTCCAGTATTTCTCTGATGGTGGGGCAGACCAGGAAACTGAAAGTGACGGTAAAGCCTGGGGATGCAACCCTCAAGGCGGCGAAATGGACGTCCAGTGATCCCAGTGTGGCCATAGTTGATGAGGAAGGCGAGATCATTGCAGTGAAAGCGGGCAATACGACAATTACCGCAGAGGCTCTGGATAACAGCGGGAAGAAGGCGATATGCTATGTGGTTGTATATGAACGCGTCGCCTCTACGGGAGTAACCCTCCAGGACAAGCAGATTGTAATGGTTGCGGGAGAAGAAAAGGTGGTAACCAGCGTTCTTACTCCGGCCACTACCACGGATAAACTTACCTGGAGTACGGATAATGCGGCAGTAGCAAGGGTGGATAAGAACACGGGCAGAATCACTGCGAGAGCGAAAGGTGTTGCTTATATTACGGCAATGACCGACTCCGGAAAGACGGCCCAGGTAGAGGTAAAGGTAATCGGACTGAATATGACGGAGCTGACGCTGGAACAGTATACCACATATCCTTACCGGCTGCAGGTGGAGGGAACGGACTCGGCAGTCAGCTGGAGCATTGATAATCCCAAGGTGGCGGATGTGACCAATGGAACCGTCAGCACCAGAGGGGTAGGTAAGGCAACGATCACCGCTACGGTGAACGGCCGCAAGCTGACCTGCAAGCTTACCGTAACCAAGATCAAATAAACTGCCGGGTCTATTCCCCGCAGCTTGGATAAAGAACGGCTCATAAAGCATATCTCCGAATGTGGCTTTATGAGCTGTTTTTATAAAACAGTTTATGGATATTGAATAGAAGCCGGGTGATTTTCTGGCAATAACCAACAGAGTTTGAACAAAGGATTGCGGCAAAAAAGCCCTTGTGATACAATGAAAGCGGAATGAGGATAGTGCGAGAAAGACATTCGCACAGCAAGCTTGCTCGTGATCATGTGATCGGAGCTGGAGATCATGAGTGCGCTTTTCATGATATAATACTTGCAGAACGTATGTTTCGAAACGAAAAGAGGGATACTAATTGTTAATCGGCTTGCATGTGAAGAATTTTGCAATTATTAATGAAGTTGAGATTGATTTTAAGGACCATCTGAATATTATGACAGGGGAGACCGGTGCGGGAAAATCAATTATTATCGGTTCTGTTAATGCTGCCCTTGGAGCGAAGATCAGCAAGGATATTGTGAGAAACGGAGCGGAATATGCTCTGGTGGAGCTTGTATTTGAGACAAAGGATGAAGCCGTCTTTCATGCCATGCGTGAGCTTGATATTCCTGTGGAGGGTGATCAGATCATAATCTCCCGCAAGATCATGGCCGGAAGAAGTATCTGCAGAATTAACGGAGAGAATGTGACAGCCTCTGCCCTGGCTGCGATTGCAGGAATGCTGATTGATATCCATGGACAGCATGAACACCAGTCCCTTCTGAACAAGGCAAAGCATCTGGAGATCGTGGACCGCTTTGCCCGGGATGAGATCGGAGACCTGAAGGCCGAGCTGGAGGAGAGCTATAAGGAATACCAGAGGCTCAGGCAGGAGTATGAGCATTCCGGAATGGATGAAGAGAAGAGACTGCGGGAAATTGCCTTTTTAGAATATGAAGTGAATGAAATTAAGAGCGCAGCATTGGTGCCGGGTGAAGATGAGGAGCTGGCGGTGCGGTATAAGAAGCTGTCCAACGCCAATATCCTGTCGGAAGGCTTGCAGAATACCTACCGGTATACCGGATATGATGCCGCTGCTGCAGGGGATTCTGTGGGACGTGCTCTTCGCCAGCTGATGAAGCTGACGGAATATGATGAAGAGATCGGCGGTTTTTTGAATCAGGTATCCGAGATTGACGGTCTGCTGAATGATTTAAACAGGGACCTTTCCCAGTATATTGCCGATATGGAGAATCCGGAGGAGGAGCTGGAGGAGGTCACCAGGAGACTGGATCGGATCAATCATTTAAAATCAAAATATGGTAATTCCATGGAGCAGATCCTTAATTACTGTAAGGACTGTGAGGAAAAGCTATCCAGATACCGGGATTATGACGAATATATGGACAAGCTGGGCAAGGAGCTTGCTTCGGCCCAGAACAGGCTGGAGCAGTTATGCAGCAGCCTGTCCGCAATTCGCAAGAGCAAGGCGAAGGAGTTGACAGGGCGGATCAGGGAAGCTCTCGTTGCTTTGAATTTTCTTGAGGTTAGATTTGATATGGTCTTTGAACAGGCCTCGCATTATTCTCCCAACGGCTATGATGACGGTGAATTCATTCTGTCCACGAATCCGGGAGAAGCGTTAAAGCCGCTGTCAAAGGTTGCCTCAGGAGGAGAGCTTTCCCGTATCATGCTGGGAATAAAATCAGTGCTGGCCGAGAAGGATGAGATTGAGACTTTGATTTTTGATGAAATTGATGTTGGTATCAGCGGAAGGACGGCCCAAAAGGTATCGGAGCAGCTTTCCTTGATCGCCAGGCATCATCAGATTATCTGCATCACCCATCTGGCACAGATTGCGGCGATGGCGGATGCCCATTATGTGATAGAGAAGGAGACGGACGGAGTGTCAACCCAGACGGTGATCCGAACCTTGAAGGAAAGCGAGACCATCGACGAATTATCCCGTCTTCTGGGCGGTGCACAGATTACGGAACGTGTGCGTGAGAGCGCAAGAGAGATGAAAGAATTGGCATCTGCTGCTAAAAAATACATCCTTTAAAAAACTAAAAAAGAGAGAATACTTACGGTGAGGATATACAATACTATGTATATCCTTTTTCGATTCTCAGCTGAGAAACTGCGTAAAATAGGGAAAAAATATAACAGATCAGCCTATGGCGGTGAGGAAGACGTAGTGCTCTCTCTCACACAGGATGGAAGACATATGACTGGATTTGCACAGGTTGATCTATTATAAAAACTTGATAGAGGGTATGAGGTGAAAGGATGAGAAGCAGGAAAAGATACCGTAATTTTTTAATCTGTATTTTTCTCATAAATATTTTTCTGTTAGTATTTTTCATATATCGCACAATGGATAAAAGGATACCGGATGAAATAAAATTGTTGGTGGGCACCGAGGAGAGCTTTGATTTTGGAATGCCCCTGGAAGGGAATATAACCACGGAAGATATTGGCGTAATCCAGGTTAATGATCTAAGTGTCCCCACAGAGCAGATCAGAGTTGATTTAAAGCAGCCTTTTACCTTACAGTCAACCCAAACCGGAACCTACAGTATGGATTTGAAGCTGTTTGGTTTGTTCAGCTTCAAGCGGGTGTCCCTGGATGTGATTGACACCATGGAGCTCATCCCCTGCGGGAATCCCATCGGAATCTATGTGGAGACCGATGGAATTCTGGTACTTGGCAGCGGAAGGATCACCGGAGCGGACGGTCTGAACTACGAGCCCACCAGGGATAAGCTGAAGTCCGGGGATTATATCTTAAAAATTAATGGGACAGAGGTGAACCGTAAGAACGACTTTGTAGAGCTGATTCAGCAATGTGAGGGAAAAGACATCATCCTGCTGGTCCGCAGAAACGGGGAAGAGATTACGGTGAGCATCGAGCCGGTGAAAACAGCCAGCGGAAGCTATAAAATCGGAGCCTGGATCCGGGATAATACCCAGGGCATCGGAACGCTCACCTTTATTGCACCGGACGGACAGTTCGGCGCCCTGGGGCATGGAATCACCGATATTGACACCGGTTTGCTCATGGATGTAAAAATGGGATCTATCTATACGGCGGAGATTATGTCCATCGTTAAGGGCAAAAGCGGGGAGCCGGGAGAGCTCATCGGCATGATCCGCCAGAGCGACAAATATAAGATAGGAAATATAAGCAATAACACTTACCAGGGGATCTTCGGAAGGATTGGTTATGGCTATGATTTTGACAGCAACAAGGGCCTGAAACCGCTGCCCATCGGACTGAAGCAGGAGGTGGAAAAGGGAAAGGCTTATATCCGATGTGCTATTGATAAAACCATCTCGGATTATGAAATTCAGATTGAAAGCGTGGATATCAGCAACAGCAATCACAGCAAAGGAATTGTGATCAGAATTACAGATAAACGGCTGGTGGAAATGACGGGAGGGATTGTCCAGGGAATGAGCGGCAGCCCGATTATCCAAAATAATAAGATAATTGGTGCGGTTACGCATGTATTTATACAGGATTCAACCAAAGGCTACGGTACTTTCATAGAGAACATGGTAAATAATTTGGAATAAGGAGAGCTTTTGTTATAAAAAGAATTCGACAAAAATGCAGTAAATACAATTTGTTTCAGAGAGAGAATACAGCACATTAATTGCTAATAAATTCCAATCACACACAAAATATTGTGGTTCCCATTTTATTCTTAAAAAACAGACTTATTATCATGTCGATTGGTGCGGTATTAAATGTTTGAAAGTTGTAAATTTTATGATTATAATTCAGACATGGCAATAATTTACAGCAACTGATAATCGAAAACTTGTCGAAGAAACTTCTGAATTTTGTGCAGTTTAATGGGTTAAAATGTAAAAGACTAATAATAAAAGTCACATTATGGTACTTATATTTTGTTTAATTTGCTAAAGCAATATAGATTGACGCGTAATTAGCTAAGATGTATAATGATATCATAAAAATAACATGAAACCCAAAATACTGCACGAAAATTCACGATAAGTGAAGACACGTATATGTACAACCCGGGATACAGGCCAGATGAAGAGATATTTTAAGGGGATTTGTTTTAGGAGAACAAAATATGTAATGGAGGTTGGAAGGTAAAATGGGTAAAATTAATGTAGCTATCGTTGACGACAATGAGAGAATGGTAAATCTGCTGGAAGATATTTTGAAGGAAGATTCGGAAATTGAGGTTGTTGGTAAATCAGAAAATGGAATTGATGCTCTGGACATGATCAAAGAGAAGAAACCGGATGTTGTTTTATTAGATTTAATAATGCCGAAGTTGGACGGGCTGGGAGTAATGGAGAAGATCCGGAGGGATACGGAATTGAAGAAGAGTCCTTCCTTCATCGTCATAACAGCAATCGGTCAAGAAGGTGTTACAGAGAATGCATTTGACCTGGGTGCCAGCTATTATATTATGAAACCCTTTGATAATAACGTGATTCTGTCTCGAATCAAGCAGGTGAAAGGGGATTATCACAGCAAGCTGATTGATAACCATAGAGTCAGCGCATATGAAAACAGAAGCTCCAGCTCCTATGTGGAACGCAATCTGGAATCGGATGTGACCAATATCATACATGAGATTGGTGTTCCCGCACATATTAAGGGTTATCAGTACTTACGGGATGCGATCATGATGTCCGTGAATGATGCAGAGATGTTGAATTCTATCACAAAGATTTTATATCCTTCTATTGCGAAGCGCCATAAGACAACCCCAAGCAGAGTGGAAAGGGCGATACGGCATGCGATAGAGGTGGCCTGGAGCCGGGGAAAGATGGATACCATCGATGAACTATTCGGCTATACCGTAAGCAACGGCAAGGGAAAGCCGACTAATTCAGAGTTTGTGGCATTAATTGCAGATAAGATCCGGTTAGAATATAAATTACGGTCATAATCAGCAGGTTGCACATGGGATGTTGCAAATTAATTTACATAAGAAGGCCTGCGGTCACAGGGGGACTTCCCTGACGCCGCGGGCCTTTTTGGTTACAGTTCACAGGGCAGTCAGTTAAGACCCGAGCGCTGTATCAAATCCCTTTTACTTGCCTTACCTTCGCGTGTTCAGGACGCTCCGCTTCACAAGATACGCTCAGACGGTCAGCGTAAAAGGGATTTGATACAGCGCTCGGGTCTTAACTAACTGCCCTGTGAACTGTAACCCTTTTTGCGGTATTTCCATAGGGGAAAAGTCAAACATGTTGTAAAGATATACAAACTATGTTATAATGGAATGTAGTGGATGTGAGGGACAGCACCTTTTTTCGCTTTCGTCATAGCATGGTTATCACGATAAAATTGCACAAAAATAGATAACCTGCTTTATAAATTAGTAACATATTCATAATTATAATGAAATAGGGAAATAAGCTCTTGATATTTTGTTGTAAATTAGGTAAAATATTTTTGGATTGAGAAAATTTTGTCAATGTATTCCGGTTCCCAATTCCTTGGGAAATAAGATTTTACAGAAAGTATCTACTTTGATTAATTGCTGTCCTCAATGTACCGATAACAAGCATTTGACAGGAAAATCAGTTCGTTGGTACCTTGGGCAGTATATTATAAATTTAAATAATTTAGGAGGAATATAATCATGGCAGTAAAAGTAGCAATTAACGGTTTTGGACGTATTGGCCGTCTCGCATTCAGACAGATGTTCGGTGCGGAAGGTTACGAAATTGTAGCTATCAACGATTTAACAGATGCTAAAATGTTAGCACACTTATTAAAATACGATTCCGCACAGGGCAGATATGTTGGTCACGAGGTAGTAGCAAAGGAGAACTCCATTGTTGTAGACGGCAAGGAGATCCAGATCTACGCTCAGAAGAACCCGGCTGACTTACCTTGGGGCAAGCTTGGAGTAGATGTAGTTCTTGAGTGCACAGGCTTCTTCGCTTCCAAGGCTAAGTCTCAGGCACATATCGATGCAGGCGCTAAGAAGGTTGTTATCTCCGCTCCGGCCGGTGATGATCTTCCCACCGTTGTATTCAGCGTAAACGAGGATATCTTAAAGGCAAGCGACACCATTATTTCCGCCGCTTCCTGCACCACCAACTGCCTGGCACCCATGGCTGCCACATTGAACAAGTTAGTTTCCATCGAGAAGGGCTTCATGACCACCATCCATGCTTATACCGGTGATCAGATGACTCTGGACGGACCTCATCCGAAGGGTGATTTAAGAAGAGCACGTGCTGCAGCTGCTAATATTGTTCCCAACTCCACAGGCGCAGCTAAGGCTATCGGCCTTGTAATCCCTGAGTTAAGCGGCAAGCTGGACGGCGCTGCACAGAGAGTACCCGTTCCCACAGGCTCCCTTACTGAATTAGTTGCAGTTGTGAACGGCAAGGTAACCAAGGCTGAGATCAACGAAGCGATGAAGGCTGCACAGAGCGCATCCTACGGCTACACTGAGGACGAGCTGGTTTCCAGCGATATCGTGGGAATTACCTACGGTTCCTTATTTGATGCCACCCAGACCAAGGTGACCGATCTGGGAGACAAGACCTTAGTTAAGGTAGTGTCCTGGTATGATAATGAGAACTCCTACACAAGCCAGATGGTTAGAACAATTAAATACTTTGCTGAATTAGCATAAAGTTTACAATGCTTAATTGATCCATCATGGGTCCGGTCTTTCAGGACCGGACCCTTTTGTTTCGCCGTAGTTGATGGTATGGATAACATAGAATTCCTGAATAAGAGCGCAGTACTGAAAGGAGAAAGATTATGTTAAATAAGAAATCTGTTGATGATATCAATGTAAAAGGGAAAAAGGTTCTGGTAAGATGTGATTTCAATGTTCCTCTGCAGGATGGCAGAATTACCGATGAGGTGCGCCTGGTGGAGGCTCTCCCCACCATTAAGAAGCTGATTGCAGATGGCGGTAAAGTGATTCTCTGCTCCCATTTAGGCAAGCCCAAGGGTGAGCCCAAGCCGGAGCTGTCCCTTGCCCCTGTTGCGGCAAGGCTGACGGAATTATTGGGACAGAATGTCACTTTTGCAAAGGATGACAATGTAGTCGGCGACAATGCCAGAGCGGCCGTAGCGGCTATGAAGGACGGCGATGTGGTTCTCCTTGAGAATACCCGTTACAGAGCGGAAGAGACGAAGAACGGAGAAGCCTTCAGCAAGGAGCTGGCCTCCCTGTGTGATGTATTTGTAGATGATGCTTTTGGTACCGCTCATAGAGCGCACTGCTCCAATGTTGGCGTTACAAAATTTGTGGATATCGCTGTGGTAGGCTATTTAATGCAGAAGGAGATCGAGTTCCTGGGCAATGCGGTGAACAATCCCCAGAGACCCTTCGTAGCAATTCTCGGCGGCTCCAAGGTGTCCAGCAAGATTTCTGTTATTGACAATCTTCTCGAAAAGGTGGATACTCTCATCATCGGCGGCGGAATGGCATATACCTTTATGAAAGCTCTTGGCGAAGAGGTGGGCAATTCCCTGTTAGAGCCGGACTACATCGAATATTCAAAGCAGATGCTTGAAAAGGCTGAGAAAAAGGGAGTTAAATTATTGATTCCCGTGGATACTGTGGTTGCTCAGGAATTCTCCAATGATACGGCCTTCAAGACCGTAGAACGCGGCGGAATTGAGCCGGGCTGGCAGGGCCTTGATATCGGTGAGAAGACCCGTGCGCTTTATGCAGATGCCATTAAGGAAGCTAAGACGGTTGTATGGAACGGACCCATGGGCGTATTCGAGTTCTCCAACTTTGCGGCAGGCACCATCGCAGTGGCAAAGGCATTGGCGGAAATCGATGCTACCACCATCATCGGCGGCGGTGATTCCGCGGCGGCAGTGAATATTCTGGGCTTCGGCGATAAGATGACCCATATTTCCACCGGTGGCGGCGCTTCCCTTGAATTCCTGGAGGGTAAGGAGCTTCCCGGTGTTGCAGCAGCAAACGATAAGTAAATGATTGGAGAATATTATGCGTAGAAAAATTATTGCAGGCAACTGGAAGATGAATAAGACTCCCGCAGAGACGGTTGCCCTGATTAATGAATTAAAGCCTTTGGTAGTAACCGAGGATGCGGATGTTGTATTCTGTGTTCCGGCAATTTCTTTGACAACCGCCCTGGAGACAGCCAAGGGAAGCAATATTGCCATTGGTGCCCAGAATATGTATTATGAGGAGAGCGGTGCCTATACCGGGGAGATCGCTCCCGCCATGCTGACCAGCATCGGAGTAAAATATGTTATTATCGGTCATTCTGAGAGAAGAGAGTATTTCGCAGAGACGGATGAGACGGTGAATAAAAAGGTGCTGAAGGCTTTTGAACACGGTATCACACCGATTATCTGCTGCGGAGAGACTCTGAAGCAGAGAGAACAGGGGATTACTATTGACTGGATCCGTCAGCAGATCAAGATTGCTTTCTTAAGTGTCACCGCGGATCAGGCGAAGACGGCAGTCATTGCCTATGAGCCCATCTGGGCCATCGGAACCGGTAAGGTTGCCACCACCGAGCAGGCGGAGGAAGTGTGCAAGGCAATCCGTGAATGCATCGCTGAGATTTACGATGAGACAACGGCGGCAGCAATCCGTATCCAGTACGGCGGCAGTGTAACAGCAGCCAGTGCGGCAGATTTATTCTCCCAGCCCAATATTGACGGCGGATTAGTGGGCGGAGCAAGTCTGAAGGCCGATTTTGGCAAGATTGTAAATTACAAATAAGATTTCTTAATTCATTTCATCGCCTCTGACCGGATTCATAATCCGGTCAGAGGATTTTATAAAGGAGACAAGTAAACATATGAGTAAAAAACCCACAGTATTAATGATATTAGACGGTTACGGCCTGAATGAAAGAACGGACAGCAATGCGGTGGCGGAGGCCAACACCCCAGTCATGGACCGGTTAATGGCGGAGTATCCCTTTGTGAAGGGCTATGCCAGCGGAATGGCGGTTGGTCTTCCCGACGGGCAGATGGGCAATTCTGAGGTTGGTCACATCAATATGGGAGCCGGACGGATTGTATATCAGGAGCTGACCAGAATCACCAAGGAGATTCAGGACGGTGATTTCTTTAAGAACGCGGCACTGCTTACGGCAGTGGACAATTGCAAGAGAAATAATTCGGCCCTGCACCTCTTCGGACTGTTATCCGACGGCGGTGTGCACAGCCATAATACCCACCTCTATGCTTTACTGGAGCTGGCCAAAAGACAGGGCCTGACCAATGTATATGTCCATGCCTTCCTGGATGGACGTGATACCCCTCCGGCCTCCGGCAAGGGCTTTGTGGAAGAGCTCTGGGAGCAGATGAAGATCATCGGTGTGGGCAAGATTGCCACCGTGATGGGAAGATATTATGTCATGGACCGTGACAACCGCTGGGATCGCGTGGAAAAGGCTTACCGTGCCATGGTATACGGCGAGGGAGAGAAGGCGGAGAGCGGAGTGCTTGCCGTGCAGAATTCTTATGATGCGGAGAAATACGATGAATTTGTACTTCCCACGGTTGTAATGGAGGATGGAAGGCCGGTAGCGACCTTGAAGGATAAGGATTCCGTGATTTTCTATAACTTTAGACCGGACAGGGCCAGAGAGATTACCAGGGCATTCTGTGACGAGGAGTTCAAGGGCTTTGACCGGGGAAAGAGGCTGGAGCTTACTTATACCTGCTTCTCGGAATATGATATTACCATTCCCAATAAGATTGTTGCTTTTCATAAGATATCCCTTGATAATACCTTTGGGCAGTTCCTTGCGGCGCATCACAAGACCCAGCTTCGTCTGGCTGAGACGGAGAAGTATGCCCATGTTACCTTCTTCTTTAATGCCGGAGTTGAGGTGCCCAATGAAGGAGAGGACCGTATTCTTGTCAGCTCTCCCAAGGTAGCCACCTACGACCTGCAGCCGGAGATGAGCGCTTATGAAGTGGCGGATAATCTGGTGAAGGCCATCAAATCCGACAAATACGATGTTATTGTAGTGAACTTTGCCAATCCGGATATGGTTGGTCATACCGGAATTGAAGCAGCAGCCATCAAAGCGATTGAAGCAGTGGATCAATGTGTCGGCAGAGCCGTAGATGCCCTGCTTGAGGTGGACGGTCAGATGTTCATCTGTGCAGACCACGGCAATGCGGAACAGCTGGTGGATTATACCACCCATGAGCCTTTTACCGCCCATACCACCAATCCGGTTCCTTTTATTCTGGTAAACTATGGTAAGAATTATACTCTGGCAGAAGGCGGATGTCTTGCGGATATTATTCCTACTCTCATAGAGATGATGGGGATGGTGAAGCCGGAGGAAATGACCGGGAAATCGTTACTCAAGCGAATAGATTCGCTTTAAAAAATAGGTTGAAATAATTTCTATTCTATGTTAGAATTGAATTTAGTTTTTAGGAGGTGCGGACATGGAGGCATTAAAGCTAATCGTTCAGATTATATACATTTTAGTATGTATAGCATTGACATTCGTAGTGTTGAGACAGGAAGGCAAGACAGCAGGGTTATCCGGTGCTATTACTGGTACGGGTGAGACCTACTGGAGTAAGAATAAAGGACGTTCTGCAGAAGGTACTCTGGTAAGAGTAACGGAATACCTGGCAGCAGCATTCATGGTTCTTTCTATTATTTTATGCTTGAAATGGTAATAACTGAGATAAGTTAGTTATAAAAACACTCTGAACGTTGATCAGGGTGTTTTTTTATAAATTTTTATTTTAAATCAAGCAATTTATGGTATACTATCAATACAAAGGCTAATATGGACAAACTGAGGTCTGAGGTGCCGGGAAGAGCAGGTGAAACGATGAGAGAGAAGGAAGAATTCAAAGAAGAATTAATAGAAAAGAAGCAGATGCTGGAGGAACTGTTCTCCAGTAAGGAATATAGACCCATGAGATTTAAAGAGCTGGCAGGATTGCTGCAGGTTCCCCGGGAATCCAAGCATGAGCTGAAGCAGTTGCTGGATCTTCTGATCTCATCGGGAAAGCTGGTTCTGGACGGTCAGAGCCGTTACCGGATACCGGGAGATGATGTGAAGACGGGAATCTTCTCTGGAACTCAGAGAGGCTTTGGTTTTGTGTCGGTAGAAGGGGAAGAAGAGGATATCTTTATTCCTGGGGAAGCCACTAAGGGAGCGCTCCATGGGGATAAGGTTATGATAATCATTCAGAAGGAGCAGTCGGGCCGCAGAAAAGAAGGAGCGGTGACTGGAATTATGGAACGCAGCAATAAAGAGATGGTGGGAACCTTTGAGAAGAATAAGAATTATGGTTTCGTAATTCCGGATAATCAGAAGTTCGGCAAGGATATATTCATTCCGAAGGAATTCACTAAGGATGCGGTCAGCGGACATAAAGTGGTAGTAAGGCTGACCAGCTACGGGGACGAGAATTCGAACCCGGAGGGAAAGGTGATTGAGATTCTGGGGCATGTGAATGATCCCGGCGTTGATATTATGTCCATCGTCAAAGCCTATGATCTTCCGGTGGAATTTCCGGGGGATGTAATGCGTTCCCTGGATGCGGTTCCTGAGGAGATTGACCCGGAGGAGGCAAAGAACAGGAAGGATGTCCGGGATATCATAACGGTTACCATCGACGGTGAGGATGCCAAGGATCTGGATGATGCCATTACGCTGACGAAGGAAGGGGATATCTATCGCCTGGGTGTCCATATTGCGGATGTAACCCATTATGTAAGGGAAGGGACGCCATTAGACCGGGAAGCCTTGAAAAGAGGCACCAGCGTATATCTGGTGGACCGGGTAATCCCCATGCTGCCGCATAAATTGTCCAATGGGATCTGTTCTCTGAATCCGGGAACGGATCGCCTGGCGTTAAGCTGTTTTATGGATATTGATTCCAAGGGTACTGTTCTGGGACATGAGATTGCCGAGACTGTGATTCGTTCTGACCGCCGCATGACTTATACGGATGTGGCGAAGATTGTGGAAGGAAGCGATGAGGAGGTAATCCGGGAATACCAGGAGCTGGTGCCGGTATTCCTGCTGATGCAGGAGCTGGCGGAGATTCTGAAGGAAAGAAGACATCGGCGCGGGTCCATTAATTTTGATTTTCCCGAGAGCAAAATCATTGTGGATAAGCAGGGCAGACCCATGGAGGTAAAGCCCTACGAGAGAAATAAGGCGACGAAGATTATTGAGGAATTCATGCTCATCGCCAACGAGACAGTAGCGGAGGATTTCTTCTGGCAGGAAATTCCCTTTGTGTACCGCACCCATGATAATCCGGATGAAGAGAAGATCAAAAAACTGGCTATTTTTATTCATAATTTCGGCTACAGCATCCGGCTGGGGCAGGAGGAGATCCATCCAAAGGAGCTGCAGAAGCTGTTATTGAAGGTGGAGGATACTCCCGAGGAGGCTTTGATCAGCAGACTGACGTTGCGGTCCATGAAGCAGGCCAGGTATACCGTGGCGAATACGGGGCATTTTGGCCTGTCCGCAAAGTATTACTGTCATTTTACCTCGCCCATAAGACGGTATCCGGATTTGCAGATCCACCGGATTATCAAGGAGAATATAAAGGGAAGTCTGGGAGAGGCGCGAAAAGCCCATTATGAGAAAATTCTATACGAAGTCACCGAACATTCCAGCAAGACGGAACGCCGTGCCGATGAGGCGGAGCGCGAGGTGGAGAAGATGAAGAAGGTGGAGTATATGCAGAAGCATATCGGAGAGACCTTTGAAGGAGTCATTTCAGGAGTGACTTCCTGGGGGATGTATGTGGAGCTGCCCAACACCATTGAAGGAATGATTCGCGTCAGTGAGATGAAGGATGATTATTATGTCTATGATGAAGAGCGTTACCAGATGATCGGAGAGCATACGAAGAAGGTATATAAATTAGGGCAGAAGGTTGCGGTAGAAGTGGTGAATGCCGACAAGATTATGAGGACAATTGATTTTGCATTTGCAGAAATGGAATAGACGGAGGCTGAGGAATAAGTGGGGGAGAATATTAAGCTGATCGCCAATAATAAGAAGGCGTATTTTGATTATTTTATTGAGGATAAATTTGAGGCCGGGATCGCTTTGCACGGAACGGAAGTGAAGTCATTGCGTATGGGCAAGTGCAGCCTGAAGGAGTCCTTTCTCCGGATCGAGAAGGGTGAGGTGTATATCTACAATATGCATATCAGCCCTTATGAGAAGGGGAATATCTTTAATAAGGATCCTTTGAGAGTGCGTAAGCTGTTGATGCACAAATATGAGATTAATAAAATTGCAGGCAAGGCGGTTCAGAAGGGATATACCCTGGTGCCGCTGCAGATTTATTTTAAAGGAAGCCTGGTTAAGGTGGAGGTTGGACTGGCACGCGGTAAGAAGCTCTATGATAAACGTGAGGACATTGCGAAGAAGGATCAGCGCAGGGAGGCAGAGAAGGAGTTCAAGGTGAAGAATCTGTATTGATTTCCTGCTTTGACCGCGATACGCCCGATAAATAGGGTGGCCTAGGCGAGAAGGATGCGAAAAGATAAAAGGTTATAAGTACGAAGGAGGCGGCAAATTCTATGAGACTGAATGAATCTATGAGACGAAGTAAATCTGTGAGACAGAATGAGTCTGTGAGACAGAGTGAGTCTGTGGGACGGAGTGAGTCTGTGAGACAGAGTGAGTCTGTGGGACAGAGTGAGTCTGTGGGACAGAGTGAGTCTGTGAGACGGAGTGAGTCTGTGAGACAGAGTAAGTCTGTGGGACAGAGTAAGTCTGTGAGACAGCGTGAATCTATGAGACAGAGTGGATTTGGGAGACAGAGTGGATTTGCGAGACAGAGCGGATCTGCGGGACGGAATAGATCTATAAGACGAAGCAGACTTGGAACTGTAATTACCTTCATACTGATTCTTACTGTGATTGGACCGTGGGCGAGTACAATCGCGTCTGCAGCGCAGAAGAATGGGCCGTTAGTTATCTTAACCCAGGAGGGGCAGGTATTGGAGACCATTACCTATAATGGTGTCACAGTGGAAGCAATTTACCATGACCATAAGACTTCGGGCGGGGATCCGGTCTATGGCTGTGCTGCGTTTGTGAAGAAGTTCTATCTGGAAGTCTATGGAATTGGTGTATACAACCTGTTTGATACCAAAAGTACACCCCTGGTTTATGATAATAAAGGAAGCTTTTCCTTGACGAAACAGCCATCAGTGGGGGATATTGTGCGGGATAATAAAAAGACACATTGGGCCATTGTGAAGGATATTGCCGGAGATACGGTGACACTGATACAGCAGAATTACAGCACAACACTGAGTGGGCAGTATGTAGCCTGGGTGGACTGTACCATTGATCTTAATGATGCCGGATACTCCTACTTTACCTATAGCAACCGAATTGAACAAGCGTCCGGCGGAAGGTTGGAAGAGAATGCAGAAGATATTGGAGTAGAAGGAGCAGAAGAAGGTGCGGAAGCCGGTTTAGGAACAGGAACCCCGGATAATCAGGCAGAGGCGGCTCCGGCTCTGATCCCGGAGGGTATCTATCAGATATTTCAGGCATCCACGATGAATCTGATGACTGCTTCCGCGGATGGAGCGAATGGAAGACTTTCGCTGTCTGAGTATAAGGAGAGCGATGAACAAAAGCTCAGTATTGTGAATCTGGGCGGGGACAGGTATTCCCTGCAGTTTGTCTCCGATGGGAGTTTTCTGACGGCAGGGGAAGGGCAAGGGATATCCTCGAAACAGCAATCACAGAGTTTCTTCTTTGTAGATCGTGGGAATGGTTTATATACGATATCTCCGTCTGACCATGGGGATATGGTGATTGCGTCGGTTCTTTCTTCCGGTTCAGAGGAAGCACAGCACGAGGTAGTGGTTCGGGAATATACCGGTGCAATGGAGGAGTTGTGGTATCTAAGTCAGCTATCTTCCTCGGCACTGGCGCTTATACCAAAGGAAACAGAAAACAAGAAAACCCTGTATACAGGCTATCAGGATTACATAATTAAAATAAACCAGTTAAAAGATAACGCCGTGGCAGCCTACAGTTCCAGTGACCCGGAGGTGGCGTCAGTGGATGAAAACGGAACCGTCCGCCCGCTTGCAGCCGGAACTGCAGTTATTTCTATCCAGATATCACAGGATGGGATAATATATCCGTGTGCCGTTACGATTACCGTAAAGGAGCCGTATCTTAAGCTGACAGCGTTGGAAAAGGAGCTTGCTATCGGCGGAAGCGTCAATATTAGTGCAAAGAAGTACGGAACCAAGGAAACCATCATCTGGAAGGTATCCGATAAATCCATTGCGACGATTCAAAGCAAAACAGGAAAACTGACCGCTAAAAAGCGTGGAACAGTAACTGTTATAGCAATGACAGAGAATGGCCTGACAGCGAAGATTAAGATTAAAGTGGTTTAAAAAGGAATTTAGGAAAAGTAGTGGTAAGATTTCCATTTAAAAATCCATTAAAATTTTGTAAAAACAGCCGGTATTACTTGACGTAACCGCATTTGTGTAATATGATATAGATGCGTTCAAAAATGCGTTTTGAAAACCACAATCTTATTTAACGGGGTTGTACTGGTTTCGACGGGGGTTTTGAAATTGCGGAAGCCATTCGCAGACTAGGACTGCGTCATCAACTTAGAATTAAAATTAAACGCAAACGATAATTACGAATTAGCTGCTGCATAAGCAGCTTGTCGGCCCTAAGCAACTCGCGGCTCAGGAACCCGGCATCAAATTAGCGAGGCCCTCTATTTTCAAAGCTTTGAGAAGATAGAAGATCCATGAAGCTACCGAAACCAATAGCCTGTCTGTCGGCGATTGGCGGAGGGAACAGCGGACTTCGGGTTCGCATAAAAGATAGACTGTAATGGGAGAAACTGCAATGAATGGGCTTTCGGACAGGGGTTCAACTCCCCTCAGCTCCATACTTAAAACCTTGAGAAATCAAGGTTTTTTATTTTTTTGTGTTGCATTTCGTGTTGCATGTATGCCTTGAATTCATTCGGCGCCTCCTCATTGTTTTTCTCTAGCAGTCTTTTAAACTGCATATCGATAGCGTGTCCGGTTAATGTGATTAATTTGATTTTTGTATTCCTGGATTGGTCGATGTGGCTGTAGCAGAGTCCTCTGGCTGCCGATGGTAATTTTTGCTTTTGCCATTATGATATCTCCTCAATTTAGGGCATAAAAAAGACACCCTACATAGTTGTAGATTTATGTGAAAGGTTTTATAATAAAGCCCTACTGATCCATTTTATCGACCCAGACAGCTGGCACGGTTATCGTGCCACCTAATGTAGATTGATAACTGGTCAATCCAAGAGATAGTCCGTAAATAGTAATAATATCATCCTCTAATATACGAAAAGATAAAATATCGGGCGTGAATGCGCAGTAAAGCATTTTATCGTAATCACCATTAATCGCAAATCTAATTTGAACTTCCTCACCACCCTCGATAACTTGAACAACCTCCCCTTTAAACTTAACTTTCTTGCCCTTATAATCGTCGGGAGTGCGTGCCAGGTTAGAATAGGTGATTCCTGTATTGTAACCTGCCTTCTCTTCTTTTTCGACTTTCTTTTTTTCCTCAGCTTCTTTAGCAGCTTTTTCTTCAGCTTCCTTAGCCTTCAATTCTTCCAATGCCTTTTTATCCTTTTCAGCTTTTAACTCTTTTTCGGCAGTAGCGGCTTCGGCTTCGGCCTTGGACAATTTAACATAGGGTTCATACTTTTCATTTAGATCCTCAATAGTACTATTCAGAGAATCGTTTTCTGCTTTTAAAGTGAAATATTCGTCTTGAGAAGCTTCGTAGTCAGCTTTAATTTTTGAAAGCTCCTCTTGAATACCTTCTTTCTCGAGTACAAGTGCATCATATTCTTCTTGTGAAACGCCTTTAGAACATCCATTTAAAGAAATCAACGATATAAATACAAGTAACAATGCTAAAACATTTCTTTTCATATGTACCTCCTAAAATAATATTGCTGATTACATCATTTACCATTATAACAAATAATTAAAGAGGAAGCCACAAAAAATTACCAGTATATTCAGGATGTAATCAGTAACATTTTTGCAGGCAGATAGTCTACCGAATAATTAAAGTGTAAAGAGGTGAGCTTCGTTTACTCCTCCTTTAAAAGACATTTGGCCGTAGTCGGGTGCTTTTTTTGTATTGCAGTATTTTGCAAGATGATGTATAATTATGGTAATACACCATGGTAGTACTCTATTACATGGAAAAGGAGATAACAAATTATGAAAAGCCTTATTGAGCGCTTTAAAAGAATAACTGCGTTAATGGCATTTATTCTGATATTTCTATGGATATTACCTGGTAATTCGACTTGTTTTCAAGCAGCCAAAGTGGCTCAGGCCGCGACGGTTAAAATAAACAAATCGAAAGCCACTATATATGTGGGAGAAACAGTCGCATTAAAAATTACCGGTACAACAAAAAGTATTACATGGAAGTCCAGTGATAAGAGTATTGCAACTGTAAGTAAAAAGGGGATAGTAACAGGGAAAAAAGCCGGGAAGGTAACTATTACAGCCAAAGTAAATAACAAATCGTATAAATGTACTATAGTAGTTAAAAAGCCGATTACCTTGGTAACAGATATTATTACAACCAGCAGTTCACTATTGGTTCCAGTGAATTCCCGGTTTGCATTTAATGCCACAGTATATCCATCAACTGCTGACGATACTCTAGAATGGAAATCAAGTAATGAAAAGATTGTTAAAGTTGATGAAGCGGGAGTATGCTTAGCGGTTGCAGAAGGAACGGCGTATATTTATGCAACTGTAACAGATGGAAGCGGCATTTCTGCTAAGTGGGAAATAAGTGTAAACAATGATTTTTCAAAACGAATTAGCAGCAATTATAAAGAGATTAATTTGAGTCTGACAGACATAAAGACAGTCATACTAAGAATTCCAGGTGATGTTGTGGGAGAAGTCTTTACATGTGAACAATCTAACATAATCTTAATTGCAAAGTGGAAAGAGGATGCGTATGAAGTAATTATTTCCCCGTTTAAAGAAGGGGAAACTTATCTTATATTTACATCAAATTTATACCAGGGAGAGTATAAAATTAAGGTTACAGTGGGCGGGAATTTATCACCGACAGTAACAGCATCGCCAACACCAACACCTACTCCACAGATTCAAGATACAAGGAATACGCCAACACCTATGCCTACAACAGTACCTGATAATTCCGCAAAGCTTCCTACCCCTACAGTAACACCTGATAATCCTGTAAAAGTTCCCACGCCTACAGCAGCACCTGATAATTCTGCAAAAATTGCATCTTTGAATAGTCAGATATCGTCTGCACAGGTGACTTTAAACGGCTATAAATCCTTATTGGCACAGTATCAGTCAAAATTGCAGAAAGCACAATATGACCTTGAACGTGCAAGAAACAATAAAACGATACTTATCTATCGTGAAGACCAGGGTTTCGTTTATGAAGCGGATCCGGACGCCATTCGAGTTGCACAGAATAATGTTGATTATTATCAGTCGTTAGTTAATCAATATACTGACTTAATTACATCAAAGGAAACAGAAATTAATGCACTTCAAGCGGAATTAAATTTATTAACTTAATATAGATTTCAATGTTCTGTGGGCATCCTTTGCTCTGCTATGATGAGAGGGTTCAACGCTCCACGGCTCCAGACTAAATTTGGATGGGAAAACCTTGATTTAAAGGGCACTGAAAAACCTCCGATTTTTTTAGTCGGAGGTTTTTTAGTGTATATTTATTCCCAGCAATTTCAGAATAAAAACGAGAAATAAGTTGTGGTTTCATTAAAAATAGAAAACAGTCCCGATCAGGCGGGATTTGGTTCCATTAACTTGAGTATTCGTTTCACATTGACCACAAACGCCGTAAAATACGTTTGCAGTCGCATAGCAGTTAAGCCCATGGAATCGGCTCTGCCAAGACCATGTGCCACCTTCATTTCACCGTTTTTTTCTTCAATGCGATGTCGGATACTCAATCGCTCTCGAAACCCTTCGCTGGCTTCAAACTCAAGTCTAAGGCGATTTTTCTCGTTCGGTTGTGTTATGTTGTAACACCCTGTCTTTGATTTTCCTATACGACATTGCTCACAAAGCGGGCATTTTCGGCACTTGACTTTACTAAAAAAGTAATTCAGGTATGTGTTCCCATTCTCTGCCGTCTTCTTGCTAACCCGCATCGCCAGTTCCCCCACAGGACATTGAAGTAATCCTGCATCCTTGTTGAAACAAAAACCTTCATCCAACGGCGCAGCGGCTGCCGCCACAACGGCAGAATTGGTTTTTGCAAAAAGCTCTACGCTGTTTTCTTCGCAGATATCAAGGTTATCCTCGCTGACATACGCCATATCCCCAATAACTTCTTTGACCTGCACTCCGTTTTCTTGGGATTTTTCAAGTAAAGTCGGGAGTTGATTACAATCCGGTGCGCCGCCATGTGTGACTTCAATACCTGTTATGATCCGTTCTTCGGTCATAGCAAGATGGTTCTTAAAACCGAAAAATGTGCTGTTTACCTTTTTGTGTCCAAACCGTGCGTCCTCATCGTTCTTTGAGCGAATCTCACGGATACGGTCTGAATCCAGCAATTCCTTTATGCGTTCATACATCTCAATCAAGGCAGACCTTTCACTATGCAGTATTTCCGTTCCAACGCTTTCAAGCAACCGATATGTATATTCGATCTCATCCGCCAAGTCAGCGGTTTCGCCTGGCTTATCGGGAAATTTCTCGGAAAGCTCCACCATCTCACGGTAGATTTCACGACGTAACTGTTTACTAAGCTCGCGCAAAACCTGTGTTACCGTTTTGGGTCGTGCATTCGCGTTTGTATGCGTGGAATCCACAATGATCGATGTGGATTTGATGAGTCCTTTTTCTATCGCCTGCTTGATGGTTTCCCGCAGCATTTCCTCTAATATATCTTCCGTAATGCGTGTCTTGCGGAATTTTGTGAGCAGACTGGGGTCAATCATCTCATCTTCCGGCTCCAAATCTAAAAAATATTTGTACGACATGTCGGTCTGTGCGCTGCCAATCAACCGCTCGTCTGACAAATCATACAGCTTCTTCAAAAACATCAGCTTAAACATCATTTCCGGTTCTTTTGCCGGACGACCAAAGTTTTCGCAATATTGCTTTCGAAGCATTGGATTTACAAAGCTGAAATTTATCTTTTCCTTGATTTTGCGTAGTAAATTATCTTGGGGAATGATTTGGTCATAAAGCCCTTGATACCGGGATAATGACAATTTCATTTGATCGTTGTTTTTCAGCATTTTTTGCCTCTCCCTTGCCTCGTTTATATGCATAATT
>JAEWYQ010000059.1 GCA_023395555.1 Bacillota bacterium
TTTGATCGTTGTTTTTCAGCATTTTTTGCCTCTCCCTTGCCTCGTTTATATGCATAATTATACCATAAATACACGAAAAAGTCCATCTACTGGAAAGTAGATGGACTTTTTCAGTGCCCTTGATTTACAGGGTTTTCCCATTTTTGATAATGTGATTATATCTCTTCCTTTCAAGGGGAGATAGATGTATAAGAATGGAAGAAAACATTATAAATATAATTGACAAATATTTCAAAACATGTATAATGAATGTATGAAACCGATTTCAAACCTGCTTATATTTTTTAGATGAGGGGTCTGAAATTAGAAAGGAGGGTGTCACTTTACCTCAGCTAAGCTTAAACCGTATAATTATCCAGGTATATAGGCAACGGCTCAGAAGCAGTGGAATACGATAGAATATTAAATAATACAGACGAACTTTATTAGTGTTTTTAGTGAAGACCTTCTTTTACAATCCGAGGAGCAAAGGCTGGATTTATTATCATAGCTTGTAGACGAGTATCTTAATATAATATATTTTTGGAGGATATTCTATGTTAAAGGAAAAGAGAAGGATTTTTAAATTATGCTTAACGATATTACTAATCGTGAGCATTGTTAACTTTGGACAAGCAGATTTGTTCAGCATGGAGGCGACTACGGTATCTGCTGCCACAAATTCAATTAAGGGTGTAAACTGGGCTGATCCGAATGATAATTTTAATACAGGGGTGCTGTATTTGTCAGGTCTTAGTTCTACGGATACTTATGCCTCAGCCGCGACGGTTGCTGATCGGGTTATCGGTCAGTTCATGTCATTGCTAGGTTCCAATACGGTACGGATGCCGATTAATGAAGCAACGGTTTCCAGCTATTGGGGTACCTATACAGGCGCGATTGATACGGCATTAAGTAAAGGGAAAGTGATATTATGCTATTGGGCGGCTGCGAACGGAAAACCGTCGAATATGACGAACTATTGGAATATGTGGAATACAGTAGTAAATAAATACGGTAGTAATAGCAATTGTTATTTTGAGCCGATCAATGAGCCTTATGGTTATTCGGCTTCTGACTTGTGCACCGTATATCGTACCTGGGTGTCAAACTATGCAAGCGTTCCTAAAGGAAGGATCATATTAGACGGTTCCGGTTATGCCGAGAATTTATCAACTGTAGGTGCGGACTCCAATCTGAGCAGTTGTCTGCTGGGAGTTCACGATTATGCATTCTGGAAGACACTTAGCTCCGAGGGAGCTTGGCAGCAGGATATAGCAAACATCATCGGCAGCTATGCAAGTCGTGTTGTGGTAACCGAATGGGGTGCAGCCATGACTACAGGTAAGAATTATAATCAGCCCAGCACAGATAATGAAGTATGTTATATTCGCGGGCTAAGTAATCAGTTGCGGGCTATGGGCGTGGGAAGCTGTTACTGGCCCGGACTGCGGGATGGAGATTCTTATCGGCTAACCACAAAAAGCGGAAGTGGTTCGAGTATTACATTAAGTGTGACCAACACTAGTGGTCTTGATCGCCTCAAATATGCCTGGGGTGATGCAAATATAAAGATTAAAAATGCAGCTACGAATATGTATCTGGATGGTAACGGAGCTACTAGTAATGGAGCCGATACCTTGCAAATAAACAGTGCCAATAATACGAAGCAGCAATGGGTAATCGAGGGCACCGGCAGTACTTATGTAAGAATTAAGAACGCTGCAACCGGACTCTATCTGGACGGTCTTGGGAATTCTTCGAATGGAGCGACTGCCGGGCAGTGGGGTAATACCAATAGTGTGAATCAGCAGTGGACTCAGGAGGTATCCGGTAACTATGTAATGTTCAAAAACAGAGGAACGGGATTATATTTGGATGGATTGGGATATACCACAAATGGTTCCGTGGTCGGACAGTGGAGTAAAAGTGGCAGCTCGAATCAAAAATGGTCCGTTACTCCTTGATACCTCTGAAGATGTACTTCAATCCAGTTGTTTCTCTGCTTATTGATGAAAGCTTTTACACAAATGCATACTGGCGGCTGTGCTGAATTATTGGAAGAAGGTAGGGGCCGGAAAATTATCTGGCACCCCACCTTTACCCGGCTATATCGTTATGCGAAATACTGATCGCAGTTATAAGGATATTTTTATGAGGCAATGACAGAGTTCTTATTGCTTCTAACAACTTCCGGCACCAGCTCAATAGTCATATCAAAAACCACCTCCCAAGTGAGATTATTCATACTCGTTTCTCACTTGGGAGGTGGTACTCATTATGTTCACCGAGTACAATGATTTGATTTTATAAAATCACTCACCATAACCATAATGTTCTACTATATAATCGATATCTTTATCCCCGCGTCCGCTTAAGTTAACCAGAATAGATCCCTGCTTCATTTCCTTTGCTTTTCTCATGGCATAGGCAACCGCATGGGAGCTTTCCAGTGCAGGAATAATACCTTCCAGCCTTGACAGAAGAAAGAAAGCCTCCACAGCCTCTTGATCCGTTGCAGTTTGGTATTCAATGCGGCCCAGATCACGTAAAAACGCATGCTCCGGTCCGACGGAAGGATAGTCAAGACCGCTGGCAATGGAATATACCGGAGCAGGCTCACCTTTTTCATCCTTTAACATAATGCTTTCAAACCCGTGCATAATTCCGCTCTCTCCATATGTCATGGATGCCGCGTGATCTCCCAGATCAGAGCCTCTGCCCAAGGGCTCTACTCCGATAATGTCTACCGGCTCTTCCAGGAAGGGAATAAACATTCCGGCGGCATTGCTTCCTCCTCCGACACATGCGCAGACCACATCCGGTAGAAGTCCGGTCATTTCCTTAAATTGATCCTTGGCTTCATAACCAATCACCGATTGGAAATCTCGTACCATTAAGGGAAATGGATGCGGCCCAAGAGCAGATCCAATGCAATAGATAGAATCTTTATAGTTTTTGGAGTAAGATTCAAAGGCAGAATCCACCGCTTCCTTGAGGGTTTTTAAGCCATGGGATACGGGAACTACCTCTGCTCCAAGAATTTTCATACGAGTAACATTGGGAGCCTGCTTTGCGATATCAACCTCTCCCATATGGATTTCACATTGCAAACCAAAGAAAGCTGCTGCTGTTGCCAGTGCAACCCCATGCTGGCCGGCACCGGTTTCTGCTATAAGCTTTTTCTTGCCCATGAATTTTGCCAGAAGACCTTCTCCCATGCAATGGTTAAGCTTATGGGCTCCGGTATGATTTAGATCTTCCCGTTTCAGGTATATTTGAGCTCCGCCAACCTGTGCGGATAACCGTTCACAATGATATACCGGGGTGGGGCGTCCCTGGAATTCTTTTCGAATTCTTCGAAGCTCATTAATAAACTGAGAAGAGTGGCAGATGGTCTGATATGCTTCCGAGATTTCCTCAAATGCCGGAATGAGCTCATCCGGAAGATAGGCTCCTCCATAGGTTCCGAATTTACCATTTGCGTCGGGATAATTTCGTAAATAGGTTCTGTAGTCCATAGTTCCTCCTTATGTGTTTTCTCGAGTTAATCTAACAATTTAGTATAGTATAGCAATAAAGAGAATAAATTACAACAGCCTTACAGTAAGCCGATCCGTATTTCAGTTAAAAAATTGATTGATAATATCTGTCTGGCATTTTTCTAATGCCTTGGGAATAGTTAATTCCCCGCTACACATCTTATGAAAAGCAATTCGCAGGTTCGCTTCAAAGTCGGCGGGGACGATTAAGCCATTCTTTCCCTGAACCGGATATACCCGGTTTCGGCAATGGGCCAAACCCTCGGCTGTCAGCTCCAGCCATGGATATAACAGCAGCAGCTCATGATGAGTATGGGGATGAATCAGGGTGGATTGTCCACAGAGGATGGTTTGATAATAACTGTTCTGTCTTTGACAGAGCCATTGAAATAACTGCTTCACCGCAGGGAGCTTTTGCGTCTGTTTTGAAACGCAGAAATGCCATCCCACATTGGCAGGGGTATTGCCCGGCAGCCTGCTGTATCCGATTTTTGATAAGAATTCAGGGTGCAGGCTATTTTGTATTTTGGAGGCATATTCCGTAAAGGTAATGGCCATAGCAATTTGTCCGCTTCCAATCTGTTCAAAGGTTGTTTCACTGGAATTTATCATTGGCGGCGTATAGTTTACAGTCTCCACCATATTAATAAAGGCA
>JAEWYQ010000068.1 GCA_023395555.1 Bacillota bacterium
CTCCTGGGCGGCGTCCATATCCACTACCTGATAATCATAATTTGCGCCATATTTGCCGGAGGGATTCATGGCGGCAATGATTTTGACACTTTCATGAAGCTGATATCCATTAATTTCTCTGTTCAGGATCAGATTCATAAGCTCCTGCTGAACCGTATGCTCACAGCGGTTAATTTCATCAATGAATAAAAGCACGGTATTTCCCTTAGACAGTGCCTCGTCAATTTCCCTTAACTTATAATGGATGGCGTAAACCGTGGTTTTTCTTTCGATTATCCTGCCATTTTCATCTGTTGATGCGTAGGTCTCGATTGCAGGAAGGCCGCCGATCTCACCCTCCTTTAGAAGATTGCCGTCAATCACAATCAGGCTCCAGTTATTTTTCTTTGCAATATCTTTGGCCAGGGCTGTTTTCCCAATGCCGCTTTCCCCTACAATCAGGGGAACTTCTTTGGTGGCCAGCACCAATTCAACACTTTCCAGGGTATCTCTATAATTCATATCAGCTTGCTCCTATCCCATCTTCAGCTTCTCGTCCACCGTTATTTTCTTTGCTTTTTTACTCCCGTACTGATGAATGAAGCGGAGTTTATCCATCTGCCTGATATCAGAGTAATCCAGGGTAGTGTAATTCAGAAAATCCCGGACATAGCTTTCTTCCACTGTTTCCTGGGAAAGCACCTCCCTCAGAACTCCCTCCAATTCCTCTTTTGAGACGGCATTCATCACATATTTGATCACAAGAAAGTTGATTTTTAAAAATTCCAGTATGTTATCCTTATCCAGATCGTTAATATATTTAATGGCCTCTTCATTGCTCTTAACGGCGGTCACCTGGGTGGCATGAGAAGGGGATGCAATCAATCTTAATGCCTCATAATTTTCCTTCACAGCCTCCAGTTGTACGCTCTCACAGGGGGATTTGATAAACCGTATCGCATCGTAATTCCTTTGTACCGCCAGTAATTGGAGTTCTTCACTTGGGTTATTCACATATTTGATCGCCCAGCCGGCTTGACTGACCGCCCGATGAATGACGGTATCCGTGGGATGCTTCATATATTCCAGATTGGTCCATCCGCTCTCTATTGCCTGAAGCATCATCGCTTCTGTGGGATCATGGATGAATTGAATTGCCCGGGCGTTGTTTTCCAGGGCCAGCTCCTCCATCTCCCGGGTGGGATTCTCTATATATTCCAGCAAAAGGCCATTTTTCCTGACAGCAATTAAATTCATCTCATCCGTGGGATGAGGGATCGATGTGATGATATGAGGGTTTATCTCAAGGGTCTTAATAAGCTGCATATTGTCCATATGGCTTTGCGGCTCCTTTCGTTCACGTTGCACTTATCCATAACAGCTATGGTGTTGATTCAAGCAAGCTTGATTAATACCATAGCTGTTATGGACTAATCTGCTCATCGTGGACATTATGCGCCACTTCGTGACGATTATGCGCACTCTCTTCGGCTGGCACAGATATAATGTCTGTCGACATTATATCATCAGATTAAGAAAGGGTCTATAGAATGAAAGGGTGGGGAAGGATATTTTATAAAAGAGGGCAGCAAGAGGCCGTTGCAATGTTTTGCAACGGCCTCTGTTCTAACCGTTTATAAATTTTAATATTTTTTTCTGCTCTGCATCCGGATTGAGCAGGCAGACGCGGTCTGAAATCTTCCGGAAGGCCTGATGTTTGTCCAGCTTTGCGGCAGCTTCCATCACCTCGTCGCCCCAGAAGGTCTCGGTGAGGCAGAACACCGTGGAGGACCAGCCGTATGCTTCTCCTTTTTGGGAAACCTTCTGCTGCCTGCCGCACATGGTAAGATACATTTTCATCTGCAATTCAACCAGAGCACGGTCAAATCCGGATTTATCCTCTTTTCCAAAGCCCGCCAGCTGCTTGATGGCGTGCAGAGGCAGGGTCCGGTATTCCAGCAGCACGTTATAAATACGCTTTGCAAAGTGGCTGATCACTCCGGTCTGGTATTCCTCCTCAAAGCTCAGACTGCCCCTGCGGGCAGCGAGAAAATAAGGGATCCATTCCCTGGTAATATATCCGCTTTTCTTAAAAAAGACCTTAGCGTAAGCGATATCATTGCGCTCATCCAGCACGCGCATCCGCCATTCCCACGGATCGGTCTCCGGGTCGCCGGTGTGCCAGCAAACCGGAGTTTCATAGGGCGGCTGTTCATTCCAGTTCCACGGGATCACGGAATAGATCCCCTCGCTGTTGCCGCCGCCCATGGCAAATCCGGCCTCTAACAAGGCGGTTACAAAGTCGTCATAGTTTTTTATCTGCATCTTATTCCACATATCTTATCTTGGAGGTGTCGGGTTCGTGAGGGGTGCCCGGAGACTTCGCATAGCCTGTCAGAACGGCAACACCGAATTCCCATCCGTCAGGAAAACCGACCTTCTGTTTGTAAATGCTGCCTTTTGGCCCGTTGAAGGGTATGGCGGCCATACCGCAGATAACACTGCCCAGACCAAGGGAGGCTGCAGCCAGGGAGATGTTCTCACTGACAATACCGGTATCTATCTCAGTGCCGGGCTGTTTCAGGATCAGAAACATGCAGGGGGCATTGTAATACAAAGTTCCGCCTCGGCTCATAAACCGTTCATAGGTGCTCTTATCCTCCGCCTCAGCGAGAATGCGCATGCCTTCTGCGTCCATTTCCTCAATCAAAGCTTTGTTGGTGATGACAATAATCTGCCAGGGCTGGCGGTTCAAGCCGCTAGGGGACTGAACGGCGGCCATAGCCAGCGCCTCCAGCGTTTCTCTTTCAGGTAAGCGCCTGTCATAGGCACGGCAGGAATAGCGCTGGGCAATGGTACGGAGAGTTTCATTCATAATTCTTCATCCTTTCTGTCTGTCAATAGAACAATCCTTTTCTTTCCTAATAATATCATATTTCCCGGGAGAAAGAAAGATATACTACAGCCATTCCCGATAACGCCTGACATAGACCTTTTTTACCAGCTGTGTGGAAAGAAAGTATCCGGTGAGAAGCAGTACAAGCCATGGGAGAAAGGATACCGGCAGAGGGAGCATATCCAGACCGACTGAAAAGCCTGTAAAGCCGGTTATCAGTGCAATCACCGCTACAATAAAGGTGGAAAGAAACAAGGGTGCGGAGGGCCTGCTCTGCAAAAATGGCAGTTTGCCCGTGCGAATTACGTGAATGACCAGCACCTGGGATACGGTGCCGAATACAAACCATCCGCATTGGAACAGCGGCGACAGACCGGAGGTATTGGCACCGATGGCCCGCCACATAACGGCGAAGCATAGGATGTCAAAGACGGAGCTAAGGGGGCCCATGAAAGCCATAAAGGATTTGATGGAGCCCATTTCCCATTTGCGCGGCTTTCTGATATATTCTGAGTCCACGCTGTCAAAGGGGATTCCCATTTGTGAGAAATCGCATAATAAATTCTGCGTCAGGATCTGTACCGGCAGCATGGGCAAAAACGGAAGGAAAATGCTGGCGGCAATGACAGAGAGCATATTTCCGAAATTACCGCTGGCGGCCATTTTAATATATTTAATAATATTTCCAAAGGTGCGGCGGCCTTCGATCACGCCTTCTTCCAGGACCATCAGATCCTTTTTCAGCAGGATGATGTCGGAGGTCTCCTTGGCAATATCCACCGCGGAGTCCACGGAGATTCCCACATCTGCCTGGCGCAGCGGCGGTGCGTCATTAATTCCGTCCCCCATATAGCCGACGGTATGCCCTGCCGCCTGGAAGGTCTTAACCACCCGTTCCTTTTGGGAGGGAGATAATTTTGCAAATAAATCGCAGGTTCTGACAGCAGTCAACAATGCAGCATCATCCATTTGCTCTATATCACGGCCCGTCAGCAGAAGGGAGGTATTCACACCTACCTTGCCGCACACCTTCCTGGCCACGCCCTCACTGTCTCCCGTAAGGACCACAGTCCGTACGCCGTGTTCCCTGAGTGCGGTGATGGCGGATCGGGCGCTTTCCTTTGGCGGATCCAGAAATCCGATGAAACCGATGAGAACCATATTCTTTTCATCGGATACGCTAAAGGTGTCCGTGTCGGGAACTTCATTTTTCTGTGCCACGGCAATCATACGCAGGCCTTCCGCGTTATATTTTTCATAGGTTTCCAGTGCGATACGGCGGGTTTCTTCATCCATGGAAAGGACATGCCCATTCATCTCTACAAAGGAGGAAATCCCAAGCAGCTCTTCTACGGCACCCTTTGTTATGAGTGTACGTTTTCCGTGTTGATTCTCCAGGACCACGCTCATTCTGCGCCGCGTAAAATCAAAAGGAATTTCATCCACCCGGCTATAGTTGCCGGGAATACCTTCCAGTCCGCTTTGTGCTGCCCGGTTGATGATGGCAAGGTCAATGAGATTTTTCAGCCCTGTCTGAAAATAACTATTCAGATATGCATGGCGCAGAATACGGGTATCATCCTCGCCGTGGAGGTTCATATACTTTTCCAGCACGATCTTATCTTCCGTCAGGGTGCCGGTTTTATCAGTGCAAAGCACATCCATTTCCCCGAAGGTCTGTATGGCGCCAAGGGTGCGGACAATGACCTTGTGCTTTGCCATGGTCACTGCGCCCTTGGCCAGTGTGGAGGTCATAATAACGGGAAGCATCTCCGGCGTAAGCCCTACCGCAATGCTGATGGAAAAAAGCAGGGCACCCGGCCAGTTGTTCTTTGCCAAACCGTTGATTAAAAATACGATGGGAACCATCACAAGCATCATGCGGACCAATAATCTGCTGACAGAATCAACACCGCGTTCAAAGCTGGTTTTTGCCCTGTCACCGGACAGGGATTTTGCCATGGACCCAAAATATGTGTCATTGCCGGTTGCCAGCACGATTGCTGCAGCACTGCCGCTGACGATGTTGGAACCCATGAAACCTATGGTCTGCAGGTCTGTAAATGCATCGGGCTTATCCTGCCCTGCTCTGGCAGGAATATTGCTGAATTTCTCCACGGGATTGGATTCACCGGTTAAGGCTGCCTGTGCTACGAAGGTATCCTTTGTCATTAAAAACCGTACATCCGCCGGGAGCATATCACCCGCCGAGAGCCGGACCATATCTCCGGGAACGATCTCCTCCATGGAGATTTCAACCAAACATCCATCCCGCCAAACCTCAGACTTGTTAGAAATCATTTTTGCCAGCTTTTCCGCGGCGGTGTTGGATCGCTGGTTCTGAACAAAAGCAACCAGGCTGGAGAGGAGCACAAGGGATACAATAATGATTATAGTGAAATAATCCGGCCTTGATGAGGCCACGACATCTGTAAAATAAGTTACCACTGCAATAAGCAGCAGGATGACATTAAAGGGATTGATAATCGCTTCCCTTAATCTGTGAAGTACCGTATTTTTATTTCCTGTGGTTATGATGTTCCTTCCGCATTGATCCAGTCTGTCTTGCGCGTCCTCGTCTGTCAGCCCCGACTGACAGGAAGAGAACTGTGAGAACAGCTCTGGGGCAGTAAGAAACGCATAGGAGAAGAGTGTTGCTTCGATATCTTGATTTGTTTTTTGAGCTTGCCTGATAAGAATTTTTTTCTTCATGAAATTCACTGGTATCATTCCTTTCTTTTCATAGTATTCCCAGTGAAAGCATTAAAAAGGCAACAAAAAAAGCCGCCCCAACAGACGGCAGAAGACAAGGCGATTTAATCCATCAGCCAGAAAGGCACAATGGACAAAAGCCCGGAGCAAATACCGACCCATTGGTCAATGTTTTCATATTGGGTGTTAAAATAACTTAGGGGTTCTCGGGGGTTACCGTCCATTGTTTCACTTCCTTTCAAACTTTGATAAGTCCATTATAGCATTGAAACTGCATAGGGTCAAACGATATATCCTAAAAATAGAAAAGGAGCTGGAGATCAGCCTGAGGCAGATACGTCTCCGGAAGGCCGGAATATAATTTTATTGACAAAACTCAAAAACCCATTGAGCGCACGCATACAGATGTCCCTGGACAACAGATAAGTCACAATAACGGACATCATAGCAATAAAAATCAGGTAGAATACAGGGGATTCCTTGAACCTGGCATAGTCATAGGTAGCGGTATCAATGAAGCGTACCAGCAGGGTGTGAAATATGTATACGGGGAAGGAATTTCTTCCGATCTTTGACAAGAAGGTTTTCTTTTTTGGAAACAGGTTAATAAGGATTAAGATGAAAATCGCCGCAATGACGTAATAAACAAGGCGGAAAATAAAATCTTCCATGATAAATTCATCCCGGTAGGCTCCCTTGTTCATCACCAGATCGATAGGGATTTTACGTACCGCCCCATAATATTGCGCAATCCGGTAGAGGGGATACAGGAGGAGGCAGGATACCACCCAGGGAATCCGCCGGATAAAAGCAACATGCTTTTCCTCTGTATAGAACCCCAGAATAAAGAAAATGCTGAAGGCGCAGATTCTTCCAAGGGAAAATTTGAATCCAAACTCATGGCTGAATCCGGAGAGCAGCCCCAACAGGAGAAAAAGAGGAATGGAAAACCGGAGCCTTGCAATATCTTTGATTAAAAGCTTCCATACAAACATTGCGAACAGGAACCAGCAGCCGGAGGGAACTGAAAAAACACGGAAAACAAATTCCGGTTCTCCTGGAATCGGCAGCAGCTTCATCTGTATAAAAACAAAAACAACCAAAAAAAGATAAGGAACAAAATAGTTAACTAATGCGGTTTCGCGGCATTTGGCAACATTTTTTGAAAAATACCCGGACATAAAGATAAAGGCCGGCATATGAAAAAAATAAATAAAAATATAAATTGTTTTCGTGATATCATTATTGTACCAGCCCAGATTCATAATATGTCCGAAAACAACAAGAAAAATAAGAAATCCTCTGATGTTGTCGTATAAATAGATTCTGTCGCTGCCTTCCGCTCTTATTGCTGTCTCTGTCTGTTTCGTCATGACCAAATAAATCTCCTGTCCCTCTTTTAATAAAATAATATCATCCGCAATCGGTACGATATCTGCTCATATTATACTGTGTCTTCGTCCCGAAGTAAATAATAAATAAAGTGTTATGAAAAAGGGGAGGGAGAGCTCAGCCTGGAGCAGACAGGAGAGCATGGTGCTCCAGGCTGAACTCTCACAAAGAGGGGATATGTGTGAACAGCCCGGTGAAAAGCGGGTAATTATTGGGATACGAACTCTTCACCGCGATTCTCTAAGACGGTAAGAGATGTGAGAGCAAGCTGTAAATAGGTCTGTCCGTTTACTTCATATTCCTCCAGCACGCCGATGACCTCACACCAATCATCCTCCTGCGGCCAGTCCCCGTCCCAATTGACTTCAAATCCGGCCTCACCATCATAGCCGCAGCAGCCGGGGCCATAACGGATAACAAAATGGTAGGTGGTGTCATCCTCCTCCCAGTAGGAGGATTTGAAGATACCTTCATATTTTATTGTTTTTCCCAGATAGTCCTCCGAGTTGAGATAGATATCGTTGGTCTGCGCGATGAACATTTTTTCCCGAATTTCCACGACGCCGCCAATCTCTGCTGCATCGCCAATCCCGGATGTGCCGCCAATCTCTGCTGCATCGCCAACCCCTGCTGTACCAGCCCCTGTTGTATCATCAATTTCTGCTGCATTATCAACTTCCGTTGAATTGCCGCTTTGTGTTGCATTGCTGGTTTCTGCCGCAGTATCACCGGAGGGCAGCGTGTCGCCGGATGCATCCGGGGAGGACAAATCTTCTGAACTGCTTTCTTCAGACGAGTTATCTGCCGGTAAGCTTACCGGGGGTGTTTTCATATCGGCTTGTGAAGCGGTATTCGGAGCAGGGGAAGCGTTGCTGCATCCGCTTAATAAAAAAATACAAAGTAAAAAAATTATTACCGGTCTTTTCATTGTCCCGCCCTTCCCTTCCTGCTGCCGATGATCCAAAATACCAGAAAGGCAGCAACATTGATAATAACGACGCTTGCACCTGTTGGAGTAGCATAAACATATGAAATGACCACACCGGTAAAAAAGCAGATAACGGATACAATAGCGGAGCATACCGTCACGCTTCGAAAGGTCTTGCAGGTTCGCATGGAAGTGAGAGCGGGGAAAATTATTAAGCTGGAAATCAAAAGCGCACCCATCATCCTCATGCCCAGGACAATAGTAATCGCAGTTAAAAAGGCAATGAGCATGTTGTAAAGTCCTGTTTTTGTACCGGTGGCCCGGGCAAAGGTTTCATCAAAGGTAACCGCAAATATTTTGTTGTAGAACAGCACAAATAAGACAAGAACCACAATAGCAAGTGCAATACTCAATGCCACATCGTCTTTGCTCATGGCAAGGATGCTGCCGAACATGTAATTGCATACATCGGTATTCATGCCAGTGGTGAGGGATATCACCACAACCCCCACCGCCAGGGCACTTGTGGAAATCAGTGCGATGGCGGCATCCCCCTTGATTTTACTGTTTTCGCTGATGCGCAGAAGCAGGAAGGCCGCCAATATCACAACAGGGATGGAAACGGCAAGGGGAGCCGCATTCATAGCTGTGGCAATTGCCAAGGTACCGAAGCCCACATGGGAAAGCCCGTCGCCTATCATGGAGTAACGCTTCAGCACAAGGCTGATGCCCAGCAGGGCCGCGCAGAGGGAGACCAGCAGTCCCACCACAACGGCACGAACGAGAAAGGTATAGGAAAACATCTCTATCAATGTGCTAATCATTGTATTCACCTCCCAAAAAATCAATGCCAATACGGGACTTTATGTAGTCCTCTGTTTTCCCGTAAAATACCTGCTGATTTCGTAAATGGAGAATATGCCCGGCAAATTTTACCGCACTGCGGATGTCATGCGAGACCATAATAATAGTAATACCGGTATCCTTGTTGATTTTTTGGATTAAGCGGTACAGCTCCTGGGTAACCAGGGGGTCCAGCCCGGCAACCGGCTCATCCAGCAGCAGGAGCTCTTTGGTTGCACAGAGAGCCCGCGCCAGCAGCACGCGCTGCTGCTGGCCGCCGGACAATTCTCTGTAACAACGGTTTCTCAAAGCTTCAATGCCAAGGCGGCGAAGGTTATCCTCCGCCATTGCCCGGTCTGCCCGCGAATAAAAAGGGCGTATGCCGCGGGCGCTGAAGCGTCCTGACAGGACTACCTCATACGCGCTGGCGGGAAAGTCTTTCTGAGCGGCAGTTTGCTGCGGAAGATATCCGATTTCAGCCGCCTTCAGGCCATCACCCATCAAGATACTTCCGCTCTGCGGTGCCTTTAACCGCAGCAGGCCTTTTATGAGAGTACTTTTGCCGGAACCGTTTTCTCCGACGATGCATAGGTAATCACCCTTTTGAACCTCAAAGCTGAGGCCGCTGACGGCCGGAATGCCGTCATAAGCAAAAGAAGCGTTTTGACAAGTGATAAGAGCCATATTATCTCAGTGCCTCCTTTAAATTCTCTACATTCTGCTTCATTAAATCGAGATAGCTGACGCCGCTTTCGATTTCAGCCTTGGTAACATTGTGGCAGGAGTGGAGAAGCAGTACCTTTGCCCCGGTTGCCTCGCTTATGGTATCGGCCATCTTTTGATTGGACAGCTCGATATGGAATACAACAGGTATGCCCTCCGCCTTTGTTTTATCAATCAGGAAAGCCACCGTGGCCGCACTTGCCTCCGTTTCCGTAGAGCAGCCGGGGAAGGCGGCAAAGTATTCCAGGCCATAGGCGTCCACTAAATACCGGAATGGAAAGCGGTCGCCGAAAATCAGTGTTTTATGGGAGGCCGAGGCCGCAACTTCCCGGAACGCCGCGTCAAGCTCATCTAACTGAGTGAGATATGACGCTGTATTTTCTTTGTAGAGTTCAGCGTTTGTACTGTCCGCTTCACAAAGAGTATCGGAAATCTTTTGAACAATCAGCTTTGCGTTTCTGGGGGAGGTCCATACATGCTCATCTAATTCGGCATCTTCGTGTTCGTGTACGGCCATAAACTCTCCGATTTCCTTGCCGGAATGGCTGCTGTCAAAGTAGAAAGCGGCCCAGTCCTCCTTCGAAATAAGCGCATCAAAGCCCTCATTTCCGTATTTTAAGTGTATATGCCCGATTTCTTCGTGTTCTTCTTCGTGCTCCTCTTCTTCGTGATGTTCTTCTTCGTATCCGTATTCATGATCATAAAAGGACAGATAGGAGGGCAGCCCTTCCACCGGGGTGACAATCTCAAAATTATACCACACAGAAGCTCCATGATCGGACTCTGTGATTTGATAACCCTTGTATGCGTATTCACCGGAAAGCGTACCGATTGTTAAGGTGTTGTTGTCGATGGTAAGGTTATCGTAATCGGAAGCCCATTGCGTAAGCAGGGCTGCTTTTCTTTCCTCCCATGTAAGCTGGTTTTCCTCAGCGGTATGCTCAATATATTCATCAAGAGAGCCGTCGTTTATGAGAGGGATGCCGGAGATCCACCCGCCGTTAAAATCACTCATCGGGCGGTCTTTGACATTGGCCGGATCAAAATCTTCACTGCCATGGTCATGTCCGTGGTCATCCTCCATCCCCTCCACAAGCTCTTCTTCCACAACCTCCACACAGTCCATGAGGGTGATAATCTTCATTTTACTGGTGTCCATGGATTCCAGCACCTCATGCACCCACGCATCCGAATCGCCGCCGACATAGACAAACACATCGCAGTTTTGAATTTTAATTATGTCCTGGGGCGTAGGCTCGTAAGAATGGCTTTCGGAGCCGGGCGGGAGCAGCATGGTAATCTCGGCTTTGTCTCCGACGATTTCTCTTATAAAATCATAGGGGGCAAAAATGGTGGAAACGACACTAATCTTATCCGCGGAATCCGAAGGATTGCCAGATTTGGCACACCCGCTCATGACAGTGATGATAAGGATTAACATAAGCATGATAGAAATATTCTTTTTCATAAAAATAACCTCCACATTCTTGGTTTTGGGCGCAAAAATACAAGGTCGTACAAAGTACACTCAAAAAACGGCGCAAAAATTCCGCCTTCCAAATGGACATCGTATTCCCTTGGGGGAGATTATCTCAATGATTCATTCTTACCTTAAGGGAGATGGGGGTTGATAAGATAATAGGAGCAGCCGTACCCTGCTGAACTGTCCGTGCAAAGAGCAGGCCTGTGTAAATAGAAGCAGCACAAATAAGAGCAGCTGAAAGCTGCCGAAGCAAATCTCCTGCCGAGTGAAGCTGAAGACAAACAGTACAGTCATGACCGGTACAGTCATGCTCCGCATGTTCTGTAATAAATGAAATCGACAAGAAGGAAACCAGGCTAAAGAGAATAGAAACCAGTAATGCAATAATTCTCTTTCGCATTTGTCCACGCTTCATAGCTTTCCTCCTTTTTCAAAAATCAACCCGGCGGCCGGCTCTAGCCGATACAATTAGAACACTTGCCATATAGCACGGTTTTCATGGGATTAATCAGAAATGCGTGCTCCTCATACACATGCTGCGGTACATTTTCCATCACACTGCATTGCAAATGCAATACCGCACCGCATTGCTCACACTTCAAATGGATTTGCTGATGTTCATGCGCGCTTGAAATGTGCTGATAACAGGAGCCGGAAACGCCGTCAAGGGTATATTTGCGGATCGTTCCGTTTTCCACAAGCTTGTCAAGGTGACGATAAATAGTTGCAAGTCCAATAGGATAATCGCTGGTCTCAAAATGGGAAGCGATCTGACCCGCGGTAACATGCTCGCCGTTAAGCGAGGACAGATACGCAAGAATAGCGTCACTTTGTTTTGTGTTATATCTTGAAGGCCGCTTCATTTTGTATACCTCCTTGGTATCAATCTGATAATGATTTTCAGTTTATCACAGGAGACAGAAAAAATCAATATGAAAAACGGTATCATTCCAGCGGTGTTTTTCATATTGATTCCCATATCTTATTTTTGTTTCAAGTCTTCCTGTAAACCGTCAAATACTTCTTTAATGAATTCCCAGTCCACCTGATATCCTGTTTTGCCGTTCTTTTTCTCATATTCAAGAATATTGGCCGTTACCAATGCATTGACGTGGTAGGAAATCGTGGCACTTGAAACATTCAGGGTGTTTGCCATGGATTTCGTAGAGGTTACTCCATGGGCGACCAGCCGGAGGACTTCATATCTGGTCCTGTCTCCCAGGTTTTTAAAGAAAAGAACTCTTTCATTCAATTTATTCTCCGTTTTTTCCTTCAGAAGCTGAAAGCTTTTCTCCATCTCCATTCCCCATTGAAGGTACGGGAATGAGGTATCAGTGATACATTTTATACTGTATGGAGTCATACAGGAAATATAAAGCGCACTGGTTCTCCGGGGAAACATGTCTTGATGTAGTATGGAATTGCTTAGTATATCAAGTCCGTTTTCCTCGTTCCGGTTCAGAAATTCCTCTAATTCCATGCCGCATTGTAAGACCCGGCTTTCATGGGAAAGATATAACCTGCGAAAATCCGGCAATAGCCGGTATAGTAATTCTACATATTGAACTAAATACCTTTTTGGCGAATCCAGCATTAAGTATAAATTCCACTTATGGCCGTCCTCAAGAGAAAGATTATCGACCAATTCCCTGATATGGTCTTTGCTTAAAGAGATCTCCTCTGCCAGTTCTGAAGCTCCGGCTCTTTTATCGGCATCATCGTCCCTTAGCAGGATGCTTCTGATCAGCCGCTTCCTCAGCTCCGTTTCCTCTGCGGACAGGAGATGGTTCAGGTAATCTTCCTCACAGGAGAATCCAAATACCTCATAGGCTTTTATAATCAAGGATGAAAATACATAGTCCTCCATAACATTTTTAGAATAAAAAAGACGAATATCTCCTTCATGGGGGATTAAAACAGCTTCACAATTCTTGAGAAGATCCCTGTATTCCGGAGTTATAATATCCGCATATTCTTCCAGCGCTTCACTGGAGTTGCTATATGTAACACCCGGAAATTCAATGAGATCAATAATCTTACTTTCATTTTTATGAAACTGAAACCTCATTTGCCGTTGTTCCTCCCTCTGCTTCGCTTTCTTCATCAATCCGGCATAGGATATTCCGGTAGCCCAATACGGCCGCAACCATAACCACACCGCTGAAAAGAATTACGTACTCTGAGGGTATTATATCATATAGAAAACCAAAAATCATCTGTCCTACAGGAATAAATACGGTCATAGCAAGATTCAGTACGGAGGAAACTCTCCCCATTAGCTCCATAGGAACAATTTGATTAAACAGGGCACCTGTTGCAATGTTTAAAACCGTGATGAAAAATCCTATGAAAAAGGAGATGCCGGTTATAAACAGATAGGAAACCATATGATTGGAATCGAGATTCCTCAATAGGCCGCTGGGGCCCAGGGACATGACCGTGCTGAGTATTCCGGTGATGAGCAGACTGAGAAAGGTCAGCCTTCCAATCTTGATTTTTTTATTAATAGAAGATGCCAAAAGGGGTGCTGCAAACATGGATACTGCCAAAACGGTCTGATAGATACCGTATTGATAGTCCGAAAGCTTAAGGTCTTCTTTTAAAACATACAGTAAACCAATTGAAAACAAGGGGCCGATGCAAAAGTTAACAATGGTTCCGATGCCAATAATAGAAGAAATGAATTTGTTTTTCCTGATGGCGGTTATCCCTTCCGCTAAATCTTCTTTAAAAGTCTTAAGATCAATGCTCTTTGGCGCTTTCTGATTCTTAGGCACTTTCATACAGAGCTTGCAAAGAGCGGAAAGAAAGAAGGCAATGGCGCTGATCAGGAGAATAATCTTAAAACCAAATACACCATATAAAACAGAGGCGATAATAGGGGACAGCAAATTACCGATACTGTTTATCAGGGAAATAGCAGAGCTGGCATCCACCAGATCTTCTTTCTTCAGGATACTGGGCAGAATTGCAGATATGGAGGCTTGAAAAAATAATTCGGTTATCTCTAATAAGATAACAAACGCATACAGCAGCGGAACGGTTATCCTTCCGGCGGCGAAAAAGAGGATACTATAGACGCTGATAAGGAAGCCATTGGTAAAATCTAAGAATACAATGCTCCTTTTCCGGTCAAACCAATCTCCGAAAACACCTGCAATGGGAGTCAGGAGAAGTCTTGGGATGATAAGGATGGACAGCATGGAAGCAAAGATCACGGCAGAGCCTGTAACGGATAATACATACAGGGAAATTGCAAACTGCAGCATATTGCTTCCTAATAAGGATATAAATTTTCCGATAACGTATAACTTGAAGTTCGTTTGCTTTAATAAAGATAGTCTCATGAATAAAGCCTCCCCGTATTATACCATAGATTGATAGATAAAGTAGTTTTTCATAAATACCATACCATGGTATTTAATAATAGGAGGATATCATGATATTTATATTGTGTCAATGCAAAAATTAGATAGACATCTAATAAATTAATAAAAATTAGGTATATTAGATGAATATAAAGACCCCGTTGCCGATTATGAAGGTATAAGACGAATCAATGCACTGGATTATTTAGTTCATAAAATTGAGATATAGGACATATCAAAAATCCGTTTGCCTGCCTCTGTACGAAAGATATTCTGGCGGATTTCTTTAACAGCCTTAGGAGTCATCTCAACCTCAAAGAGGTTAACTAAAAAATCCGCCTCTACTAATATCTGATAGTCCAATCCATCTATATTCGTATATGTGTGGTGATGGGCGATGAGATAACAAACCCGGTCGATTACCGGATCATCATATCCCAGAGCTTCCAGCATGGGTTTTGCTATGGGGGGACCCTCCGTCTCCTGATAATTACCGGCGGCATTCCCGTATTTCTCAAGGCTGGGGCGAATACCGATATCATGAACGATAGCCGCGGTTTCTAATATGTGGAGGGTTCTGGTATCCAGGCCCTCCAATTGTCCAATCAGCTGTGAGAAGGAGAGCACCTTTAAAAAGTGCTGGATGCGCTGGGGGCAGCCCGTCTCATATTCCATCATTTGCAGTAAAAGGTTCGCTTGACGGTTCATTTTCTACATCTCCGTTTCCATAAAGTTATTGTTATTACCGTGATATTCCGGAGTATTCGCCGCATATACACGGGTTAGATCATATCCGGTGGGACTTTGGAAAATCCGCAGATCAAATTCCGGGATAATGGAAAAGATATGGTCGAAAATATCAGCTTGTATATTCTCATAATCATTCCATTTTGTTGTGTTGGCGAACACGTAAATTTCAAGGGGCAGGCCGTGCTCGCTGGGAGCAAGCTGACGAACAACCCGGGTCATGCCCTGATGCACACCGGGATGGTTTTGCAGATAAGCGTTAATATAGGCACGGAGAGTACCGATATTGGTCAGGTGCCTTCCGTTGACAACGCTGGAGCTGTCGATATTATGAATTTTATTATACTCAAGAATGTCATTTGTTTTATTCTCGATGTATTCCTGGATATATTGAATCTTTTTATATCGATCCAACATCTCTTCATTGCAGAATTTAATACTTGTGATATCAATATTTATGGCTCTTTTGATCCTTCTTCCTCCGGTTTCCTGCATGCTTCTCCAGTTTTTAAAGGATTCAGACACCATCAGATGAGTGGGGATGGTGGAAATGGTTTTATCCCAGTTCTGCACCTTCACGGTGTGAAGGGTAATCTCTGTAACATCACCGTCCGCGCCGTATTTCGGCATTTCGATCCAGTCCCCCAGGCGTACCATATCATTTTCCGTCAGCTGGATGCTGGCGACAAAGCCGAGAATCGTGTTTTGAAAAACCAGCAGGAGTACGGCTGTCGCGGCGCCGATTCCGCCCAGCAAAAGCATGGGGGAACGATCCATCAGAGTGCTGATGATTATAATGATACCGATAATATAGGCGGCGATTTTTAAGACCTGTAAATAGCCCTTGATGGGCTTCATTTTTGAAGCCTCAAATTTCCGGTAAATATCATTTACAGCATTCAGGAAACGGTCAAAGGCCAGAAGAACCGTAAATGTCATCAGGCAGAAGGCGATGCGGCGCAGCCACTCCTGAGCGGACATGGACAGTGGAGCGGCAGCATAGACCACAAGGGCGGGAATGATAAAAATCATGCACTCAAAGACCTTATGCTGAAAGAGGATATCATCCCATTTTGTTTTGCTTTTTGATACGACCACCTTTAAAAATCTCAGAATCAGCGCTTTGGAAAGGAGGTAGGTCAGGACAGCGGCCAATAGGATGATAATAATCATGACTGCAATAGCAATGTGTGCGGCCATTGTCTCACTCAGTCCGTGCTCTGATAATAAAGCTGTAATCTGTGCAGCCATCAATTTTTTCCTCCTCTGCTATCTGGATTGCATACCAAGTTCTATTTTAGATATAATAACCAACATTGTCAATTATCATTTCCTCCTGTCATTTTTATATCTCCTGTAGAACGGATTGACACAAAGAGGATTGTCCACTATGCTATTATTATAGAGCGAAAGGCATTCCGGCCCTTCCCGCCACAATCCGGAGTTGGCTCTGGCAGCAGTGACAGCTTTTTGGAAGCTGAGTCTTATGCCAAAGAGACCGGGCAAATTAAATTAATTGGGATGGAGATTTGCAAATAGGGAAAGATAGCACGAAGGAAAAGAGCAGGTAAGCCGAAAAGGACTTACCTGCATTCTTTTTATTATTAAGCTGTTTGGCGGTAATGCCATATTTGAAAGAAAATCCAGTACGCAAAACAGAAGATGCCCAGAAATGCAAAGCCGGAGAAAATAGAGCTTCCGGTGCTGATATGGCCGAAGAACAAACCCACTAATATGCAAGTCAGGCGCAGCCCAAGTGATGAGAATGATTCAACAGTAGCTCTAATATGACTTTCCGTATGATGATGAAGATATCCTCCCACCAATGGATCAATAATTCCGGTAACCAGTGACACCGCAATCATCGGTATCAAGCATAACAGGTTTCGCGTAAAGTAAATAGCGATATAGCCCAGAACATTAACAGCAATGGCGCAGGAGAAAATCCGTCTATAGCTTAAGCGTTCCTTCAGCTTGTAGGCAAAAAGATTACCGGGTATCCTAAATGCCATTACAATGGCACTGACGATACCGAAAAATAAAACAGGCACCCCGATATTGTCCAATAAGATTTGCCAAAACTCATCCAGGTACGTTATGCACGCACCCAAAACGGCCCCTGTCAAGCAATAAACGAAAACAAGAGGTTGCTTCAGGAACACGGTAAGAGCCTGTTTGGCATATGGCCGCATCCCGGCCAGATCACTTTCCGGCCTCGTTATTCCAGGGGGCTCTTTAAGGGTTATAGTGACGGCAAATGCCGCCGTCATGCTTGCGATTGATACGATGTAGTTAAACTCCAAATGAAAGAAGTTTGCCAAAATACTGCCGCTCAGCGCCGCAATCAAAGAGCCGATGAAATCCACAGCAGACAAGCGGCCCAGTATCTTTTCAAAATCGTCTTGCTTGTTGGCCGGCAACAGGGAATCGTACAGAAGTGCGTTCTGACTGCCGCTGGAAAACGCCTTACCAATACCGGACAGAAGGATGGCGAAGGCAAATTGCCAAAAGCTGTGTGCAAATAAGAGCAAAAAGAGTTCAACGGCTGCCAATGCATTGCAAATAGTGATTAGGCGCTTGCGCCCAAACCGGTCAGCCAGTATGCCGGATGGAAGCTCAAAAATGACAACGGTCAGTGCATAGATGATCTCCGTATAGACCACCATCTGCACATTCATACCGCGCTGCTGCCAAAAAAGCCGCTCAATCACATATGCGGGTATCAGTGAATGAAAGAATGAAATCCAATATTGCTTTTTAATGTTGCTTAAATAGTCCATTATTATCTCCTTTTTATATTGTATTTGGAAGATAATAATAGGCGGAGCCCGGGAACTGCGACAAACTAAGGCTTAACAGGGGGGACGAGCTTTTAGCATGAATAACACCACCTTATCATGAAAATGATTTATTGCATCATTGATATCTTATCATCTGCCGCAGAACAAGTAAAGAGAGTTAATTCAATATATCCCCTTTCAGGAGTACCGCTATACATCCTGCTTTTTTGCCTTATTGTAATACATGTCTTTATCCGCAATTTCAATGATCTGCTCCAAGCTCAGATTTGTTTCCGGTCTGTAGAAAAATACCCCGAGGCTTGCATCAATCCAATAGGACTTTTGTTTGCTTCGGTTCAAAGCTTCAAACCGATGGGCGATTCGAGTGCAAATTTCTCTGACCTCCTCCTCACAACTATGCTCGAATAATATCATGAACTCATCGCCGCCGTAGCGGAAGATGATGTCGTCCGGATGCAGCTCTTCCAGGATAACCCTGCAAACGCCGCTAATCACAGCATCTCCTTCCAAATGTCCGAAGGTATCGTTTACGGTTTTAAGATTATCTACATCAAAAAAGCAAAGATTAAATCCCGTTTCGCCCCGCTGGGCGGCTTCAAACTTCCTCTTAAGCAGATCCATTCCCGCTCTTCTGTTTAGAACGCCGGTCAATGGGTCAGTGGATGCGTGAACAGCCAATTCCTTCTCGATTCTCTTTATTTCGCTGATATCTGCAACGCCGCTTAAAATTGATTTTTCACCGAAATAATCGATAAGCTCGTAATTAACAACAGCGTATTTGACCTGCCCGGACAGTGTTTTCTGCGCCACAAAAAAATCGGTCACTTTCCCGTCTGCTTCCAGTCTCTTACGGATATTATTGAAATCCTGGTTTTTTTTATATAAATCTGTGTGGTTTAAGGACCCGGATATTTTTTCGGGGAGTTCGTAAAATAACACGGCCTTATGATTTGCATATTGGATTTTTCCGTCCTCAAACCGGGATATCAGCAGAGGAAAGGGATTCATCTCAAAGAGCTTGATAAAGACCTGTTTATCCTCTTTGAGCATTTCCTCATTTAAGAAGTTTGTGACATTGTAGCGGTATAGAAACAGAAATAAAACAATCGCTACCAGCACGGTGGTAGTGGAATTAAACTGTTTGACTATAACGGAACTGTCCGTGCAGAAATAGAAAAGGCCGATGAGGAATAAAACATGGTTTATGGCATAAATGGAAAGCACCCACTTGGGATAGATAAGAATTACCAGAGCCGCCACAAGGATAATCATAATATACGCATTAATGTTTCCGGTAAATCTTTGGCTGTTTAATGATAAAATGGACGCAGAAAAAACAACCACGCATATTTCGGAAAGTATAAAAGCTTTGGCTGCGCGGGAAGTTTGTAGATTTTTCTTCTCAAGCAGCTTGTAGATTGCAAGATAAGCGATGGAGAGCAGAAAAATGATAATATGCATTATGAAAAGGTTCCGACGATATATCATATCCACAGAAGGGTCTTGATACAGCATAAAGTCAAAGAAAAAGTAGTAAAAGCTTAAAACAAAAACAACCCAGTTGAAGGTTTTTCCCCGCTGTAAGCTTAACAGGAGAGATTTTTTTTCAAATTCCAGGTGGTTTTTAAAACTCATATTCAAGAATAGTTTTTTTGAAAGCCAATTCCAAATTCCAAAATAATTTCTTGCCAAAGATACTCGCCCCTTTTCGCGGCTTGCCAGCAGTGTATTACAAAGAAAAAAGAAACCGGCAAATTTCAATATGAAATTTGGCGGCTCTTCTGTGAAAACCGTGGAAAAAAAATTTCTTATTCTTCCCCATAGCAGACGCTCTTTTTATAAAATAACGCGGTTTTTCTGCCGTCATTCTCAAATCCAATTATATCAAAAAACTCGGCTCCGGGCTACCCTTGGACGTATTCAAATTATTCTATGCCACGGTCTGTTCCAGAAGGAGTATCCTCTGCTGGATTCCACGTTGTGTTCTTCCGCATGAGGGGAGGTTTTTCTTTTGGGATTGCACGCCGGTTGGAGGTTTTTGCGGCGGTTTCAGCTTATCAGTCCATAACACAAGAGGAGGCGGATATGGTTGGTGCAGATTGATGAAACCGAGAGGCGGTGGCTCTCCATCGACTTTGCGTTTTGTCTGTCTGCCGATTGAAACCTCTGCGGAAACAGCAGTGGACACCCTGTCGGTGCTACGGGGCACAGTATCCCCTTGGCGGAGTGGTTCACACGCTGGCACAAATGGCTCACACGCCGTTTCAATGGATGCGGCGGTGTCTACAGCCGCATTGAGGGAATTATCGCTTACAGGGGCGAAGCTGGGTTCACCGTTTTCAGCAGGACTTTCTTCATTAAATAAGGTATCAAAGGCATTTTCCTGAATGGCTTTCATAAGCGCCAGCTTGGAAAGGTTCTGTCCTGCCGCAAGGTCAATATAAAAAGAGCGCTGCTCCTGGGTTTCGCAGCACTCCAGTATAACGGCGTTCTGTGTCCAGCCAAGAGATTGCGCTTTTTCCATGAGAGCCGGGTTGTTTGCATAGGTACGGTAAAAGTCACGCATCCTGCGGAGATTGCGAAGGGAGAAGCCTTTCAGCGATGGAAACCGGGAGGCGAGCATTTCGGCCAAGTGAGCGACAAAGGCTTTTTCTCCCTGACGGCAGATGCATCGGCCGATCAGAGTATAAAGCTCCATCAGAGACCGGTTGGACGGCTTGTCATTGTTTTCGTAGCAAGCGGTTATGGCGGACACGATCTGCTCCGCATAGAGGGAGCTGTCATTTTTCAGTGCTTTCATGGACTTCTCCTTTCCGGCTCGGTGTGAGCCTGTTTTTTTATGTACCCGGCAGAGTCGGCTCTGCCGGTGAGAATCTAAGGGGTATCAGTAGCTTTGCCCCATTTCAAAGCCGCATTCCTGCTCTTGGGCGTCCTGGGTAGAGGTGATGTTGACATACTCTCCGATGATGCAGAGCGCCTTGTCATAGCTGCCGCTGGCGGTGATCCGCTCCCGCATTTCTTTTGCCTGTTCTCCAAGTCCGTTCTCTTTCAGTGTTCGGGATGCAATCCCCATCAGATTGAAAATGTTGCCGTCCTGCCCGATGAGGGCGCAGTCGGGCTTTTCCTTTTGAGCAGGCGGTTGGTCCATGTCGACACCCAGCCGGTTGGGGAGGTAATCACTCAGCCAGGTGCCGCCAAAGGTTTCATGGCTCTGCAACCGCCACATGGCGAGCTTTCCTATGTTCAGATCCACATTTTCCATAGAAAACAGCAGATTGGTGCAGCCGTTATGCTCAAAGACGGACACATCTTTGAAAACATCGCCGTTTTGCAGGATGCCTTCCTGCGTCAGCATATCATTGATGCCGTTTACCCATTCCGAGAGGTCACCGCCACAGCCCTGGATAACAAGCCCCTCATGGCTTGTCATGGTGCGAAGTTCGTCTGTTGTGATACGCTTCATATAGTTCCTCCATTCATTTTATTGTAGTCTACGAGGGTTGATTATGATAAAAGTCCGGTGTTAACCCATAACCGGGCCGTTTTGCTGGTTAGAATTGGAGTCGCCTTCCTGCTGGCGGTTCCTTTCCATTTCCGGCTGTTCCGAATAGCAATGATTCAGCAGAGCCGCCACTTTCTCCGGCGCATTGTCGAAATCCACATGGTAATCCCGCTCGACAGAAACGGTATACCAATATTCGTATGGTATATATACGGTTGACAGGTACTTGGATTGGTCGGGCTTTATGTTCTCGCCACCTTGTTCGATGACGCCCTTCGGTGTTAAGAAGAAGGTTCCCCAATGCTCGCCGGAGGACTCCAGATCAAGTGTTGCGATGCCCAGCCCGATATGGCCGGTGTTGTGTCCCTGTATGACAGCGGGGAGATCAACGAATTCATAGCCGCTATCGAGACAGTCCGTACCATAGATGTCTGTAAAAATGTCATGCATCCGTTTCAGTATCTCTTTGGCATAGCTGTCATCTTCCGAATTGCAGGATTTATCCAGCTTCGGGAAGTCCACCGTGGGAAGCAGATAGTTTAACTGCTCTATATAAACTGTCCGCAAATCTTTATTACCCATATTTAAATTCACCTCTCATTCCATTTTCATGCCGAATTGCTCGGTTTCGTTTTCCAACAGATTGGTTTGTTCCAGGCGTGAGATAACGGAAAAACTGTCCTCACCGGGAATGACGCCGAGGGTACGCCCATTGTCAAAAGTGCAGTGGAGCGTGCCGATGTCATCGACAAGGTTCACCGTACCTTCCGTACCGGGTTCAATGGGGGCATACGGGTCATCCATTCCAATCAGACGGATGCGGGTCCCTTTCGGGTATTGCTCCTTAATCCGCTGCACCTGTTTGTGGTTCATAAACATCGTGATTCCTCCTATCAGGCCATCTCATGGCCTTGTTGTAATTGGCAGCCATCCGCGGACTTGATGGCCTCGTACTCGGCTATCAGTCTTTCAGGCGTTTTATACTCATGGGTGAACACGGGCCGCCCCAGCACTTTCTCCACCGCTTCCTGATAAAGCTGCAGGGGCATGCACAGCTTATCCTTATATAACTGAAACTCCACAATTTCCTGCGGGGATTTTCCCTCGTACCAGCGGCTTTCAGCCTTGGCAATCGCTTCTTCCTTCGTCACACTCCTTACCTCCATATTTTTTATCATCGTATTTCCACCATCTGCTCCCATTGCAGAATGAATTGTCCTTCAACGGTGCGGTTGTCATGGTAGTGCCCAAAAAACCAGTAGTCGAAGCTGCACCGGCGTTTGACCGTTTCTAAGAAGCCGTTCAGACGATCCGGCTTGTAGGGATGGTACACCTGTGCCGCAATGCTGTCGGGGGCGCAGTGGGTCAGGATGCAGTCTACACGCCATCCTGCGTTCTCCAGATTCTTCAGGGCAGTTTCATATTCCTCATCGCAGGGTAGTTCCTCTTTCCACCACGAAATATGGTTGATGCGGTAAAGTGCCCTCTGCCGATCCAGCACCCGCTTTCGATACAGAAAGTCGGGCGCGTCCGGCTCCAGTATGCCTGCGCTGATGTCGTGGGAAGCTGCGCCGCCCATCGTGAAAAAGGTCATCCCGCCGATGTCAAAGACCTGTCCGCGCATCAGGTGCAGGATATGCTCCCGCACCTGATGGACATTGCCGCCGTTCCACTGCATGGCAGGGAAGCGGTTTAACAGGTCAAAGTTTTCGTGATTGCCGTCTATAAACAGGGTGGTGAACGGCTGACCGTTCAGCCAGTCCAGCCCTTGGTTCGATTGGGGCGTTTCATCCCATATTCCAAAATCGCCGCAGACGATGACGTAATCCTCCCGGCACAGGCTCTGTCCTGCGGGGAAGTATTCTTTTTCAAATCTGCGGAAATTGCCGTGGGTATCTCCTGTGAAATAAATCATCTTTGGTTCCTCCGCTATATGATCTGCTCGATTTCCGTTCCATCCTTGAAACGGATGAGCAGTTTTTCTTCGCTCAGTACCCTGACGGCGCTGATAAGCTGCCGCACCGCCACCTCGT
>JAEWYQ010000033.1 GCA_023395555.1 Bacillota bacterium
CTTGCATTTCCTCATTCCGCTTACATTATATCATGAACCAAAAACGGGTTCATGATCTTGCTGCTCCAATCGGAAATTGCAAGCAAGCTTGCATTTCCTCATTCCGCTTACATTATATCATGAACCAAAAACGGGTTCATGATCTTGCTGCTCCAATCGGAAATTGCAAGCAAGCTTGCATTTCCTCATTCCGCTTACATTATATAATATCGCAATTATATTCTCAATCTTTTTTTGTTTTGCTATCTATTTTTGTAGAATTAAGGGATGATTTACCTCTCTTCATTCTTGCATTTTTGCGGTATTACCAGTATAATGAAGGAGAATACAAGATACGGTCTTTCTTACAGTAATAAGGGAGGTTCAGGCAAATGAGCGCTGCTACATATCAGACATTGAAACAAAAGGACGGCTATATTCTGAAGCTTACACAATATTCCAGTCCGGAGCCGCCAAAAGCCAGTATTCTGCTCCTTCACGGTATGGCGGAGCACCAGAAGCGTTATCAGTCTTTTGCCCAATACCTGGTTAGCAACGGATACGATGTATATACCTATGACCACAGGGGACACGGATCCGAATGCAAGCTGAGCGAGCTGGGCTATTTTCATGATTCGAAGGGTTACCAGCTGGTAATAGAGGATGTGATCGCCGCCAGCGAACTGATCCGGCGGAACAACCGCAGCAGCAGATTCTTCCTCTTCGGCCATAGTATGGGTTCCCTGGTTGCAAGAAATGTCATTCAGCAATACGATCAATACGATGGTGTTATCCTCTGCGGCACTACCTATCCTTCCAGGCTTCTGCTCTCCTCCGGGCTGTTCCTCTCCTCTCTGATCAGCAAATGGAAGGGCCCTAAGCATAAATCTCCGTTTTTAAATAATCTGATGTTCGGCGGCAGGAAGTACACTTCCTTTTCCAACCGTACGGCTTATGACTGGCTGTCCAGAAGCCATCCGGCTGTAGGAGCCTATGTACACGATCCCTGCTGCGGATACATCTGCAGCGCTTCCTTCTATCATGATTTGCTGAAACTGGCCCAGGGAGGCATCCATAAGAGGCGTATCCGCATGACAAGGACAGATCTCCCCCTCCTGATCATCAGCGGTGCAAAGGATCCCGTAGGAGGCTATGGGAAGGAGATAGAGAAGTTCCTGACGGTCTTAAAGCGGACCGGCTTCACAAAAGTATCCTCCAAGCTCTATCCTGAATGCCGGCATGAGCTTCTAAACGAACTGAATAAGGAGGAGGTATATTCCGATATTCTGCACTGGCTTGAAGAAGCCGTGATGAAGAAATAATAAACAGCCGGAGGAAGGTCTGGAGGGTTCCTATGAACCCAGGCCTTTCTCCGGCTGTTGCAGCTTATTAAACAAGAGTCTTCCTATTTGTTCAATCTCGGAGGCTTAGGCCCCATGTACTGATAGAAATAGGTCTTCATCATGCCATTATATATCTTGCGGTTTTTATCCGCCTGGCTTCCGATATATTTCTGGGCATCCTCATACCCGGTAATAATAAAATAAGACCAGGAATCCAATGCCTTGAAAACCCTTCCCATTTCTTTATATAATTCCGGCAGCTCTTTCTTCTCCTCCAGCCTCTCTCCGTAAGGAGGATTCGTAATAATAAAGCCGTATTTTTTATTGCTGCTCAGCTCTTTGAGAGGTTTTTGCTGAAAATGGATGAGATGATCCACGCCCGCCCATCTGGCATTCTGTCTCGCCGCCTTAATAATCTCACCATCCAGATCATAGCCCTGGACCGAAAGCTCTGCTTCCTTATTCATCAGACCTTCCGCCTCCTGCTTCGCCTTGGCCCAGCTCTCTTGCGGGACCAGGTTTGACCAGGACTCTGCAAGAAAATTGCGGTTCATTCCCGGCGCGATCTTTGCGCCAATCATTGCCGCCTCAATAGGAATGGTACCGCTGCCGCAGAAGGGGTCCACCAAAAGGCGGTCCTTATTCCAGGGGGTCAGCATGATTAATGCCGCCGCCAAGGTCTCTGTAATGGGCGCTTTGCTGGTAAGCCTCCGGTAGCCTCTCTTATGAAGGGACTCTCCGGAGGTATCAATACAGACCGTGACCTCATCCTTAAGAATCGTAACCCGAAGGGGATAGGAAGCCCCGTTTTCCTCAAACCAGTCCTGCTTATATTTCATTTTCATCCGTTCAACCATGGCCTTCTTCATAATGGATTGGATATCGGAAGGACTGAACAGCTTGCTGTTCACCGAATTGGCCTTGGCCACCCAGAACTTTGCATCCTTGGGAAGGTACTCCTCCCAGGGAAGCTGCTTTGTATTCTCAAATAATTCATCAAAGGTCTCCGCATGGAAAGATCCGACCTTCAGCAGAACCCTTTCCGTTGTCCTTAAGAATACATTAGCCCTGGCACAGGTATTTTCATCTCCGGTGTAGGTGACCTTGCCATCCTCCACCTTTGTGATCTCACAGCCCAGATCGGTCAATTCCCTCTTCAGCACCGCCTCCAGGCCGAAATGACAGGGCGATATATATTCATACTGTTTCATAAGTAACCTCCACTCTTATCTTCAGGCATCCCTGGTTCCGCTGCCTGCCAACATCATATTTGCTATAGATATTGTACGGTTCTTTTTGCCTCCCGTCAATGCCAACCTATCTGCTTCTGTCCAATTTCCCGCGATAGGCACGGAGCCCGCCGAAAAGGCTCTTAATATTATATCCGTATTTACTCAAATCCCTGGCTGCCAGCAGGCTGATATTCCCCCTGTCACAATAGAAAATAAGAAGCTGATTATGCTGAAACCGCTTCATATAATCCTCCAGCTCCTCATAAGGAATATTAACAGCTCCAGGAATATGTCCCGAATTATACTCATCCCGGTTCCTTAAATCGATAATTAATACATTGGGGTTCCCAATATACTGGTCAATGTCATTGGTGCGGATTGTTTCAAATGCCATGCTTTACACACCGTCCTTATCTGAAATTCTATTAAAAATAAATTGGCTGCAGAAGTACGCCTTCTGACAACCTTTTTCTGCATTCATCATTTAAAAGTGGCTTCCATATATTATATTACAGGAACATAATGCGCGTTCCTGTAATCAAAGTCTATGACGCAGGCACATTATTCTTATATCTTGTATTACAGGAACATAATGCGCGTTCCCCTTATAAAGACGGTATGGCATAAAAAACCCCTTCAGTATTTCTCTGAAGGGATTTTTGTTGCTTTTTAGATTCTTGCTCTTAATAATTATTCTCCATGTCTTCGAGATCTCTTACACTGTTTTTGTTTTTGGAAGAATTTCTCGCATCATTCTTGGAGGAATTATCACATTTTGTTCCGGACTCGTTGCGGCTATTATCGCTGGTATATGAGTTGGTGCCGCTCTTGTTAGAGCCGGATTTGTTCATATTATTGGATGTGCGGGAGTTGTTGCTGGTGTTCTTTGAATTGTTATTATTGGTTGTCATAGACGGCCTCCTATAAATAAGTTTGTTTCATAATTACAAGCTTATTATGTACTCTTTTCCATCAAATATTCATTCCTAATCATATATTGATAATTTTATTTCTTATGTGCATCGCTTTGCATAAGATAGTAATTATAGTATCCTTTGTCACTATTTATTGTGGTTTTTGCCCGTAAAAAGTGAATTCTTCAAGATAATTATTGCATATTCAAAAGGACTGCGTTATAATAAAAAAGTGCCAGAGATTACTCTGGCGCATTATATAACCCCTTATTAATTATTTATACTCCCCTCATGAAACGACCGCCTGGCTCCCCCTTGCGGTCGTTTCACTTTGTATTCCGGGACTCCGGCGATTTTAAAAAGCTTACAAATCCGCCGCCCAGCCTGGTGGTGCGAAGCCATAATCCCAAGTCAATTTCTTTGCGGATTCCGCTGTCAAGAATCTCTGCCAGAATCTGTCCCTGCCCATCAAAGGTAAGAGAAATAATAGTGACCCAGTGCCAGGATTCCAGATTTGTTAACTTCCCCCGCTCAAGATTAAGAAATGCTACCGGGCAATCCGCTTCCAGCGCCGCCACAATAAACCCGGTTACTTTATCCTCTTCCGGTCTCTCTGCGCGTGCCCTGGGTATATCCAGGACCTCCAGCTTAAGCTCGGCCTTCTTTGCCTTAAGATAACGCTCCGTCCCGTTTCTCAGCATGGCAGTAGTGCGGACTCCGCCCAGGGAGGGCGTAACATAGTTCCACATTTCCCTCATAAGGAGAAGACATTCCTCTTTGGTCAGTCCCTTTCTCCGCTCCGGCTCCATACCGGAGCAATGGATATAGTAAATAATATTGGCAACCGTGGAAGGTGCGCAGCCCGACATACGCTGCCAGGGCCTGTCGTACCAGTCCTGGTTGCTCCCATAATACACAATATGATCCGTAATATCGGAAAGCTTATATAAGTCTATATTCTTTATTTTTGTTGTCGTCATAGCCTTTACCAATTAACACATCCTTGATTGCTCTCTATACAATAATATATCATGAACAAGGAACATTGTTCATGATCTTGCTGATCTAATGGAAATTTACAAGCAAGGCTGCGCTTCCTCCCTCTGCTTTATTATTACAGGAGTTCCGTCCGCATATGGTCTGCCTACAATTCTTTCAGTATCTGTGCCCGCTTCTGCTGGTACTCGTCATAAGTAATAAGTCCCCGGTCATACAAGGACTGTGCTTCTTTCAATCTCTCTTCTGTTGATCTGTGGCCTCCCGCGGTATCACTTCCTGCACGGCTTCCCAATGTGCCGTCCAATACACTGTTTCCCTTATAATAATTTCCCTCCTCCATCTCATCAATGGTTATCTCATGGGAAGCAATTCCTTTATCCGAGAACGCATTATATCCGTTAACCACGGTGATAACGGCAGCAAACAGGGTCCATATTATCCCGAATGCCCCGAAAACAGGAATAACAAAAAATAATCCAATAAAGCAAAATATAATACCACCAAAAAATCCGGTCATCGACTGCCCTTTTCCAGGCTTTATTCTAACTCTTCTGCTCATATATATCCCCCTATTTTAAGAATAATTCAATCCGCCTGTTTACCTGCGGCGAAATAAGGTTGCCAGCAGCAGTATCAGGATGATCGGAAGCCCGAAGGCAAAGAGAAGGCCCATAACAAATCTTCCAATCATGGCTACCGTAACCAGCAGGAGAATTCCCGCACCAACCGCCATCAGCTTGTGATACCATTTTATATTGATCATCGAATGATTTTGCTGATAGCTCCTGACATTCTCCTGATAATCTCCCTCTTCCTGCCGGTAACGCTGATAACCGTCCTGATTCCAGCCTCCCTGGCTCTTCTCTCTTGCAATTTTATCTGTTTCAATAATAGTCTTTGCAATTAATCTGGGATCCCCCAGCTCTGCGATGACATCCTCCTCCGTTCTGCCCTGGGAACTGATATAGCCCCCATAATAACTGAGGTTCTGTTCCATATCCGCAGGGCTTATCTCACCGTTCAGTGTTTGGCCCAATATATTTAAAAATTCCGATTTATCCATGCCAGATTAGCCTCCTTTGCCTTATATCATGCACATTCCGCTTTTATTCTATCATACCTCCTGTGTAAGGTAAATGAAACAGACCTTAAATTTTCATTAAAAAAATACACCATATACTTTTATGTATATAGTGTATCATCCTGTGTGCTAGAGGATTCGAACCCCCGACCTTCTGGTCCGTAGCCAGACGCTCTATCCAGCTGAGCTAAGCACACACATTACTGCTATTAAATTAAAACAGCACTACTCTATAAAATATATAGAATAATGCCGGCGACCGGAATCGAACCGGTACGGGAGATTAGTCCCGCAGGATTTTAAGTCCTGTGCGTCTGCCAGTTCCGCCACGCCGGCATTCTCATGATTTATGCAAGCAACGAACCAAACGAACATGCAAGCATGTTCAATTGATGACTGCCGCGACAACGGGCAAAATTCGCAAAGCGTATTTCGTCTCGTTACTCATGGAAATGGGACCTATAGGGCTCGAACCTATGACCCTCTGCTTGTAAGGCAGATGCTCTCCCAGCTGAGCTAAGATCCCATGGGATTTTATTCTAACGATTGAATTGCTTTCAATAAACGACGACCCAGAAGGGACTCGAACCCTCGACCTCCGCCGTGACAGGGCGGCGCTCTAACCAACTGAGCCACTGGGCCAAATAAAAAATGGACCTTCAGGGACTTGAACCCCGGACCGACCGGTTATGAGCCGGTTGCTCTAACCAACTGAGCTAAAGGTCCCAATACTGTCGGCCTTTAAATTAAATAATCTTAAATCCAATGACTCCAAGGGGATTTGAACCCCTGTTACCGCCGTGAAAGGGCGGTGTCTTAACCGCTTGACCATGGAGCCGTGTTTTTTATTGTAACATATCAGATTTATTACTGTCAATAAATTTATTGCAACAAATAACAAAAAATAGAATTTAACTCCCCGAGTAGGGCTCGAACCTACAACCCCACGGTTAACAGCCGTGTGCTCTACCATTGAGCTATCGAGGAATAATTGAAACCACACACGAAAATGATACATCCATTTGAACAAACCCTTTTCAGGTCAAGCCCTCGACCGATTAGTAACAGTCAGCTCCATGCGTTACCGCACTTCCACCTCTGTCCTATCTACCTCG
>JAEWYQ010000072.1 GCA_023395555.1 Bacillota bacterium
GTTTAAGTTTTTGATCCAGTCAGATAAACGTTAGCCAATGATATCCCCGCGTTGTTGTCAACGCATGATATCGTCAAGCAATCCATTATCTTTACTGTTTTTGTGGTGTATCACTACATTGCTGTACTGATACGGTTCGTTATGCTGCCTGTTCAGGGCAGCATAAATGAAAATCTATAATGGGTCTTTCCCAGATCTCCGGTCTGTCCAGAGGACAGCGGAAGTTCTGTTCCGAACCCTTGAAGTGCATGTGACACTTCAATTTTTTTAGAATTTCAGGGTTGTTTCACTGTTCAGTTATCAAGGTGCATTTGCTTCGGCGTTTATTTTCTCTAACGCGTCAGCAAAATTAATAATATCACAAGCAAATACCTTTGTCAACAACTTTTTAACTTAAATTTTTTATTTTTTCAAAACAATTTATTAAAATCAAACAATGGCCCCCAAATGATGACCTGCGGCCTTAATAATAATGCTTCCCAGGGGCAGGCTCTTCCATCGGCCATAGCTCCCTTGCGGGAATTTCCGGCTTAACCTGCGGCCCCTGGAAAGCAACCGTCACAATAAATGAAATTATCTCAATTAAGTTATTTCTTCTACCTGCCGCTCTCAGTAATTCCCTTCATCATTGCATCTACAATATCGGGATACTTCCAGCTCAGATTGCGGCGATCCAGTAATCCGAATAATTCGCCGTCACCGCTGAAGGCGCCGTTATCCCACCAGATGCAGGGAATTCCAATTTCCCCTGCTTTTTTGACATAGTATTCTGCCCAGGCGGTCCGAGCTTCTATATTATCTTTATTCATAGCCCCAAACTCTCCGATTATCACCGGTATCCCTTTGCTTATAAAATATTTGTCCAGATTGTTCATCAAGCTGTCGATTTCATTGGTGTCACTCACCTTCCCGGTGCTCCATTCCGGGGTTCCCTTTATATTTAAGGTAAAATTATAGGGCGTATATGCATGCATTGATACAATAATCTTATCATCCTCCGGTACGGTAAACCCTGACCAGGTCTTCGTATTTGCCGCAGCGGCGTAAGGAGGAATCATCAGATGCCGGAGCGGATTATTGCCCCCTGCATTGCGGATGGTCTCTACAAAGGCCGCATTGAATTGATTCACTACATCCCAGCCTTCCTTATTTCCTCCATTCCACTCGTATGCGGTGCCCTTTTGACGGGGTTCATTCAATCCTTCAAAAATCAGATGCTCATCATAGGCTTCAAAACAATCTGCAATCTGTCTCCATACTGCCGTCAGTATTTTTATTGCCGCTTCTTCGTTCTCATAAGAAGGAAAATGCCACTCCTCATGGTGCATATTCAAGATGACAAACATATCATTGCCAATGCCATAATCTACGATATCACGGACACGGTTCAGCCACCTTTCATCTATTTTATAATCCGGAGCAGGTCCCAGGTGCTTCTCCCAGGTGGTGGGGATTCTTAACACATTAAAACCTGCTGCCTTAAGGATATCCACCATTTCCTTTTTGGTCATTGGATTTCCCCAGGACAATTCTGAATTTATTCCTGTTCCTCCGGTAGCATCCATGGTATTGCCCAGATTCCAGCCGATTATTATCTCCTTTACCAATTCAAGAGAGGTAATGTCCCTTATTTCCTGGAGTTCCTTTTCTCCCGGTGCTTTTGTTTCTTCTGAACCGTCCTTCTCTTCCGGATCCTGCGTTTCCGCTCCGGAACCGGCTTCCCCGGTATTTGACGGTGCATCTGCGGTTTCTGTCACCTCTGACCCGGATGGATCTTCTTTCTCCTCTCCTGCCTCCGCCCCCTCGCTGCCGACTTCCTCCGAATTTCCTTTTGAAGTGTTGCTAACATTCTTTCCTTTGCTGTTTGCCGAACCGCATGCCGCTGGTATGGCCAGAGCCAGCAGTATTACCAGCATCCAAATCCATCTCTTGCCCTTACTATTCATACTCGTATCTCCCCCTTTGAATCTATCCTTTGATTCATAGTCATATTATAATATAAAATCCGCGGCAAAAGCAATTGAAGCTTTCCGCAAATTGTAATTTTGCTTTTTAATATATGAAATCAAGAATATGGGTAGGGACCTATGGTATAATATCGATAGATATTATACCAGCGCCGGAGCGAAGCGTAGTGCGCATCCTGGTGCGAAGCACCATACCATGGACGCTTGCGGACATGGTATAATATCGATCGATATTATACCAGCGCCGCAGCGAAGCGTAGTGCGCATCCTGGTGCGAAGCACCATACCATGGACGCTTGCGGACATGGTATAATGTCGATATGAGGTGAACATGCATGTACAACAACATATTAGAAAAGGTATTAGCTTATATTGATGCCCATATACAGCAGAAAATTAATTTATGTGACTTATCGGAAATAGCCGGTTACAGTCCTTTTTATTTCAGCAGACTATTTTCAGAAGCCATGGGGATGCCGGTTACCGGATATATTCGAATCCGCAAGCTGCAGCATTCTATCGTTTCGCTGCTGGAAGGGCACAAGATTCAAGTATGTAAAATTTCACTGGAAGCCTCTCCTGGGTGTTCATTCTCTCGTATGGGATGAAACCGAGAAGCTTGCCGGCAAGGACCCGGATTTCAACTTTTTCGCTGAAACAGAGCAGGTGGCCTTCTGCCCCGCCAATGTGGTTCCTGGTATTGATTTTACTAACGATCCCATGCTCCAGGGGCGGCTGTTCTCCTATCTGGATACCCAGATTTCCCGTCTGGGAGGTCCTAACTTTCAGCAGATTTCCATTAACCGGCCGCTGCCCAAGGTCAACAACAAAAATATACTCAATGGTTTGTTGAATCTTGCCAACCCAATTCATTTTATCACCAACTTTCAAATTAATTCTATCAAATTAAGGGAAGGTTTGCTTGTTCGTTTTTATGATGATTTGTTCATATCACTCAGAGCATCCCTGCTTATATTTTATCATAAAAAAGAGTACAACACTATGATTCAAATCCACAGTGTTGTAGTATTATCCTTTCAATTTATGTTTTCTTTATGAAGACCGGGCGTTGTAGATAGAAACTCTTCTTAAACATGCTTTGTTATATATTCTTCAACAGCCTCAAATGACTTACCATTGTCAGCAAATTGTCTGAATACGCCATCCTGATACATTCTCTCTCCTATACTAATTCCTACCGGGCAATATGTTCTCCAAATCTCAATAAGGCGTCTTGCACTGGGGTGATGTTCCAGTTCATAGCATGACTGCATTGCTAATTGTATGATTTCAAGATCTATAACTGGACCCTCAACGCTTATTTTCTTTGATTTTATATATTCCAATGACGAATTAATCGCTGTGGCTCCCGCATAGCCATCTCTCGCAGCAAATTTAACATTCCGTATGCTTCCCATTACAATAGCACCAAAACAAAAAGGACATGGCTCCATAACGGCATAAAGCGTATATTTACGTATATTGGGATGTCTGTTTGGGATGCTTTCTTCGCTAAGCTGAAGAATGGCATTGGCTTCTGCATGCGCCAGTTGATGCATAGCAATTAAGTTATTGCCGTCCGCTGTGCAATGAATTTGATTCTTTCCAATTGCCACCACTTCCTCTTGTTCATTTAATACACAAGCACCAATTGGTGTTGTACCGGAAATATACGCTTGCCATGCCGTTTCAAATGCAACTCTAAAACCTTTCTCCATACAGACCATCTCCTTCGTAGTATCACATTTTAGGTATTTAACATATCTTCCTTATTTTATCATAGGGTAAAAAAGAAGTCGGTACGAATAATACACCACCCTGCTAGGGCTTTTTCAAAAAGAGCCACCAGTTGGAGTGGAAGCCTTCAACGGAGATTTCACATGCATCCAACTCGCGGAGCCATTCCCTGACCATCGGAAGCATATTCTCAAACAGCTCCGGGGGATAGCCCCAGTCCAAATCAAGCTGGAACATATAGTGATTCATGATAATGATGCCGCCTGGTTTCAAAACCTTCAACAGACTGCGGATCATTTCCAGAAACTCACCCCTGGTATGCTGCTCCAAGGTGTTTTCCCTGACCTCTCGCTGTAAGATGGCGATCATCTCCGGCAGGGTTTCCATCCAGTCGGAATCGATGGTGTCAATGCCTTCGCGATCACACAAGATCGTCTGAATCACATCGTTTACCGCGTGCTGGAAGGCGATCACATCCACCGACGCCTCTCCGATGTGGTTGGTGATATTGGCCGCATCATCATCGATTAGCACCATTGTGATGGGCAAACCCTTCGTCTTTTCCAGCAGACTGTGATTGAGCAGCATATTCATGTTGGAGGTGATGTAATAGCTGTGCGGCCGGGTACGCCCCAACATTTGCGGAATCATATCAGCGTCGCCGGTCGCCACCTCCAGCAGTGTAAGATCATCACCGTAGTATACCGCTCCAAGCGCTTCATCCCATCTGGCGCGAAAGTACAATTCATTTAATACCGTAAAACTGGCAATAGGCCGCTCCAGCAATGCTTTCAGTCCGCTTTCAATTTCGGTTTCAGAAAGCTTTCTGTATTCCTCATACTCGTCCTTATTCAGATAAATGGATGCATTCTTTTGAAAGAGCAGTATCCATCGTTTTGCCTCGTCAAGACATATCATCCTTCCGTTCTCCTTTCATTTTCGATTGTTTCAATCTTTTCCTGGCGCAACTCGTACCCATATTTCGCTGTAATACCGGTCTTTGCTCCTGTATGTTATCTCAAACTCGCAGCCCTCCAAATGGTCATAATCTGCGGCGGGGAGCCATTCGGTGTACAAGCGCTTTTTTAGATCCGACATCACCTGACTTGTTTCATCAAGGATATGAAGATCACTTTTGAATATCGCCCATGTCGCGGCTGGCACCTCGACGACCTTGTAGCCCGCTGTGTTGCTTTCCTCTGTTTTCATCGCAAAGATCATATAGGGGATAGTGCCGTCATCCGTCATACGATAACAATCGACGGCATTTATAAGGTCTTTACCTTCATCCGGCATCCGCAAATTGGTGGATTGGACCAGCTTATCCAGCTCGCCGTTTGTTTGAACCTCCGCCCAAAAAGCGGGTATGGACTTCCAGTTCTCTCCTTCTTCAATATTAATAATGCGTTCAATCCCGTAAACCGAGAACGCTTCCTTGGGTTCAATCCTATAGTTGATTGGAGCCACTCCCTTTAACGTCAAATGGAAGGAGAGGGGCGGATATGCCTGTAATGTAATGCCGGTATTGCGTGCGGTTGACGGAGAAACCCCGTGGATGGTATGAAATGCGCGAGCAAATGCATCCGGAGAATCATAGCCGTATTTTACTGCAAGGTCAATTACTTTGATGTTGCTGTTTTGCAGTTCAAAAGCGGCGAGGGTGAGCCGTCTGCGCCTGATATATTCGGATAAGGGCGTGTCACAAATGAATGAGAACATTCGCTGGAATGTGGCTGCGGACGAACAGGAAAGCTTCGCAACCTTGGCCATATCAATTTCATCGCTGAGATGGCTTTCTATGTATGCCATAACATCATTCATTTTATCAACCCAGTTCACAACACTCACCTCCCATCAAATCAATCATAGCTTAGAACTTTTCCCTTAACTCTCTTTTTTCACCGGAATGAAAATCTCTACTTGACAAGTGTCCGCAGTTTCATCCCATTCGGAATACCGCTCAATAGCCGGCATGTCTTGTTGCTGTTGGTACTCGCTCTGGAGCATGAATTCACCATGAATACGCTTCCACGTTCTCCCGATTATGTCCTCGGAAATTCTTCCTTTGGCAGTAAATATCAGCCATGTGCTGGCTGGGCATCGGTATAGGTCGAACCCTGTGACAGCTTCTCCCTTATATTCAACGCCGCACATATAACCTGGATTCCCGCCGTCTCATAACGAGACGGGCGGCTCCACTCCAAGCTTAAGGTATAGGTCTTTTTGCTTTTCAAGGATTTCCCCGACACGAAGGTCCTGACCAGGATTTTCAAAGCATTCAAT
>JAEWYQ010000079.1 GCA_023395555.1 Bacillota bacterium
ATTGATGCCTTAACGGACGACCGACACCATATAGATATACGGGGTTGCCGCTATACAGCCCCGCCACTCACCTCCTCGGGTTGTGTAGTATGCCAGTTACCTACAAGAGGAGTTTAACAAGAAAAAAAGAAAAGCGAAAGTCCGGAGGATGTTTCATAACCCCATCGGTGCCTTTCGCAGAAAGGCGGATTTATAGATATGAAAAAATTAAGCTTGATAGTATCAGTGTTTTTATGTGTGCTGATTCTGGCCGCATGTGGTGAAAAGGCCGGAGAGCCGGCGGGGAAGGAGCCTTCACCGGAGGTTACCGCAACGCCGGAAGCAACTGCCGCACCGGAGCCGAAGGAGACGGTGCCTGACACCGTAAGTATCCGCGTCGGGGCCTTGAAGGGACCGACGGCTATCGGCATGATTAAGGTAATGGAGGATGCGTCTAACGGCGCCGCCGCCAATGAGTACAGCTTTACCCTGGCAGGTGCGGCGGATGAGATCAGTACCGGATTGGCAAAGGGAGAGCTGGATGTTGCCGCCATTCCCTGCAATCTTGCCTCCGTACTGTATAACAAGACCCAGGGACAGATTAAGCTGGCGGGAATTAATACCCTGGGAGTTCTTTATATTGTGGAAACAGGGAACCAGATTCAGAAGGTGGAGGACTTGAGAGGCAAGACCATCTATTCTACCGGTTTGGGAACAACGCCCCAGTATACCTTGAATTACCTTCTTGCCGCTTACGGAATTGATCCGGAGAAGGATGTTACCATTGAATATAAGACAGAAGCCACAGAGGTTGCGGCAATTCTCAGCGAGACGGAGAATGCGGTTGCCATGCTGCCCCAGCCCTATGTGACCACGGTTTTAATGAATAACGATAAGGTGAGGATTGCTCTTGATATAGCAAAGGAATGGGAAGCGGTAAGTGAGGATAATAGCTCTGTAGTGACCGGCGTGGTTGTGGTACGCAGTGATTTTCTGGAGAAGAATAAGGCGGCTTTTGATGCCTTTCTGGAGGAATATGCCGCTTCCGTTTCCTTTGTAAATGAGAATGTGGAGGAAGCCTCCGCTTTAGTGGAAAAGTTCGATATTTTTAAAGCTGCCGTGATAAAACAGGCCATGCCCTATTGCAATATCACTCTGATTCAGGGCGATGATATGAAGGAGAAGGTAGAGGGTTATCTTAAGGTGCTTCACGGTCAGAACCCCCAATCTGTGGGCGGTGAGCTTCCGGCAGAGAATTTCTATTATATGAAATAGGAGCAAAGGAGGAAGGCAGGTGAAAGCTCCGATGTCATTCCGGGAATCGGCCAGGGGAATCGGTCGAAAATTATTTGTACTTTGCTTCTGGCTGCTGGTCTGGGAACTGATAAGCAGACGGATTGGAAATGAGATTTTGCTTGCAGCTCCGGCAGCAGTATTTACCACCTTGCTGGAGCTGATCCGGGGACTTGATTTCTGGCGGAGCATTCTTTCTTCCTCCCTTCGTATTATTGCCGGTTTTTCCATGGCCCTTGCTGCCGGAACTCTGCTTGCGGTGGTGTCCTATCGCTGCCGCCTTCTGGAGGATCTGGTCTCCCCTTTGATGAGGATAATCAAGGCAATGCCCGTGGCATCCTTTATTATCCTTGCCCTGGTCTGGATTAAATCCAGAAATTTATCCGTACTGATCTCATTTATGATGGTAGTGCCGATGATTTATTCCAGTGTGCTGCAAGGCCTGCGCAATGCGGATGAGAAGCTTCTGCAGATGGCCCGGGTCTTCCGGCTGGGGCCTGTGAAAAAGGCGGCGGCAATTTATATCCCTTCGGTAAAGCCGTTTTTTATGACCGCGATTACAGTGGGGCTTGGTTTTTGCTGGAAGGCGGGCATTGCGGCTGAGGTGATTGGGATCCCTTCCGGCTCCATCGGCAAGAAGCTCTATGAAGCGAAGCTGTATCTGATGACGAGGGAGCTGCTGGCCTGGACCGTTGTGATTATTCTGATTAGTATTATTTTTGAAAAAGCGGTGGTCCTTCTGTTCCGCTCCGAAAGGAGGCAGTAATGGGGATACAATTATTACATGTAACCAAAAGCTTTGGAGACCAACGGCTGTTCACGGATCTGAACCTTACCTTCCGGGAGGGCTGTGTCAGCTGTCTTATGGGAGCCTCCGGCAGCGGGAAAACCACGCTTGTATCCATGCTGATGGGATTGGAGAAGCCGGATTCCGGAGAGATCCGGGGCGTGGAGGGAAAACGGATTGCGGCAGTATTCCAGGAGGACCGCCTGATCGAGCACTGGGATGCCGTAAGGAATGTGAAGCTGGCTTGTGCCAGAGACATGACGAGGCAGGAGATAGAAGAAGAGCTGAAAAAGGTAGGGATTGACGAAGGCCGGGAAAAAGCGGTCAGACAGTTCAGCGGCGGCATGAGAAGAAGGGTTGCCATTGTGCGGGCATTGCTGATGGAAAGTGACATTCTGATCCTGGACGAGCCCTTTAAGGGCCTGGATGAGGAGACGAAAAAACAGGTGATGGCCTATGTTAAGGAGAACACCAGGGGAAAGACTGTCCTTCTGGTGACCCATGACAGGGGAGAAGCAGAGGAATTTGGGGCAGAACCGGTCGTTATTTCATGAGCTTGATCTACCTCTCTCCGGAAAAAACAAGGTTTACAAAAACATCCATACGAGAATCTACGAAACAGAGGCTTGTTATGGTTGTTTTTTTGATTGTTTTCCGCTATAATACTGTATTATTCATAAAGTGCACCATTTCACAAAGTGTATAATTTAGGGAAGGCTTCGGCAAGAATCAATAAGGGATGCGAAGAAAAGAGGGTAAATTCATGCATATTACGATTACAGGTAACCTGGGCAGCGGGAAGTCAACCGTATGCAGGCTGTTAAGCGACCAATATCAATATGAAATCTATTCCACGGGAAAGGTTCAAAGAGAGCTGGCCCGCCAGATGAACATGACGACATTGGAATTAAACAAGCTGATGTGCTCTGACCGGAAATACGACAAGATGATTGATGATGAGACTGCCAGAATATCCAGGGAAAACAGGGATAAAAATATTATTTTTGATTCCCGGTTGGCATGGCATTTTGTGGAGCATTCTTTTAAGGTGTTTGTATCCGTAAGCCTTGAGGTGGCGGCGGAGCGCGTCATGAAGGATCAGCGGGGGGCGGAGGAGAAATACAGTTCCCTGGAGGAAGCCAAGAAGCTGCTGGCGGAACGTGCGGCTACGGAGAATGTGCGGTATAAGGATATTTACAATTTAAAATACATGGAATATTCCAATTACAACCTGATTATCGACAGCACCTACGGCACACCGGATCAGATCGCGGAGATTATTCTGAAGGAAGCGGAGATCTATGAGGAGCAGTATCAGCGAGAGGGGACGGAGAGCTTTAAAATACTGCTGTCACCCCGGCGTTTGATTCAAGAAAGCGAGATTTCTGGGGAGGACAGGCAGGAGCTGAAAGCGCTGGCGAAGGAGTATGAAGGAGCCTATGCGGCCCGGCAGACGGTACGGGTATCCAAGCAAGGTGAGGATTATCTGGTACAGGAAGGACTCTCTTATGTGAAAGCAGCTTATATTGCGCAAGTGCCTTACGTTTCAGTTATGATGCAGTGAAATATATTATAATTAAAGCGTCAAAAGCACCCATGGTACGCAGCACCCTTTGATTTTATAATCAATTTATGAGCTTATATTTCCATGGTTGAAACTTTTATATTTTGATAATTTTAGCTTTATTTTTACAAGTATTCACCGAGGATATTAATATCTCTTTGGCAGACAATAATCACAGGAGAATTCATCTTAAAATGAATTCTCTTTTTGATTCCAAAGTTAGGGGGTGAACCGCTTGAAATCGATCTGGGATAAATTATTGAGAATAAAAGGCCCTATTTTGTTGGTACTTATTACTGTCACAGTGTATCTGGGATTTAAGTATTTTCTTGGATTAGTTCTGCCGTTTCTGGCAGCTTATTTTCTGGCATGGCTAATTCGTCCGGTGACAGACACTTTATACCGGCGGTTCAAGGTGCCGCGCCTGCTGGGTGGAACGGCGGCGCTGCTTCTGCTGTTTGGAGTCTTTGGAGTCAGTTTCATTCTGCTGATTAATATTTTATTTAAGCAGGCCATTGCCTTTCTTCGTAATCTTCCCATCTATCTCAGTCTGATTGCGGGCAGGCTGGATCATATCTGCAAGGGCTGCGACGATCTTCTTGGGCTGGATGGAGGAACGCTCCGGGGAATGGTCGATGAGAACCTGAAGCTTTTGCTGGAAAGGGTAAAGAATGATCTGATGCCGGAGATTACAGAGCATACCATATCCTTTACCATAGGAACAGTGGCATTTATCGGAGTTCTGCTTATTATCTTTGTGTCGGCTGTACTTATTACTAAGGAACTGCCCCTGTTTCAGGAGAGATACAGTGAGCATCCTTTATACAAGGATTTTCACAGGATTACGTCCAAGCTGTCCGAAGCCGGAATTGCCTACCTGCGTTCCCAGGCAATCATTATGTTGATTGTGGCGGTGATCTGTGTGCTGGGACTGACACTGCTGGGCAATGAATATGCTGCGCTGGCGGGAATAGGAATTGCCGTTATGGATGCACTGCCCTTTATCGGAAGCGGCATGGTATTCATACCTTGGGCCATCATTATGCTGATGAACGGCAATCTCTATGCGGCAGCAATATTAATTACGATTTATCTCCTATGCCAGATTATCCGTGAGGTCCTGGAACCGAAGCTGATTGGAAGCCGGATTGGAATAAAGCCGCTGTATACACTGATATCTATGTATATCGGAGTGAAGCTTTTCTCCATAGCAGGTTTTATCCTGGGGCCTGTGGGACTGGTAATTATTATTACAGTCCATAAAGTGATCAATGAGAAGGCCCAGGAGGTTGCAAAGCCGCAGGAAATTACTTATAATGAAGAGTAATAAGAGCGGTTTGTTTGAAACCGCGTGAAAACAGATCTTTGATTGAAGCGGGAGGATTGCAATGGATAAAATAACGAAAAATCTCCTGTGGGATGGCCCCAGTCCCTGCCCCATTGCTGACTTGGATGGAAAGCGCGGTCCGGATTCTTATTCTGGACAGGGGGTGGTTATTTTATCCACAGCAAATCCCATGAGCATGCCCAGAGGAAGTCATGCTCATCAAAGCTATGAATTTTTAATTCCCCTAACCGATATGCCCCATACCGTAATAGGTAAAAAGGCTATGGGTTTTGAAAAGAACAGGCTTGTGGCGATTAACCCGGAACAGCCCCACGGGGTCAGCAAAGAGATTTTGGAATACAGCCTTACCGGAGTACATATACAAAGAGATACCCTTAATGATATCTCGGACCAATATTGTAAGGTAAAGGAAGTTAGCTTCGATAACGAGAGTGTAAGAATTGGGAATCAAATCCCTCTTCTGGCTCATATGTTTATGGAAGAGACAAGAAATTTACAGACAGGAAGCGAGTTCATACAGCAAAATATTGTGAATTTAATTATCATTCATTTACTAAGGCAGACGGTGAGTAATATTCCTAAGCTGGTGTTCGAAAGAAACTACCAGGAACGGGATAATATAAAAAGGGCTGTTGCTTATCTGAAGGAAAAATATAATAGTGATCTCTCCCTCGGAGAGGTTGCCAGGATAGCGCATCTGAGCACGTACCATTTTATCCGGGCTTTTAAGGCGGAGACGGGCAGAACACCCTATGACTTTTTATTGGATATAAAGATAAACAAATCAAAAGAACTGTTAAGACTGAAAAGGTATACCGTAACAGAAGTATGCTTTATGTGCGGCTTTAACAGTCCAGGACATTTTTCAGCCATTTTTAAGCGAAAGGTGGGGATACTGCCTTCCCAGTATAAAAAATGGAACGGGAACCTTTAAACCGCAATATAACCAAATTGAACCGCAACATAACGTAAGCTTTTTCCTGTTCAAAATGATATAGTGAATACTGTGATATAAAGGATAGGTGTCAAAGGCGGGCAATATGCCTCTGGCACTTTTGCTGACACATGAATCATTATATGAATTTGATAGGGAGGGCTTAATTATGTTTCAAAAGGCAAAACGGATCATTGCAGTTTTTTTATCTATGGCGCTAATGCTTACCTTTTTGATTTCCGAGGCTGTGATGGCATATGCTGAGGAAGATTATGATGGGGATTATATTGAGGAGACCGAGGACGCATCGGGGTATACAGCAGAGGAGGCTTCGGAGGAAGGATCAGAGGATCAGAATGAAAATTTGAAGCGCGGGGACCTGGGAGGCTATAAAGGGCTTGTGGCACATTGGAAGTTTGACGGTGACTTAAAGGATTCCTCAGAGTTTAAGAATGACGGTGAGGCTGCAGGCGGCAAATCCGGAGTAACCTTTGTGGATGCCGTGCTTGGGAAGGGTGTAAAGCTTGATGGAAAGAGCTATATCGAGGTAGCGGACAGCGATTCGCTGGATCTTCAAGATGGATTTACCTTCTCCTTCTGGGTATATAAGGATGATAACAGGAAGAAGGAAAGATGGGATGGCGGAATACCCTATCTCATGAAGTATGAAGATGGAAGTTATCAAAACGACGAGCATCCCTATGGAGTATATGAATGGTGGGAGATGACCCCCGGAGTTACTTACTATACCGGGGAAGAGAGCGGCGATGTCCATGCGGAGAAGCAGCTGGATATTCAGAAGTGGACGCTGATATCCGCTACCTATGACGGTAAGACAATGAAGATATACCGTGATAAGGAATTGGTAAAAAGTGAATTGAAGAGCGTTACGTTAGCACGTTCATTCAGCCCCCTGTATATCGGGTTTGCACATTTTCAGACGACTGACAATTACTTTAAAGGCATTCTGGATGATATGAGGATCTATAATAAGGCCCTTACCTATGGCGAAATTGAGGATCTCTATGATGAAGCTGTTTCCGAAGGCTCCGGTAAGGATTTAGTTAATAAGCCCAATCGAATGGTTGCCTATTATAAATTTGAGAATGACCTTAAGGACTTGTCCGTATTTAATAATGACGGTGTTGCAATAAAGGCCAAGAATTTTAAATATGTAGATGGTAAAGCGGGCAAAGCCATTAAATTTGGCGGTGCCAGCTATGTGGAGATAATGGACAGTGACTCCCTGGATATTGACAGGGGCTTTACCATTGGAATGTGGATCAATATGGAGAAGACGAAGAGTGATACCCAGCCCATATTCTACAAATATGGTGAAAGCAATGATAAGAAGGAGTATTCGTATGGTCTTCATTATTGGAGCGAAAGCGGTGAATCCAGGCTTGAACTGTCCGACTATGAAGATAATGTTTCTTCCGGAGCACAGACATTCTATATTAATGAGAAAAAGGAAGCCGCGGCTGGCAGGTGGTTTTATTATACGGCAACCTATCAGGGCAGTGATCCATATGCAGATGAACAGGCAAAGGATGTGGGTATGCTCAAGCAATATATCAATGGAAAGCTTGTAAGCAGTGAGGAATTCGACACCAGTATCGCCCATAGCAGCGGCCCGTTATGGATTGGCGGATCGACGGCCGGGGTTTATTTTAAGGGAATAATGGATGAGTTCCGAATCTATAATTACGGCATGACACCGGCCCAGGTGAAGGAATTATATCATATGGTGGATCGTCTGCAGGTGGCGGCTGCCGACAAGAAAGTGAAACTCTCCGCATTAAAGCCGAAACAGACGGTACAGTTGAAGACCGATTTATTAAAGCATACCTATATACCTTCTGACAATATAAAGCAGGATGGCAAGGATGAGATGAAAAGACAGGATGTTACCAAAAAAGCATCCTATCAATCCAGCAATGAGAAGATAGCCAAGGTATCGGATACCGGTAAAATTACTGCGGTAGGAAAAGGGAAGGCTGTGATAACGGTAACCTATGGGAATTATTCTCAGACCGTCTCGATTGTTGTCAGGTAAGGGATAATAAGCGCGGATAGTACAAGGACTCTTGCGTAAGGGGTAAACGTAATGAAAAAAATCTTTTTATTGCTATTCTTACCATTGCTTCTGATGCTTGGCATCCAGACTGCAGATGGGGCAAGCTTATGGACCAAACATGTTGCTGCCGATAAGAGCTATTCCTTTCATTACCCCAGCGGCTGGAAGGTTCTTTCGCATGATTCCGTCACAGGTGCTGAAAACACAAAAACAGGCGAGCAGCTAATTATGGCAATGCTTCCCTTTGATCAGCTTTTGAGCCCACAGGATCTGGCCAATGAATTTCTGGGCATGCTTCAAGATGGAAACCCCGGCATCAGTGCATCCAATTGGCGTAGCTCTGCGGAAACTGCAGAGAGCCAGGTGCTCTTCGATTTAACGGGGAAAAGCAGCGGTAAAGAATATTCCGGCCTTGGATTTGTTGTCAAAACAGATCAGCAAGCTATTTGGTTTTCTTACCTTGCGCCGGAATCTGACTACTACCAGATTCGTGGGTTTAATATACTGCAGGGATTTATCAGCTCCATGGACTCCGGTTCTGCTTCAAAAGCCCCGGATATTGACTATACCGCCGATGTGGAGAGCAGAATTGACAGCAACGCCAGGGCCTTTCTGTTCCTTTTGGAATTTGCTCTCGGAGCCCCATTTATCCAGAGTCAGGAAGCTATAATTCTCGAGGAGATTAAAGATAGCTGGCGCTATCTGCCAGAGGAGGAGCTTAAGAAATACGATGAATACCCGGCTCTTGTAAAAGCTGTTTTCAAAATGAAGCAAAAGGATCTGGAGAAACTGCGAAAAGAGCTGGAAACGGCTATACGGGAATGGCTTAACGAGACAGATCAGTCTGATCCGGCGGTAAAGATTATCAACAAGAATTTAAAAAGCAGGGGTAAGATTGTGATAAAAGGAGAGCCTCCGCTGACGGAGATGTCCTTAACCGCTTATAGCGAGATTATCGCCTATTCAAGATTACTACAAAAAGATCCGGAAGCAAAGCCGGATCAGATTTCTCAAAAATCCGTAAAAGAAATTAAAAAACAAGTTAAAAAAGTGTGGAAATCTTTTTCTGAAAAAGATAAACAGGATATTGCCACCGCCCCGGGCTTATGGGTATGCCTGCGGGCACAGCTGGAGTACGGTAAAAAAGAGGATAGGGATATAATTTGTGACAGTCTGAAAAAGCTGGAGGCCGTTACTCGTGATATAGAGACAAAAAAGCCGATGAGCAACACGGCTCACTGGTGTCTGATGCAAATGAAGCAGCAGACTTTCAATACCTATATGTGGAGCCGGGGATTCAATTATCATCCGACTTATGGGAAGATGTGGTGAGTGAAGCCTTCGACTGCCGCAAAAGCATGACCGGAAGTTGGCCGGAATAACCGCTTGACAAAGCGGTTATTCTGGCATACAATTAGCCTATCAGTCAGATCTGTATGCGGTGAAGAGGAAGAGTAGGTTGTTGCCGTTGTTCCAGAGAGAGAAGCAGTGGTGGAAGCTTCTTATAGCGAGGCAGCCGAACCGGCCTTGGAGCATTGTGTGAAAGGAGCTGTGACTCCCCCAAATACAACGTATTCCGGCGTTAACGGAGATAAGAGAACTGTCCCCGTGGCAGTTAATTAGGGTGGTACCGCCGAGTCTTTCGGTCCCTTGCGGATAGAAGGGCTTTTTTGTTGTTTAAAAACAGGAAAAGCCCATGAGTATTCTTGCTGCCGGTGAATGGAATGCAAGAGGTAAGGAATACTGAAAATAAAGAAAAAGGAGAGAACATTATGGCACAGGATAAGAAGCTGGTTGAGGCCATTACCTCAATGGATGCAGATTTTGCCCAATGGTACACGGATGTTGTAAAAAAAGCGGAATTGATTGAGTACTCCAGCATAAGAGGCTGTATGATACTTCGCCCTCTCGGCTATGCGATCTGGGAGAACATCCAGAAGCAGCTGGATGCGGATTTTAAGGCAACCGGGGTGGAGAATGTATATATGCCCATGTTTATTCCGGAGAGTCTGTTACAGAAGGAGAAGGATCATGTGGAGGGCTTTGCTCCGGAGGTAGCCTGGGTTACCCATGGGGGAGGAGAGGCTCTTCAGGAGAGAATGTGCGTAAGGCCTACCTCGGAGACCTTGTTCTGTGATTTTTATTCCAAGATCATTCAATCCCATCGGGATCTCCCCAAGCTGTATAATCAGTGGTGCTCCGTTGTACGCTGGGAGAAGACCACCAGACCCTTTCTCCGTTCCATGGAATTTCTGTGGCAGGAAGGACATACGGCTCATGCCACGGCAGAAGAGGCGGAGGAAAGAACGATTCAGATGCTCAATGTTTATGCTGATTTTTGCGAAAGAGTTCTTGCGATCCCTATGATTAAGGGGCGGAAATCAGAGAAGGAGAAGTTTGCGGGTGCTCATGCAACCTATACCATCGAGGCTCTGATGCATGACGGCAAGGCTTTGCAGTCAGGAACCAGCCATAATTTCGGCGACGGGTTTGCCCGCGCCTTTGACATTCAATATACGGATAAGAATAACACCCTGCAGTACGTGCACCAGACCTCCTGGGGCGTGTCCACCCGAATCATCGGAGCCATCATTATGGTTCACGGGGATGACAGCGGCTTGGTACTGCCTCCCAGAATTGCACCTACCCAGATTATGATCATACCCATCAGCCAGAATAAGGAGGGTGTCCTGGATAAGGCTTACGAGCTGAAGCAGAGGCTGGGCAGCTTCCGGGTTAAGGTGGATGATTCCGACAAGAGTCCCGGATGGAAGTTCAGCGAGCAGGAGATGCGCGGTGTTCCCATCCGTGTGGAAATCGGCCCCAAGGATATAGAAGCCAATCAGGCGGTAATCGTCCGCAGGGATACCAGAGAGAAGACGGTGGTATCTCTGGATGAGATTGAGGCTAAGGCCGGCGAGATCTTAGAGAGAATGCAGTCCGAGATGCTGGAAAGAGCAAGAAAGCACCGTGACACTCATACCTATACCGCCGTCGATATGGAAGAGCTGGAGAAGACGGTTGCAGAAAAGCCCGGCTTTGTCAAGGCAATGTGGTGTGAGGACGAGGCCTGTGAGAAGGAGATCAAGGACCGGACCGGTGCAACCTCCCGTTGTATGCCCTTTGAGCAGGAGCAGATTTCCGAGGTCTGCGTATGCTGCGGAAAGCCCGCTAAAGTGATGGCTTATTGGGGAAAAGCGTACTAGTAAAAGAGATAGAAAGGGCTTTGTGTGCCATAAGCGAAATTACGCTCCGGCATACAAAGCCCTTATTCTGTCTTTTTTTATACAAGCACCAGATAGCCGATTAAAGCAAGCAGCAGAAAAAGTATGACAGTTGCGGATATAATCAGGCTTCGTCTGCGGAAATACCGGATGGCCTTCTCCTCATTGAGATAATACCGGTTTTTAATCTGAAGGATGACACCGGTGGTCATAAGGTGATGAAACATCCCATCAGGAGACAGCCCCAATTCTCCCAAAGATTTTGCATTGGATTCACATAATGCATTCATGCTGATGAATCTATTATAAATGTCATTTCGATACCGGTAATGTCTACCTGCCGGATACATATGGCAGTCTCCCCCTCCCCTATGTAAAATTACTTTAAAATTCCAACTCATGTAATTATAGCGTTACCCAGGTAATAATACAACTTAAGAATTTCTTAAAGTCTTCTTAAGATATGCTTCGTGGACGCCTTATGGGTTTTTCTTGAAATCGTAAAGGGGCTTTGCTATAATCGGTATAGATTTTAATCTGTGAGACGAATGTGAGGAGGGCGTTTATGAGATTCCGTATTCCCGATAAAGTGAATGAGATCATTAAAGAGCTGAAGGCCCATGGCTACGAGGCCTACGCCGTAGGCGGCTGTGTCAGGGATATGTTACTTGGCAGGGAGCCGGAGGACTGGGATATCACTACCTCAGCAACGCCCTATGAGGTAAAAAAAATATTTCGCAGGACGGTAGATACGGGAATTGCACATGGTACGGTGACGGTATTGCTGGATAAAGAGCATTATGAGGTGACCACCTACCGGCTGGACGGTGAGTATGAGGATAACCGCCATCCCAAACAGGTGGAGTTTACTTCCAGTCTGGCAGAGGATTTAAAACGAAGGGATTTTACTATCAATGCCATGGCTTATAATGAGGCGGAGGGATTGGTTGATTTATTCGGAGGAAGAGAGGACCTGGATCGGGGGATCATCCGGTGTGTCGGAAGCGCTGCGGAACGCTTTGGAGAGGACGCCCTCCGAATTCTGCGGGCTGTCCGCTTTTCCGCTCAACTGGGGTTTGGGATTGAGGAGAATACCCTGCGGGCTGTCAGGGATAAGGCGGTGAATCTGCAAAATATCAGCGCGGAACGGATTCGGACCGAATTGACCAAGCTTTTAATATCTGATTCGCCGGACCGGCTGCGGCTGCTCTATGAGACGGGAATTACAAGGATCATTCTTCCGGAATTTGATGCCATGATGAAGACGGAGCAGAAGAATATCCATCATATCTACAGCGTGGGGGAACATACCATCCATGCGGTCTCGGAGGTAGCGGGAAGCCTTAAGGAGCAGCGTTTTTCTCTTCGGGAGAGAACGATACTGCGCTGGACCATGCTGCTCCACGATGTGGAAAAACCAGGCACGGCCGCCATGGGGAAGGACGGCCAGAGCCATTTCTACGGTCATCAGGAAAAAGGAGCAGTGACGGCCAGAGCCATATTAAGACGTCTTAAGTTTGACAATGATACCATCGATTCTGTGGTGCATCTGATCCGCTGGCATGATTACCATTATGGCCTGACACCGGCAGGAATGCGCAAGGCGGCAGCGCAAATCGGAAAAGAATACATGGAACTGCTGTTTGAGGTGAACCGGGCAGATATCTCCGCCAAAAATCCGCAGCATACCGATGAAAAGTTCCGGCGGCTGGCCAAGGGACGGCAGCTGTATCGGGAAATTATGGAGAGGGAGGAATGTATCAGCCAGAAGGAGCTGAAGATAAACGGGAAGGATCTGATCGCTCTTGGCATGAAGCCGGGCAGGGAATTGGGGGAGCTGCTGGAATATCTGCTGTCCAGGGTTCTGGAGAGGCCGGAGCTGAACCGGCGGGAGACTCTGCTGGAGCTGGCAAAAGAAAAACAATCAATGCACTGACGTTTTCATACAAAACTTTTCTAAAAGCAATGGTATAAGTTATCATGAATTAGAGAGACACAACATAATATTAGTAAGACGGGTTTATCCCCATGAAGCTGCAAAACTTCATCTCCGGCTGGATCCGTTATACGCATTGCTATGCTATGAAGTTTTGTAAGGAGGATGGGCTGTGGAGGACAGAAGTCAGGAGGCACTGAAAAAATATCGTCTTAAGGTTTACAACATATACCGGGCCAGGGGGGCATTTTTGCTGGAAACGGATTGCGGACTGAAGCTTTTCAAATGCTTTGAGGGCTCCAGAAACCGGGCTATGTTTGAAAACAAGGTAAAGGAGCATCTGCTGCTTCACGGCTATTCCAATACGGACCTCTTTGTTAAAACCATGGAGGAGGATATTGTGTCTGAGGATGGGGGAGGCTGCCAGTATATCATGAAGAACTGGTTCTGGGGGGAAGAATGCAATCTGAAGGAGCTGTCCCAGATTGAGCCGGCCTCCGCGAACCTGGCAAGACTTCATAATATGCTGCAGGAGGTGGATCTTGCCGGGGAGCAGATGGAGCATAATATTGCGCCGGATCTGGCGGAGACCTTCGACAAGCGCAACAGGGAGCTGAAGCGGGTCAGGGCATATATCAGGGAGAAGAAGCAGAAAAACGAATTTGAATTGTTATATCTGAATTATTATGAAGCCTTCTATGAGCAGGGGCTCATGGCGGCAGAACGGCTTTCCAGGTCTGCCTACCGTACTCTGATGGAGAGGGCGGTCAAGGAACGCAGTGTGTGTCACGGTAATTATACCTATCATAATATTATTATGTTGAAAAATAAGGCGGAGGCCATGAACAAGGCACAGATCCCCCCTGGCTGGGTAAACCGGCAGCCGTTGTCCGCTACGGAGCTTGGGGGGCCGGGAAGCCAGATTGCAACCACTAATTTTGAAAAATCCTATATCGGGCTTCAGATCTTTGATCTCTACCAGTTTATCCGGAAGGTGATGGAGAAGAACGACTGGGATATTCTTTACGGAAGCAATATGATTGAAGCCTATGATCAGATCAGGCCCATTAGCCGGGAGGAGCTTCAGGTGCTGTATGTGCTGCTTCTCTATCCGGAGAAGTTCTGGAAGATCACTAATTTCTATTACAACGGAAAGAAATCCTGGATATCCGGTCGGAACACCCAGAAACTGACCATGATCGGGGAGCAGAACGAGAAAAAAGAAATGTTTCTAGAGAAGCTGGCGAGAATCTTGTAAGCGTGCGCGCGGGGATTGCAACGGTTGGATGTTGTGGTATAATGTGGGTAGACACTATATCCACGCATTTATGCGTGTGCGCCGGAGCGTAGTGCGCATCCTGGCACGAAGTGCCATACCATGGACGCTTGCGGACATGGTATAATGTCAGTAAAATAAGGCAGCAGTCATAAGCAGAGGAACAACAAATGAGAGATTGGAAAAAACAACCGGACTATAAATGGGGGAACAGAACACCCTACAGGCTGGATAAACAGCAGGGAGCAAAACAGTCCAAAAAGAAAAGATTTCGGATCAGCGGCAATGTAATTATGAATTTGATCACAGGACTCGGACTTCTGTCTGTCATCCTTCTCATAACCATGTTCTCATCTGCCCCGGCGAATCGAAACAGGAACAAACCGGCGGGAGATGCGAAGCAGCAGGAGCAGGGAGGGGCTTCGGTGCAGCTTGTTGAGGTGCTGGGTGTGGTTACGGATATCAATGAAGAAGCCAAGGAAATCACGCTATATGACATAGCGAAAAAGGAAAGTACCGTCTATCCTTACAGCGGATCAACAGATGTTACGGACAAATACAGCCAAACCATAGCAATCCTGCAGATTCCCGTGGGGACCATGGTGGAGGCGATCCATCCTAAGACAGAGACAAAGCTGACACAGTTGAAGATATCCACGAAAGCATGGGAATACATAGGGGTGAACAATCTCAATATTGACCGCAGCAACCGGGTTATGAAGATTGGATCCGCCAAATACAAATATACGGATGACTTGATTATTTTGGACGGTGCGGATTTTGTGACAGTATATGATCTGGCGCCGATGGATGAGCTGACGGTGCGGGGCTACGAGGAAACCATCTGGTCTATCACGATTACCAGGGGCCACGGCACGGTCAAGCTGACGGATTACGAGGGCTTTATCGGAGATTATGTCACCATCGGTTATGAAGCCATTCAACAGATTGCCAAGGATATGGTCATCATGGTGAGGGAAGGAAGCTTCAACCTTACCGTGGAGAGTGCCAAATATACGGCAACGAAGAATATTACCGTTCGGCGTAATCAGGAGACGGTGGTGAGCCTTGGGGATCTGGGGCCCAATGGTGCAAAACAGGGTCTGGTTACCTTCACCATATCTCCCTTTGGAGCTGATCTGTTTGTGGACGGTAAGCTGACAAGCTATGCCGAGGCATTGGAAATGAATTACGGAAAGCATGATATTGTAGTGTCCCTGGATGGATATGTCACTTATGAGGGAAGCCTTATGTTAAATACGGCAGGGAAAAATCTGCGCGTTGATCTGCCAAAGGAAAGCAGTAACCGGTCGGTCACCGTAACAGAGACGGATACGCCGGGAACCGGTACCGACGTGGCTTCCAATAGCGGTTCGGGCTCTGGGGCGAATGCCGGCATTGGTAACAATGCCGGAGGGAATGGCGACACGGGTATGGATAGCAATATTGGCACAGATTCTGAGGAGGATGTGAACTCGGATTCTGGCGAGAGTGATGGCATAGGGGATGATCCTGATATGGAGGGAGATGAAAATCCGGATGCGGATGCCGACGGGGAGGATTCCGGGAACCTGGCGGAAGAGGATTATATAGTGGATAGGAATCACTTGATCTACATACAGAGCCCTCTGGGGGCTTCGGTGTATCTCAACGGTGAGTTCCAGGGGATATCACCCATAAGCTTTACAAAGATAATCGGAAACCATGTGCTGACTTTCATTAAGGAGGGCTATGAGACCATAAGTTATTCTGTCGAGGTAGCGAATGACCGCCTGGACACCTATTTCAATATGCCGGATATGGTGAAGAAGCAATAAATCTTCCTGCCTGTGGTTTTTCATCGAAACAGATCAAAATAAATCATAATATAGAAGCATAAGTAAAATAATGTAAATCGATTTGTGATCCTCTCTCTTTTCAAAATAGCTGTTGTAAGCTATAATTAATGTTAATATATGGAAAAGAGAGGGGATTTTTATGATTCAATTCTTATTTGAGCAAAATATCATTATTTACGCCTTTGCAGGACTCTGCGGACTGGGATTGCTGGTTCGTCTGATTGTAAACCAGGTGTTTAAGAATCTGGTTAAGGCGTCGGAAAATCCGGCAGAGGCAAAAAATAAGCTGGTAAAGCTTATAAAAATGAGATTTGAGGCGTGTTATAAGGCAAAAATTGGTGTGAATAATGTGGATACATTTGTGGATAAGAATGTATTAAAATATCGATTTTGTGGAATTTTATTATCCACCTGGGACAATTTTGGTGGACAAATTCTTTTCCTTAATCTCTTAACCGTGCCTGTCAGTGTGGTTTTTGGAGTAACCTTCCGTTGTGGACAAGATAAGATATTACTGACTGGATCTGTGGGAATCTTATCAAGTGCAATTTTAATTCTTGTGGATAAAAGCATCAATTTATCAGCGAAAAGGAGAATGCTCCACCTGAACCTTCTGGATTATCTGGATAATTTCTGCAAGATACGATTGGAGCAGGAGACGTTCTATCCGGAGCTGTATGAGCAGATGCGCCGGGAATATGCCCAGGTAGCAGAAGCCAAGAAACAGGTGGGCACATCTGCCGAAAGGGCAGAGAGTAGAAGGAGAGAGCGGAGCACAAGCGGGAGGCAAAGCAAAAGAAGGAAGAGGAGAAGAAACTTCAGGCTCAGAGGAAAGAAGAGGAGCGCCGGAGACTGGAGGAGGCCCGCAGAGAGGAAGAGAGGCGAAGGCAGGAGGAGCGCAGGCAGGCAGCCGCCAAGCGAAGGGAAGAGGAATTGAGGAAGATAGAAGAGGAGCGTAAGGCTCTGGAGGCCCGGCAGGCTGAGCTGAAGAAGCTGTCCATGGAAAGCCAGGAAGATAATCAGGCGGAAGATGCCATGGAGAAGCCTGCTGAAAAACCGGGTAAGAGATATGCGGGGAAGTCATCCGGCAAAGGGGCAGAGGCAGTGACGGAGAAGAAGCAGTCAGGGAAGGTATCAGGGGTTGAGGAACCGGTGATATCGTCTATGGAAAGGGAGCGGTCTATGGAGGTATCCGCGGAGAAGGAGACCTCTGTGCCAAAAGAGCTTTTCGCAGATAATTCAGCGGAATTTCCGGCAGAAGACCTTCGGGAAGAGTTGGAGACCCGGGAGAATATCCTACATAGTATGGAACACGATTTAAAGCCCAGCCAGGAAAGAATGGATCTGAATAAAGTGTTGCAGGGGCTGGATGAGATTGCCGCAAGCAAGGAGCGGGACCAGCAGGAGAAGAAGCTTCTGGAAAAGGCAGAGAAGAAAGCAGCCACGGCTGCCAAAGGAAGCGGAAAGGGCCGGAGCCTGCAGAACAGCCAGGAGGATAAGGTAATAGAAGAGGTTTTAAAAGAATTCTTTGCTTAAATAAATCAGAAAGAAAAATGATTGAATAATCAGGGCGATTTTGTTAGAATAGAAGAAAAAATGAAAGGAAGGTATCCTATGGCTAACAAAGTTACTTTTGACTATTCGGTTGCGAAAAAGTTTGTTGCAGATTCTGAAGTAGATATGATTAAGAATGCCACTGTAGCAGCGAAAGACCAACTTATTAATAAGACAGGCGCAGGCAATGACTATCTGGGATGGATTGATCTCCCCATCGATTATGACAAGGAGGAATTCGCAAGGATTCAGAAGGCTGCGGCAAAGATCCAGCAGGATTCGGAGGTTCTGCTGGTAATCGGCATCGGCGGCTCCTACCTTGGCGCCAGAGCTGCCATTGAAGCCTTGAGACACAGTTTTTATAACAGTGTTTCCAAGGAGATCAGAAAGACACCGGAGATCTATTTCTGCGGAAATAATATCAGCAGCAATTACATGAATCATCTGATCCAGGTCATCGGGGAGAGAGATTTCTCCATCAACATCATCAGTAAATCCGGCACTACAACAGAGCCGGCAATCGCGTTTCGCGTATTTAAGAAGCTTCTGAACGAAAGATACGGCAGGCAGGAGGCGGCAAAGAGAATCTATGCCACCACGGATAAAGCCCGGGGGGCTCTGAAGAAGCTGGCTACAGAAGAGGGCTATGAAAGCTTTGTGGTGCCCGATGATGTTGGCGGACGTTATTCCGTGCTTACGGCGGTGGGCCTTCTTCCGATCGCTGTCAGCGGTGCGGATATTGTTCAGCTGATGGAAGGCGCAGCCAGTATGAGAGAGGCTTGTCTCAACCTGCCCTTTGAAGAGAATGATGCTTTAAAATATGCGGCAGTGCGCAATGTTCTGCTTAGAAAAGGCAAGGGAATAGAGATTCTGGTAAATTATGAACCCTCCCTGCACTTTGTTTCCGAGTGGTGGAAGCAGCTCTACGGAGAGAGCGAGGGCAAGGATCAGAAGGGAATCTATCCGGCATCCGTTGATTTTACCACAGATCTGCATTCCATGGGCCAGTTTATCCAGGATGGACAGAGAACCCTGTTTGAAACCGTAATCAATGTGGAGAAATCAGCGACCGAGATTATTCTGGAGGAAGAGGAAGTTGATCTGGACGGCTTGAATTATCTTGCAGGCAAGAGTGTGGATTTTGTTAATAAGAGTGCCATGAAGGGGACGCTTCTGGCTCATACCGACGGCAATGTCCCTAACTTGAGTGTGACCATGCCGGAGCAGAACGAATTCTACCTGGGCGAGCTGTTCTATTTCTTTGAGTTTGCCTGCGGTGTCAGCGGATATCTTCTGGGAGTGAATCCTTTTGACCAGCCGGGAGTGGAAAGTTATAAGAAGAATATGTTTGCTTTGCTGGGAAAGCCCGGCTTTGAGGCACAGAGAGAAGAGCTGCTGAAGAGACTGTAAACGGGAAAGCTGGAACGCTCCTATGAATTTGAGCTTCCAGCTTTCTTTTATCGGCCTTATGGAGAACAGTCACAATTCATAATTTGCAGAGTATAATAATGTATAGATGCCGTATCGGTGCCAGAATAGAAGAGGTGAAAAGGATCGCTAGTGGAGGCCAGATAATGACTGATCCGGAACAGTGATGTGGAATGGGGATACATATCTTTGAGAATTCGCAACCGAATCCTTATACCTCATCAAGAGCACGAAGCATTGCTGTTCTGATAACTTACCCGAACATTCGGCTGCTTAACATAGATATGACCGGGCTGCCTGCCGTATTTCTTTCCTGATATAGGGAGGGAATGCGGCAGGCAGCCCGGTTTTTTGCCTGTATGTCCGATTGTAGTGTACCAAGCCTCTGGGAAATACCCGGCAAGTCTGACGGCGTAAGGTTAAGGGGGTTCGGCTAAGGCATAACGGCGATATAGTTGTACATCAGGATGAAGTGGCAGATGCTTCCGCCCATAACAAAGAGATGGAAGATCTCATGGGAGCCGAAGTATTTATGCCGGTTGTTGAAGATGGGAAGCTTCAGGGCGTAGATGATCCCACCGGCGGTATAAATAATTCCGCCGGCCAGCAGCCATACAAAAGCGGCGACAGGCAGAGCGTTAATAATCTGGGTAAAGGCAAGCACACAGGTCCAGCCCATGGCAATATATATTACAGAAGAGAACCATTTGGGACAATGCACCCAGAAGCCGGTTACAATAATCCCGATGAGAGCAATACTCCAGATCAGTACGAGCATAGCCAGACCGGTGCGGCCTCCCAGTGCAATGAGACAGATGGGAGTATAGGTTCCTGCAATCAGAACATAAATCATCATGTGATCAAATTTCTTGAGCCGGACATGGATCTTTGCAGTCTTTCCAAAGGTATGGTACACTGTACTTGCAACATACAGCAGGATCATGCTGAGTATAAAGATACCAAGGGAAAGAAGATGGATCGGGCCGGGATGGTGTGCCGCTTTGATAAGAAGCGGAGTTGCAGCAAAGGCGGTCATCAGAGTGCCGATCAGATGAGTAATGGCGCTGCCGGGATCTTTTGCTTTTACTTTTTTGACTGTCATAAAATCAACTCCTCGTAATTAATTGTGTTGTGGTTATTAGTATTGCCAAATTCAACAGTATAAATGCATGATGTAGAACTGTTAACTTAACATGTGGTTATAAAAACTACGTAACCTATGTTTATATACTACAACAATGCTTTGTAAAATGCAAGAAAAAATTTTGTTTTTATTAATTAATGTATTATGATATAATGGAAGCGGAAATGTAAGTCTGCTTGCAATTTTTGCTTGGAGCAAACAACGCCGGACTGCAAGCTGCTTGTCTTATGTTAGCCGGATCATGAACCTGGTTGCCAATAGCAGAAGGAGCGTGTCTCCGGTGGAAAGGCTGGGGTGTATTATGGATTTAAATCTTGGGGATATTGTAAGGTTGAAAAAACCGCATCCCTGCGGAAGTTTTGAATGGGAGATTCTCCGGGTGGGGATGGATTTTCGTTTGAAATGCTTGGGCTGCGGGCATCAGGTAATGCTGCCGCGCAAGCTGGTTGAAAAGAATATGAAACAGGTAAGGAAACCGACGGCTGATGGAACAGAATGAAATGAGAAGATGCAAGCGCTGTCTTCTGCAGGATATCGCACCGGAGGAATATCTGGAGCATATGAAAATTTATCTGAACGGGCTGAACGAGGATACGAAAGCGGAGGAGCCTCTCTATCTTGAGCGGCTGTCCAGATGCCGGGAATGTGAGAATCTGAGAGAGGGAATCTGCCGAATCTGCGGCTGCTTTGTGGAGTTTCGGGCAGCGGTAAAAAGCAAGGCCTGTCCGGCAATTCATCCCCTGTGGTAAAGAAAAGAGCGGATACGGCAAGACCGTGATCCGGCGATATTTTGGAGGTACAGATGAAATATGTATTACTGGATCTGGATGGAACGATCACAGATCCCGGAGTTGGAATTACGAAGTCGGTTCAATATGCTCTAAGGTCAAAGGGAATATTTGTCCGGGAGCTGGAAAGCCTCCACCGGCATATTGGGCCGCCTCTTAAGACTTCTTTTATGGAGTTTTATAATTTTAACGAGGAGGAAGCAGAGGAGCTGGTGTCGAAGTACCGGGAGTATTTTAAGGATACCGGTATCTATGAGAATCAGGTATACGAAGGGATGGAAGAGCTTTTGAAAAAGCTGCGGGCCGCAGGGAAGAAGCTGATTACCGCGACCTCCAAGCCTGAGATTTTTGCCAAAAAGATACTGGAGCACTTTCATCTGGAGCGATACTTTGATGATATCTGCGGTGCTACCCTGGATGAAAGCCGTATTGCCAAGGCGGACGTAATCCGCTATGCTCTGGCGAAGAACGGAATTGAGGACCTCTCCCAGGTAGTGATGGTGGGGGACCGGGAGCATGATGTGGAAGGAGCCCGGAAGGTTGGAATTGCTGCCATCGGGGTGCTCTATGGCTATGGAAGCAGACAGGAGCTGGAGCAGGCCGGAGCAATGCGGCTGGCAGGAACGGTGGAAGAGCTGTATGATGTGATTATGGATATGGAATGATCAGAAAGGAACTAAGGATTATGAAGCTGGTATCATGGAATGTCAATGGATTGCGATCCTGTATTGGGAAAGGCTTTGAGGAGTTTTTTAAACAGGCAGATGCAGATATGTTCTGCCTTCAGGAGACGAAGCTGCAGCCGGAGCAGGTAGAAGTGGCTTTTGAGGGCTATCATCAGTATTTTAACTCGGCGGTGAAAAAAGGATATTCAGGAACTGCCCTTTTTTCAAAGAAGAAACCCATCGGTGTGACCTTTGACATGGGGATTGAAAAGCATGACGCGGAAGGCAGGATTATTACTGCGGAATATGAGGATTTTTATCTGGTCACCGTATATACGCCCAATTCCCAGAGGGAGCTGGCCAGACTGGATTATCGGATGGAGTGGGAAGAGGATTTCAGGGAGTTCCTGCTTGTTCTGGATCAGAAGAAGCCGGTGGTGGTCTGCGGAGATATGAACGTGGCACATAAGGAAATCGACTTGAAGAATCCGAAGTCGAATAAAAGGAATGCGGGCTTTACCATTGAGGAACGGGATAAGATGACGGCACTGCTGGACAGCGGCTTCCTTGATACCTTCCGCTATAAATATCCGGACGCAGCGGATGCCTACACCTGGTGGTCCTATATGTTTCATGCCAGAGAGAAGAATGTGGGTTGGCGTATCGACTATTTTCTGGCGTCGGAGCGTCTGAAGGACCGGATTGAAGACAGCCTGATCTTCAAGGATACCATGGGCAGCGATCATTGTCCCGTGGGGCTTGTTTTGAAAGATGGAAAGGAATAGAGAATGAAGCTTTACGATATCACGCAGGAGCTGTTTCATGGGAAGGTATATCCCGGAGATCTGACCCCCTCCTATGACAGAGTATCGGATCTGACCAGGGGAGCTTCCTATAATCTGACGAATCTGTCCATGGGAGCCCATAATGCGACTCATATTGATGCACCCTTTCATTTCTATAAGGATGGGAAGACCGTGGAGCAGCTTGAGCTGGCCCGCTGCATCGGACCTTGTTCGGTAATCGAGTTAAGGAACCGGGAAGAGGCGGAATGGAAGCAGAAGCTGCTGACCAGCCAAAAGAGGCTGCTGATCAAGGGCAATACCGAGATCACCCCGGGGATGGCAAGGCTGCTGAATGAATATGGAATTCTTCTGGTTGGCGTGGAAACCCAGAGTGTGGGCTCAGAGGACGACACCATGCCGGTGCATCTGGAGCTGTTGGGGCAGGAAGTAGTGCTGCTGGAGGGTATCTGCCTGGAAGGGGTTGCTCCGGGAGATTATTTTCTCTTTGCCCCGCCGCTGAAGCTGGGAGGATGCGAAGGAGCGCCCTGCAGGGCGATATTGATGGAGATGGGGCACCGAGAGACCGGAATCGGACCGGATTGAGGAGCATAGTATTGAACTAGAGAAGAATGGAAGGTGGAGTGCGATGGAAGCGATAAGAATAAGAACGGATCAGGCTGAAGCTGGGATGAAGGCGGCTTCGGACGTGTATAACCCCCAGGGGCAGCTGATAATTCCGAAGGGAACCGTGTTGGACGGACGAACGATTAACCGGCTGCGGTATTATCATATTTATGGGCTTGTGGTTTATCCCAATGAAGTAAAAGTAGAGCCGGTATCTTATATGGAAATGCTTCGCAGTACACCGGAATTTAAGAAATTCAACCGTACTTATGTAGGCTCCATTCAGAATGTGGAGAATAACTTTGGCGGCCTTCTGGAGGGCGGTCAGGAATTTGATCCCGGTAAGCTGCTGGCAGAGACAGAGCGTATCTTGTCAGAGGGAAGAAACGGGGCCCATATTCTGGAGATGCTCCACGGCATTCGAAATTATGACGATTTAACCTATGTACATGGTCTGAATGTATCTCTAATCTGCAATGTCTTCGGCAACTGGCTGAAGCTTCCCAAGGAAGACATCCGGATTCTGACCATTGCCGGCCTGCTGCATGACATCGGCAAGATGCTGATACCCTCAGAGATTATATCAAAGGCGGGTAAGCTGACACCGGAAGAATATAAGATTGTTAAGACTCATGCCATGAAGGGCTTTCAGGTGCTGAAGGATTTTCCTGTGGACATGAGGGTAAAATATGCGGCTCTGATGCATCATGAGAGATGTGACGGAAGCGGCTATCCTAACGGCTTTGTGGCGGAGCAAATCGATGAATTTGCAAAAATTATTGCAATTGCCGATGTCTACGATGCCATGACCTCAAGCCGCCGCTACCGCAATGCCATCAGTCCTTTCGATGTAATTGCGGAATTTGAGAAGGATGGCTTCCTGAAATTTGATCCGGGATACCTGATGGTCTTCCTGGAGCGGATGGTAGAGTCCTACATCCACAATATGGTACGCCTCAGTGATGGGCGGGAAGGCGAGGTTATCATGATTAACCGTCTCTCCCTGTCCCGTCCGGTGGTAAAGGTGGGAGATGCTTATGTGGATCTGTCCAAGGAGAGAAAGCTCTCCATCAAAGAAGTAATTTAAGGTCTATACGAATACATTTTGAACCAGTACCATGTAGATAAGAGCACCCCCTCCGATGCTGAGCAGGGTGTTCTTTTTCCATAAGTGCAGCAGGACAATGGCCAGAATACTGACGGCTTCCGGGAGTGCATAGGGAGACTTGAGGAGGGAGATATCCTTAAGGCAGTAGATTACCAGCATTCCGATGATGGTAAAGGGAAGGATATCCGCCAGATATTTCATATATTTTGGGATGGGCTTATTCTCGGGGAACAGAAGAAAGGGCAGGGCCCGGGTAAGCAAGGTTCCCAGAGATACAATTATAAAAAAGATGATTAACTGCGGTGTGGTATAGTTCATTGCTTCCTCTCCCGTTCCATAGGTTTCTTCAAAATTGTGACGCATAGCAGGATACAGATCATGGATGGAATAATAAAATCCGAGGCTCCGAACAGAAGCCGGCACACTATGGCGCTGAGAATGCCGATGAGGGCGGGCAGGTGGTTGGAGGTCTGCCTCCATTGATTGATCAGGATCACGACAAAGAGTGCGGTCAGCACAAAATCAATTCCCCTGGTATTAATAGTCAGCAGGCTTCCCAGGACACCGCCCAGGACGGAGCCGAGGACCCAGTAGGTGTGATCCAGAAGGGATACGAACAGATAAAACCATCGTTTCTCCACTCCCTCCGGGATATTGGCGGAGCACAGGATGGAAAAGCTCTCATCCGTCAGGGAGAAGATGAGATAGGGCTTCATTCTGCCGGTTCCCCGGTAGGCGTTGAGCATGGAGATGCCATAGAAGATATGCCTTGCATTGACAGCGATGGTCATCAGAAAAGCGCCGAGAGGATCGAAACCGACAGCCAGAAGGGCAACGGTCACAAACTGCATGGAACCGGCATAAACAAAGACACTGGCCAGAATGATCCAAAAGAGGGAGAAGCCCTTGTCATTCATGAGAATGCCGTAGGCTGTTCCAAGGACAAGGTATCCGGTAAGAACAGGGATGGTATGCGGAAAAGCAGCCTTAAGGGCTGCTGAGTGCTGCTTCATAATGTATGCTCCTTAGACATGTAAAGTAGTGGCCAGGCGGTAATGGCGGCCTTATTATCTTTTTGAGCTTCCGGCATAAACGGGCGTAAAGTCTTCGCTGTCGGCACAGACAAAGCCGGAGAATTCAGCGGTAAGCTGCTCAAAATACGGGATAGTCAGGGACAGATCCGCCTCGCACAGGGTGATGGCAAAAATGGTTTGTATCCCTCTGTTCTTCACAAAAGCGGCGTCGGAGGGGCTCTGGAAATCAACCTCCATAGCCTCCAGATCCACTGAATTGCCGTTTGGAAGAACAAGCTCCATCACATTCATGTCAGTCCATAGCTCTACAGCCAGGCCTTTGGTATTGTGGAAAAGCCTGCCGATATCAGCCGCCGATACCTTGGCCGGTGTCATGTAAAATAAATCAATGAATTGCTTTGGTGGTTCCTTGGTGGAATTCTTCTTATTTGCCATAAAAGACCTCTCTGATATTTATTTCATAATCCTGCTTGTCGTGCACTTACGCTTCATTATATTATAATAAATTCAAAATGGCAAGAAAGCGGAGTTATTTTCTCATGGCCTCGTAGAATTGCCTTGGGGTCATGCCGTATTCATTTTTAAAAGCACGAAAAAAGTTGGAATAATCGCCGAAGCCGCATCGCTCACAGACCTGGGTTATGGGAAGGCCCTTAAGGATCAATTCTTTGGCGGCGATCAGCTTTTTCTGAAGAATGTAGCGGTGAAGCGTGGTGCCGGTATGTTTTTTGAATTCCCTGGAGAGATGGAATTTGCTCAGGTAGGAATGTTTGGCCAGAGTATCCAGGGCTATCTCCTCCTCAAGATGGGCGTTGATATACTCAAGGACGCTGTCGGTCAAGCGGCTCTTTTTAACATCCACATCAAACAGGACCTGATCATTGGAGGTCAGATTATTCAGATATACCATCAGCTCGGTGATATAGGCCCGGTACAGGAGGGATCTGCCGATTCCCCGGAAATGCTCCAGAGAAATCAGCTTATTCATCAGCGCCCGGATGCTTTGCTGCCACTCCACATTGACCCGGAGCACGTTTTTTCTTCCGGGATTTTCAAAGCACCGGGTGAGATCTGTATTGTCGGCTGACAGATGACGTAAAAAGGCAGGGTTGATCCAGAGCACAAACCGTTCATAAGCCGTTTCCCTGGAATTGACGTACGCCTGGTGCAATTCCCTGGAATTGATCAGAATGATATCCCCGGGCTTAAGGGAATAGGCTTTGCCTTCGATTAAATAGGTGACATCCCCGGACAGGAAGAGGTAGCATTCGTAGAAATCGTGATGGTGGAGGCTTACGCCGGTCAGATCGGTATTAGAATAATGAAATATCTCATAATCCCGGGGCAGCATGTACTGGCGGGTCAGATATTCATGTGTTTTCTCGTTCATAGACGCTCCTTTTCAACTAAGCAATTTTTGCAAGTCTATAAGCAAGAATAACATAGAATTTAAGGAATTGTCCAGATATAATGAAAGAAATATGTTGCAATGCACGCACATTTGCTGTATTGCAACGTGAAATCTTAGTAAGATTGGTTTGGAGTTGCAAAACGTGCTCCGTGGAAGACGAATTAGTGAAGAATAGGGAAAGATGAAATTGGAAAGGAGCGATTATATGATGAAGCTTTCGTTCAGATGGTACGGAGAAGAGGATGCGGTCAAGCTGGAATATATCAGACAGATTCCCAGTATGCACAGTATTGTTACGGCGGTGTATGATGTGCCGGTAGGTGAGGTTTGGAGCAGGGAGAGTATCCGAAAGCTAAAAAAGGCGGTAGAGGAAGCGGGGCTGCATTTTGAAGTAATTGAAAGCGTACCGGTGCATGAGGATATTAAGCTGGGGCTTCCGGCAAGGGAGAGGTATATTGAGAATTACAAGGAGAATATCCGCAGGCTGGCTGAGGCAGGGATCCGGGTGATCTGTTATAATTTTATGCCTGTGTTTGACTGGACCAGAACCCAGCTGGACAAGGTGCTGGAGGATGGCTCTACGGCGCTGGTATATTACAGGGAGCAGTTGGAGAAGATGGACCCGCTGACAGGGGAGCTCTCCCTGCCGGGCTGGGATGCCAGCTATACCAAGGAAGGCCTGGCTCAGGTCTTTGCCCAGTATAAGAATGTGGGCGAGGAAGAGCTGTGGGCCAATCTGGAGTATTTCCTGAAGCAGATTATTCCGGTGGCGGAGGAATGTGACGTGAAGATGGCAATTCATCCCGACGATCCGCCTTACAGCATCTTCGGACTTCCTCGAATCATTACGAAGGAAGAGAATCTGGATCGTTTCCTGAAGCTGGTGGATAACAAATACAACGGGCTTACCTTCTGCACAGGCTCTCTGGGTTCGGCGGATTTCAACCATATCGTGAGCATGGTGGATAAATACAGCGCCCAGGGCAGAATTCATTTCATGCATATGCGCAATGTGAAGCTGCTGGAGGATGGAAGCTTTGAGGAGAGTGCTCATTATTCCCCCTGCGGTTCCATGGATATGGTGGAAATTATGAAGGTTCTCCATAAGAACGGTTTCGACGGTTACGTGCGCCCCGATCACGGAAGAATGATCTGGGGTGAGACCGGGAGACCGGGATACGGCTTATATGATCGGGCACTTGGAGCCATGTATCTTACGGGAATATGGGAGACACTGGAGAAGAGCGGAAAGAAGGAAGGATAGACCTGTTTTGGCAAGGAGGTAGGAACATGAAGAATAGTATATTGAAATCACTTCTTTGGGATATTAACTGGCGCTGAGGTGATTGACACACGGAGCAAAATGTATTATGATAACAACTGTTGTATAAGAAAAAACCATCTCTTTGCCACCGGGTAAAGAGTACAGGGTGTTCTGAAATATTCCGTCAGGTCTTAGAAGGGATATGGAAGGGACACCTTTTTTATCGTATAGGAAGGTCCGCAAGCGGACCCGTTATTCAAGGAGGAAAGCAGAATGGAACAATCTGTCTTAAAAAATTATGCAAAGTATGTGAGTCTGAATATTCTTGGGATGATAGGGCTCTCCTGCTATATCCTGGCGGATACCTTTTTTCTATCAAAGGCATTGGGGGCCACCGGTTTAGCGGCGCTGAACTTTTCCATCTCCATCTACAGTCTGATTCATGGAACCGGGCTGATGATCGGTATCGGAGGAGCTACCCGCTATAGCATCTTAAAATACCAGAGGGAAGAGGAGCAGAAGAATATTGCTTTCACATCCAGCTTAAAGCTGGGGATTTTGGCGGGAGCGGTATTTGCAGCCATAGGGATATTGTGGACCGTGCCTCTGGCCGTGTTGCTGGGAGCGGATGAGGTGACTCTGCCCCTGACAAGGGATTATCTGCGGACGATTCTATGTTTTGCACCGTTTTTTATTCTAAATAATATCGTGCTGGCCTTTATCCGCAATGATAACAACCCCAGATTATCCATGATCGCTATGCTGACAGGGAGCTTCTCCAATATTATTTTGGATTATGTGTTTATGTTTCCCCTGGGAATGGGTATGTTCGGTGCCGCATTCGCTACCGGACTGGCTCCTGTGATCAGCCTTGGTATCTTATCGTTTCACTTTATATTTGGAAAGAGCAGTTTGTGTTGGATGCGGGCCAGAAGCCGTCTGAGGATGACCCGTGATATTCTGAGCCTGGGGCTGGCGGCATTTATTACCGAGGTGTCCTCCGCCATTGTTCTGATCACCTTCAACTGGATTATACTGAAGCTGGAGGGGAATGTGGGGGTTGCCTCCTATGGGATTGTTGCAAATCTGGCACTGGTGGGGATCTCGGTATTCACCGGAATCGCCCAGGGAATTCAGCCCCTGGTGAGCAAGGCTTATGGTTTGAGGGAAAAGCCGGTGATCAGGAAGCTGCTCCGCTATGCCGTGGTTAGTTCCCTGGTTATTGCATCAGCGATCTATCTCCTGGTATACTTTGGCTCCGGTTGGCTGACCGGGATCTTCAACAGCGGACAGAATGCGTCCATTGCACTTCTTGCCGAGCCGGGGCTGAAGATTTATTTTATCGGTTTCTTCTTTGCAGGAGTTAATATTATAGTATGCATGTATCTGAGTGCTGCGGAGAATGCTATGAAGGCTTTTCTTATTTCAGTAGCCAGGGGATGTGTCATCCTTGTTCCCATGGCATTCCTGTTAAGCGCTGTCTGGGGAATGACCGGAGTGTGGATGGCGTTTGTGGCGGCGGAAGGGCTGGTGAGCATCCTGGCTGTCCTTATGATATTTGTTAAAAAAACCTCTTGACATTTGTGTCTCATGTGTTATAGTTGATATAGAACACATACAGACATAAACATAGTAACCATGCTATGTTTGGAAACCTGTTGGGAAGGGAGGAACGGAGGATAACCGGAAGGCTATCCCTCCTAAATAAAGCGATGAATATCAGTAAATTTACGCAGAATTCAATCCAATCCGTTGAGAATTGTGAAAAGCTGGCCTATGAATACGGGCACCAGGAGATTGCTGTGGAGCATCTGCTTTACAGCCTGCTCCAGCTGGAGGACAGCCTGATTAAGAAGCTGCTGGAGAAGATGGATGTTAATACGGAGGTATTCCTGGCGCAGGTGAAGGGACTGCTGAACAAGCGCCCGAAGGTATCGGGAGGGCAGGTCTACATCGGGAATGATCTGAACAAGGTTCTGATCCACGCGGAGAACGAGGCAAAGCAGATGGGAGATTCCTATGTATCGGTGGAGCATCTGTTTCTGAGCATGCTGCGCCAGCCGGGAAGGGAAGTAAAGACACTGTTTCAGGACTTCCGCATCACCCGTGAGGAGTTTTTGAAGGCTTTACAGACGGTCCGGGGCAATCAGAAGGTGGTCAGTGACAATCCGGAAGCAACCTATGATACGCTGGAGAAATACGGTTACGATCTGGTAGACAGAGCCAGGGAACAGAAGCTGGATCCGGTCATCGGCAGGGACAGTGAGATTCGGAATGTGATCCGTATCCTATCCCGCAAGACGAAGAATAACCCGGTTCTCATCGGTGAGCCGGGAGTTGGTAAGACGGCGGTGGTGGAAGGGTTAGCCCAGAGAATTGTCCGGGGAGACGTCCCCCAGTCCTTGCAGGACAAGAAGCTCTTCGCCCTGGATATGGGGGCACTGGTAGCCGGTGCGAAGTACCGGGGAGAATTCGAGGAGAGGCTGAAGGCTGTCCTGGAGGAAGTGAAGAAGAGCGAGGGACAGATTATCCTCTTCATCGACGAGCTTCATACCATTGTGGGAGCTGGTAAGGCAGAGGGCTCCATGGATGCCGGGAATATGCTCAAGCCCATGCTGGCCAGGGGTGAGCTGCACTGTATCGGTGCCACTACCCTGAACGAATACCGCCAGCATGTGGAAAAGGATGCCGCCCTGGAGCGGAGGTTCCAGCCGGTTATGGTAGAGGAGCCTACGGTAGAGGATACCATTTCCATCCTCAGAGGGTTAAAGGAACGCTATGAGGTATTCCATGGAGTTAAGATTACGGACAGTGCGCTGGTGAGCGCGGCAATCCTGTCAAACCGGTATATCTCGGAGCGGTTTCTGCCGGATAAGGCCATCGATCTGGTGGATGAAGCCTGCGCGCTGATTAAAACGGAACTGGATTCCATGCCTACCGAGCTGGATGATATGCAGAGGCGGATCATGCAGATGGAGATTGAGGAAGCGGCTTTGAAGAAAGAGAATGACCGGCTCAGCGCCGACCGTCTGGCGGAGCTGCAGCAGGAGCTGGCAGAGCTGCGGGACAGCTTTGCTTCCATGAAAGCAAAATGGGATAACGAGAAGGCTTCTGTGGAAAAGGTGAATAAACTCAAGGAAGCATTGGAAGAGCTCAATAATGAAATTGAAGTGGCGCAGCGGGGCTATGATCTGAATAAGGCGGCAGAGCTGAAATACGGCAGGCTCCCGGAACTCTTAAAGCAGCTGGAGCAGGAAGAGGAGCGGCTGAAGAAGGAAGAAAAGGTACTGGTGCATGAGAATGTCAGTGAGGAGGAAATCGCCAGGATTGTGTCCCGGTGGACAGGAATTCCGGTTACCAGGCTGACAGAAGGGGAACGGAATAAGACGCTGAATCTCAGCACCGAGCTTCATCGCCGGGTTGTAGGGCAGGATGAAGGCGTGGATAAAGTGGCGGATGCCATACTGCGTTCCAAGGCAGGAATTAAGGACCCCAGGAAGCCCATTGGTTCCTTCCTGTTCCTTGGGCCTACCGGTGTTGGTAAGACGGAGCTGGCAAAGGCCCTGGCGGAAAGCCTCTTTGACAATGAGCATAATATGGTGCGCATTGATATGAGCGAATATATGGAGAAGCATTCGGTAGCCAGGCTGATCGGCGCGCCTCCCGGATATGTGGGTTATGAGGAGGGCGGACAGCTGACGGAAGCAATCCGCCGCAAGCCCTATGCGGTCATTCTTTTCGATGAGGTGGAGAAGGCCCATCCCGATGTATTCAATGTGCTGCTTCAGGTTCTGGATGACGGACGGATAACGGATTCCCAGGGACGGACGGTTGATTTTAAGAATACCATCCTGATCCTGACCTCCAACATCGGCTCCCGTTATCTGCTGGAGGGGATTGATGAGTCCGGTGAGATCAGCAGCCGGTGCGAAGAGCTGGTAATGGATGAATTAAAGGGCTGCTTCCGCCCGGAATTCCTGAACCGCCTGGATGAAATAGTGCTGTTTAAGCCCTTGACCAGGGAGAACATCCACAGTATTGTGGATCTGATGATCGCAGATCTGAATAAGCGCCTTGCAGACCGGGAGATTTCCATTCATCTGACCGAAGCAGCAAAGGACTTTATTGTGGAGCAGAGCTATGATCCGGTCTATGGAGCAAGGCCCTTGAGGCGTTATCTGCAGAAGAATGTGGAGACCTTAAGCGCAAGGCTTATATTAAGCGGCCAGGTAGAGCCCGAGGATACGATTACCATTGATGCAGACGGCAGCTCCTTGATCGCAAAGGTTCAAAAGATATAATAATCAGGGGGTCTATATATAACCGGAAACCGATGAAAAGGGGTCATATACCTGTTGGAGGTATATGACCCCTTTTGGAATATTAGTCTAAAATGCCGTGAATCGGATTGTTTTTCATTGGCATAGCCCGTTCATACCGGGTTTCAAGGGGAAGATAGCGGCCCTCGGCGCTGCTTTTCTCAAAGCTGGTCAGAATCTCCAGCACATGCTGGGTCAGAGGGTAGCCGGCCCGGTAGTCCCTGCCCGTCTGCAGGGCTTTTGCCATATCCGCCAGGCCAAGACCCCGCGAATTCTCCCGGTAATCATACATGAGAGGCATCTCCCGGTATTCTCCGTCCTCAGGACGAAGGAGCTTGATGGAACCGCCGAAGGTATTGGGGTCGGGAACCAGCAGGGTTCCTTTTGTTCCGTAGATTTCCAGCCGGGCCTGCTGGTTATAATGCACATCAAAGGTAGTAAAGATAGTTCCTACCGCACCGTTGTCAAAGCTCAGGATACCGGTAACATAAGTGGGAACCTCCACATCCACGATGGTTCCGCTCTTTGGCTGGCTGGTGATGGTTCTTTGAGGGAAGCTGGTCTTGGTCACACCTGTGACACCCTTTACGCCGCCTATGAGATTCACCAGGGCTGTGACATAGTAGGGGCCCATATCCATCATCGGGCCTCCGCCGTATTTATAATAGAACTCCGGATCCGGATGCCAGGTCTCATGACCGTGGCAGATCATGAATGCCGCGGCACCGATGGGTTCCCCGATGAAGCCGTCGTCGATGAGGCGTCTGCAGGTCTGAATACCGGCACCCAGGAAGGTGTCCGGTGCTCCGCCCAGCATCCGGTTCTTCTCCCGGGCGAGAGCAACTAATTTAGCGCCCTCCTCATAGCTTGCGCCCAAGGGCTTTTCGCTGTATACATGCTTTCCAGCCAGCAGGGCTGCACTGGTTACTTCATAGTGTTCATAAGGCCTGGTGAGATTGAGCACAATATCGACTTCCGGGTCGGCAAAGGCTTCGTGCATGGTTTCATATAATTTCTGAATCCCGTACTTCTCCCGGGCTTGCTCCGCCCTTTCCCGAATCAGGTCACAGACGCCGACTAATTCCAGTTCTGTAAAGACCTTTGTGATATTCTCAAGATAAATGCCGCTGATGGCGCCGACACCGATCATTGCTACTTTTACTTTAGCATTATTCATATTATCTCCTTTCATCCGAGGTATTGGACCATACCGCGGATGCTTCTCTCCTTTCCGGGGTTAATATCTGTTAATACATCTTGGCTGTATTTTCAAAGCGTTCGGTAGTAAGCTTGTGCTCAAGAGCATAAGCCTTTCCCCGGGCAGCCCATAGAAGGCCCCTTTCCATGATGATCTGGGCATTGGGGGATTTGTCAAACACATCGTCGTGGTGACCCAGAGAGGTATAGAATACCCTGCCGTTGCCCCAGAACTTGGTCCAGGCAACCGGCATATCAACCGGCTTGTTGGAGATGTGGTAATAATTCACCGAAGGGAAGCGGGTGGTAGCCAGCACCTCAATTGCCGGATCGATATGAAGATAATAGTGCTCGCTGCATACCGTGAAATCCTCCAGCCCCTCGGTAATCGGACTGGAACCGTGATTGATATTGACCGTATACTCGATGCCGTCGCCGCCCGGATGGCTGACCCACTGGCCTCCGGTCATGAACTGCCATTCCGTATTGTCACGGAAGGAATCGCACATACCTCCATGACAGCCTGCCAGGCCGACACCGGAGCCGACTGCTTTGGAAAGATTGATAACATATTGGTTGTCAATCTTGTCCATAGTCCAGCAGGCAACCACCAGATCCAGATCCATCAGCATATCGGCATCCGCAAGGACATCCAATGTATCGGAGATCGTGCAGGTGTATCCGTGTTTTTCCAGAAGTCCTGCAAAACGCTTGGAGGTGAGCTTCGGCTCGTGACCGTCCCAGCCTCCCTGTAAGATTAATACTTTCTTGTTTGTAGACATAGAGTAACCTCCTTTATAATACGGTTAATGGTAAGTGATAAGAACAGCCGCATATATGCCCTGGCAGCAGGAACACATGCTATGTTCCCGGACGCTGCATCCGCAGCATTAGATTCTGCAGGACACGGGCTTGCCATCCCTGGCTGCAAGGAAGATAGCATCAATCAATGTCATAACACGCAGTGCCTGCTCCGGTTTTACGATTAACTCGGCTTTGCCGTCCAGGACATTGACAATATTATTGTAAAACTCGCTCCAGGAGGTCTCCACCTGAGGAAGGGGAGAGAATTTCTTCGTTTCATCCGGCCGGGGAGCCATGGTTCTTGTGGGCCCGGCGGCGGTGTAGACGATATCATTCTCCCATTTCAGAGCATCCTTGTTGGCCAGGCTGACCACTTCGCCGTTGCATTCCCAATCCTTGATGACAACCGTTCCCTCGCTTCCGCACATATGCCATCTGGGCTGGTTAATAAAACAGTTGGTAGCAACCTCTACCAAGGCGGAGATTCCGTTTTCAAAGGTAAGAAGCACTTTGAAATTATCATCCACCTCATGATTGAACAAATAAACCAGATGGGGAGCAATGGAGACCACAGGGCTGTCAATGAGATTCAGAAGCTGGTCAAAAAGATGTACTCCCCAGTCATAGACCATGCCGCCTCCATTTACCTTATGTCCCCGCCAGCCGTGGAGCATCTGGCCGGAACCCTGCACCCGGCTTTCAATAAAATAGGGCTTGCCTATGGTTCCGTCCTGGTAAAGCTGCTTAATGATCCGGTAATCCCTGTCCCACCTGCGGTTCTGGTGAATCGTGAACAATTTGCCGGTTTCCTTTGCAACAGCGATAATCTCCTTTAGCTCTTCTGCGTTCATGGTAACGGGCTTCTCGCAGACAACATTCTTGCCGCCCCGCAGACAGGCAATGGAATAGTCCTTATGAAAATCATTGGGTACCGCAATAGTCACCAGATCGATCTCCGGATCCCGGACTAATTCCTCCAGGCTTTGATACACATGAAGTCCGTTTTCCTCCGCCTTGCGGCAGGCCTCCTCACGGATATCCAGAATTCCCTTTACCATTGCGCTGTCGATGGAATCGGTTACGCTGCGATAATGCCAGTCACCCATGCCGCCGTAGCCGATGATTGCTAACTTATGTCCCATAACTGTAAACCTCTTTTCTTAATTGATATTTTGTGATATTCTTGGAATATCAGTATTGTCTGATAATGCTATTATAACATCTATTGGACGGGATGAGGGACAATAAACCTAAATAATCAGCCAAATATTGCTGTATGGACTTAAATTATGAGGAGAAAAGTTGGAAAGAAGGTCACCTTCAAACTATTTATTAAGGCCTATTCACTTTTTGAACAGGCCATCAAAAAGTGAAAGGCACGGGTATAGCTATGAAAGCATTCTATGAAAATATAAAGGACGAAATAAGGGTGTTTTATTCGGATGATCTTCAATTTCCCGATCACCTTCACGGTCAGATTGAATTGCTGTATGTGGAGAGCGGAGCAATCGAGGTAGAAGCATCCGGTCATTCCCGCATATTAGAAACGGGTGATTTTGCTGTTATCTTTCCCAATACCGTTCATAGCTATGGAAAAATGGAGGGAAGGCTGCCCGGACGGAGCATTGTCGTCATCTGCAGCCTGGAGCTTACGGGAGAATTCTTCAAAAGGCTGACCAGCTATTCCCCGGAGAAGCCCTTTCTGACGGCTGACCAGCTGCACCCCAATGTGAGCCTTGCGATGCTGGAGCTGGAGAAGGAGTGCCGGGAGGGAAGAAATTTGAATGCCTGCCGTGCCCTTGTACTGCTGATACTCTCCCGGATTCTTCCGGTGATCACTCTGGTAAAAAACCGGGATATCAGCAATTATGACCTCACTTATCATATTGTCAGCTATGTGGCGGAGCATTTCCAGGAGCCTCTGACGCTGACGAAGCTGGCAAAGCATCTGAATGTGAGCAAATTCTACCTGTCCCGTGTGTTTTCCGCAAAGCTGAAGACTAATTTCAACCAGTATCTGAACCATATACGGGCAAACTATGCCCAGGCACTGATTCAATCCACCAACTATACTTTGACCCGAATCAGTGTGGATTCCGGCTTTGAGAGCCAGCGGACCTTCAACCGGGTGTTCAAGGAGATCTTCGGTGTCTCCCCCAGCGAATACCGCCGGGGAATCAGTAACGGTTCTTAAAAGCATCGTCTGTGCGAAAAATCCTCATTATTTTGCCGATGGAAACATAGAATTCTATAAGGAAAAATCTATGGAGGTCAAGATGAGAAGATCCAGAATATTATTTCTGCTTCTTACCATAATGATAACAATTCTGGGAATTACGGGCTGTAAACAGGAGGGAACCGAGGCTAAGAAAATAAAGGATCTGGAGTTTACCGTGGTGGAGGATGCGGATCTGCCCGGAGAGCTGAAGGAAATCATCGATGAGAAGATGGAGGAGCCCTTCCGGCTGTCCTATAGAAATAAGGACAATCTCTATATTGTGAGGGGCTATGGCAAACAGAACAGCGGGGGCTTCAGCATCTCAGTGGATGAGTTGTATCTGACCAGCGATGCCATCCATATTAAGACCACGCTCATCGGTCCGTCCCAGGAGGATGTGGTATCCCAGGGAGTCACCTATCCTTATGTGGTGGTTAAGCTGGAGTTCCGGGAGGAAAAAATCGAGTTCCAATGATATTTTAATGGTCAAAACAGTAAAAATGTGGATAGGAATAGACTGGAGCTACAATATTTTGTTGACTAATTATTTCCAAGGTCAACATATTGTGGTTTTGTAAAATTTGGCGAAATGTTGAGTTTTTAATGCTACAAAGTGCGGGAATTGTGCAAAATTCCAGTATATAATGGTTCAAATGGACTAGGTATGTGAAATTATTCCATGAATTTAACTAAAAAGTTAAAACTTTAATGTGCAAATTTATGTGCACAACTACCGCTGTAGACTGTGAATTGTCTGAAAATTCATTGACGGAAAATGCAATTTATGTTATAATGCATGCGAAGCATGTAGTTTGTTACAGATTTATTTGGAAAATGTGAACAGATCCTATGGGAACCCCAGCCAAGGTGAGTGGACATTGATAAGGAGAAAATAATGATGAAGCAAAATGATGTAAATTGTGTACGGAATGCAGTGATGAATCAGACAGGAAAGAGGGTCAAGATTCGGATCAACAGGGGACGCCATAAGGTCGATATTACAGAAGGTATTATTTCCGAGACCTATCCCAGCATTTTCTTAATTAAAATACAAGAGAACGAAGGGATGCCGGTCAGAACAGTTTCTTATAGCTACACCGATGTCCTTACGAAGGATGTGGAACTGATTCTTTGCAGTTAAGATAAAACAATGGCAAGGGGTGAACCCTTGCCATTTGTTGGATAATGGAGCTAAAGCCTGCCCGGTTTTAGCTTTTTTTAGGCTCTTTATTTTTCAAATCCATATCATAAATCCTTTGCAAAGCGAATAAGATATGACAGAGGCATTCCGTCGTATGTCCAAATCTAAGGAGGGATTACCAGTGGATTTGATTAAAAAAAATATTCACATGAATAAATTGAAATGTAAGAGCACCCTGCAGCTTACATTGGACGATGATTTTAATGTTCCCGACATTAAACCGGATATTGACCGGATTATCACTGGGCAGGGTGAAGTAAAGATCAATGAAATCAAGGCAATGAACGGAAAACTGCTGGTGAAGGGAGTCCTCCGGTTTAATGTAATCTATCTCTGCGAGGGAGATCCGAGGCCGGTTCATAACATTGCGGGGGATATCCCCTTTGATGAAGTGATCAACATGGATGTTAACTGTTCCGATGATGAGCCCATTGTGAAATGGGAGCTGGAGGATCTGTCCACGGGTCTGATCAATTCCCGGAAGCTCAGTGTCAAGTCCGTTGTCCGGATGTATGTGGCTGTGGAAGAGCTGTATGATGAAGAAACAGCGGTCATGGTGGAGGACTCCGAGGATGTACAGTACATAAATAAGAAGATAGAGATTACAAACGTAGCAATTAATAAAAAGGACACCTTCCGCATTAAGGATGAGATCATGCTTCCGGGCAATAAAGGAAATATCGGAACCCTTTTATTTACCGATGTCAACCTGAGCAATGTGGAGATAAGGCTCCTGGAAGATAAATTTACAATCAAAGGTGAGCTGCCGGTCTTTATTCTTTACACCACGGAGGACGAAGAGAATCCGATGGAATACTATGAGTCGGAGCTTCCCTTCAGCGGAACTGTGGACTGCAATGGCTGTACCGAGGAAATGATTGAGGATATTACCTGCAGTATCGGAAACAAGAGCCTGGAGGTGAGGCCGGACCCGGACGGAGAGGAACGGGTTCTCGACCTGGAGGTTATTTTGGATCTGGGCATTAAGGTATATGAAACAGTGGAACCGGAGATTCTCTGTGACATTTACAGTCCGAAGAAGGAAATCACACCCATCATCCGAAATGCGGATTATGAGAATTTGGTAATAAAGAATAACAGCAAGTACCGGATTTCTGACCGGATCCGGGTGCCGGATGACCAGCCCAGGATTTTGCAGGTGTGCCATGCCAGCGGAGAGATCCGGATCGATGATGTTCTGGCGGAGAGCACGGAGCTGACCGTGGAGGGTGTGATTGAAGTAAGCATCCTGTATATCTCCGAGGATGACCGGAGGCCGATGAACTCTCTGAAGGCCATGATCCCCTTCTCCCAGATAATTGAGCTGAAGGGCATGAAGCCCGGGAGCAACTATGAGGTGAAGCCCTGCCTTGACCAGCTCAGTGTCATGATGCTGGATGGCGAAGAGATAGAGGTTAAGGCAGTAATCAATCTGAATACCATCGTATTCGATGTGATCACAGAGCCTGTCATCACGGATGTGGTTGTAAACCCTCTGGATATGGAAAAACTTCAGGCAATGCCCGGAATAATCGGTTATGTGGTGAAAAGGGATGACACACTGTGGAATATTGCAAAAAAATATTATACTACGGTGGATAACATTATGGCATTGAATGAGATGGAAGAGGGCAAGGTAAAGGAAGGCGACAGACTGATTATTATGAAAGAAGTAGTTTAATGGTATGAGATAGAAGAAAAAACAGCCGCTCTGCAAGCAGTCCTTATAGATGGATTCCTGCAAGGGGCTGTTTTTCTGTATAAAATTTTTGCAGTCTTTTATAATCTTTGATTTGCTGGTATTCTATAGATAGGATTTATATTGCAGGAACATAATCTGTGTTCCTGTAATCGGAGTATATTATGTAGAACAGACCGGGTGCAGTACCGGTAAAACAATAGAAGGGAAGGAAAATACGATGGATCAGTTGATGCTTTATCACCCGTCCGGTGCCCGGACTGCCACAAGCCTTGCACTGGTGTGGGACAAGGTACCGGGGGCGGAGTGCTATCAGGTGCTGTTAAACGGCAGGATGGAGGGAATTGCTGCTTGTACAGACTACACTGCCGAGCACTTGAGGCCGGAGACTTCCTATACCTGTGAGGTTCGTGCTGTTGCCCGGGATGGCAAGCTGCTGACACAGAGCAATACTCTTCCAGCTTCTACAAAGAGACAGGGTGAGTTATTTGATATCAGGGACTTTGGTGCGAAGGGAGATGGAATTACCCTCAATACGGAAGCAATTCAGGCGGCAATCAATGCCTGCAGTGAGGAGGGTATCGTCTATATACCGGAAGGAGTCTTTCTAACCGGAGCTTTGCATTTGAAAAGCCACTCGCTGATCGCCAGCCAGGATGACTGCATTGCCGTGAAATCCGGCAGGGACGAAGACGGGCGCAAACGGGGTGTACCCAGCGAAAATATTCGAATCACCAATTGCACCTTCCTCAGCGGCTTCGGCGTTGCCATGGGAAGCGAGATGTCGGGAGGAATCCGCAATGTGCTGGTACAGGACTGTGTATTTGAGGATGCATACAGTGTCGGTTCGGTGAAAGCACCCTTGTACCGGGGCGGTGTCATTGAAAATATTACCTATGCCGACTGCCGCATCTCCAACTATGGAGAGCATAGGGATACCCGCTGGTTCCGGGGGGCAATCTATGTGGACCAGTACTACCATCTGGAGACCTTTGATCCCGATGAAAGCCATCCGGTTACGGAGGGAACTCCGGTGATCCGCAATATCACCTTCCGCAATATTGTACTGGATACCGCCACCGGCAATGCCATCTTCCTCGCCGGTCTGCCGGAGGCTCCCCTGGAAAATATCACGCTGGAGAATGTGACGGCATTGGGGAAGACGGGAATGAAAGCCTATAATATTAACGGTCTTCATATGAAAAATGTGTCCGTCAGTGCAAGAGAAGGAGAGGCGGTCATGCTGCATAATGTGAATGCAGAATAGGCTGCGGAGATCGGATGGGAGGTGAATTGCCCGATGAAGAAAGAGAAAAAAATTGGTCAGCTATTACGGGAATACTTTGTTTTTTACGGAATCATACCTGCCTTTACCATATCCGTGCTATTGCTGGGCTTCGTATTTGTTTTTCAGCAATATCTGTTTAAACGCGAGGTCCGTGTCAGTAACCAGCAGGCCGTACAGCAGCTGGAACAGGAACTGGATGCGCAGAAGGATTTTCTTCGGGACTTTTCCCAATCTCCAAAGGTTCTGGAATATTTCCTAGGCGCGGGAAATGCCAGTATGCTATATGAGGACTTCTATGCCTATAATCGGGATACGGATTTGAAATGTGTGATGAATCTGTTGGGCAGGGACAGCCGTGTCCTCAGCTCCAGCCTGAAGTTCTCCGAGGAATATTCCCAGGCGGGACTTATCCTGATTACGGAAAGAATTAAGAAGAAATATCCCGATGTACTGGATGAGTCCAATCTGATTGAGTACCCTTCCGGAATTCTCTCGGTTTATACCCTGGGGGCGGCTGTAAGGGATGGGGAGGAGATTGTCGGTTATGTCATGGTGCAGACCCTGGAGGAGGGACTTCAGAGGGTGTTGAAATCGGGAACTATGCTGCGTCAGTTGACGGTGGACCGATTTGATCGCATTATCAGCATACAGAATGACATGGACCATAGGCTGAAGGAGAGATTTCTCCCGGATCAGGACCCGGTTTTTACAGGCGTCAACGAAGATAAGTACTATTTTGTAAATGGTACTCTGCCGGGGTACGGAATCACGATCTACACTGCCGGCACATGGAATTCTATAAGAAGCTCCTATGTAATGAGCATTTTATTTTCAGCAGTGGTTCTGATTCATCTTATTTTTCTGGTTAATAATATTTCCCGGAAGGTGAGCAAAAAGGTGACGGAGCCCATTCAGAATCTGGTACAGGCATTTTCTCATCTGAAGGAAGGAGAAACGCAGCATATGGCAGCTGCCTCGGATCATGTGGAGGAGTTCCGTTTTCTTACGGAGGAGTACAACCATATGCTGAACCAGCTGAATCAGTTGATGAAACGGAATGAGGAGCTGTCCGAAATCCGCAGGGTGTCGGAGATTAAACAGCTGGAAGCGCAGTTTGATCCCCATTTCTTCCTGAACATGCTGGAAAGTCTCCGGTACATGTCCCTGATGGGCGGGGAGGATACGGAGAAAATGATCCTCAGCCTGTCCGGTATTCTCCGGTACAGTTTATACAATAAAGACCAGTATTCCAGCGTGGTGAAGGATATGAAATACGTGGAGGACTATTTATATCTCCAGAAGACCAGAATCGGAAGCAACTTTACCTATGAGATCCATCTGGAGGAGGAAGTGAAGGAAAATATCGTGCCCAAGCTGCTGATCCAGCCGCTGATCGAGAACTCCATCAAGCACGGCTACCAGGGAGTACCGGGTTTTCATGTGACCGTAACGGCTTACAAACAAGAGGGTGACATTTATTTTCAGGTCAGGGACAATGGCAAGGGCATTACCCGGGAAAAGGCCCGGGAGCTGATGGACACGCTGATGGAGGACCCGGTGGAGCATATCGGGCTTGGCAATATTCATAAGCGGTTGGTATATATGCACGGCGAGGGCTATGGCATACAGAATATCGATGGAAGCTATGGCTTTATGGTTACGGTTAAGGTGAAAGGGGAGGAAAAAGAAGAGTGAGCTTCAAGGTCTTAGTAGTGGAGGATGAGGAGATCATCCGTAAGGGGATTATTTATACCTATCCGTGGAATGATAAGGACTGTGTGGTAATCGGGGAAGCCTCCAACGGCCTGGAGGGTCTGGAGAAAATATGGGAGCTGAAGCCGGACATCGTGGTGACGGATATTGGTATGCCCTTGATGGATGGACTGGAGATGCTGAAAGAGGTAGGGGACGAAGTATTGTTTTCCAGCATTATCATATCCGTATATGATGAATTTGAGAAAGCAAGACAGGCGATTGATATCGGTGTCAGCAATTACCTGCTGAAGCCCCTGGATCATGCCAAGCTGGATTCTGCCGTGGAAAAAGCGAAAAAGGATCTGGTGCACCGGCAGAGCTATTACCAGAAATCCGAGGAGAACAGGGACAATTCCTTCGATGATATACAGCTGATCGGAGACGGTTTTCATAATTATTATGTTAAAAGAACCTACGCATTTATTGAGAAGAATTACAAGTCCCGGATCGGCTTGCAGGATCTGGTGGATGAACTGAAGGTCAGTGCGAATTATATAAACCGGAATCTTAAGGAAGAATTGAACCAGACCTTTAATGAATTTCTGAACCGGTACAGGATACAGAAGTCAGTGGAATTAATGAAGACAGGGGAAGAGAAAATCTATAATATTGCTACACAGGTAGGGTATAGCGATTATAAGTATTTTATAACGGTGTTTAAAAAGTACGTGGGAATATCACCTAGCAAATTGCTGGTATATTACAGGAACAAAAGCATGTTCCTGTAATCATGGGCGTATAAGGCAGATGCAGCTATTCTCGGTGGTATATTACAGGAACAAAAGCATGTTCCTATAATCGAGGTGTATAAAATAAGGTGGTTGTCAAGCTTTGACGTGATTTTGGTGAAAAGCAGATATCCACTACTTTACAAAAAGGAAAGCAGCTGTTATATATAGGTAACAGGAAAAGCAGGGTTAAAACCTGTGCTTGCCCTAATTTGTTAAGAGATGATTATCCTAGACTTTTCAGGGTGAAGGATAATCATTTTTTGTTGTTCATCTTTATGGATATCGTTCTACCGTTTTATTTTAGTCATCACTCTTGTCTTTTATGTCTTTAAGTTCTATTTTATGGCTGTGCAAAAATTATATTCTCCTGAATAAAAAAATTCGATGCTATCAAATGTAAAGTGTGAAATTTTTGTATATAATAACCATAGCAACGAGTTTTTGATGAAAAGAGTTTGATATATTGGATAATAGTATGATTTAGTCGGATTTTAAAACAGGCAGAATCACTATATGATGGAATCACTAAATACAAGGGAGGTACCATATGAAAAAATTTATTAGCTTGTTATTGGTAATTGGATTAACAGTCATTTCTCTGGCTGGATGCACTACAAAAAAGGAGGGGGCAAAGCAGCCCACGGAGACACCGGGAAAGACCCAGGAAGAGGGGGGAGGAAAAGATACGTCTGAGCCTAAGAAGGATTCCGGGAGCCTGGTAGTTTACTCCCCCAATGTAGATGAAATCATGAACACCTTCATTCCCATGTTTGAAAACGAAACCGGCATCAAGGTAGAGGTAGTCAGCGCAGGAGCCGGTGAGCTGATGAAGCGCATCGAATCGGAGAAGGACAACCCTTATGCGGATGTTATCTTCGGAGGATATGTTACAGACCCGGAATATTTCGAGGAATACGTATCCGGCAATCTTAAGGATCTCTTAGTGGATCATGAGAAGGTTGCCCCTTTCCGGACACCTTATATTGCCAACGGAAGCTGCTTGCTGGTAAATGAGAACCTCATAGGAGATATCCAGATCAACGGGTACGCTGATTTATTAAATCCTGAGCTGAAGGGCAAGATCGTTTCCGGCGATCCGGTAAGCTCCTCCAGCGCTTACCGTCAGCTGACCAATATTCTCCTGGCCATGGGCGGATACGAGTCGGAAGAGGCATGGGACTACGTGGATAAGCTGGTTCAGAATCTGGATGGAAAGATACTGAACAGCTCCGGCGCCGTGCATAAGGGAGTGGTGGAAGGTGAGTATATTGTGGCTCTGACCTATGAAGATCCCTGTGCCAACTATGTGAAGAGCGGAGCGCCGGTCAGAATTGTATTCCCGTCAGAGGGTGCGGTATTCCTGGAATCCGATCTCGGCATCGTAAAGGGTGCGCCCAATATGGAAAATGCAAAGAAATTCGTTGACTTTATCACTTCCCAGGAAGCCCAGAGCATATTCGGCACGCAGCTGACCAACCGCCCGCTTCATAAGAATGCGGAGCTGGGAAATCATATGATCCCCTATTCGGATATCTATCTGATTGAGGAGGATGCGGAGTATTGCCAGGAGCATAAGGAAGAAATCCTGAACAAGTGGAAGGATATCATCACGAATTTCGAATAAACCAAAGGCGCCGACAAGCTTGCACCTGCTGCAGGCTTGTTACGCGCTGAGAACGGGGGCAGATATGGAAAAGAATATGAAAATTGGTATAGCATTTAAGGAGTTGGTGAAAAAATACGGAGATACAACCATTATCAAAAACATATCCTTTGAGGTTAAGCCGGGTGAGTTCTTCACCCTGTTAGGGCCGTCCGGCTGCGGGAAAACAACGCTGCTGCGGATGATAGCAGGCTTTAATAGCATAGAGGGAGGAAGCATATCCTTCAACGATAAGGTGATTAACCAGACCCCTCCGGGAAAAAGGAATATTGGGATGGTCTTTCAAAACTATGCTATCTTTCCCCACCTTTCCGTTAAAAATAATGTGGCCTTCGGACTGAAAAACAGAAGGGTTTCCTCAGAGGAGATTGACAAAAAGGTAAGGAAAATCCTATCCACCGTTAAAATGGACGAATATATTGACCGGATGCCGGAGAGGCTGTCCGGCGGGCAGCAGCAGAGAATCGCCCTGGCGCGTGCCATCGTTATTGAGCCGGATGTGCTGCTCATGGATGAACCCCTGTCCAATCTGGACGCGAAGCTCCGGGTGGATATGAGAAATTCCATTAAGGAAATTCAGAATTCCGTGGGAATTACAACCGTATATGTAACCCATGACCAGGAGGAGGCCATGGCCGTCTCCGACCGGATTGCGGTAATGAAGGACGGGGAATTACAGCATGTAGGAACCCCCAGAAACATCTACCACCGCCCGTCCAATGTATTTGTTGCCACCTTCATAGGGCACAGCAATATATTAAAGGGGAAGCTGACAAAGGAAGAAGGAAAGCACAGGCTTCATCTGGGAGCGCACTACTCGGAAAGGGTGGAGAACCTGGAGGACTTTGTTCCCGGAAGCAGTGAGGTGAAGGTGAGGATATCCGTCAGGCCCGAGGAATTCATGGTATGCAGGCCGGAGGAGGGCATCCGGGCTACTATTCTAAACAGCGTGTATCTGGGCCTCAACACCCATTACTTTGTAGAGCTGGAGACAGGGGAGAGGGCGGAAATCATCGAGGAATCCAGCGTGGATGAGAAGGTTAAAAAGGGTGAAATAATAGGTCTGAGGTTAAAGGCTGAGAAAATAAACATATTTGATGCAGAAGGGGAACGAAACTATACAAAGGGGGTAATCAATGATGCCGCAGTTTCGTAGAAAAGATATCTGGTTCTATATCTCCATCGGCATTTTCCTTCTATATGTCCTGTTTTTGATCTATCCTTTGTTCTCCTTGCTGAAAATCAGTATTATAGACGGCGATACCGGTGCATTTACCCTGGAGTATTTTGTACGGTTTTTCTCCAAAAAATATTATTACGGAACCATATTTAACAGTATCAAGATCACCGTAGCCGTAACCCTGCTGACCATAGCGGTGGCGGCACCCTTAGCCTATATTATGACGACAGTCAAAATCAGAGGGGCTGCCTTTATCCGGATTCTGATCCTGGTGTCCTCCATGTCGGCCCCTTTTATAGGCGCTTACTCCTGGATTCTGCTGCTGGGGCGCAACGGGAGCCTGACCCGGCTGCTGAACGGAGCCTTTGGCATCACCCTTCCGGGCATTTACGGTTTTCCGGGCATTCTTCTGGTGCTGACCATCCAGTTCTCGCCGCTGATTTTCATGTATGTGTCGGGAGCCTTAAAGAATGTGGACCATTCGCTGCTGGAAGCGGCGGAGAGCATGAATTGTACAGGAGTGCGCAAGGTAGTGACGGTTCTGCTCCCGCTGATCATGCCGACGATATTGGGCGGCGGGCTGCTGGTGTTCATGCGGGCATTGGCTGATTTCGGTACGCCCATGCTCATGGGAGAGGGCTACCGGACCATACCGGTTCTGATCTACAACGAATTTATCTCGGAGGTAGGCGGTGAAGATAATTTTGCGGCGGCTATTTCTGTTCTGGTTATCCTGTTTGCAAGCTCTGTATTTCTGCTTCAGAAATACATAACAAGGAAGAAATCCTTTACTATGAGCGCCCTACGTCCGATTGAAGCGAAAGAAGAAAAGGGGCTTAAGAATGTGCTTGCCCATGGATTTGTGTATCTTTACACCCTGATCGCCATGCTTCCCCAGCTGGTGGTAATCTATACCTCCTTCCAGAAAACAAACGGGAGGCTCTTCGTGGAAGGCTTTTCCCTGGACAGCTACAGGACGGCCTTTGGAAGACTGGGGACAGCCATCACCAATTCCTTTTTCTATGCGGGAATATCTATCCTGGTGATTGCAATCATCGCGGTGCTTATCTCCTATGTGACCGTGCGCAGACCTAATCTGCTGACCAATACGATTGATGTTTTCAGCATGTTTCCCTACATTGTTCCCGGCTCCATATTGGGTATCGCCCTGTTGGTAACCTTTAATAAAGGGCCTCTCAGAATCGCGGGAACCATGATTATCATGATTGTGGCGTACACCATCCGGCGGCTGCCCTATACCATAAGGTCCAGCTCGGCCATACTGCATCAGGTGAGCATCAGCGTGGAGGAGGCGTCTATCAGTCTTGGGGCGTCGCCTATGAAAACCTTTTTCAAGGTTACGGTGCCGATGATGGTATCCGGCATTGTCTCCGGGGCGGTGTTGAGCTTGATTTCCATTATTACGGAGCTGAGCACCTCCGTGCTGATTTATACATCAAGGACGAAGACCATGTCCATAGAGACATACACCCAGGTGGTGAGAGGGAATTACGGTATGGCGGCAGCATTGTCGACCATAATGACTTTGTCTACGGTAATTGCGTTGCTGGTATTTTTCAAATTATCGGGTAAGAAAGAAATTACGATGTAGCCGGTACGGTAAACGGTATTATTCATAATGGTGTAATCAGATATTACAGAAATGAGGAAAACATGGAGAATAAGAAGAAAATACTTGAGGCAGTAAAGGGAGGGCTGATGGTATCGTGTCAGGCACTTCCCCATGAGCCTCTTCACAGCTCCTTTATTATGGGAAGGCTGGCGCTGGCGGCCTCTATGGGAGGAGCTTGTGGAATACGGGCAAACACGGCGCAGGACATTCTGGAAATTAAAAACCAGGTGAAGCTTCCGGTAATAGGGATTGTAAAAAAAGATTATCCCGACAGCCAGGTCTACATAACGCCCACGATGGATGAAGTAGAGGAGCTGGTACGGGTGGGATGCGAAATCATCGCCATGGATGCAACGGGCCATAAACGTCCTGGGGGAATGGAGCTTGCTGATTTCTTCCGAAAGGTGCGGGATCAATATCCGGATCAGCTGTTTATGGCCGATATCGCTTCCTTTGAAGAAGGGGAGGCGGCTGAGGCATTGGGCTTCGATCTGGTAGGTACAACCCTGTGCGGGTATACGCAGGAGACAAAGGGAACGGAGATACCCAACCTGGAGCTGATCAGTAAGCTGAGCAGCAGGCTGTCCGCTCCGGTAGTGGCGGAAGGCGGCATACACAGCCCCGAAGATCTCGGAAGGGTATATGAGGCAGGAGCCTATACGGCGGTGGTTGGAGGCGCTATTACCAGACCCCTTGAGATAACCAGGCGGTTTATGGAAGCACTGCAGGTACAGTAATCCTGTGACAAGGGTAATGCATAGGATTATAAAATGTAAGGTTAGAAAGAATGGTAGAAAGAAGGAGCCGTTGCAAAATGGATTTAACCTACCGTATACATGTGATTCCCGTTTATTGTATCACAGTATATAGTGGGGAAAGTTCATTCTGCAATGGCTCCCTCACTTGCTTAACTTTCCTTTGCGCACAGATACATTTCTTCGGCTTTGAATACGCTTTGCGAAATTTTAGATTGCAAATTACAGGATATAGCGGAATATGTGAAAGAGTAAACCTAAGCAGAGGAGGCGGACAAAACCTGTTCTGCTGCTCCGTCTGCTTATAACTCCATCTTTTTTGCTATTTTTCAGCAATAGGGTTCTTGATAGAATTTTTTAGTTTCCTGAATTTAATATAATTTCTTATGACACAAACAATACATACAATGAAAAATACGATACCCAATACGGACGGAGAAGAAAACATCCCATAAGCTGATAAGACGCACAGGCACAGCAAGGCTGCTGTTTGAACATTCTGCCCCCTTTTAATCATGTCAAGCTTAGAGCTTGCATCACTGAAAATACAGATATCCTCATTGGAACACTTTTTTATCTTCCTAAAATAATACCATGCACTGTATTTTGTTACATACTCCCACCCGTAGTCCTTAAACATGAGCAAATAGGCTTCTTCGTCTTTCATGGCCGGAATAACGTCCATCTGGTAAATAAAATCCCCGGGTTCTGTTTTTTCAAAGATATATTTATTGGTACCCTTCAATTTTACAAATTTCCAGCCGGATTTATGCTGCTCCTGCAAAAAGTTCTGCTCCTCTAAAAAGTCAGCTAAGAAAAAGTATTTACGAACAATTTTCCGCTCCATTCCATTGACCTCCGTTTATGTTTTCATACACCCTTTTAATACGGTTTATCTCGATATTTAGTATTTCTTTTCCCAACGGGGTAATTTGATATGATTTTCTTTTTCCTTCCTCCCGGACAAAATGGATGAGGTTATCCTTTTCCATTTTGGATAAGCTTCCGTACATGGTTCCGGCGCTGATTATGACTTCGCCGCCTGTCATTTCTTTCACCTTCTGGGTGATGCTGTATCCATGCATCTCCTCCTGCAGGCAGAACAAAATGTAAAACCCTGTTTCTGTCATGGGCAGGTAAATCCTCTTAATATGCTCTTCCACAAATCCACCTCTTATCGAACTACAATATATAGCACTGCTATATATATTGTATCGAACTGCGATATATTTGTCAATTAAATTCATTTCTAGGATTAGTGATAGAGTTGTGTTTTACTGATGATTAATTGAAAATAAGCTCATGAGTGTTTTTACTTTGATTGTTTTGATGCGCCACTTGTCCCGTACTATTGGGATAACCAAAACAAGTAAATAATATTTCATAAAAGACCAATGAGAACGGTTCTTGCTTCCCATTGGTCTTTTATTTAGTCCGATAAATAACTTTATTATATTTTAAATGTTGTCTCCTGTTTCAGCAAATATATTACCTTGGGATGCCGTAGGGAACCGGCTTGTCGTACCGGTTGGAAATGCTGCCGGTTACTTTGATCTCGATTTCATTTCTGCCCGGTTTCAGTAAGGAGCCTGCAAAAAAGCGGTGCCTGTTCCAAAAGCTAACGTCCGAGAAATTCCCGTTGATCCAGCACTCCGCCATTTCCTCTGCTTCAAGGCAAAGTACCTCATCACCGGAAGGGGCGTCAAGAGTAAGCTGTGCGCGGTAGGTTTTACAAAGCTGTGCGTTATCCTGGCCTGCTTCTGTCAGCAGTTCCTGAAGATCAATTTCCTTCCAGTCCGGCAGAGGGGGTGCTGCAAATCGGTCCGTCTCATCTACGATCAGCGCCGCACTTTCAAAAGGAAGCAGCTTCAGCCGGAAGCTCTCATAATTGCCGACGGCATATGCGGCATCCCTCCACAGATCATAATGGATCATGGTGCCGCTAACAGGCACGCCAGCTGGAAGATCAATGGCTTCCATTCCCTCGTTGACACAGAGATAGATATGAATGCCGTCCCGGATGATATGTGACACACGCAGGGATTTGCAAGGCGCAGCGGTCTTAAGATCTCTTGGAAGGTCTTCTGTTTTTGCCGTATCAGCCCGGAGCAGGGGCAGTTCTGTGCCATGACAGGGAATGTAATGGGTGTAGCTATAATCTCTTATATTTAAGGTCCCATCCCTTATAACTGCGTCACCAAGGAGTGAGACAGGCACATAGTTGAATTCAATCTGGTTCTCATACAGCCCGGCCACCTCTTCCCAGGGCATATTGCCGCTCTCGCAGAGAACGGCGATCTGTGCGCAGTTCTTACTGTCGGTCATGAGGTAGGAGAGACGCTTGATATAATCCGAGAACAGCCGGTAATGCTTCCACCAGATATTATTCGGGCCTACATCCGGCGGACGCTCCCCCTTACGGGCATCCCGCAGGCTGTAGTAAAAGGCATGGGGAATGAACAAATTCACACCCCGTACACCCAGCCAGTCAATCATCCACTTCGTGTCGCAGGCGGGGAGGTGCCAGGCACCGTGCCCGCAGACACCGAAGCACTCATTGGAATTGCGTCGCTTGCCGGTATGCCGCGCGGCATCTGCCGAGCATTTGGCCTGCACGCTGTCCATTCCCGTAATGCCGCCGTTCTCCGGTGCAACCCGGCGCAGAATCAGATCCTGTCCGGGGATGTGGAAATAGGTCTCCTCGTCGATATCATTGCTTTTCTCCGGGTGCCCCATAAGAGCAATTCCATGGGCCGTGCACCAGTCGCTGAGCTGCTGGTAATATGAGGTACATAGGCGCTTTGTCACTACTTGCTTGTAAATCCGGGTCGTTGCATTCTCCTTCTTCTCAAACAGGGCGCGCAGCTCTTGCAAATCGCCGCCGGCGGCAAGAATCTCAGCCTCCAGTCCGTCGGTCCATTCCGCATATCCCTGAGCATTCCGCCCCAGGACACCGGGCTCGTCGGTGAAAAATCCGATGATGGTGCTGCCAAAATAATCTTTCAGATGTTCATAATATTGATCATGGGTGAGCCGGATAAATAGCCGGACTGCTTCCGGGTTCAGGATGTCGGCTGAGGGCGGCGCATTAGGCTCGCCGTCATCTTCGCCAAAATGAATGCCCCGGATTGTGCCGCCGCAATGTTTTTGTACCAGCATACTGCCGTCAGAAAAATGTGCAATCACCTTATGATTGTCTGTGCTGCCAGCCGTACTGCGGCAAGCCATGATTTTATCGGCCACATCCTTGCCGACTACGTTCTTGTCAGCCATATCCTTGCCGATCATGCCCTTGTCAGCTGGATTCTGGTAGATTAAATTACAGCCCGCTGCTGTATCCCTATCCATCAGACAAAGGCCGATGGATGCGAAGGCAGGATTGGCCTTCACAACTTCACCGTGTGCCGTACCGGAGGGATACATGGCCTCATCGTACAGCACAATTTTCATATTCAGACTGGCGGCAGTCTCTACAATATGATGTATAAAATCAAAATAAATATCGGATAAATAAGGAATGCTTTTCGGGATACCGATGCGGGGGTGTACCACTACACCATTTACACCCTTCTCCTTAAAATCTATCAGTTGGCGTGTAAGCTCTTCCTTATGGAGTTCGTCATTAATAAACCAGAAGGGAATGGGAGAGAACTCCTCCGGGGGCTCATGTAATGCATGTAATAATAAGGTTAATCCTGTGTTCATTGTCCGGTCCTTTCCATGGTACTGCCGCCGATCGTCTGGGATACCTGCGGTACGGCGTACTATTATTGCTATTATACTGGGAAATCCATAGATCGGCAAGATGGCAAAAATATTGCCCTAATGTGTATGTGATGTTACAATATTTATGAATCATAAAATAAATAAGAGTTAGTAAGAATGAGGATTGAGACGTTGATATGGGTCAGTAAACGTAGCGGTAAACACAATATCAGGCAGCTGCATCCGTGGTTTTGTCTGATTACCGCAAGAAAGGAGAACGCATCTGATACTATTGGCTGCAATTCTCTTTTTTAGAATATGGAATATCGCACGGCAGAATCAAAAGGCAGAGGATGGGTATATCAATGAGAAATACCTTTATCTCTTCATTCCAAATACGAACACAAATCATCCCTACGGGCAAAAAAGTGATTTGCAGAAGACGGATTTGCCGGGAAGCTATCTTCCTGACCGGGGGTATCTGGCGATCAGTATGCCGGGAGGCAGAGACATACCCTTTACCTTAAAATGGACATTAACCTATTACAGTAAGCCCAGTCTTCTGGCCCGGGAAGTCACGCGCATTCCGGGGGGAAGCCTCTGCTATGATGATTATAAGTTAAATGATAAGATTATTTTAATGAAGGGACAAAAGCAGCCTATTATATGAGGCCGGAGGTCTCTGCAGGGGATGCGGAGAAAGACGCGCAGGCCCTTGAGTGGGCCTTTTATGAAAAGGATAAGCTGCTCTATCAGGAAGGATATTATAACTCACCCGATTTTTATCATGCCATCTGGGATAGATGGAACCTTTTGCTGGTTGCGGTGATTTTCCTCTTTCTACTCTACGGATTTCAAGGATTCCGCCATGGGAATCCGGTCGATTTTCCCGATCAGGATTAAACTGACTAATCCGGTCAGGCCGAGGGTTATGACCAGGGCATAGAGATAGCTGGCAGGGAAAATCTGAATATTAAAGGAGATGGCTTCAATTTTAATCTGTTCCATAACAAAGCGGTGGAGCAGAATACCCGCAGGCAGACCAAGGGCCGTGCTGAGGAGGGTGATCACGATATTCTCCCGGAAGACATAGCTGTAGATCTCCGTGGGGAAGAAGCCCAGCACCTTAATGGTTGCGATCTCCCGGTTACGCTCCGTAATATTGATATTGCTCAGATTATACATAACCACAAAGGAAAGGGCGCAGGCACAGGCAATGACCAGCCAGACGATATAATTAAGGCTGTTCATCATATCGGTTACCCGGTTTCTTGTGTCCTCCGTAACAAAGACATTAGCCACGCCGTGACCGTTCATGAGCCTGGCGGAAATATCATAGAGCTGATCGGAGCCTGCGGTGGCATAGGCCGTCCTATAGGTGCAGTCTGTGCCGAAGACCTTCTGGTAGGTGGCGGCGCTCATATACATATAATGAAAGGCATAGTTTTTAAACACTCCCCCGATCTGAACCGTGTAATACTCCGTGCTATTGAGATTGATGGTCATGGTATCCCCGATTCCCACTCCCGCGGCCTTGGCCAGCTGGTCGCTGACAGCAACATAGCCGTAATCCGGATAGGGCACGGTTTGGCCATTCAGATGCAGGCCGATGACCTTGGTGATATCCGGGTCATCGCTGGCGATAATATTAATCTTCTGGCTCCCCTTTTTATCCGAGAACTCATAGGTGTCGGTACAGATGAACACGCACTCGGAGAGCAGACCGGAGGTATCCTCGTTAAAAGCCTTCCTCTTCTCTTCGGCCAAAGGGTCGGAAAAGGTGAGAGTGTAGTCATACATCATAATAGAGCCAAACTGGTCGTCGGCAATATTGCTGATGGAATCCTTTAAGCCCAGGCCGGCCAGCAGCAGTGCACTGCAGCCGCCGGTGCCCAGAAGCATCATAAAGAGACGCTTTTTATACCGTAAAATATTGCGGATGGATACCTTGTGAAGGAAGCTGATCTTCCTCCACAGGAAGGGAAGCCGTTCCAGGAAAATGCGTTTTCCTGCTTTGGGAGCCTTGGGGCGCATAAGCTGGGCCGGCATCTGTGACAGCTCCGTCCGGCAGGCCGCGTAGGTGGCCCCCACAGAGCAGAGCAGGGATACCAGCAGAGTAAGGAGTGCCAGATAGCCACTGAATACATATTTGATTTCGGAAAAACCGTAAAGCATCTTGTAAGCCTGCCAGATGGCAAAGGGAAACAGCCTGGTGCCTGCAAAGTATCCCAGAATACAGCCGAGAACGGCGGCGCTTCCCGAGTAGGAGACATATTTCCGGGCGATGGAGCGGTTGCTGTAGCCCAACGCCTTTAAAGTGCCGATTTGAGTCCTTTGCTCATCCACCATCCTTGTCATGGTAGTACTGCAGACCAGAGCGGCCACCAGAAAGAAGAAGATGGGGAATATCCTGGCGATGCCCTCCACCACGGAGGAGTCATTTTCAAAGCTGGTATAGCCGATATTGGTGCTCCGATCCAGCGCATAGCAGGACGATTGATCAATCCGGGCCACCTCTTCCCTGGCAGAATTGATTTGCTCCAGCGCATCCGCCAGCTTTTTATCGGCATCGGCTAGAGAGATATCCGTTTCCTCCTTAGCGGAAGTGTATTTTTCTAAACCCTCACGGTATTGCTCTTTTGCTTCTTCCAGCGCTTTCTCGCCGTCGGTAAGCTGTATTTTATAGTCTTCTATGGTTTCTTTGGCTGTGTCCAGCTGTGCTTTTGCCGAAGTCAGTTGTTTCACGGCGGCGGTGAGCTCGGTATTAGCCGTTTTCCTGGACGCATCCAGCCGGGTCTGCCCAGCGTTAACCTGGGCCAGGGAAGCCGTTAATGTCTGATACTGCTCCACTGCTCCTGTTGCCTCGATCTGTGCCAGTCCCTGCTTCACCTGCTCCAGCTGTGCGAAAGCGGTCTGATACTCCGGGCTGTTGTAATCCGTGAGGAGGGAAAGGATTTCTTCCAGTGAGGATTTCGATTGCAGTAAGTTCTTGTATTGGTCAAGAATACCGCTTTTCTCGATCTGTTCCATACCGGTAATTATTTGAGAATGGCTGGTGTCCAGCTCGGCCTGCGTTGCGTCAAGAGCGGCAAGGGTTTCTTCCTTTTTTGTCTCATATTTCTTTCTGGAGTTGTTGTACTCTGACAGGGAGGTTCGGTATTGCTCCTCCTTCTCCTCCAGCTGCTGTTTGCTGTCTGCCAGCAGCGTTTCCTTATGACTGATTTCAGTCTTTGCATCCTCCAGCTCCTGCCATGCAGCTTCCAGCTCTTTTTCTGCATCCGTCTTTTGAGATAAATACTCTGCATAGGAGGTATTATAATCCTTTTCTGCATCGGCAATCTCCCGGTTGGCTTTTTCTATAATATCCTGATAACGCAGGTCGGCCCGGAGGTTTGCTGCATCAGTGAGAGGCTGCTTCATGGAGGATATGGCATCCTCGTAGTTCTTGCTGAAGATTTTGAAATGGGGAATATCCAGGGTGAGATAGAGCTCAGTATAATAATCAGCAGAAAATCCGCCCTCCGGGAGATAGAGGAAGGCGCTGACAGAACCTCCCGCAAGCTTGGTACTGCCCCGGTCACTGCGGTACAGGTAGTTAACGGAATTGCATAGTCCTACGATGGTGTATTCCTGATAGGAAAAGGAACGGAGCGTGTCTTCGTCATTGCTGTCGGAAAGAAGGATTGTCTTACCGATGGACTCCTCTGTAAAGCTGAGAGCGTCCGCCAGGCATTCGCTATCTGCGCTGGGGCTTCTGCCGGCTACGATATCAAGCTGATTCAGGTTTTTGGTTATGGAATGAGCTTTAAGAATGATATCCTTGTGGTCTCCAAACTCGGCGATAAAATCAGCAAAGACGGCACCTTCCGCAGCTCTGACACCGTTCAGTCCGTTGAAATACTCGATATCCTCATTTGTAAACCCTAAAGTGGACAGCAAGCGGTAATCGTACATGGCACTTTCGGAAATATAGGAATCCCCGGTCCGTATCATGGCTTCTTTGGTGATCTTAAGCCCGGAGAAAAAGCCGACACCGAGAGCTATAATCATAAGAATTGCAAAATAGCGTCCCAGGGTGTGCATAATCTCACGCCGGTTATTCTTGTTCCATGCAGAATTCATTATTACCGCCCCATTTCCCTGCTCTGAAATAATATCTTGCTTTAAAATGAACTAAGATAAAGTTTAATACAATGTAATAAAAATTTCAACCGTTCATCGATAGAAGGAAAAAGCCATTAAGATATAAAAATATGAAAATTTATAAACAGCCTCATTGCATAAGGAGCAAAAATATTTTATGCTCTACTCAAAGGAGGTGCTTTGAGATGGCAAATGAACAGAAGAAGGATTTTAACGCAATGCTGCGCAATAATAAGAACATGCCTAAGGTGCAGATCATTACGGATGAGAAAAGCATTGAAAAATACGGCGGTGAACGGATGTATTTTGCCCCGCCCATGGATTATGACAATGTGATGAAGAGGGTCCCTCATGGCAAAGTCATTACAGTGGGGCAGATCCGGGATTATTTTGCCATAGAAAATCAGGCTGATTTTACAGATCCCATTACAGCCGGAATCTTTGTTTCCATAGCAGCCTGGGCCAGTGAACAAAGGGAGGAAGAAAGGACACCGTATTGGAGAACACTGAAAGCGGACGGTGAATTGAATCCCAAATATCCCGGAGGGGCAGTGGCTCAGAAGAAAAAGCTGGAGGAGGAAGGGCATACTGTTATTCAGCGCGGAAGAAGCAACGTCCGGTATTATGTACAGAATTACCAGGACAGCTTATATCAGCTGGTGTAAAAAGCAAAGGACAGGAAGCGGAAAGAGATAAAAGAGAAATGGAAAATAAGAAATAAAGGAAAAGGTAAAAAGAGAAAGATATAGGAATAGAAAAAAATAGAAAAAGAAAGAGAGTCATAAGAGAAGGATAATATGAAAAAAGAAGAGAAACGAGATTACAGGCCAAAAGTGCATTTTACACCGCCTGCGATGTGGATCAATGATCCCAATGGAATGGTATATGTGGATGGGGTTTATCATCTGTTCTATCAGCACTACCCGGAGGATACCGTCTGGGGTCCCATGCATTGGGGGCACGCAATCTCCGGAGATTTGCTGCACTGGGAGCATCTGCCCATCGCCTTGTACCCGGATGAACTAGGTTATATTTTTTCCGGAAGCTGTGTCTATGACTATCAGAATACCTCGGGCCTCGGAGCGGAAGGCAAGGCCCCGCTGGTGGCCCTGTATACCAGCCATGACGGTACAACGCAGACCGAACACCAAAGCATGGCTTACAGTAAGGATTATGTTCATTTTGAAAAATATTGCAATAATCCGGTCATCTCCAACCCTGGCATAAAGGACTTCAGAGATCCCAAGGTATTCCGGAACCCAGAATTAGATTGTTGGAGCATGGTATTGGCGGCAACGGACCGTGTTAATTTTTATTGCTCCGGGGATCTGAAAAGCTGGGAGAAGACAGGGGAATTCCTTATCGGGCACAATGGAATCAAAGGCATCTGTGAATGCCCCGACTGCTTTCCGGTAAAAACGGAGGAAGGCATCAAATGGATTCTGATCATCAATATGATCGTTGAGACAGAGAATAAGATGGCTAATGTACATAAGACCCAGTATTTCATAGGCACCTTTGACGGAAGAGCCTTTATTGAAACGGAAAAAGCCGAAGGTCCGCTGTGGCTCAATTACGGCCCGGATCATTATGCCGGGGTTACCTTTCAGAATATGGACAGACCGGTGTTAATGGGATGGGCGAATAATTGGGCCTATGGGGGAGCTGTTTCAAGGCGCATTTTTGTGCTATTAATAGGATTATCTTGTATAAATTACTATCACCAATTCATTTTGCGACAGCCCTTATATCTGTCCGGAATATAGAAGCTCCCCGGGATGAACATGATGCCGGCCCTTGGGAACAATAAAGGGAGAGCCGGACACCGGATCCTTGATTACGGCGCAATCGAGCCCGAACACCTGCTTGATCAAATCCTCGGTAACAACCTCTGGGGGAGTTCCCTCACGGATGAGCCTGCCCTTGTGAAGAGCAAAGATATAATCGGCGTATCTGGCGGACAGATTAATGTCGTGGAGCACCATAACAATGGTGGTGCCGCGTTTCTTATTCAGGTCCGTAAGCAGATCCAGAATCTCGACCTGATACGTGATGTCAAGGAAGGTGGTAGGCTCATCCAGCAGCAGGATATCGGTCTGCTGTGCCAGGGCCATCGCAATCCATACCCGCTGGCGCTGCCCGCCGGACAGCTCGTCAATATTGCGGTTTGCCAGCTCTGAGATGCCCATAATCTCCAGAGCTTCTTCCACCGCCTCATAATCCTTCTTACCCCAGCCCTTAAAGAAGCTTTGATAGGGAAATCGCCCCCGGCCTACCAGATCGGCAACCGCGATTCCCTCCGGCACCACCGGAGACTGGGGAAGCAGCCCCAGGACACGGGCCAGCTGCTTAGGCGGAATCTCATTAAGCTTCTTCTCCCCCAGGAGGATATTCCCGGAGGAGGGCTTGATCAGACGGGCCAGGGTTTTAAGCAGGGTGGATTTTCCGCAGGCATTTGCACCGATAATTACACTGATCTTATGATTGGGAATGACCAGATCAATTCCGTGGAGAATGACTTTATTATCATACCCTGCAACAATATTATTTGCTTTTAGCTGCTGTGCTGTTTTCATGATGACCCTCCGGTTCGATTCATTCGAATAAGTAAAAATAGGAGATAGGGAGCGCCCAGAATACCGGTGATGATTCCTACCGGGAAACGGATATCAAAGGCAAACTGCCCGATGAGATCCGCACCGAGTACCAGTATGGCGCCTACCAGTCCCGATGGCAGTTCATTGGAAGCTCCGGTTCCCACCAGCCGGGTGGCGATGGGTCCTGCCAGAAAGGCTGTAAAGGCAATGGGACCGGTGACCGATGTAGCAGAGGCGATCAAAAAAACGGAGCTTAGAACCAGAAGGATTCTGGAGCGGTCGGCCCGCAAGCCCAGGGTAATGGCGGACTGTTCCCCCAATTCCAGGATTTTCAAATGCCTTCCCAGCAGGAGGATAACCAGACCGAAGAAAATCACAACAAGAAAAAGGCCCGGAACATCCCCCATCTGCATTCCGTTTAAGCTGCCGCTGAGCCACCGGAGTGCGCCGGGAACATCGTATTGGGATGCCCTAAGCAGCAAGAAGGATACGACTGCATTGAGCATAGCCTGGATGCCGATGCCGATCAATATCAACCGCCCCCCGGAGAAGCTTCCGCCCCGGGAGAGAAGGTAAATAAGTGCGGCTGCACAAAGGCCTGCGATTATAGAGGCGGCCGATACAAAAGTCCCGCTTACCCGAAGGATAAGGATGCAGAAAACCGCCGCTGCGCTGGAGCCGGAGCTTATTCCGATGATATCCGGGCTGGCCAGAGGATTGCGGAGCATGGTCTGAAAGGTGCTGCCCGCCATACCAAAGGCGATCCCGGCAAGGAGGCCGGAGAGCATCCGGGGAAGCCGCAGAACACCCACCGCGAAGGAGGCACCCTGGATCTGTTCACCCAGAAGCACCCGGATAACGACCTCCGGAGAATACAGGGTGTTGCCGAGGAGCAGCATGGCGGCGCACAGCAGAAAAGTAAGGGCTGCCAGGGAGACCGTCACAAGAGACCATCGAAGCCTCCTGGATCGGCAGCCTGACTGAACATAAGACAGATGGCCGGCTCTTTGGGGCGGTTGGGCGGAGCTGCCGGCAGGGCCTGATGTTCGTTGTTTAAGAGTATCAAAAGGATTTATAGTCATAATGATCGCACCTTCGTTCTCATGGCAATAATAATCAGGATGGGAGCGCCCAGAAAAGCGGTAACAATTCCGGATTCCAGTTCACCGGGTCTTCCGATCAGTCTTCCTGCAACATCTGCCAGGGTCAATACAATTGCTCCGCCGACTGCCGACATGGGGATAATCAGACGGAGATTTGGGCCGCAGAGGAGGCGGACCGTATGGGGAACCATAAGGCCTACAAAGCCGATGGGCCCGGCCAGTGCCGTCGTCGCTCCGCAAAGAAGCACACCCGCCAGTGCGCCGGCGATTCGCACCACCCCCGTACGCACGCCCAAGCCGGTGGCTACATCATCTCCCAGGGCGAGGGCATTCAGGGCCGGAGAGGCGAGAATTCCGATGATCAATCCAAGAATCAGAAAGGGGAGCACCGAAACAATTCCCTTCCAGGTTGCGCCGCTGATGCTGCCCACCTGCCAGAAACGGAACGCGTTCATGACATCGGTGCGGGGCAGAATAATAGCGCTGACCAGGGAAGAGAGGGCGGCGCTGGTGGCAGCGCCGGCCAAAGCAAGCTTAATGGGTGTCGCTCCGCCCTGTCCCATGGAGCCAATTCCATAGACAAATACGGCTGTGACGGCAGCGCCGGCCAAGGCAAACCATATGTATTGGCCGGCGGTATTAATCTGGAAGAATGCAATGCCGCTCACTACGAACAGAGAAGCACCGGTATTTACGCCCAGAATGCTGGGATCTGCTATGGGATTGCGGGTGATGGACTGCATAAGAACCCCGGATACCCCAAGGGAGGCCCCCGCGATCAGGCCAAAAACCGTCCTTGGAATACGCTCCCGAACCACAAGGTGGCTTATGGAAGCAGGATCAAAATGCAGTAATGCATCCGTTACTTCGGAAAAGCGGACATAACGGGCACCGAAGGCCAGAGAGGCAATCACGCATAGGATAAGACAGACCAGGCTGCCGAAGGACAGCGCGGTTATTTTTACTTGTTTCATTGTACCTTATCAGCTGCCTCTCCGAATAAACTCAGATATTCATCGATGGTTGCGGGGATGGAAAGAGCACTGGGGGTTCCGGAGGCGGCAAGCGGTGTGCCGTCTTCAATCATGACTACGGAGCCCCTTTGAATTGCAGGGATGGTTCCTACAAGAGGGTCTGCCTGAAGGGCTTCCAATAAAGCCTGATCGCCGTAAGCAACAGCAATATCGATATCTGCCAGCTGATCGGCATTTTCAGCGCTCAGTTCAATGGAAAAGCTTTCGGAAGCCTGGGCCATGGCAGTTACGCTTTCCGGTATTTCCATTCCCAGATCCGTCAGATATGCCGCGCGGGGATCCGTGGGAAGGTATATGTAGAATTTGCCTAAATCAGAGGGGACAAAATAAAAGAAGGCGGCACTTTTTCCTTTGATCTGGGGATACTGCGCTGTTTTCTCTGCAATCAGAGCCTCTAATTGACGAACCAGATCTTCTCCTTCTGCCTGTCTTCCCATTCCTGCCGCATCAAATATAACCTGATCACGCCATAAGGTCTGCCAGGCAAGAGCAGGATAGGCCACAACCGGAGCGATCTGGCTTAAAAGCGCATATTCCTCCTGGGTGATGCCGGAGTAAGCAGCCAGAATGACATCCGGCTGAACATCGTTGATTGCTTCGTAGTTCAGCCCGTCGGTGTCGTTAAAGAGGACCGGATTCTCAACACCCAGCTCTTTGAATTTTGCCGCTGTCCAGGGCAGAAGGCCGCTGCCGTCGGTAACGCCGTAGTTTGCTTCGGACACACCCACGGGAACCACACCCAGGGCCAGGGGAACATCCTGGTTACCCCAGGAGATCGTAGCAATGCGCTCCGGCTTACTGGTCAGCACGGTTTCTCCGAAGGCATGCTTTATGGTAACCGGGTAGCCGGAAGAAGTATCGGAAGAATTGTCTTCCGGAGCGGTTGTTGTCTCTGCGAGTGCTGTATCTGTGGGTGCGGCTGCATCGGTAGGATTGCCGGAAGTGCCTTTTGTGGAATTGGAGCAGCCTGCGATTGACAGAACAAGAGCAAGTGCCAGTATCCCTTTTGCGTAGAAGCGGAAGTTTTTAAGTCTCATGATGATATCCTTTCTTTTCAGATAGTGAATAATATATTGTCCAGGTTAGCTTATGCTAACTTAAGATATCCTATCGAAATTCTAGGTTTTTGTCAAGACCTAAATTGGTAAAATCCAATTCTATTTTCTTCCAGAGTAAAAGGGATTATTCTCCCCAGCGTAAAAATCCCGGCACCGAAATGTGAAACCGGTCTAACAGCTTGCCGATGATCTGCAAATTCATATCCTCCAGATTGTAGGGATTGCTGTAATAGGGCGGAACCGGGGGCATGATGAAGGCGCCTGCTTCTGCAAGGGTCAGCATATTCCTAAGATGAATGGTGCTTAAGGGGCTTTCTCTCGGAACCAGAACCAGAGTCCGTCGTTCCTTCAGGGTGACATCGGCAGCCCGAAGAAGCAGGTTATCGCTGTAGCCGCAGGCGATTCCCGCCATAGTCTTCATGCTGCAGGGAAGAAGGAGCATTCCCTCGGTCTGGTAGGTGCCGCTGGCAATCTTTGCGCCGTAGTCATGGAGATCATAGCTGATATCTGCCATGGCTTTCACCTGGTCGGGGGTGTAATCCGTTTCTTGGGCGATGGTCATCTCTGCACCCTTTGATATGACCAGATGAGTCTCCCAATCGGGGCAGGATGCCATTAATTCAAGAAGCTGAATGGTCAGGGCGGCGCCGCTGGCACCGCTCATGCCGATGACCAGCCGTTTTTTATTATTCGAGAGGTTTTGTTCCATGAGACGAATCTCCTTTCTTAATGCCGCAAAAAACAGCGGGTGGCGGGGGGCTTTGCGGTGCCTGACACCAAGTAATGTTAACGGTGCCTGACACCGTTACAAAATGGCTTCCGGGGTATGGTTCCATTTGCCGATGTGACCGGCGAGGGCGTCGATGGCGGCAAACAGGAAAAAGCCCACCACAGCGATGGTTATGATCCCGATATACATTTCCACATAGTTGATTCTTGACCAGGCATCCAGAATATAATAGCCCATTCCGTAAGAGGTGCCGTAGCCTTCTACGAAGAAGAGGATGGACATGGCGGCGCCCAGGGAGACCCGGAGGCTGGTGAAGAGCTGGGGCAGGATGGCGGGCAGGGTCACGTGGCGGAGGATGGCCGCTCTTCCGGCCCCTAGGCTTTTAAGCACCTGGTAGGTGGAAGGGTCAATGGCCCGGATGCTGTCGCGGACCGATACGATGACCTGGAATACGATGACCAGCACCATGATTACGATTTTCGAACCGTCCCTCATGCCAAGGAGCAGCATCGCGATGGGGAGCAGGGCTGTCTTGGGAATGGGGTAGCTGAAATAAATCAGAGGATACAAAAGGCGGTTCATCCGCTGGGAGTAAGCAAGGAGGATGCCCATGGGAATGCCGATCAGCAGGGAGAGAACCAGACCGGCTCCGACTCTGCGCAGGCTGTATATAATATGGATCAGCATATGATCCTTCAGGACGAGGGAAAAGCTTTGGTATACCTTCAGCGGACTGGCAATGACAGGGGTATCCGTCAGAAGGTAGGCAATCAGCCAGATCAGATTGATTGACAGAAAGCCGCGGATAAACATAAGGCAATGCTTCCATAATCGCTTCAATTGTGTCCTTCACTTCCTTCCGGTTCCTTTTCATTTGCGGTCAGGCGGCTGCGCAGCTGTTGTCTGGCTGCAAAATAATCCGCATCCTGGGGATTGGATATTCCGAAGTATGGATTGAGGCTCTGATACCGGATGCCACCGCCCTGAGCTTCCATAACCAGCAGATCCGTTCCCAGATAAAGAGCCTCTTCGATGCTGTGGGTTACCAGAAGGGTAGTGGGGCGCTGCTGCTTCCACAGGGACAGGAACAAGGCTCTGGCTTCCTCCCGGATGATTTCATCCAGGGCGGAGAAGGGCTCATCCATCAGAAGGAGGTCCGGCTGCTGAAGGAAGGCTCTGGCGATAGCGGCACGCTGCAATTCTCCCCCGCTGAGCTGTCTTGGATATTTCTCCAGAAGGGAGGAGATGTTCAGAGCCTCACATAGCTGATGCAAATCTGTGGAATGCTTCTCACTCCGGTACTCCCTGCGAAGCTTCAGAGGCAGCAGGCAGTTCTCCCGCACGGTTTTCCAGGGAAGCAGACCGCAATTCTGAGGGATCAGACCAATCCGGTGTCTCTTCGGGCTTAGAGGCAGCCGCCCATCCTCCGTTATAAATTCTGCCGTTCCCCCTGCAATGGGGAGGGAGCCGGAGAGGGCATGAATCAAGGTAGATTTGCCGCAGCCGGAAGGGCCCAGAATCGCCAGCGCCCTGCCTGCCTCCAACTGGAAGGAAAGGCGGTCAATGACAGGGTAAACCGCTTGTCTGGTTTTATAACGAAGAGATAAATCATTTATGATAAGCATATGAATAACCATGCCTTTCTTACAGCTTGCAAATCAATGGATTTGTGAAACACAAGGTTTGCGATGGGGTGAAGCAGTTTTTATAAAAGAGCCTCCCCGCCGTTTTCATGTAACAGTATTAATAATAATTTGTATAACGGTTTATTTGGAATATGCATCATAGGTCATCTGCTCATAGGTTAAGTCCGGGCTGCACAGCTCCTTATTGCTTGCCCATGCGACGGCCTTCTCCACATCCTCCCTGGGAGGCAGCTTACTTTCCCGGAAGGGTTCTATGGTGATCTGCCCTTTCATCTCCGCGGGATAGCCTACGGCTTGAATTACAATATCCTCATAGCTGGAGATATCGGTCTGGTTAAGATAGGCAACGGCCTCATTGTATGCTTGGTACAGCTTCTTCACAGCCTCGGAATTCTGCTCCAAAAAGCTGGAGGTAAAAGCAGAGACAGCAGGATACAGGCCGATGTCATTGGCACTGCCCAGATACACGGCGCCGTCATTCAGCACGATGGAGGCAAAGGGTTCCGGCATAAGGCCGAGATCGATTTTATCGTTGCGGAGCAATTCCACCCGGTCAGGGATGCGGGGAACGATTTCCTTCACCACAGCATTCGAGGCAAGGGAGTTTTCTGCCAGAATTTGATCCAGTGTATAGTCAATCAGCGTGTTTTCAGAAATGGCAATGCTTTTCCCGGATATCTGTGCGATGGAGGTAATGCCGGTATTCTTCCCGGCCGCCAGTACATAGTCGCCGTCGGTGATCCCGGTGATTTTTACATCAAAGCCGGCATTCTGGTAAATGCATACCCCGATATAATCCGTCAATACTCCGTCCAGCTCTTCCGCCATCAGAGCCGCATCCCGGTCCTTGGCGGAGGTGAAGACTTCCAGCTGCAAATCCAGGTTATACTTCTGAGCCAGCTTCTGCTCGTTCATCATAACATAGGGAATGACATCGTAGGAGGACATCATACCGATGCGAATTACGGTGCTTTCCCCGGAAGAATTCTCAGGGGTGGTTTTAGAAGAGGCGTCTGATTTACATCCGGTAAAAAACAGGAATGTCATACAAAAAATAAGCAGTAAGGATAAAGTCTTTTTCATAATAATATCTTCCTTTTGATGGTTTGATTTTTATAAAAACAGTGCATCCAGCACACCGCTGATTAACAGGACGATGCTGACCAGCTGGTTGACGCTGTAGGAGGCGATGTTGACATTGGTCAGATTGGCGGGGGATACCAGCCGGTATTCCACAAGGAATAAAACAATGATGGCTGCCAGTCCGAGGAAATAGATACTACCCAGCTGCGGAGCCAGAAATCCGATTATCACAAGACAGATTACAGTAATCACGTGAAAGAGCAGGGAAATCCACAGGGCGTTCTTTACTCCGAATTTTACAGGAATCGAATGAAGTCCGTTGGCTTTGTCAAATTCATAATCCTGGGAACCATAGATAATATCAAAACCGGCAACCCACAGGGTGTTGGCGGCTCCCATAAACAGCGGGATCAGGCTCAGCTTACCGGTGACGGCAAGCCAGGCACCCACCGGGGCACAGGCACAGGTGACACCCAGAACCAGATGGCAGAGGTAGGTAAACCGCTTGCAATAAGAGTAAATAATCAGTAAAAACAGTGCGACAGGAGAGAGAAGAAAGCATACCAGATTTAACTTCCAGGCTCCGATCAGCATAACCAGGAAGCAAAGGGAGGTGAAGAGAACCACCTCGTTTTTCTTGATCTCCCCTTGGGGAAGCTGCCGGTCGGCGGTTCTGGGATTCCTGGCATCGATTTCCGCGTCAATGACCCGGTTGATGGCATTAGCCCCGGTCCGGGCGCCGAGAAAGCATACCAGAATCCAGAACAGGGTCTGCAGCCTGGGGAGGCCGTCTGCTGCAAGAAGCATGGCTACCAGGGCGAAGCTGAGGGAGAATATGGTATGGGAGAACATCACCAGCTTACCGTAAGCCTTAATTTTTAGCAGGATTTTCTTCAAAACCATAATGTATCCACCTTTCCTCTACCAACTGCTTTATTTCCGGTGACATTTTAATGTCATCCGGCCAGGGCCTGGTCAGACCTTCTTCTTTCCATTTCTTTGTAGCGTCGATGCCCAGCTTACTATCCAGTATGACAAGGTCCCGCTTGGCATCGATATTGTTAAATACCTTCCACATCACGGTGGACAGGTTCTTTGGCGATACGTCCGCATCTACTGCAATTACAAATTTGTCACGGCACTGCTCCATGTATTCCGCTAGGGCTTTCCTGGCTTGTCCGGGGAATTCCTTTTGGATGGTCAGGATATGGTAAGAGGGAGAGGGCTGGGAGCTGTTCCCTGCCCCAATCTTCGGCATCTCTTCCCTGCCAGCCTGCCGCATATTCCTTCCAGTTGCATCAATGCCGAGGCGGTTGCCGTAGAGGGCTTGATTCGAGGAATGATCCAAAGCATCCAGGGGGCCTTCTGAGATAATCAGATCCCGGTTCACATCCGTATTCCCCAAAACGGCATCCCGCACCTGGGCCAGATCCTGCACATCCACAGAATGATCCACAACAATAATCATTTTTGTGTACATCATCTGCCCCATTCCCCATACACTGTTCATAACCTTGCCGGCGGCGCCGGGATAGGCAGCTTTAATGGATAAAATGGCGCAATTATGAAAGACTCCCTCCAGAGGCAGGTTGATATCCACCAGCTCCGGGATCATCATCCGCAGCATGGGAAGGAAAATCCGCTCCGTAGCCTTTGCCATATAGCAGTCCTCCATAGGGGGCTTTCCTACCACCGTAGCCGGATAGATTGCATTCCTCCGGTGGGTGATGCAGGTGACATGGAAGCGGGGATAGTAATCCGCAAGAGAATAATAGCCGGTATGGTCGCCAAAGGGACCCTCCAGAACGAGCTCTTCCGTCGGGTCCACATATCCCTCCAGAACAAATTCCGCATTGGCAGGGACATAGATATCATTGGTAATGCATTTTACCAGCTTCACTCTGGAGCGGCGGAGCCAGCCCGCCAGCATCATTTCATCCAGCATGGAGGGCAGGGGGGCAGTGGCAGCATAGGTAATAGCAGGGTCACAGCCAAGAGCTACAGAGACAGGCATCCGCTGCCCGCTCCTCTTATAGCTCTGAAAGATCTCGGAACCGTCCTTATGCTTGTGCCAGTGCATACCCGTGCTGGTTTTATCCAGCACCTGCAGCCGGTACATGCCTACATTCTGCCGTTTGGAATGAAGCTCCTTGGTAAAGACCAGAGGCAGGGTCATGAATCTGCCCGCATCCCCAGGCCAGCATTTTAATACGGGAAGAGTACCCAGGTCCACCTCCCGCTCTATAACCTCTTGACACCTGCCCCGCCTCCGGGATCTGGCAGGCAGGGCATGGAGAAGTCTCAGCAGGCGGGGAATGCTGTGAAACAGCCTTTTCACCGACAGGTAATTACCCGGATCCAGATACTGCGCAATCAGCTCCCCCAGCTCATCCAGCTCACGGACACCCAGGCCCAGACTCATTCTGCGGTAGCTTCCCATGGCATTGATCAATAGAGGATAGGCGGAGCCTTCTACCTGTTCAAATAGTAAGGCAGGTCCATGGGCCTTGGATATCCGGTCTGCAATCTCTGTGATTTCCAGATCAGAGGACACCGGAACAGGAATTCTCTTCAATTCCTGAAGGTTCTCTAATTGCTTTATAAATGTATGCAAATCCTTATATGACATAATTCTATTCTTCCTCCGGTATAGCCATCCTGCTTCGAAAAGCCTCTTCATCAAAAGGAGCTCTCATGGAGATGCGGATCTCTTCTATCTCCATTCCGCCCTGGGCAAAATAAAGCTGAAGATAGGTGTTCTGCTTGAACATCAGTCCCAAATCCCGTGTCTCCTCCACCCATCTGCCGCCGGTTCCGTTGATGGTAATCGTGGAAAGAACCCTGTTGTTCAGGAAGAGGGTCACAGGTATCTGTGCCAGTTCACCGGCATTGCATTTCATTTTCAAGGTGATATCATAATAACCCCGGTCCGCAAAGGACAGGGCAAACATGGAGGAAGCTCCCTTATCCGTCTTCAGGCCGGATAAATCCAGGCTGAGGCTCTTGTCCACAAACTGATAGGGCAGATCAAAGGAAATATGATCCTCAAGCTGGGCCTTTTCTGAGGCGGCCTTCTCGTCCTCGCCCATCCGTCCCAGGAAACGGTCCATGACGGGAAGACTCATCAGTATATTGCAGATATTAGCGGCATTCCGGGCCAGCTCACCACGGCTGATAATACCTTTTCTCAGGCCTTCCTCCGTCAGATCGCCGGCAGAATTGGACTGAGCGTCGGCAACCACCATGTATACATCATTCTGGGCCCGCACCATATAGTGGGTGTTGGCTGCCGATGCGGTTTTCTCACCGTCCTCATTCATAGTGGCCCACCAGTCCGTCATGACAAGTCCTTTAAAGCCCCATTCCCGCCTTAAAACCGTAGTCAGCAGGTCATAATTTCCCGCGGTCCAGATTCCGTTCAGGGAACCGTAGGCCGACATAATAGACCGGGCATTTCCTTCCTTCACTATGATTTCAAAGCCCTTGAGATAGATCTCACGCAGCGCCCGTTCGGAAACAACGCTGTCGCTGGTGTGTCTGCCCAGCTCCTGGTTGTTGGCTGCAAAATGCTTTGCCGTTCCGGTTACCCCGTACTGATGCATGCCAAGAAGACAGGCGGCGCCCATCTTACCGGTCAGGAGAGGATCTTCGGAGAAATATTCAAAATTACGGCCGTTTAAAGGATTTCGGTGAATGTTCATCCCTGGCCCAAGTAAAGTATCAATGCGGTTCTTCCTTAATTCAAGACCCTCCATGATATATAACTCCTTCACCAGCTCTGTGTTGAAGGAAGAGGCCAGGCAGGTGCCGTTTGGCATACTGAAGCCATAGGAGCCGCAGTCCATGCGAATTCCGGAGGGGCCGTCGGCACAGCAGCCCACGGGAATGCCGTAATGAAGGAGACGGTCTGTTACACCTCCAAAGGCCCCGGCTGTACCGGGAGTTACCTTGGGGGAGCACATGCCTTCACCCCTGGTCATATGGATGAAATCTTCATCGGAAAGCTGTGCAAGAAAGGCGTCCATAGAAACCTTTCCGTCATATACATCTCCAAGCCGGTATCCCATATCTCCGGTGTGGGGAAGCTCCTGGGGACGGCCATCGCTGATGCGGGCTTGCAGATTGACAGAACGCAGGGGTGTTTCTTCTTCCCCAAGCTCCAGCCTTCCATTCTGATCTACCGCACGAAATCTTCGGAAGGATCTCACCGGAGCCAGGGCTTCTTCCAGCTGTTCTGTGACAAAAAGGCTTTCTATAACCAGGGTTCCTGCCTGAACCGCTGTTCTGACATCCGCTCCGGCATAGAATACATAGTTGCCGGCTTCCAATACATAGCAGGATTTGCGGCCGGTGATGCCGCTGTCATCATAGGAAGCCAGATTCCTCACAGGAATGGTCAAGGTTAGAACCTCACTCTCACCGGGCATCAATTCGGAGGTTTTGGCGAAGGCCTTCAGCTCACGGGCAGGCTTTCCCAGCCTTCCCTGGGGTGCACCGACGTAGATCTGGACCACTTCTTTTCCTTTGACACTGCCGGTATTCCGGACCCTAACTAGAATTTCAACGGACTCATTGGTAATATCAGCGATGTCCGGTGCATGAAATGCGGCTGTCTCCATCTGGAAGGCAGTGTAGGAAAGGCCGAAGCCAAAGGGATACATCACTTTATCCCGTGCAAAGGTTTCAAAAAAACGGTAGCCCACATAAATATCTTCGGTATACACATTGCGGACCTTGCTTCCGAAGTTGGCGGTGGAGGGATAATCAGTGATATCAAAGGCAATGGTATCAGTAAGCTTGCCGCAGGGGGTTACCTTTCCGGTCAATACATCAGCGACGGCATTACCGCCCTCCTGCCCGCCATGCCATACATAGAGAACGGCGGAGGGCTGATAGACGCCCATCCATTTCATATCGATAATATTACCGGTGTTGAGAACAACCGCAACCCGCTTAAAATGGCGGCAAACCTTCTGAAGCATGTCTTCTTCCGGATCGCTGAGAAGATAGCTTCCCTTTTCGGCCATATTATCCCGATCCTCTCCGGCGGTGCGTCCGATGATCACCAGCGCAAGGTCGGAGCGTGCGGCAGCTTCCGATACCAGGCTGTCGCTTAGGGGCATTTCCTCCTGGGACCATGGCTCCCCGGCCCAGCCGGCTCCTGTCTGGAAGGGATGCTCCTTCGTCCAGGCTTCGTATACGGACAGCAGCTCCTGATCCAGAGTAATATCCGGATGTGATTTCAAGGCGTCCAGAATACCCACCACATATCTGGTATTTACCAGACCGCCGGAGCCGGTGCCGCTTTTATAATAATCGAGTTGAATTCTGCCAAAGACCGACACGGCTTCACCCTTGCGAATGGGCAGAGCCTGTCCCTCATTTTTCAGCAATACTGCGCCTTCTGCGGCCGCCTGCCTGGAAATGCGGGCAAACCGGTCCCAATCCATCGTAAATTTATTCATGCTAGTAAACCTCCGTCAAAAATAATCGAACTTTAACATTACTACAATACTATAATATGGGAAGAAAAGCTATCATTTTTTGGACGGAAGGACGGGATTTAGACTTTCTCATTGTTTTTTCGAAGGCGGCTTATGATAAGAATGGCAGGGATAATCATAATCAGGCAAATAACTGAGAAAAGAGCGCTGTTTCTTCCTTCAAGAAAAACAGGCTGCCAACAATAATTATAATTCCATGTGCAATTAATACAATTCCTCCGGTCCGCTGATTATGAAACCATGCCTTTTCATCATTTATGCTGCCTGGAAGTCTTACACCGCTTATTTGATTCGTTTTCGCTTTTAGAAGAAAATTACCTGTGATGATGTCTAAAAAGCAGCCAAGACCTATTGTTATAACAGGGAACAGAAGGTTCTCGTATTTACTTCCCCATCTTGTTATATTTCCGGCAGCATTATAATGTGCAGGGATTTTGTCCGGCAAAAAGGGGAGGGATAACAGCACCATTAATAATGGCAAGAACATGAATATATAAAAGATACGGTATTTATTTTTCATTGGAAGCCCCTCCTTTAAACGGAATAAGCCAAACCATCACTTCTTCAAAAATAGTTGTATTTAGTTGCCCAAGAGGGGATTTTCTGGCATTGCAGCACATCGTGGAACGCTTTGGCATCACCATGATGATAAAACGATTATAATAGTATCCGGCATATCAATTTCCAATATTATTTGTTATAATTAGGTGATTAAAATATATAAGGGTCCTATCATAATTGCCGCAGACATAATAAGCAGCGCAGCTATGGGTAACCCTCCGAAGGATTAAGGAGGATCAAATATATGCCCTTGCAAATCAGGCCACTGTGTATGGATGACCTGGATACTATTGTTGAAATCGCTTTGGAAAACTTTCATCTGGAACGGCAATCCTGCAATGCTTTACCCGGCAGTCCCGATATGGATTATATCCGCCGTCAGCTACATACAATCATTGAAACGGGAACCGGCAGAATAGCGACAGAAGAGGGACGGATAACCGGCTTTTTAGCTATTCTTACACGATGACAAGAAAAATTGATGCGGATATGTTGGGGAAAATCCAGCGTATTTAGGTGGTAAATGAGGAACATAACAGAAAGGGATACGATGAGAACGGAACGTTTGTTAATAAGAAGGTTTTTGCCGGATGACTGGCAGGATTTATATGAATATTTGTCCCAGGAAGAGGTCGTAAAATACGAGCCGTATGAAGTGTTTACAGAAGAGCAGTCCCGGCAGGAAGCAATCCGCCGTTCCGAGAGACCGGATTTCTGGGCAGTGTGCTTACAGGATACAGGCAAATTAATCGGCAATGTTTATTTGGCAAAGCAGGAGTTCGGCACATGGGAATTAGGCTATGTATTTAATAAGAACTACCAGGGGAATGGTTATGCAGCGGAAGCCGCAAAAGCTTTGATCGGAGATGTGTTTGAAAACCATAACGCCCGCCGGGTTGTTGCAATGTGCAATCCCCTCAATATGGCATCCTGGAAGCTTCTTGAGCGCTTGGGATTACGCAGGGAAGGACATCTGATTAAGAATATCTGGTTTTTTAAAGATGAAAAGGATAATCCGATATGGCAGGATACCTATGAGTATGCCGTTTTAAAAGAGGAATGGCAGAGGCGGAGAGTTGGACAGGATAAAGCAACAGAAGCGAATGAGAATATATGTGTTCTGCTGCAAAATTTAGATAAGCTGCATACAACAGAGCTGGGAGCAGAGCGAATCAAAAGAAATCTTGACTTAAACTCGGATGATGTAGTGAAACTTTGCCGTAATAAAATAGAGGAAGCATCTGCTGTTATTAGCAGAAAGGGAAAGAACTGGTACATAGAGATAGATGGATGTAAGATCACAGTAAACGCATACAGTTACACCATCATTACAGCTCATCGGAATGCGGTGTCAGGCACCAGATCCCTGCTCAAGCGCCGACTGGCGGATTGATCTCCGCCAGTCAGCAGCACGGTGCCACAGCGGCACCGTGTCAGGCACGTGGGTTTTACTTGGCTTTATCAGTTAAGCAGCTTTCCGTAATCGGCAAGTATGGATTCAAACCGAACTCCCATGCGAGGGCCTGTGCCGTCAGCCGCTGTCAGCCGGATCGCCTCACAAGTGTAATCAACAGCGATTCTTGCCGCATCGGACAGACCTCGTCCGCGCAACAGCGCACCCAGCAGGAAGGAGCCGAACACATCTCCGGTTCCGTGATACATACCCTCGATACGTTTATTCATAATGTAATCAATCTGTCCGGTTTTCGCATCATAGCAAGCGGCGCCCAGATCATCGTCCCCGAAATATACACCGGTCAGCACCACCTGCTTCGCTCCCAGTCCGGCCAATGCACAGAGAAGATCCTTCACCTCTTCCTTTGTCATAGGGCCGTCCTTGTATTCCCGCCCTAACATAAAAGCAGCTTCCGTGCGGTTCGGGATAATGACGTCGGCATGCCCGCAGAGCTTTGCCATGCCCTTCACATGGTCTAAGGTAAAGAGGCTGTACAGCTTGCCGTGATCCGCCATGACCGGATCAACCATAATCAGGGTTTCCGGTGTCCGGAACATCTCGAAAATATCCCTCACTATATCGATCTGGTCGAGAGAGCCAAGATAGCCGCTGTAGAAGGAATCAAACTTAATGTTCTCCTTTTTCCAGTGTTCTGCAATCGGCCGCATATCATCGGTCAGATCACGGAAGGTAAAGCCTTCAAAGCCGCCCGTATGTGTGGATAAAACCGCCGTGGGCATAGCCGAGCACTCCACCCCTGCGGCAGAAATGATGGGCAAAGCTACTGTGAGGGAGCATTTGCCTACTCCCGAGATATCGTGTATCGCTGCGACTCTTTTTAAATGTGCCATGTTCTGCATCTCCTTATTGAGTTTTGTCTATGTTTTCATTCATACTGCCTGTGCGGTATCCCAGTAAATCTAAAGCAATATAGGTAAACCCGATTTGCTTGAATTCAGTATAAATCTTTTTGCGTAAGATTTCATCCTCTAATAACCGAAATCCATCCGGATCCGTTTCGATGCGGGCTAAATCTTTGTGATAGCGCACTCGTACCTGCCGGAAACCGGAATCCAGCAGAAATTGTTCCGCCCTGTCAATCATGGAAAGCCGTTCGGCGGTGATGCTTTCTCCATAAGGAAACCGTGACGAGAGGCAGGCGAAAGATTGCTTATTCCATGTGGGCAATCCGATCTCTCTGGAAAGCTCCCGTATTTCCTGCTTGTTCAGCTCCGCATGGCGCAGAGGGCTTTTAACGCTTTGCTCCCGCACGGCGATCAGCCCCGGACGGTAATCTCCGTTGTCGTCCATGTTGGAACCCTCTGCCACATGATCGATGCCCTGTTCATGCGCCACTGCCCATATCTTTTCAAATAATTCGTTTTTGCATAAGTAACATCGGTTGAGAGGATTCTGCGAGAAGCCCTCAATGTCCAATTCCTCTGAATCGCAGATAAAGTGGCGTATCCCTTCTTTTGTACAGAAGTCAGCCGCCTCCTTCAGCTCCCGTTCGGGAAAGGAACAGGATCGGGCGGTCACGGCGATGACACGGTCACCTAAAATATCATGAGCTGTTTTAAGCAGAAAGGTTGAATCAACTCCGCTGGAAAAGGCGATGGCGATGCTGCCAAGCTCGCGCAAATATTGTTTTAACTGTTCATATTTAGTTTGGATTGTCATAGAGAAGTGTCCCCTTTTCGATTTCATTCACATAATCCCTTATAATACATATAGGCTATATATGTATTATAAGGGATTATGATATCATTTCTTTTCTCAAAAGTCAACACATAAAAATTCGGTGTCACCCTTCATATATCCGCTTTCCACAGCGGATTTGACGTGATTGTAATACCATGCGCCGGACTTTACATCGGAGAAGCGGTCAGCGGCAAAGGCTGTTGAGGAAAACAGCAGACACAGGCACATTAAAATGGCTGCCATCGATATTTTTTTAATCTTCATTTACTTCTCCTTCTTTTACCTGTATACGGGGAGGCAAAGACGGGACCTCTGTATTGTCCGGCGCAGTATCCGAAACGGATGGTACTGAGGACGGCCTTGAGGATGGAATATCTTCCGGTGGAATAGTGGGGGCGGACGCTTTGCCGCAACCGGCTATGGCAACCAAAAGAAATACAAGCAACAGAGCTGTAACTCTTTTTTTCATTTCTATCCTCCTTGTGCTACCAGGATTGTTGTGCCATCAGAATATTTTATTGATAAGCCCGATGAATCTAAGATAGAACCTGCAATAGAGAGGGGGAAATACCCATGGACGTAAGAGTACTGCGTTATTTTCTGGCGGTGGCCAGAGAGGAAAACATCTCAAACGCTGCCAAAATCCTTCACGTAACACAGCCGACACTTTCGCGTCAGCTCATGGAATTGGAGTCGGATTTGGGCGCAAAGCTATTTCTGCGCAGCAGCGGGAACCGGACCATCATATTGACAGAGGAAGGAATGCTGCTTCGTAAACGGGCGGAAGAAATATTGGATTTGGTAGAAAAAACAGAATTGGAGCTTGTGACGCCGAGAGATAACATAAACGGGAACATATACATCGGCAGCGGGGAAACCCATGTAATCAGTCTGCTGTCCAAGGAAATCAAAGAAATCAGGAAGGAATACCCCGATATACACTTTCACTTTTTTAGCGGCAATGCGGATCATGTAACGGAACGGCTGGATAACGGCCTCATTGATTTTGGGGTTTTGGCCGAGCCCTCCAACATTTCCAAATATAACTCGATTTCTTTGCCTGCTGCGGATACCTGGGGGCTTCTCATGCGCAGGGATCATCCCCTGGCAGGGAAAGCTTCTATTGAGGCCAGTGATTTATGGGGAATTCCTCTGATCAGCTCAAGCCAGCGGCTGACCAGTAATGCATTTTCAAAATGGCTGAAGGATGATTATGAAAAGCTGGATCTGGTGGCTACTTACACGCTTCTCTATAATGCGTCGCTTTTGGTGAAGGACAATATCGGCTGTGCATTATGTCTTGATAAGATCATCAGCACCTCAGAGGACAGCGGACTTTGTTTCCGGCCTTTGAAGCCGAAGCTGGAAGCCCGATGGCATATCGTCTGGAAAAAGTATCAGGTGTTTCCCAAGGCGGCAGAGGTTTTTTTAAAAAGGCTGCAAGAAAAATTCGTCAAATGAACTGCAAAGGATACAGCGTGTCCCGGTCATTGGAACACGCTGTACTTATTTTGAGCATCATTATTTATACAAGAAAAGACGAGCGCATCCGGTCAATTGTTTCTGCCTGGATGCCAATCCCCTTTTCAAGGTACGCCATGAAAGAGCCGTATAACTCTTCGGCTTTGTTAAACGAAGTCTCAAGCCAACGCGATCTCACACTCAGATAGATCGACATTGCATGGATTTCTTCCTCCCTTTTTCCGCTTTTGCGTGCCTCTTTCATTAGCCGCTCATTTTCTTCCTTCCTGCTCTCAATGGTAAGCAGATAATCGATCAATATATCCTCCCTGGAGACACCGAGAATGGTGAGAATAATCGCCAGTATAATGCCGGTACGGTCTTTTCCGGCGTGACAGTGAATATAAGCTCCGCCCTCTGTTCGAGTGGAGAGGAGATCTACAATATCATAAAAGCATTTATTAGCATGCTTATTCGTGATAAATGCTGTATAAATCTTACCCATATAGTCATCCGCTCCTTCCGCGTTTGTATACCACATGGGATTCATTTGGGACTGCTCCGCCATATCCTGCATGACCTCAAAGATATGCTGGCTCACACCGGGAATCTCCCCGTCGGGCTCGGTAACACAGGCGGTCTTGTTTCGCAGATCAATAATGGTATCAATATGATAGGCACTGCAGAATTCCCTTTTTTCCATATCGGACATTTCGTAAAGCTGCCCGCCCCGATACAGCCGGTTCGGCTTTACCCTTTTTCCGGCATACCCGGTTATACCGCCAAGATCACGAAAATTTACAGGTGTAGCTTTTGTAACTGACATATTGTTCTTTCCTCCCTATATTTTACTCCCTTGCACAGTTTTCGTCCTCCTGCGCTGCTTTTCCGTGCAACAAGATTATTTGTTGATATACATCTTTAATGATTGAAATAAAGCTCTATAAAGCTAAGTATACAGGTTAATGATCAGTGAATCAAATAATATACGTTTCGGGCATAAATTAATATTTATTATAAGTTCCGGCAAGCACCATTGTAGGTGGTGTGCCAGCCAAGTTTATAAAAAAAACGGATCATTCCAAGGAGGAAGAATAGTGAGCAAAAAGGGAATGGCACTTTAAAACAACCAGCTGAAAGTGAGGAGGGATTGATGGCGGCGCAGTCAAACATATCGCCATCGGAATTGCATCATCCGAATTGGTGGTTTTAATGCATCGAAATTTTTAATAATGAATCGGCGGGACATATTCAGGTACTGTATCATAGGCCGGAGCCAGTCCGTTTGCCACTGCGTAGATGCCGCTGTGGCAGGCCTTCATCGCTTCGGCCAGCTCCTTATATTCCTGCATGGCCACATCCACCACGCCGATCTGGTAATTTTCACCGTCAAAGCGTCCCAGACAGCTCTGGTCGTTCAGCTGGAAATAATGCGCTCCAAGAAAATAAGGGCTGAGAGCACCCTGCTCCACATAGTATCGGTAAGCCCTGCCCCGTTCGGTCTGGTCAGCCACACCCTTAATACCATGTGCGGTTAATCCCATATCCAGGGCGCCGTGGTGGAATTCACCGATCATAACCGGCATATCCAATAATTTGCCGATGCTCTCCACCTCCTTATAGGGGGAGTGCTGGTAGCTGTTGATGGAAAAGACATCAAAGTTCTGGTGTCCGCTGAGGAGGGTGGTATCCGTAATATAGGCATACCGCATACCCAGATTAAGATGATTCGGATCTGTTTTGCGGCAGGTCTTCGCGGGCAGCTCCACATACCGGGTAATCATAGCAACGGAGAATTCACCGAGATCCTTTGCTGCCGCTTCGGATAAGGAGCAGGCATGATCAATGGGCCTGTTTATCTCATGGAATCCGGCAAGCTCCAGCCTCCAGGCTTCATTAAAGGCAGTGATATCCCGGTATTTTGAAGTCATCCTGGATATAAATTCTTCTTTGGAGGCGGTGACCGCGGGGTTGGCCAGCATTTCCTCGGCAATATTCAGATTGTGGACAAAAGCCCAGGCAGGCTCATTGCGCATAAAATATCCGATGAGATAAGGATCATCCCGGAAGGGCAGCAGGGCGTCGGCATATTCCTCAGAGCGCTTCGCGTACTCCTCGGAATAAACATCGGGGAAATCCCGGAAAAGCTTTACGTCTGTAGAGGGATAACCACGCTTGCTATAGGAATCCAGAGGCAGCACATAGGGCATTCCCGCGTAACGGATAAAATTCAAATCGGACCAGTTGCCGATGGTGTTAATCCCCCATCGGAAAAGATACATTTTAAGGATTCGTGCCCATTCTGCCCGCCAGTCATCCGGTCCGAAGGCGGTGATCAGGTTGGCGATGCCGTAGTTAAGGAACTCCATGCCGGGCCCCGGGTGGCGTTCTCCGGTATAAGCCGCCTGATAGATACCATTTTTATCGGGAAGGAAGCTGCACCATTGCCGGACAACATCAATGCGGGTCTCCTCTCCGGTCCGCAGGCAGTCAATGCCGGTGGAAAGGAAGGCATTGCCCTCCGGGTCTACCAGCCACCAGCGTTTTCCGTCATGCTGGGTGCGGAACCAGCCTGTTGCATCGAAGGCTTTCCCGGTCCATCCTCCATACTGGTCCCAGTCCGGGTAGCTGTAAGAATAATCATAAGTCTTTGCCGCATCGGACAGCTGCTGAAGGTGTCTGCTGCACTGTTCCCGGCTGTCAAGCTTATTCTCCCAGCGCTTCGGAAGCCATTGGCCCAGCTCATCCATGAGCTTCCTGTCCTCCAACTGTATCTCAGGCACGTCTGCCGATAGATAAAGCTTGCGAAGCAGTACCCGGTGTTCCTTAAGGTAGGGCATGGTGGTCAGATGAATCTCCTGAACCTCCGATTTTTTGATAGGCTTTCCAAAGACCGTCATCTTAAGGCGGCCCGGCGTCCTGGGAGGGAAGATGGACTGGCTGTCCAACAGATTAAGATCGACGGGAACCGTGAGGTCAATCTGGGGCAGAAGGCCGAAGATCATCCGCAGATCGGCTTCCCTGAATAGCTGACGGGAGGCTGTGCCGTCCTGCGGATGATATTCAGAATCCGGTTCCGGGGTATTCCGGTAGACATTCACCTGAAAACACATGGAGGCATCCTCCAGCACCCTGGCTTCCATTACGATATACTTTAATTGCTCCAGCGCACCGGCGCCGGACAGATTGCTGCCCTTCCTGTAGATGCACAGATCAAGTCCCTCTGCCGGGCAGGTGAAGACCACATCTCCATTCTCCGTAAGCTGTTCGCTTCCCCGGACGATTTCATACCTTCTCCTGGTTGAACTCATGATAAAACCTCCATTCTGTTAATAAATTGAAACTTTCCCTAACCTTATCTTATTGTCTAATTCCCATGAAGCAACTTTGCTGCTGTCATATTTCAATTGTTGTCGAGCGGTTTCGTAATCAACCCATTCGTATTCTATATGTTCCTTTGAGATTTGCTCTTGCCATTATTATCTTCCTTCAGCCTTTCTGGCAAATTCGGTATAAATCGCTGACAGCTTCATTTTACTATGAAATCGTGAACCATTCCACTGCTTTTATGAAAGGATTGAAAAAATTCAAAACAAAAATAAAATTATTTGATCATTTTAGGCTCTTAATCCGTTCTTAATAGAGAGACAAGTATAAAAAATGGTGCGATAAGCAGGGAAAGAAAAGCTTGCGGGAAAGGAGCGGGGCGTGTGTGAAGGATGATGAGTTACTGAAACAAATAAAAGCAGGAGATGAGAATGCCGCGGAAGAGCTGATAAAACGTTATTATGCGTCCATTTTGCGATATTGCAGGCGGCTACTGCTTCAACATGGAAAAAGCGGAAGACCTGACCCAGGAAACCTTTTTCAGGCTGTTTAAAAGCTTACCGCAATATAGTGGGAAAGGTTTTAAAGCATATTTATATACCATTGCAAATCATCTATGCATTGATGAAAGCAGAAAAGCCCGGTGTTATCCATTGGAATTAGAAAATGATGAAAAATGGGCGAAGGAATGTAATGAGCTGATTCAAATTGAAGACAGGGAAGAGATGAATTATTTATTGAAAAATCTGTCACCGGAGCAAAAGGAAGCAATTCTTCTGAGATTTGTAGAACAGCTGGGCTATCTGGAAATAGCAAAAGTGACGGGATGCACCATGCGAACGGCGCAAAGCAGGGTTAGAAACGGGTTAAAGATTATGAGAAAGGAGCAAGGCTATGAGAGGTAAAGAGTGGAAGGAATACTTGCATCAATCCTTGAGGGAATCCCCGGAACCGGAAAGGATGGAAGAAACGATAGCATCATGTATTACAATTATGCATGAACTTTCCGTATTACAGGAGGAAAGGAGAACGGGGTTCTGGGGCTATTTATCCGATGTGTTTCGCTTTGAAGGCGCCAGGGTATTTGGATTACAGGGGCTTACACTGCTGCTTGTCTGCCTGGGAATTTCAACAATAGCCGATATTCCTGAAAATATACCAATCTTTATGCCGTTGTTTGCATTAGCGGTTATCCCGGTATTGTTTCGTAGTCAGACCTGTGGAATGTGTGAGATAGAAGCGGCCACCAGGGCATCCGGCGCGCAGATCATCCTTGCAAAGCTAATACTGGCAGGCGCATCGAATCTGGTCTGTATGACGGTGTTATTCTGCCTGGAGCTACGCTTACAAAACTCCGTCAAGGAGGTCGGACAAATGATTTTATATTCGCTGGTGCCATATTTAGTCTGTATGGTTTTGATGCTGCGCTGTGCCAGGCTGTGCAGGAGAGAGAGCACTGTCCCGGCTCTGTTTATTACCCTTGGTTCCTGCGCTTGCTGGGGAGTATCGGCAAAGGTGCTGCCCTGGCTGTATGAAACCTCGGCGATGGGAATTTGGATCATTGCGCTCCTGTTTTTTGCTGTATTTTTTATAAAAGAGGTTCATTTTATTATTGAAATGAGAAAGGAAGGAAGAATGTATGGAATTATCTCTTGACCGTCTTACAAAGCATTATGGAAGTAAAATAGCGGTAGATTGCGTCAGCGCAGCATTAACCCCCGGAGTATATGGATTACTGGGAGCGAACGGCGCGGGAAAAACAACGTTAATGCGTATGCTGTGTGCCATCCTGGAGGCTACCTCGGGGGAGGTATTGCTGGATGGGAGGAATGTAATTGATATGGGGGCCGATTACAGAAACCTTCTCGGTTACCTTCCTCAGGATTTTGGTTGCTACCCCAATTATACTGCCTCAGAATTTTTAATGTATATTGCCGCATTAAAAGGAATACCAAGAGAAGCCGCAAGGAAACGGACAAACGAACTGCTGGATATGGTGGATCTGAGGGGGGCGGCTTCCCAGAAGATAAGGACCTTTTCCGGGGGTATGAAACAGAGAATCGGTATCGCACAGGCATTGCTGAATCAGCCGAAGGTGCTGATTTTGGATGAGCCGACAGCCGGCCTGGATCCCAAGGAACGAGTACGCTTCCGTAATTTGCTGTCCGATTATGCAAAGGACAGGATTATAATTCTTTCCACCCATATTGTATCTGATATAGAAGCAATTGCAGATAAAGTATTGCTGATGAAGAAAGGGAATTTCTTATTACAGGGAACCGTGCCTGAATTGGTGAAAAAGGCAGAGGGCAGGGTCTGGGAACTGAAGGTGTCTCCGGAAGAGGCCCGCAAATGGCAGGCAGAGGCGACGGTGGCCAATCTCCGGCACGAAGGAAAGAGCATGGTGCTCCGTATTATAGGTGATTCCCTGCCGGCAGAGCAGGCAATTCCATGCGAAGCATCCTTAGAAGACTTATATTTATACTATTTTCCGTCAGAGGAAGGAGTGAGATAGCAATGGAGTTATTTGTATTAGAACACAAAAAAATATGGAGAAGAAAAATTGTCAGAATCAGCGTTTTTCTATGCTTCCTTATTATTGTTATATTTGGGAGCGTCCTTTCCTATCAATGGTTTTCTCATGGCAGCTCTAATTATTCCAGTGGGTTTGGCAACAATTTCGACGGATACTCCAATATAAGAAACCTGCAGGAGTACGGGAAGGAAAGGGGCGGAGATTTAACGGATGAAAAATTGCGGCAGCTGGTAAGGGACTATCAGAGAATAGAGGCTGCCGGAAAGGAAGAGGAGCTGAAAGAGACCGACTGGATCACAGTAAACAGCTGGCTGAAGGCCTTGTGGCCGGAGCTGGAAGATCCGGGCGTCTATCAATTAATGATAAGCTATGTGAAACCAGAACAACTTACGGGCTTTTATGAGAGACGCCGGCAGAAAATCGAGGATTTTCTGGAGATCAGCGGGCAGACAGGGGAAGAGAGAGAATATTTATTACGGATCAATGAAAAAGTGCGGGAACCCTTCCGCTATGAATGGGTAGAAGGCTGGTCACAGCTTCTTGGAAATGCCATTGCGGATATGGGGATGGTAGCAGCGGTGTTTCTTGCGATTATTCTGTCAACGGTATTTGCGGGGGAGTGGCATGATAATACCGGTTCCCTGGTGCTGACGACAAAGAATGGATGGGAAAGGCTGGCCTATGCTAAGATTTTCGCCGGTCTGGCATTTACTCTGGAATTATTCATCCTGCTTATCGCCGGCAATGTAGTGTCGCAATTATTTTTTATGGGAACAGCAGGATGGAATATGCCTGTTCAAAATATCAAATTGATTGCTATCGCACCGATGACTATGCTTCAGGCAGAAATTTATGAGTATGCCTTTCTTTTGCTGGGGGCGATTGGATTTGCAGGGGTGGTTATGCTGATATCCGCAGCTGTGAAAAGCAATGTTACTGCGGTGCTTCTTAGTATGGCAGTTGTGTATCTTCCCATGATGATTACGGAGTATCTTCCGCTGTGGGCACAGAAGGCATTGGATTTGCTGCCCCTGGTGGGAAGTCCGGCGGATATTTTTAGAACAAATATATATCATGTTTTAAGGAAAATAATATGGTCGCCTTATCTGCTGATGACCATTCCAATTTTGCTTGGAATTCTCTGCATTCCGTTGGCAATCAGAAGCTGGTCCGGGAGATTAAAAGTTTAAATACGTTACAGCACAGAGTGCAATGTCAGTAAGTTAGGCCAGGAGC
>JAEWYQ010000022.1 GCA_023395555.1 Bacillota bacterium
TATAAAACCGAATCCGAAGCAGATAATCAGGAATTCCAGGCCTGCAAAACCAGCAGGGGGGGGGTATTGCTTTGTACATACCCGGTGCTGGAAGGGTGAGAAGGAGGTAAAGCAATAATGGGTAAACGTAAGACAGATAAACTGCTGAGTCCGTCTGAAATTAGGCAGTCAGCGCAGCATCATTACGATGGATACATAAAGGCAGATAAGCGCAGCAAGGCAAGACATCCTGAGACGCAGATAGAAACTGGGCAGATGCCGGTCAATAGCCGGATAAGGCCCTGCTGGAGCTGTGATTGTGTTAATGACAAGGGATTTTGTGATAATTATTTCCTTCATGCGGTGCTAAAAGATAGATGCCGGATGCCAGCGAAAGAAGGTGCATATGATAAATAAATCAAAACAGATTACATACAAGTATTTAAAGATCGGGCAGGAAGTTGATCGGTGGATCATTGGTGGACGCACAACAATGGCTAGTGCCATTGTCAAAGATATAAATGCTTCATTCGTGACATTACTGGTATTTGGCACCCGAGAGGAAAAACTGCCTTCAGAGGAAGCGATGTTTTCCGTGAAGATGGACGATGCGGAATTTCAAGCCCTATACAGAGATGCGGCAAAGGAATTAATGAAGTCTATACAGAATAAGCTTCAGGATTATGAAATCGGATACCACGAGATGTGGAATTCCTGGTTAACATTCGATCCGTATGAAATGGCGGCATACTGCCAGGAGCATGATATGAAAATCATTGGGCATTGTGATGGCATTATTCCAAAAGCAGCAATGTTCTCAGGAGAAATTCTTGATATTGGTGTATGTGCTGAATATAGTGACGGTGATAAGATATGGTGTCATGCAAGATCCAGTGATATGTCATGTATGCTTGAGGATTATGCAGAGCTGTTAATCGGGCAATGATAAGCATCCCGGTCAGAGCGGAAAATAGCTTGCCCCGGACCGAAGTGCTTTGGATGAATTATTAAGAGGAGGTTGCAATGAGAAGAGAAATTTGTGAACGGTGTCCCCATGAGGATACTGATAAATGTGAAACCTGCGAAAAAAGAGTATGCCGGGTGTGCGGATGCACCTGGAACAATGCCTGTCCTGGGGGTTGCTACTGGGTAGAGTTTGATCTGTGCAGAGAATGCGTAGGGAAAGAACCAACGCCGGCGGAGCTTACATATACCTTTTATCTCCCGGAAGACATCGCTGATATTGAAGGATTGCACTATGAGCTTGATACCTGGGTCTCGGCATCACTTGGAATGTATGTGGTTAAGAGTACACTGACAAATGCGGATGAATATTCGGAGCATGATTACGGGGAGGATTCCGATGGGGAAGACAAATGACCTGATGGAAGGCCGTAACCAGGGCTTGGCCCTTGCGCTTAGGATTGTCCGGGAAGGCGGTGTCGAAGCCCTGGAGAAGGAGTTGCAGTACCGGAACGTCACCGGCATCTCCCTCAATCTTACCCACCAGGAGATAAAGGATGCATCCTATAAGGCACATGTCCGGGCTACGGAGGTAGCGATTGCAATCAGCCTGGTGACGCTGCTGGATGAGTATTGTTTTAGCAGGAGCCAGTTGACCCGGTACAAGGCTGCCTTTGATGCAAAGGTGTATGAGGCAGCCAATAGCGACAGATCCATGGAGGTCCTGCAGGAGTACATAGAGCGGATTAAGCAGGATACCGGGATCGAGGTTAATGTCAGGGATTAATCTGTTGTCCACCGATGGTTCCGAATGGAATAAACCAGGTTAATAGACTTTAACAGGCCAAACTCTATATATTTGCAATGGAATTTTAAATAGGCACTTACTTCCTCAATCAACGTAGCGGTCTCAACCTTATATCTAAATCGCTTGCCGTTAAACTCAATACCCCAGGCATCGATACGTATATCGCCTTTTGGATTATAAGATACGGCTACACAGACCTCATGACGGTGCGGGAATACAACGCTATTTGCAGGAGCTACATAGTGACCGGTTATCATAATATTAACACCTCAACAACAAAATATTATACACATGATTATAGAACAAATGTTCGAGAAATGCAATGGAAAGTAATTGTAAATATAAAGTAATTGTAAATGAATTTTAGAAGGGAGATTAAGAAAATGAATTTAGTAGATCAATGGAATGACCATATCATCAAGGGTAACCAGCTGAGCAGGGAATTAGAGAATATCGAGGAGCTACTGGAGAAGGCCAGGGAAGCGGATATCTGTTTTTCTTCCGGAAGCAATGGAGCAATCTTCATACGAGTATTGTCTCCAGAGAAGATGCAGGAGCTGAAAGAGAGTGCGATTGTGGCAATTATCCATACCAGGGATGAGAAAACCGCAGAGCTGGAGAAGTTGATGGGAATCCGCAAGCCGGCAACCGTCAATCCGGAATTTGAAGCCGCCATCCAGGAGATGGAGAATAGTCAGAAAACGTCTACATACGTGGACAATTCCGGACAGGATCAGATCGAGGAAGCACCGAAGGAGGAGCCTCCCGCGTACCCCGCCCTAGATGATACCGCTGTTGAGGATGTCCGGAGAATGTATCAGTCCGAAGGTAAGACGCTGAAGGAGGTGGCTGCTATTTATGGGGTAACAAAGAGCCAGATGAACACCTTCATCAGTAGACACAATCTTCGCCGGACGAGCTACGAGAAAGATAGCGTTTTCCTGGATGCGAAGGTTCCGGCCCAGTTCGGAAAGGAGGGGCTTTGACCTATTAAGAGCGCAAAACGATTTTGAGAAGTGCCGGGTATGCGAGCGGGAAATTACTTTCGTCGGCAAGGTCAACCGGGACACCTGGCCGTATCAGTATAAGCGTAAGCATAAGGGAATTAGGGAGACGGTGTATTGCTGCAACCGGGAACATTATCACATAGGTAAGGCTAAAGATGTGTAAGGGCGGTGAGAGATTGACGTTAAAAAGAGACTTGAATTTACATAAATATGAGATAGACTCTGATTTGTATCGGGAACTGTTCTATTTCTGCAAAAGATATATGCAGAGGAAAACGGAAATAGAAAGCCTGTATGGATTATCCGAGATTGTTTCTGATGGGATGCCCCGGGGCAATAAAACAGGAGATCAGACGGCGAGCAAGGCTATTCGCATTGATAAGCTTCAGAGGGAGAACAAGCTTATTGAACAGGCGGCTATTGAAGCGGATGCCTATTTATATCCCCAGATTTTACGCAATGTTACCGAAGGCGTGAGGTATGAATACTTAAGAGTAAATTGCGGGCGCAGGCAGTTTTATGAAAAGAGAAGGCTATTCTTTAAAATATTATCTGAAAAAAGATAAAGAGGGTAACCGAGGGGACATTGTCAAGTGGTATAATGCTTACAGTGGAAGGTTGCTACAAGGCAGCTCCTCCTGTCGGCTGCCGGGTGTAACGGCCCGGTGGTTGATTCGGGTAAAAGAATGTGGATATCGATAAGCCATAACAGAGCAAAATTTTGACGGGTTGTATAGCTCATGCGGACTATGATTACAGGAGGGGATTATGATGGGTAAGTAATTCATAGGCATACTAAAACATAGACATCATGCCTGCCATAACGGTAGGCATACACAGGGATTGTCGCCCAGGAGGGCAGCACCGTGAGGTGAGAAACCAGGTTCGATTCCTGCAATCCCCTTCCCTCCTCTGGAGGGATCCTCATTTACTCCCCTTATAAAGGCATTCGGCTTTGGCTGAGTGCCTTTTTACAAAAAATTAATATGTATATCAAGTCCCCGCATAAATCGCAATGATTTTACTCACAATAGTATTGCGGAATACAAGTGAGAGGAGGGACCTGATTATGGAGCTATCAGTTAAGATAGACAGTAAACTGCTAATAGCAATACTTTATACTCTGATTATAATATATTGCTTACACATGTTTATGTAAGTAGTATGTCATATAAATATAACAACTATTCGTCTACTGTTGTATTTATTATGTATTTATTTGAAAAGAGGGGTCCATGGCTTTTGTCATGGGCTTTTCTTATACCCAAAAGCCAAGGAGGTGAGCCTGATGGCGTTAACAGATAAACAGAAGTTATTTGCAGATGAATACCTGATAGACCTTAATGCCACCAGGGCATATAAGGCGGTATATAAGAATTGTAAGAGTGATGAAGTTGCGGCTGCGGCTGCTGTACGGCTGTTAAGAAATGTTAAGGTTGCTGAATATATCGAACAGCGGATGAAAGCCCGGGAGAAGCGCACTGAGATCACCCAGGACAAGGTACTGAATGAGCTGGCTGCTATAGCCTTCTCTAACGGATCCGACTTCGCCCAGGTCATTGATGAGCCTATGATAGTTAATGGCAGGTACGTGATGGATCCGGACACCGGCAAACTGAAGACCTGGGAAGCCGTTAAGATTACTCCTACTGATCAGTTGTCGGAAGAAAAGCGTAAGGCTATCGCCGGGATTAAGATGGGGAAGAACGGCATTGAGGTGGCTACCTGTGATAAGGTCCGGGCTCTGGAGCTCCTGGGGCGGCACCTGGGTATGTTTAAGGATAAGATTGAGGTAACTGGCTTGAATGAGGAAAAGAGCAAGCTTGACAGCCTTATCACACAGCTAAGGGGTGGTTAAGGTTGAGCGAGGAACAACTGATTCTGTCTGATAAATATAAAGCTTTTCTACGGCATAACGCACCAGTCGAATTTCTGGAGGGAACCACGGCGGCAGGAAAGACTACGGTAGGTATATTCAAGTTTATGCTATTGGTAGCCGAGAGCAAAAAGAAGTATCACATCATAGCTGCCAAGGATACAGGTACCGCCGAGAAGAATATGATCAACAAGGATCTGGGCATCATAGATGATTTCGGGATCTTAACAGAATACAACGGCAACGGCACCAAGGACGAGAAGATACCCCATATTCTGTATCATACTGGCAATGGAGATAAAATAGTCTATGTGATGGGCTATGGTGACAAAAAGAAGTGGCAGAAAGCATTGGGTGGTCAATATGGCTGCCTTTACATAGACGAGATCAACACGGCTGATATCGACTTCGTAGGAGAAGCCATGATGCGGTCCGATTATACTATGGCTACGCTCAACCCGGACGATCCGAGCCTTCCAGTCTATAAGAAATACATAAATTGCAGCCGGCCACTACCGGAATACAGGAACGATGCTCCAGATGAAATCAATAATATGCTTACCGAAGAACCGAAGCTCGGCTGGGTGCATTGGTTCTTTTCTTTTGTCCATAATGCAGGATTACCTCAGGAGAAGATTGATCAGATTTTCCTTTATGTCCCTAAGGGCACGAAACTCTGGAAGAATAAAATCCAAGGATTGAGGGGCAGGGCTACGGGGCTGGTATTCAGTAACTTTGATCGCCGGCGCCATGTCCGATCAAAAGAATGGGCGAGGCAGTTTATCCAGAAGGATCGGCATCAGGAAGAGTACTTTGTTACATTTACCTCTGGCCTGGACACCTCCTATTCTCAGGAGTCTCCGGACACCATAGCAATGTCGTTTTCCGCTATTACCAATAAAGGCCGGTATGTGCTGCTGGACGAGAAAGTATATAACAATGCCGCCCTGGCCGTCCCGATTGCTCCATCGGATACGGTGGTAAATTATATTGCATTCCTGGAGAGGAACCGGAAGGAATGGGGATTTGCAAAGAATGTTTTTATCGACTCAGCTGATCAGGCAACCATTACGGAATTCATGAAGCATAAGCGAGCTCATAACGATTGCCTTTATATCTTCAACGGAGCCTACAAAGCTATTGAGATTATTGATCGTATCAATCTGGAGTTGGGGTGGCTCTCTTATGACGATGAGGCTGGTAAGGAGCCTGTATTCTATGTCGTGGATACCTGCACAAACTTCATCACGGAGCATGAGGTATACAGCTGGTTAGAGGATAAAGATAACACCCCGGAAGATAAGAATGATCACATGGTAAACAGCACGCAGTACGGCTGGATCCCTTACCGGGACAGGATAGGAGTGGAAAAGAGATGAGGTGGTTAGATAATATGGCCGAGAAAATAAAATCCGGTATCAGGAGTTGGCTCCGGATCGAGCCGGCGCAGCGGAATACCTTTCATATTACCGAAACGCTGGATTATGAGTCTAATGCAAGTAAAAATCGGATCTGGTACCGCGGGGATTCCGAGGAGCTTTCACAGCTTTATACTCAGATGCCAGGAGAGGAAAACCGGAATCGCTTCTGGGCAGCCAGGCCAACACCAGGACTGGAGATGCGGAAGATCCATACCGGATTACCGGGGATGATAGCGGATGTACTGGCATCTATTGTTATGGCTGATATGAACGATATTACGGTCACAGTCAGCAGACAAACAGAATGGAAAGAAATTGCGGAGGATAACAGTTTTACTGAGCTTGTATCTGACGCACTGACCGAAACCCTGTACATCGGCGACGGAGCTTTCAAGATAAGCTTTGATACTATTCTCAGCAAGTACCCGATCATAGAATTCTACTCCGGAGATAAGATTGATATCGTGTATGACCGGGGACGGATTAAGGAAATTGTATTCAAGACTGTCTATGAGCATGATAGAAAAGAATACCTGCTTCTGGAGACCTATGGTTATAAATATATTAATTATGCTCTGCAATGCGGGGATAAGGACGTGGAGCTGACGGCCATTCCGCAAACCAAGGAGCTCAAATCAGTCACCTGGACAGATAATTTCTGTATGGCCATTCCGTTTAAGATATTCAAAAGCTCTAAATGGAAAGGCCGTGGAAAGAGTATTTTTGATGGAAAGATAGATAGCTTTGATTCCTTTGATGAAGCCTGGTCCCAGTGGATGGATGCGTTGCGAAAAAATCGGACCAAGGAATACATTCCGGAAGATATGCTGCCGCGCAACCCGAACACCGGAGAGGTGCTGAAGCCGAATGCCTTTGATAATAGTTACATAAAGACCGATAGCCCGATGTCAGAGAAGGCTACGAAGGAAATTAAGCTCGTTCAGGGGGATATCCCGCATGAAAGCTATCTCAGCACCTATGTCACAGCTCTGGATCTCTGCCTACAGGGATTGATCAGTCCGAGTACCCTGGGTATTGATGTGAAAAAGCTGGATAATGCCGAAGCGCAACGGGAAAAGGAAAAGGCGACGCTCTACACCCGGAACAAGATTGTGGAAACTATGCAGAATACTCTGCCAAAGGTTATTGATACCGTCATAAAATCCTGGGACACCTGGAACAGGAAAGCAGTGGAAGACCTGGAAGTTGAGGTTCCTTTCGGAGAGTATGCGAATCCTTCCTTTGAAAGCCAGGTTGAGACTGTGGGTAAGGGCAAGACACAGGGTATTATGAGCATAGAAGCCTGCGTAGAAGAGTTATACGGCGATTCTAAGGATGATGACTGGAAGGCTGAGGAAATCAAGCGGCTCAAGGCAGAACAGGGAATTGTTGAAATGGAAGAACCGGCAGTGAATATGGAGGGGGTGGAGTTGGATGAGGGTCAAGGTAATGAACCGACTGTACCAGATGGGCAGAAAGGAATATGAGGGGCTGTTAAAACTAGCGTCTGAACAAGTACCATTCGGGGTCTACGCCCTTGAAAAGCAGGACTATGCAGAGCTCAGGAATGATAAGTGCGACAGCGTGTCGCAGCTCAAGGCGTTAATACGTCAGTTCAAGGTTCAGGGATTCAAAGTCCTATCGAATGGCAGGTGATCTTATGACGGCGAAAGATTGGAAAAGCCGACAGCTTGCAGAACAAAATAAGCTGCTTACACAGTATCGGGACGATATGCCTCAGCAGGAAAAAGATATCTGGAATTTGAGGTGGGTAAGGGCATCTATCGGATATCAGTCCCATTGGTTCAGGAGTGGTGTATATTCAAGCTTGACTCGTGCCATTGATGTATTGGAGCGTGATAAAATTGGATGAATACGATATCCAGGAAGCCTTTGCGGCCATAGAAAAAGAGCTGATCAAATCTATGATGCGCAATATGGCACGTCACAGGGTTGAGGAGATAGCTGAGGAAAAAGAATGGGCAATGTGGCAGGCAGAGCAGCTGAAAGCATTGGATCAATACAGGAAGAACAACCAGAAAAACTTTAAGAAGAAATTCTCTGAAATAAATACATCAATTTCAGATGCAATTTCCCAGGCCAGTCAGCTGGGCAGCATGGATCAGGAGGTTGAGATCCTCGAAGCTATAAAGCAGGGGTATAAAAAGTATTCTTTCCCGACAAGGCTGAGGCAAATTATCAGCAATAATAAGGGGAAGTCCTTAAAAGAAATTATTGATATGCTGTTCAAAAGAAATATTCCTGCTGAGTTATCTGGCAGCTTTTTCAGATTGAACGACCGGAAGCTGGAGGCTCTGATCCAGGCCACGAAGCGGGATATGTTGAAAGCCGAGATCGCAATGCTCCGCATGGCAAATGACCAGTACCGGAAGATTATCTTCAATGCGCAGATGTACGCAAATACTGGAGCGGCCACCTATGAGAAAGCCGTTGATATGGCTGCGAAGGATTTTCTTTCCGCCGGCATTAACTGCATTGAGTATAAAAACGGAACCAGGGTGAATATTGCATCCTATGCCAGAATGGCTTTACAGACGGCCAGTAAGAGGGCTTACTTGGCAGGCGAAGGGGAGAAACGGCAGGAGTGGGGAATATCCACTGTAATCATGAACAAGCGCGGTGCGGCCTGCCCTAAGTGTTTACCCTTTGTCGGTAAGGTATTTATGGATGATGTATGGAGTGGCGGCAAAGCTTCAGACGGTCCATATCCTTTGCTTTCCTCTGCTATTGCCGCAGGCTTATATCATCCAAACTGCAAGGATAGCCATACTACTTATTTTGAGGGAATCACAACTCCTCCTAAACTAATGACACAGGCTGATATTGATAAGGTCACAAATAATTATCGGCTTGAACAGCGGCAAAAATACAATGATCGGATGATGCAGAAGTACAAAGCCCTGGCAGAAAACTCTCTGGATGATGAAGACAGGATTAAGTATGAATGGAAATATAAAGAATGGCAGATGCTGTCAAAGTTTTCGAAGGGGCAGAAAGTAAGACCTATTGCAAAAGCTGTGCCAGATGGTATAATAAATAATAAGGAATGGCTCAAGGCGGAGTTTTCTTCTCCGAAGAAGCTTGCAAAGCATATGGAGAAACATTTGCATCAATACGAGAATATGACAGAAGCTGATTATGTGGGCAGGGCGAAGGAACTACTTGCTGCCGATCTATCGGAAGATATAGAGGGTTTTGTTGATAACGAAGGTTTTGTATTTAAGTATAGCAAATCTGCAAATGATTTTGCTATCGGCAGGCCTGATGGCAAGATATCAACGCTTTACAAGCCTGATGAAGCGTTAGAATACTGGAAAGGAGAGCGAATCAAATATGAGCCTAAAAACTAAGTGCGCCGTATGCGGCAGCGATGTTGACCGCTTTGACATCTGTGATACGTGTGGCTGGCAAGATGATGGGGTGCAGAATGATAGCCCTGATTACAAAGGCGGTGCCAATAAGATGAGTTTGACTGAAGCGAAACAAGCTTATAAGGAAGGAAAGCAGATAAAGTAATACCGCCAGCCAGTAAGATGGTTTGGTGGTATTTTTATACTCAAAAACAAGCATCCGAAAGGGTGCTTTTAATATGTCCAAAACGCTTATGACTTTAAAAGATGCAACCGTGAGACACACGATAAACTGTTTATCCGGGAGACACCCGTAAAACTGATGAGAGAGACACTCTTACAACTGAAAGGAGCAAATTTACTATGATTAAGTATGATTTATTACCCATGAGATTACAGTTCTTTGCCGATGCTGATACAGGAGCCGGCGGAGGCGGAACCGGTGCGGGAGGAGGCGGTGTTCAGGGAACAGCATCAGGAGCAGGACAACCCGCAGCAGGAACCCCTGCATTCGATTATGATAAGCTTGCCGGTCTTATCAATGGTAAACAGGCTGTTACAGAGGACACTATCTTGAAGAGCTTCTTCAAACAGCAGGGATTGAGCCAGGAGGAGATGAACCAGGCGATCACCGCTTTCAAGGCCGAGAAAGCGAAGAATAATCCCGATGTAACCGCGATCCAGTCCCAGCTGGTCCAGATGCAAGCCGTAGCGGAGAAAGCAGAGATTGAAAAAGCTGCCACGCTTGAGGCGGTCGGCCTTGGAATTGACGCGAAAACTCTCCCTTATGTGTTAAAGATGGCCGATCTAAGCAACGTTAAGGGACAGGACGGCAATATCAATCAAGAGGCGGTAAGGAACGCTCTGAACAAGGTTCTGGAGGACGTGCCGCAGCTTAAGCCGGTAGCCGCATCGAACCAGGGATTTCAGATCGGGGGAGCAGCTGGCGGCCAGAACAATAAACCCGATGAAGCAGCGTTGAAGGCTGCCTTCGGGCTATAAGAAAGGAGATTTAAAATTATGGCAGTATATGATTATGCAACACAGTTCACAGATCTGCTTCAGCAGAAATATGCAAAGGAGTTGTGCTCTGATGCACTCACAAAGAGCAACCTGCAGGTGAAATTCCTGAATGCACAGGTGATCAAACTTCCCCGTCTGACGGTTAGTGGTTATAAGGATCATACCAGGACACCGGGATTTAACGCCGGTACCCTCAGCAACGACTGGGAGGCAAAGAAGCTGGAACATGATAGAGATATTGAATTCTTCGTGGATCCGATGGATATTGATGAAACGAATTTGACTTTGTCCGTGGCAAATATCCAGAATACCTTTGAGACAGAGCAGGCGATCCCGGAAAAGGATTCCTATCGTTTCTCCAAACTCCATGCGGAGCTGGTTACCTTCTCCGGAAGAATTAGCAACACTGTAATTGACGCTGTGAACTTCCTTGAGGCTTTCGATGAGGAAATGTCCATCATGGATGAAGCAGGCGTTCCGGAAGAAGGCCGTGTGCTTTATGTTACCCCTTCCATGAACAAGATTGTGAAGACAGCAGAAGGGATCCAGCGGAGTATTACTGTTAATACGGCATCCAGCATCAATCGCAAGGTGCACAGCCTTGATGATGTAGCTATTAAAATGGTACCGGCCGCGAGAATGAAGACGGCTTACAATTTCACGGATGGCTGTGTGCCGGCTATCGGAGCAAAGCAGATCAATTGGATCCTGATCCATACCTCCTGTGTAGTTTGCCGCGACAAGTACAGCTATATCAAGTTGTTTACTCCTGGCACCGACTCCAGGACAGCGGATGGCTATCTGTACCAGAACCGCAACTTCGGTGATCTGTTCCTTTTAGAGAAGAAAGTACCCGGCTGCGCCATGAACGTACAGGCATAGGAAGGAGCGTATGAGCATGAAAGCATTGAAGGGAAATAAAGTTTATACAATAGGTGAGTCTGAAAAGGCTCATTATATCGCTCTGGGCTTTGATATCCAGGACGAGGATGGAAATACCATTGCTTATGGGTGTGGGAAAACTGTACCATATGAACAATATGCTGAACTGAAGGCAGCGCATGAGGAGTTAATGGATGCTTATGAGGCCCTGAGTAGCCCGGATGGATTGGACGGGCTGCCCGTTGAGGAATTGAAGGAATACGCCAGAACCCACCAGATCGATATCGGCCAGGCGACTTCCCATGAGGGCATTTTGAAGAAGATCAGGGCAGCGCAGAAGGGATAAGGTGATCCTATGGCTTATGAAGCGTATGCTGATACCGCCTATTACATGGATGAGTATGAAGGTAAAACCATCCCAGAAGACAGCCTTAATAAGGCCTTAAAACAGGCCAGCAGGCACATGGATGCCCTTACTTACAATCGGATTGTAGGTAGGGGCATTCTTAATCTGACGGGGTTTCAGCGAGAACTTGTCCAGGAGTGCTGTTGCGAGATGGCGGACTTTGAGCACGAGAATGCCGACTATATTGAGAATGTATTGAAATCCTACGGGATCAACGGTGTGTCCATGTCTTTCGAGGAGAGCTGGAATCTCAAAATACAGAATGGCATTGCGGTCCGGGCCAGTACTTATCAGAAATTAGCGCAGACTGGACTATGCCGGCCAAGCCTGGGGGTGCACTGATGAAATATCCATGTTTAGTGGATAAGAGATTTTGTAAAACTCCGATCCATGCAGAGATTACTCCGGAGGGAGTGGATAAGTATGGGGATCCTTATCCGGCAATTGTGTTTGAGGGCTCCTGCAATTATCAGGATACCGCCAAGACTATACTTACAGCCGAAAAGGTCCTGGTGCAGCTTACTGGCATTGCTTTGTTTCCCGGGGATATTGCGCCAAACCTGCCAACGATAAGCGGAGGTACCGCAACGGTATTCGGGGAAGAGCGGACGATTGCCCAGGGCATGAAGGCCAGGAACCCGGACGGAACAGTGAACTATTGTAAATTGGAGCTAATGTGATGAAGGTAAATTCCAAGGTGACGATTAATACCCAGAAGATAAAGCAGCTTACTCAGGCCCAGATTACTGCCCTGGAGCAGACGGCAGAGGCATTGCATACCGAAGTGGTGCAGACACAGGTAATGCCCCGGGATACCGGCAATCTACAGAATGAGAGTTCATTTGTTGACTACTCAGACAGTTCAAAAGGAATTGTATCTCTGGTTTCTTCTACTCCATATGCTCGGAGGCTTTATTATCATCCGGAATATGATTTTCAGACGATGGAGAACCCGAATGCGAAGGGGCATTGGTATGAAGATTGGATTGACGGGAATCAAAAGGATTTTTGCAAAAATACCTTTAAAGAATTGTATCGGAGGGCAGGTGGCTTGTGATGTTGTATTTAGAAGATGTCAGGGACTATATTGCCTCCCTGGATTTCGTCACTGACAGTCATGTGTATATGGGCAAGATGGACGATAAAAAAGAGAAGTCCATTGGAGTATATCAGCTAAAGCAGTCCAGGGTCCCAACGGTAAGCCTGGGCGATACCGGTACCTATAAGGTAAAGCCTATATCACTGCTGGTCCATTGGTCAAAGAGCACCAGAGAAACAGAAAAAGCAGCCTGGCAATTATATGAGCTGCTATCAAAAGCTCAGAATGTAACAATCAATGATAAAACCATTATCTATATCCAGATGCTCCAGGAGGAGCCGGTGAATGTCGATATGGATGAAAAGCGCATTTATGAGCGTGTCATTGAAATCAATATTTTTTATGAAAGGTAGGTAGAGATATGCCTGAAGCAGCAAAGACATACCCGGTATTTAATAATAAGTTTAAGATCGGAACAGCGGGTCTATCTAGTACGGAAGTCAGCATGGTGATGATAGCTAACCTTGAAAACTTCGCACCAAGTATTGAGGGTGGGATTGAAGAGTGGAACCCGATGGAGGCAGAGGGTTGGGGTGATGGAATGATGACCAGCAAGAAGCTTTCCTTCAGTTTTTCGGGGAAGCGTACATATGGAGATCCTGGCAATGATTATGTGGCCGGACTGGCCTGGAAGACAGGGAATGATGTTGTGACAAAGTTTGAATGGGAATTGCCGTCCGGAGCCAAAGTTACATTTGATTGTATTGTGAATGTGAAAACCCCCGGCGGTGGTGATTCGACGGCATTGGACGGGCTGGAGTTTGATATCTTATGTAAGGGCAAGCCAGCATTCGTAGCGGTGCCTTAATCTGGAGGGCGGGGTTCTGCCCTTCTTCATCTTGAAAGGAGATACTATGGGTAAAGTAGTGGATATTACTGAGAAGCTTAGCTTCGATGAAAACCCCAAGCTAAGGATAAAGAAGGTGGAGTGTGAAGTAAACGCGGATGCTCCCACCATGCTGAAGCTGATGCAGTTGATCGGAGACGGGAAGGATGTGTCACCCAATGATGTGGTAAAGATGTATGAACTTCTCTTCAACGAAGCCGATCGGAAGAAGATCGACAATCTAAAGCTTCAGTTTGAAGACTTCCAGACTCTCGTTATGACTGCAATGGGCTTAGTTACTGGAGAAACAGAAACGGGGGAGTAGGAGATCCTTATTATGATCTGTTCGAGGATTGGGACCTGATCGTGGCAAGCTTTCAGACACAGTACGGTATCCGGCTATACTCTGATGTATTCCGCACCATGAAGTGGGATGAATTCAAGGCCCTGGTCAGTGGCTTGGGCGCAGAAACTCCCCTAGGCCGTATTGTCAGTATCCGGGCAGAGAATGATAAGGATGTGCTGAAACACTTTTCAAAGGAGCAGAACCGGATCCGGAAGGAATGGCGGGACCGCTCAGCGCAGAAGATGGATAAAGAGACTTTTGAGCAGGCAATGACAGGGTTTGAAAAGCTGCTTGAAAGCATGGCAAAGTAGGTGGTTTGTATTGATGTAAAGAATGTAACATGCCCTCACTGCGGATATAAAATGCCGATTCGGTTTTCAGCTGATGCAATCGCAAAAGGCATTTTCATAAAATGTAAGGGTAAGAACTGTAAAAAAGAATTTGAAATAAAGATAAATGTCAAGTAGTGCCATTATGTGCCGATGACGTTTAGCTGCAGAAGGCGGGTGAATGCATCATGGCGGATAGCGTAGGGCAAATAGGACTTGACCTGGTGGTAAACCAGAATGGATTTAATAAGCAGATGCAGGGGATAACCAGTCTTGCCAAGAAGGCAGGAGCTGCTCTTGCAGCAGCTTTTGCTGTAAAGAAGATAGTTGATTTTGGAAAAAGTGCCGTACAGTTAGGGTCGCAGCTGGCCGAAGTGGATAACGTTATTCAGCAGGCAGTGCCCAGCATGGAAAAGCAAGTTGATTCATTCGCGAAGAATGCTATCCAGAAATTAGGCATGTCGGAAACAGCAGCGAAGCGATTTACTGGTGTTTTTGCTTCTATGGCCCGTGGATTTGGGTTTTCTGAAAAATCAGCGGCAGGAATGGGTACCGCTCTTACCAGCCTTGCAGCAGACGTGGCATCTTTTTATGATACAAGTCAGGATGAAGCCTTTACTAAGTTAAAAAGCGTTTTCACAGGTGAAACGGAAACACTCAAAGACTTGGGCGTCGTCATGACACAAAGTGCCCTGGATGCTTTTGCACTGGCAAATGGGTATAAAAAGACAACCAAAGAGATGTCAGAAGCAGAAAAGGTCGCTTTAAGATATGCTTTTGTGCAGGAGAAGCTGAAGTTTGCTCAAGGGGATTTTGCCAGAAATTCAGACAGTTGGGCAAATCAGGTCAGGATACTTTCTGAGCGATTTAATGCGCTAAAAGCAACAATCGGACAGGGATTAATCAATGTATTAATGCCAGTAATAAAGCTAATGAATACATTGCTTGTCAAAATACAAGCCGTGGCCAATGCTTTTAAATCATTTACGGAAATGCTTACAGGGAAAAAGAGTCAGGCATCTAGTTCCGGGGTAAGCAATATAGTTACAGATGCTGAAAATGCTGTCGACGGCTTAGACGGAGTAACAAACGCTGCAAAGAAAGCAGCTAAAGCAGCCAATGCTTTAAGTATTGATGAATTAAATGTTGTCACTCCGGAGGATGACAGTGCAGGCAGCGTTTCTGCCGGGACAGGACTTGATGCAGGAATGGGACTGGCTGGTGAAATGGCAACCGCTATGGAAGACACCACAGCAAGATCAATAACTGCTTTAGAAAAAATAAGAACTAAGCTAAAAGAATTATCAGATCTCTTTACGAATGGTTTTAAAACCGGGTTAGGTGAGGTAGATTTTAGTAAAGTTACTACTTCGCTGAGTAGCGTTAAGACATCATTGGCTGAGATTTTTACATCTCCGGAAGTGGCTACAGCGGCCAATACGTGGACTGACTCCGCTGTTTTATCACTTGGTAAAATAATTGGAAGCGCAGCAAGCATTGGACTGACTGCGGCCACACTACTGACTGGCGGTATTGCCGGTTATTTTGATCAGAACTCGGAGTTTATTAAGGACAAAATTGTAGGTATATTGGATGCATCCTCCAGGGCTCATGAGATAGCGGGGAATTTGGCAGTAGCTCTGGCTGATATCTTTACAGTATTCCAAGGCCCAGAAGCATTACAGATTGGTGCCGATTTGATCGCAATATTTGTCAATAGCTTTCTCAGTCTGGTTGAAATGGGAGTAACATTTGGGGCGGATTTGCTTGAAGCGATTGCTCAGCCAATTATAGATAATAAGGATAAAATAAAAGCTGCAATAGAAAATACTCTTAAGCCGGTTGAGACAGTTGTAGATGGGATAAAAGATTTTATTGGGGGAGCATTCGAAGCCATAAAATTGTCCTACGATACATATGTTGCGCCTGCACTTGAGAAGTTTAGTGCGGGGTTTGATACAGTATTATCCGCATTGCTGGGTGCCTATAATACTTATTTGGCTCCGGTATTACAAAATATTGCAGAGAATTTCTCTGGTCTGTTAACGGAACATATTAATCCCATGATACAGGCATTCACTAATCTTGCCGGTGAGATCGTGCTCGCTGTGGCAAAAATATGGGCTGAGACATTGGCTCCGTTCATAGCCTGGGTAATCGAAAATCTGGCGCCGCCATTTTCGGAAGCGCTTGAAAAGATTACGGACTTGTTCCTGGACATTGCAGCCTCGATTGCCGATACCATAACCGCCGCATTAGAAAAATTGGGAGAATTCGTTGGCTGGCTTGGAGATAATCAAGAGACAATCCTTACGGTAACCAGTATAATAGCTGGGTTTTTTGCCGCATGGGAGATTATTAAGCTGGCATCCTTTATTCAGCAGAGTGGTGGAGTTGTTGCAGCCCTGGGTGGGTTATTGGCACCACTTACCGCTGCTACAACGGCAATATTTGCTAACGCCGCAGCCTTTGCATCAAACACGGCAGCCAAGATAGCGGACAAAGCTGAAACAGTAATTCTTACTGCGATGTACGCAAAGGATTTTGTAGTAAGTCTGGCATCCGGGACCGCGGCACTGGTAACGCAGGCAGTACAATGGGTGATTAGTACTGGATTAAAAATTGCCGATACTGCCGCTACTATAGCCAGCACAGTAGCAACCACGGCTGCCACGGCTGCCACTTGGCTGTTTAATGCTGCACTTGCTGTATTAACATCACCGATCACCCTGGTCGTAGCTGCAATCGCAGCATTAATTGCGATAGGAATTCTTCTTTATAAAAACTGGGACGTGATAAAGGAGAAAGCAGTAGCTATCTTCACGGCAATTAAGGAATTCCTTGTTAATACATTCGAAGAAGTCAAGACGTTCCTTTTAGAAGTGTGGGACAACATAAAGGAGCAGATCAACAAAAAAATTGAGGCAATCAAGGAAGCTTTCAGTAGGGTGTTCACAGCAGTTAAGGACTTCGTTGTTGAGACATTTAACAAAATAAAGACTGACGTAACTGAAAAATTTGATGCCGTAAAAGAAGGACTTTTCAGGGCGCTGAATAGTATCAAGGATAAGTGGGATAACATCTGGACAGGGTTGAAGACAACCGTTACAAATATCTTTAACGGTATCTGGACTGCGATTAAGGGTGTGATTAACTCCATACTTGGCGGTATAGAGGGGATGGCAAATGGGGTCATTAGGGGTGTCAATAAAGTGGTTGGAGCATTAAATAATTTAAGCTTTGATATACCGGATTGGATTCCAGGTATCGGCGGAAAGACTTTTGGGTTTAACATACCCAGTCTGAGCGAAGTCAGCATTCCTAGATTGGCACAAGGCGGGTTTGTGAAGGCCAATACACCACAGCTTGCTATGATCGGCGATAACCTACATCAGGGTGAAATTGTTGCTCCGGAAGACAAGATGCTGGAGATGGCGAAAAAGGCAGCGGAGCTTGTGAATAATCGGAGGGAGGACAGTGTTTATATGCCGATTATAATTGAGCTTCTGAATAAGATAATAGATATTTTGGAGGCTCTGGATCTTAGTCTGGAGCTGGATGGTAAATCCGTTTTAAAAGGACTGAAGGAAACGCAGAAAAGACTGGGATATTCATTTTAAGGAGGGATGAGTACATATGGGAAATAGCTTTATTATGGTGAATGGAAAGTCCTTTCCTTCCCCAGACCGAGGACTGAATTTTGAGGTAGCCACAATGGTGAACGGCGGGAAAAATGCCAGCGGAGAATTTGTGGGACAGAAAGTGGGGCGGGACCAGTATAAAATCAATAATCTACAGTGGTTCCTCTTAGATGCAGCAACCTGGAGCAGCATACTGAAGGAATTTAATCGGTTCACAGTCACTGTAAAGTTTCCCGACATGGTAAACAATAAGTGGACCACTCTTTTGATGTACCCCGGGAATCGTACGGCAGAGCCGCTGGAGCTAAGCGAAGCCACGGGGCTGCCTGTCAGTTATAAAAACTGTAAAGTCAACATTATTGATTGTGGGGTGGTATAGTGCAGAGTGCAAGCACGGCATATAAGGTGGCCATGAAGCAGACACTCCGCAACCAGTCTCTTATGAGGGTGACGGTCGGTGTGATCAACCAGGAAGCACAGAGAACGGCACATATCTCCCCGGAGGGAGAGTATGCCTATTTCTCTAACCTGGTTAAGCCGTTTGACAACTATTCGGTTGATCACCTTTATGCCACTGCAGAGAAGAATTTCAGCGTTGTAGATGGGAGCATGGCTTTCCTTCCCCGAGGCGCTAATGATGTGGTGTTAAACGCCGGGATTGTAACGGAGAAGCTGTTAGGAAGTATACGGATCGATTTTGATACGGCCTATGATATCAAAGGCCTTACGGTGGATTTTGGCAGATCGTACCCCGTGAACTTTGCAGTAGAAAGCGATAATAATAGCATAGACATAGAGGGAAACGGAGAGGAGCAGTTTGTTACGGAAGAAGTGTTTCCACAGGCCAGATACATCCGGATTATTCCTTCTCTAATGGTTAATGGCCAGGCGCGGCTTCGGATCCATCAGATCACCATGGGGATAGGTATATATTTCAGTAATAAAGGGATTCTGTCATCCTTACTGAAGGAGAGTATATCGCCTATATCAGAAGATATTCCAGCCGTTGATTTTAACCTGGAGGTCGATAACCAAAGGCGGGTATATGATATTGAGAATGAAGAGAGCAGCATCAACTTCATGGAAACGGGTCAGAAGTGCATAGTTGAATATGGATATGAGATAGAGGAAGGAGTTATTGAATGGATGCCGGGGGCGGTGCTGTTTTTAAAGACTTGGTCCGCTGACGATATCCGAATGAAAGTTTCAGCTGTTGACCGTTTCGCCTACATGCAGGACCGATATTATAAAGGCCGTTATTATGCGGCCGGCATCAACCTATATGACCTTGCAGTGGACGTATTGGAGGATGCGCAGGTGGATGAACGAGAGTATTGGATTGACGGATACCTGAAAAGCATCATCGTCTACAATCCGCTGCCGCCATGTACCCATAAAGAGGCACTGCAAATCATTGCGAATGCTGGTCGATGCATCCTGTCTCAGGACAGGGAAGCGAAGATATATCTAAAATCATCTTTTATTCCAGACATGACAGCCGCGTCAGATAATGAGGCTTATTTTAGTAAGACAGCCAACATCCTGATGGAGGAAGCGAAGGATATGTACGCTGTCGCGGTTCGTGATATTGCCACTGCAGGAGGTTCGCAGTATTTTCTGCCTAGGCCAGAAGCCGGTGCCGGATATTTGAATACCGGATATATATCTAAAGCGGTGTCGGGAGGGGATGGCAGCTTTTCAAGTAATCCAATGGTGGTAATAACCCTGGAGGCTTCCTTTAAATGCTTCAGTTTGATGATTACGTTCGGCGGCAAACCTCCAGAGGAACTTGTAATTCACACTTTTCGGGAGGATATGCCGGTGGAGGATGTGATTATTAAGGATGTTGAGGAGGAACTTCTGGTACGACGTGAATTCACCGAATTTGACCGAATGGAGCTGGAGATCACCAGGGCTCCTGCCTATAACCGGGTTATGATTGATCATATCAAATTTGGAGAAGAAACAGATTACATTCTGAAGAAGTCTCTGGATCTAACCAAGACACCGGTAGGGAACCGCCTGGAGAAGATCCGGGAGTTACAGGTGTTTCGGACCATGTACAATCCATCCGATGAACAGAAGGAGTTAATCCGGGAGAGTGTCACGGTACCGGATGGAGGAGACTGGCTCACTTTTCAGTTACCCAATGCATCCTACGGATATAACTGTATTCTGGATGGGGCAGAGCTTGGGCAAGGAGCAAGTATTGAAGAAAGTGGAGCTTATTATGTTGTAGTATCCCTGCATGGCTACTTACCGGGAGAGGAAGTCAATCTCATAATTACCGGGTATGAATATGCCGTCACCGCTGCGGCAATTGTGAAATCCATCAATCCTACAGGAACGGTGGAATCCTGGACTAATCCTCTAGTGAGTACGAAAATACATGCAACAGATCTGGCCGAGTGGATCGGTGAGTATATGGTGGCCGATCGCGAGTATAATGTCAGTTACCGCGGCGATCCTCGGATAGATGCTAATGATATTCTGTTTATGGAAAATGACTACATTCACGATATGCAGATCAGGGTGTTGGAGCGGACGCTGAATTTTAATGGATCATTATCCGGATCGTTAAAGGCAAGGAGGATTATGCATGTGGATAACGCCTAAAACAGACTGGAAAGCAACGGATTATTTCAATATTCAGGACTACAATCGCATAAAAAGCAATCTCAATCATCTAAGGGATATGGCTACGGAACTATATGAAATCCATTCCTTTGTGGATATGGGAGCGGATAAGACCTATACAGACTATTACTATGCGGATGAAATCAACCTATTTGAAAGTAATCTGGATAAGATCAATGCCAGTACATTTCCCAGAAACATAGGGGATATGGCAACATTTTATGATAACCAGCCTTTCATTGACTATGCAGAACTTAACCGTATCGAGGCAGCAATAAGGATAATATATAACGGGCTTTACGGTCAGTTAATAGGAAGGCGCAGGCTGAAATTTAGATTAGGGAAAAGGAGGGCAGCATTATAATGGCTCTTAAAACAGATTATAAAGATGATGTGTTTTCCGGATCTCGGAAATACATACAGACAGTCAATGAAGATGGAACAATATCATTGTCCGATGCGACTCAGTATGAGCAGCAGGGAGATTATTTTGGCGCCAATGAACTTAATGAAATTGGAAAAACTGTAAATAATGTAGCGTCCTTTGAGACAGCCGGCGGAACTGCCACGGCCATCATGTTGATCGGCGTAAGCCTGGAGGATGGAAGCGGAAAAACCTTTGTCATTGCCGCCAATAACAACGGATCAGCCACAACCATAAATGGCAAGCCACTGTATAGGCCCGGAGGTACATCAACCCCGAAGCTGGTTGCTGGCAAGGCGGTAACGGTATGGTATAATGCGGCGGGTGGGTGTTTTTTTATCAAGGCTAGTGCGGAGGGCGATGCCGTTGCTGCAAACGTACTAGCAGGTAAGACATTCAGCAACGATGATGATACGGGACTTATCGGTACGATGCCAAACAATGGTCCGTCATCCACTGAGGTAGTCAGCCTAACAGCTGAGGGTGCAGAGTATACAATACAAGCAGGGTACCACAGCGGATTGCGCAAGATCAAGGCCGTGATCAGTGGACTTGTAGCATCTGTAATTAAGGCAGGGGCTACGGTAGGAGGTGTTGCCGGTACATTTACGTCAGATGCCACAGCTACAGCGGCGCAGATACTGTCCGGAGCTATTGCCTACGTCAAAGGCAATAAGGTTGCTGGAACGATGGCTAATCGCGGGGCGGTAAATCAATCCCTGCCTATCAATGGAACTTATACCATACCGGAAGGGTATCACGATGGGTCCGGAAAGGTAACGCAATCCATAACTACAAAATCCGCACAGACATATACACCAGGCACTTCTCCGCAAGCCATTGCAGCTGGCCAGTATTTATCCGGTGCACAAACTATTGCCGGCGATGCAAACTTAATCCCTCAAAATATAGTAAATGGTATATCAATATTTGGTGTGATGGGCGCCTTTGCCGGCAAGGAGTTCGCAACGGGTACTGTGACAGCCAAAAGCGGAACAACTAACGCTAATTACCGCTCCGATGGAGTGAAACGTTATGATTACCCAATTGACTATTTTACTGTGACCAACATGCCTTTTAAGCCTACATTGATTATCCTTTATGCCACAGATACTGTAGATAAGCATTATATAGGAGTATATCGCAACGGGCGGTATATGCATTACTATTACGCAACTGATGTGGCTCTATTTACTGAGGATACAAGGGTAATGGCTGTATCATCAGATAGATTCACGTTACCATTGCCAAATCCAGCAGCCGCGCCTGTAAATCCAGTCATTTGGTATGCGTTTACATTTTAAAAGGAGGTTAGAATGATGAGAACATTAGTGATTTATGATTTAAGCGGGGCAGTGTGGCTTCTGCGTGGTGGGAACTACATTGTACCGGATGGTATCCCGTACTTAGAAGTAGATGTCCCGGAAGGAAAACGGATTACCGGGGTGGATATATCGGGAGATGAACATATCCCAATTTTTGAAGATATACCTAAGATGGAAACACAGTTACTACAGGAACAGTTGGCAGAAATAGCAATTGACACGGATTACAGGCTGTCGCTCATAGAGCTGGGCCTGATATAAGAAAGGAGAACAGCATGAATACCTACGAAAACATGAAAAAGGTGATCGCCCTGGGCAAGAAGGGTAAGGAAGAGTTATTGACGATGTGCGATGTTTTTCTGATGAACAACCGCATCACAGCAGAACAGTACAACGAGCTGGTGACACTGATCGGCTAAAGGATGCATCCGGAGAGGGTGCTTTATTTATGCTCAAAGAGAGGATGGTTTTATGAAACAGACAGTATTAGCGGCGATTGGTATCGCTGGAAGCTTCATTGCAAATTTACTCGGAGGGTGGGACACGGCATTGCAGGTATTAATACTTTTCATGGCGGCGGACTACATATCCGGGCTTATCGTAGCGGGAGTATTTAAAAGATCACCAAAGACAGATCACGGAGCCCTGGAAAGCAGAGCCGGGTGGAAGGGACTGTGTCGTAAAGGAATGACCCTGCTGATCATTCTGGTGGCGGCCCAGCTGGAGGGTGTCACCGGTACGAACATAATCCGGAATGCAGTGATCATTGCCTACCTTGCAAATGAAGCCATATCGATCTTCGAAAATGCAGGGTTGATGGGGTTGCCGGTACCCCCAGTAATCCGGAATGCGATTGAATTATTAAAGAAGAAATCGGAGGATGAAAGCGATGGCAATAAAAATTAATGTAGATGCAGGCCATGGCTCCAGTACAAATGGCAAGCGGACCCCTCCGTTTCCGATGGCCGTCGATATCGATAAAGACGGTATCAATGATATCAAAAAAGGGGAGCAGTACCGGGAGCATTACGCCAATGTAGGCGTAGCCACCATACTGGTGAAGGAGTTGCAGCGCTGTGGCTTTGATGTGATGCAGACGGGCTTTAATGATGACAATGCCGCGGATGATCCGGATACCGCCCTGAGCACCCGCCAGGCGGCCATAGCGAAGGCAAATTGTGATTATAGCATATCTGTCCACTTCAATGCCTTTGGTGATGGTGCAAGCTTTAACAGCGCCCAGGGCGTGGGAATCTACATCCATGATAAATATACGGGCCAGTCTGATAAGCTGGCTCAGGCAGTGCTGAAATCCCTAGCCGGAGGAACGAAGCAGGCCAATCGGGGCGTGACGAAGCAGTCTCTGGCAATGTGCAATTGCAACTCCATGGATGTCAAGGCAGCTATCCTGTGTGAGCTGGCCTTCATGACAAATGAAAAAGAGGCCACTACCATGATGGCCAACAAGGACTTCTGGCTGGAATGCGCTCAGGAGATCGCCAGGGGAGTGTGTGAGTACACGGGAATAAAATATGTGCAGGCCACGGAATCGCCGGAAGACACTATACCGGCAAAGACAATCACACCGGAATCGCCCAAACAGGATATTAAATGGGCCCAGGAGCGGCTGAACGCAGTTATCCCTGCCTGGTTGCCGAAGCTGACAGTAGACGGCTCCTACGGGCCAAAGACACGCATTGCGGTACTGGTCTACTGGGATCAGCTGGGATGGGGAAAGCATATGCAGGATGATGGGACCAGGATCGGCAGTGCAACCAGGGAGGCTCTGGCTGCAGGGCGGGTGGAATAATATTCATGAGGCATCCGGTTGTGGTTGTGGCCGGATGCCTTTTTGTGCTAGAATACAGTTACAATTTACTATTGAAAAAAGAACGAATGTTCGATATAATAAGTATACCAAAAACAAGCAAGAAATGTCATAATTTCTCCTTTTGTGTTGAATAATATTTCCAGTTGGTGTATAATGATGGAAAATAACTATTATAGGGGGATACTTATGATTGATAATAATGTGATTGTAGCCAACTTTAATGTAACCTACGGAAAAGAAGAAGCGCCTATGCTTGAATATTTCGAAGATATTTTATTACCGGCATTTAAAAGTGGTATAAAGCGGGAGCGTAAAAATAATAATACCAGCATAGGTGATCAATATTATTTTCTTAATGTAAGAGTGGTTAATTCAGGAGAAGACGATTATGTTTTAACGGGGCAGTTTGTAAGAGAGACTGAATTAGAAGTAAAATCATTGGTTATAGATAATCAATTAGTAAAAACAGATGATACTTATCCTAGTGCTCCATATTCGGTCTTCTATATTTTCTTAAAAAATCATAGAATGGTACTGATTAAGAATCAAAAAGGAAGTCCAAATATAAAATCGTTCGGACTTACAGCAAGCAGAGTTTTAAATCAATATGTTAGAAGTGTTAACCGAAGTTTTACAGAAGAGAACAAAAAGGCATTGCCGATTCCTATAGTTAATGTCGTAGGCATTCCAATGAGGGAAGACATTGAAGAATTACTTAAGAGCGTGGTACGAATTAATAGATTAGTACTTAGGTTCTATCCGTTAAATGGAGACTTGAATTTAACACCAGTCACAGAAGCTATAACGAAAGATATGCGGATTCCAGCGGGAGCAAACACAGGAAATATTACTTTGAATACATGTAAAAATAAAGATGGAGTAGTTGATATAATCGATGGATTACAAGGTGTGATGGAGCCAAGCTTAGATGTTGATTTTGAATATTCGAAAGGTATCAAAATTAAAAACAATGAATTGAGTGAAAAAACCACATGGAGTTTAGATGAAGACGATATTAATAATCCTGAAATTGTTTTGCCTAAGGCAAAAGAAATAAAGAGTTTAGTGGTGACCAGTCAGGATAATCTAAATATCTTTTTAAAATTTAAGGAGATAATTAAAAAATATATTTTATAGAAAAGGATGGTGACTTTAAGTGGGTAGTCAATTAGATCGAGAAAAAATAGTTAAAAACCTATTTAATAAAAAGTCATCAAAACAAATTTTGCTTCAAGGACTTAAGGAATTAATACCCCAAAAAGGCACCTATTTAGAAACTATAATAATAGGTATATTAGCTATTATAATTTCTATAGCCGTTGGGGTTTCCGAATCAACAGTAATTATGATTAGGGATATTATTGAATTAATAAACAATGTAATGTTGGCTATATTTGGTATTGTATTTACTGGATATGCTTTGTTTCAGGCATTGGTCGACACAGCTTTATTAAAGAGACTTATGACTGTCGAGTCAAATGGGAAGCCGTTCTTTAGTATTAGCAATGACTATTTTGTCAGGGTTATGATTGTCAACTCATTAGCTATATTTATTAATGTTATTCTTCTTATTCTGACAAAGATAATACCGGATTATTGGTATGCTTTTGATAGTAATTTAGTTAATAATTCTATAGCATCTATATTGATTTTTATTTATCTGTACTTTGAACTTATGAATATATGGGAAATCAAGAGTTTTGTTTTTAATGTTTATCAATTATTTAATATAAATGCGGGTGAAAAAATGATAAATATTATGAATGATGAAGAGAACGAGGAATCCCAATAGGGGCTCTTTCTTAATATCAAAACAAATGTAAACATGGGGCAATGTTTGCAATAAAAAGAGGTATATCAAGAGAACGATGAACAGATCAAGGATATTGTTGTAGCTATGATTAACAAACAAGATTAATTTGGCTTGAACATAGAGGAGAAGCATCCTTCGGGGTGCTTTTCTTCTGCCATGTAAAGCATAAAGACACCCCGGCGCATTACTGGCCGGGGTGATGTTCTTCCGATTGACTATTTTTTGACTGTCACTTGACTGATCTCATTTAATTCTTTTTAATCTCAAATGATCATATGGAATCGCTTCAAAGCCTTATTTTATGCGCATTGTAGATTATTACTGCTCAAATTAGTTTAAATGAAAAATAAGCCTTATGATTTGTATACAAAACCCTGGCTGAGAGCCTTAGAGGGAGTCCTGCCATTCCTGTCGGGTCATGGAATAGCAGACCAGATCATGAATGGAGTCATCATATAGCTTGGTGCAGCGGCGAAGGGTGCCCTCGTATTGAAAGCCGCATTTCTCAATAACCCGCCTGGAGCGGATAAATATCCGGTGGTATTAATTTGAAGGATTATCCGGTATAATAGGTAGAGCAGGAAGGATAAGCAGGGAGAATAAATATGGATTATATAAATTATATATATGAAGCAGTATATTTTTTTAATAGAATTCATTGCTATGCTGATAAGAAAGCACGGCAGCAAATAAACCAGGAAGAAAGGAAAGGCTCAGGAATCAATGAAAGTGCATACAGGGCAGCGATAAGAATACTTGTAGTAAACAATTTGCTTGATTATGACGGCGGTTGTTTGGTAATGACCAGGGAACACAGCGAAAAGCACAGGTTTATCATGGATCAGATAAGGAACGGGGATCAAAATAATCATTATCAGGAGATGTTTAATAAAGGGGTTAACGAGGTTCAGTTTTTCTTTGACAGCATCAGTGAATTGGAGTACGAGATTTATTCAAGATGCAATTTCACGGTAACATTTGAAATTGGGATGGAGGCGGCGAAGCATGTAAATTTAGCGGATAAAAAAGTGCTGGAATTAGGCGGAAACAGCGGAGGATTAGGAACAGCCCTTTTAACAAAGAATGAGGATTGTCTCTATTCTATTGTTGACACTAAAATACCGTGTATGGTAGGAAGAGAATTTAGGGAATTAAATAAGAAGAATATTGCATTCATAGAAGGTGATATTTTTGAATTGATGTTATCAAAAGAAGTATACGATTACGTGATACTAATGAATTTGCTACATGATTTTGATGATATGAGATGCCGGGATATTTTACATAGCTGCATAAGATATTGTGACCGTAATACAAAATTTTTGATTATTGAGGATGTTTTATCGAATGAATTTGAACCGAAGGAAATAATAAGACATGGCTTGAGATTGTCTGTGGAATGCAGAGGCGGTAAACAGCGAACGATAGAAGAAATGGTAAATTTATTTTTAAAGATCAATTATGGACTTGAAAAAACAATAAAACTAGATAATACTCAAACTATGCTGGTGATGGGAAACCTGTAATAATTTTAAGGAGGAGAATTACAATGAGAATTGAAAACGGTAAGACATGGTATGATACAGATGGAAATGTACTGCATGCCCACGGAGGTTTTATGTTATATGAAAACGGCATTTATTATTGGTATGGAGAGAACCGGCTGGACAATATCTATGTCAGCTGCTATGCCTCCAGGGATTTATCGAAATGGGAGTTCAGAAATCATATACTTACAACGGAATCCAGGACGGAAGAAATAAGGGTCAGGACCAATCTTGCCCTGAAGAATGATAAGGGCGGAAAGGTCAATTTGGAAAGACCTAAGGTTCTCTATAATGCAGAAATCAAAAAATATGTGTTATGGGTACATTATGAAAACGGTGAAAATTATCATGCGGCGGCAGCGGCTATTGCGACCTGCGACACGCCGGACGGTGATTTTATTTATCATGGAAGCTTTAATCCCTTTGGGGAGATGTCAAGGGACTGCACCCTGTATCAGGACGATAGCGGAGATGCTTATTTCCTGTCGGCGGCAAGGGATAATGCGGATATGCATGTTTACCGGCTGCAAAGTGATTTTCTCAATGTGGACAGCCTGGTGAACCGCTTATGGCCGGGGGAGTACAGGGAAGCTCCGGCAGTGGTAAAGAAGGACAACACCTGCTATATGTTCTCCTCTTACTGCACCGGGTGGGCACCTAACCAGTGTAAATATGCAACAGCAGAAAGCCTGGAGGGACGCTTTAGCAGATTGCATGAAATCGGAGATGAGATTACCTACGGCTCCCAGCCTGCTTTTATTATAAAGCTTACGGGAACAGAGCAAACATCCTATCTCTATATCGGGGATCGCTGGGATGGCAAGGATTATTTTAATTCTACCTATATCTTTCTGCCGATCACCTTTAAGGAGGATGGCAGCCCAGAGTTGAATTATTATCCTGCCATTGAAATTAATACAGAGACAGGCGTTATTTGTCCGGCATAAAAATATTAGGAGATATTGATGTTAAACAGCAAAAGTTTTGATTTATAAGCATTTGATTTAAAAACACCTTGAATGGTATACAAAGACATTCAGGGTGTTTTTGTGTCCGGAGAGTATATGTAACAGTTCAGAGTGCAATGTCAGTAAGTTAGGCCAGGAGCACTCCGCCAAGTCACTTTTGCTTGCCTTACCTTCGTGCGTTCAGAACGCTCTGCTTCACAAGATGCACTCAGACGGTCAGCGCAAAAGTGACTTGGCGGAGTGCTCCTGGCCTAACTTACTGACATTGGTTCAGAGTGGGGTCCAGGCGGAGAACATAGTACCCCCCTCTGAACTGCTACGGGTATATGGGAAATCAGAATGAACGTTCGGCTGCAAGCTTGCGGTTTCTATGAATCTTGTGTATAATATTCAAAAGAAGCAGATTAGTCCATAAATGTGAACAAAAAACAGGAGGTTGAAAAGCCTATGAAATTTATACATATAGCGGATGTTCATCTGGGTGCCGCCCCGGATTCCGGTATGCCCTGGGGACCCCGGCGGGAGAAGGAGATCTGGGACAGCTTCCAGGATATGATAAGGATTTGTAACGAGGAGAAGGCGGATCTGCTGCTAATTGCCGGAGATCTGTTCCATCGCCAGCCCCTGGTGAGGGAGCTGAAGGAGGTTAACTATATTCTTGGCAGGCTTGAGACAGCCCAGGCACTGGTCATGGCAGGTAACCATGACTACATCGGGGCCAGATCCAATTATCAGAGCTTTGAATGGAATGAGAGAGTGCATTTTTATATGGAGGATACACTGGAGATAAAGGAGTTTGACGAGCTGGGCGCAGAGGTATACGGCCTCAGCTATCGGAGCAGGGATATTTACGAAGGGCTTTATGATAAAGCAAGGCCCCGCGAGAACGACCGGATTCATCTGCTCCTGGCCCATGGAGGGGATGAGAGGAATATACCGGTTAACCGCAGAAAACTTGCGGAGCTGGGATATGATTATATTGCCCTGGGGCATATTCATAAGCCGGAGCTGATTACGGACAGGATGGCATATTGCGGTTCGCTGGAGCCCTTGGACAAGAACGAGGTTGGCGAGCGGGGCTATATTCTCGGTGAGATCGGCCTGGGAGAGGACGGCAGGCGCTATACCCGGATCCGGTTTGTACCTCACAGCGTGAGGCAATATGTAAGGTGCATCCTTACGGTGAATCAGGAGGCTACCAACGGCTCACTGGCGGATATGGCAAGGAGCCGGATAGCGGAGCTGGGGAAGGATCATATATATTCCTTTGTGATTCAGGGAATAAGGGATGAAAGCATTCATTTTGATAAAGAGGCCCTCCGGTCATTGGGCAATATATTGGAGATTGAGGACCAGTCGGTGCCGGACTATGATTTTGACGCACTTTACCGTGATAATCAGGATAATGTAATTGGTTTGTTTATCCGTAAGATTCGTGAAAGTGCCGGACAGGACACGGTTGCCAATAAGGCGCTTTATTATGGAATCGAGGCATTGCTGGGTGCCAGAGAACAATAGAAGGGTTGGTTAGAATATGCTTTTTACAAAGCTTAAACTGAACTATTTCGGCAAGTTCTGTCAGAAGGAAATCGAGCTGAAGCCGGGGCTTAATCTGATCTATGGGGAAAATGAATCGGGAAAGTCCACGCTTCACGCGTTTATCAAAGGAATGCTCTTTGGAATTGAGCGCCTGAGAGGACGGGGCGCGGCATCGAAGGAGGATGTATACACCAGATATCTTCCCTGGGATTATCCCGGAGCTTATGGCGGGAGCCTGGAGCTGGAAATCGGGGGAAAGACATACCGGCTGTCCAGGAGTTTTCATGCCAATGATAAAAGCTTTACCATCCTTGATCTTGCCACAGGCAGGGAAATAAAGCTGAAAGAGGGGGCTGTCAGCGAGCTGATTCCGGGTTTGTCGGAGGCGGCCTTCCGAAATACGGTCAGTATAGAGCAGCTTAAGGCTCAGACGGATTCTGAGCTGGCTTTGCAGGTTCGCAATTATATCGCCAATCTGTCCGCAGCCAAGAGCAAGGAGGTTAATGTAGGGAAAGCGGTGAGCTTTCTGGGCGAGCAGAAAAAACGTCTGGAGGCCTTACATAATATGACGCAGTTGGATGAGCTGCGTTCCGAGATTGAAGAAGGAATTGCCAGGGAGGAGAAGATGGATCAGCTGACACTGCAGCTGCAGAAGCTCCTGGAGCAGGAGAAGGAGCTGCAGAAGCAGAGGGAAGAGCTTGCTGCCGCTCTGGATCAGAAGGAAGAATATCGCATGGAACAGCTTCCTGCAATCGCAGAGAAGTACCGCTCCTATCGGGAGCTGGAGCAGCAGCTCTTCCGGTTGGAGCGTACGGAAGAGGAGCTGAAGAAAAGGATAGAAGAAGGGGAGCGCTGGCAGCAGGCAGTAAGGCAGCTGAAGGAGGACAGAGGTGCGGCAGAGGCAATAAATGATAAAATGAAGGAGCTGGAACGGCGGTCCTTGGAGCTGGCAGGCCGAAAGGAGGAGCTGGAGAAGAAGGGGAAAAAGGCCCCCTATTATTGTATTCTTCCTGTGGCTGTTGCCGTAATTCTGGCAGTGGTGTCAGCTGTTCTTCCAGCTGCGGCGGGAGGCGGCATCCGGATTCCGGGTTTGCTTCTGGCGGGAGGATTTCTATTTGCCGGATTGCTTGGATATTATTTTTTGGAGAATAAGAAGCAGAAGGCATCCAAAGAGCTGTTTCATAAGGAAAAAGAACTTCAAGATCAGGGGGCAGAGCTTCAGAAGGAGCTCCGGCTTATTCTGGAAAGAAACAGGGCGAATCGGATGGAGGAACTGAATGACAGGCAGGAGGAAGCCCTGCGGGGAATCTATACGGCCGAGAATGCCAGGACTCAGTTGGAGGATCTGCAACAGAGAAGGAATGAAACCGTGGACAGCATGGATACGGCCTATGATACGATCATGAATTATATCCGGTATTATATACCCGCAGAGGAGCTGACGGAGGATATTATGGAACACCTGACCGGAGAGCTTCGCCGGAGGAAAGAAGAACGGGACAGCAGGCGGGCCAGGATCAATGAGGAAGATAGGAATAACCGGCTTCAGATCGAGAAGCTAAGATGGGAGATATCCCGGTTGGAAGGAAACGAAGAGGAGCTGCTGCGCAATCAGGAGAAATACCGGAGACTGGTGCAGCAGCAGGAAGCGGACACAGTTGAGTTGGAAGCGATTAAGCTGGCCCTCAGCTCCATTCAGGAGCTTTCGGCAGAAATCCATGACAGCTTTGGAAATCAGCTGAACCAGGCCGTATCGGAGGTGATCTGTAAGGTTACCGGGGAGAGGTACGGAGATCTTAAGATTGATGAAAAGCTGGGAGTTAAGGTGGGATGGAATGGGGACTACGTGCTTTTGGAACGCTTGAGTGCGGGAACCATTGACCAGGTATATTTTGCCCTGCGCCTGGCGGTGGCGGATCTGCTGCTGGGCAGGGAGATGCCCCTATTGCTGGATGACAGCTTTGCCTTCTATGATGACAGAAGAGTGAGAGCGGCCCTGGCAGAGGTGGCGGATAAGAGGCAGGTGCTGCTGTTTACCTGCCACAAGAGAGAGCAGGAGCTGTTGGAGGAACTAAAGTTACCGTACCATTTCGTAGAGTTAGGCTGAAATAGGGAGGAATGCAAGTCAAATGTCAGAGCAGCGGCGCAAGATTGCAGATAGAGGGAATACGGGAGGCAATTTGGGAAGGGGCGGAAGCAACACGGTCGGGAGGAGCGGCAGTACCGCGGGAAGAGGCGGGAGCAACACTGCCGGAAGGAGCGGCAGTACCGCGGGAAGAGGCGGGAGCAACACTGCCGGAAGGAGCGGCAGTACCGCGGGAAGAGTCGGAAGCAATTCTGCCGGAAGGAGCGGCAGTACCGCGGGAAGAGTCGGAAGCAATTCTGCCGGAAGGAGCGGCAGTGTCACGGGAAGAAACGGAAGCAACCCTGTGGGAAGAAGCAGCGGCACGGGAAGAGATGGAAATTCCGCGGGAAGGAACGGCAGCAGTACAGGAAGAAACGGAAACAATGCCGGAAGAAAGGATAGCAGCATAGATAAAAACAGCGGCACCGGCAGGAAGCGGAGAAGGAAGCGCAGTGAGGGGACCGGTACCGGAAAGCGAAGGAATAGAAAAAGGTCGGTTAAGATTACCTTGCAGATACTGACCCTGTCTGTACTGCTTGTTATCTTTGGGGCGATGCTTTACTTTTATGCAAGATACGGAAAAACTATTTTTGGCCTTCAGGCGGATGCAAAGCGGAAGGTCCGGGCCTCCACGGAAGAGACTTTCCGGGCAGCCCAGACCAGCCTGGTATATGATGTCAACGGTAATCTTATCTCCACTCTGAAGGCAGAAAAAGATGTATATTATGTGGAGTACAGCGGCATTCCGAAGATGGCAGTGGAGGCCATGATCGTATCGGAGGACCGGAAGTTCTTTGAGCATAACGGAGTGGACTATCTGGCCAATATCCGGGCTGCCATTAAATTAATTGAACATAAGGGGGAGATCACTCAGGGAGCCAGTACCATCACCCAGCAGCTGGCGAGAAATGTATTTCTGACCCATAAGGTTACTTACGAGAGGAAGATAGAGGAGATCTTTGTCGCCCAGGAGCTGGAAAAACGATATTCCAAAATTGATATTATGGAATTCTATATGAATGGAATCTATTTTGCCAACGGGCATTATGGGATTCAGGCAGCGGCCCTGGGATACTTCGGGGAGGGAGCGGACAGCCTGAGTTTATCCCAGATAGCGTTTCTGTGCGCGATTCCAAATAATCCGAATCTCTATAATCCGCTGACCAACATGGACAATACCCTGGAGCGCAGAGACCGGATTCTGCTTCAGCTATATGAGGCCCAGCGGATTACCGAGGAGCAGTACCGGGAGGCGAAGAAGGAGAAGATTGTACTAAACAGGGTATCCATCTCCAGAAATAATTATGTGGAAACCTATGTGTATTATTGCGCCATCCGGGCTTTGATGAAGGAGAACGGCTTCGTATTCCGCTATGAATTTGAGAGTGAGGAAGAGCAGGAGGCCTATGAAGACGAGTACTATGAGCTGTATTACCGGTATCAGAAGGAATTGTATGTCCAGGGCTACCGGATCTATACCTCCATTGATCTGGAAAAACAGGAGCTGCTGCAGCAATCGCTGGATGAAGCCTTGAAGGACTTCACCGAGGTGAACGATGAGGGCATCTATCAGATGCAGGGAGCCGCGGTCTGCATCGATAACGACAGCGGAAGGGTGGCAGCCATTGTAGGAGGACGGGATCAGGAGACCGGCGGATATACCCTGAACAGGGGGTATCAGAGCTTCCGGCAGCCCGGCAGCGCAATCAAACCCTTAATTGTGTATACTCCGGCTTTTGAACGGGGCTATACACCGGAAAGCATTGTAGTTGATAAAAAAGAAGAAGACGGCCCTAAGAACTCCGATAAAAAATATCTGGGAGAAATCAAACTGCAAAAGGCAATTGAGCTTTCGAAGAATACCATTGCCTGGAAGCTTTTTGAAGAGCTGACTCCGGTAGTGGGGCTGTCTTATCTGCATCAGATGCATTTTGCAAAGATCAGCAGGACCGATTATGTACCGGCGGCATCGCTCGGAGGGCTTACGGTGGGTGTCAGCCCGGTGGAAATGGCAGCAGCCTACGCGGCACTGGAGAACGATGGCTATTATCGTGAGCCTACCTGTATTATAAGAATTACGGATGCCCAGAAGGAAGAGATTGTGGGAGATGCGATGGAAAGCATTCCGGTCTATCAGAAGAACGCGTCCAGAATTATGACAGAAGCCCTGACGGGTGTAATGAAAAAAGGCACAGCCAAGGGGCTGGGACTGAGCCATACGGTCAGCGCAGGAAAAACAGGAACGACGAATGACAGAAGGGATGGCTGGTTTGTCGGTTACACGCCTTATTACACCACCAGTGTGTGGGTGGGCTATGACATGCCTAAAACCGTGGATGACTTAAAGGGAGCGTCCTATCCGGGTACCATATGGCATAACTTTATGGAGCAGCTTCATGATTCTGCCATGACGGGAGAATTCCAGCAGTATGACTGGAGGGCTGCTCTAGAGCAGAAGCGGGAAGAGGAGGAAAGGGCTCTGGAGGAAGAATGGGAAGAGCCGGAAGAGGACAACACGGATGCAGAGGCTGATGCAGGCGAAGAACCGCAGGATGACCCGGAAGGGGATACGGAAGATACTACAGAGGATAGCTGGGACAGCACAGAGGAAGAATCGGAGGTTGACCCGGATCAGGATGTGGAGGAAGGCTCGGAGGAGAACTCTTCTGATGAAGACACCGACGGAGCTGCGGATGAAGATCCGGAGGAAAGCCCGGACGGGGATCAGGAAGACAATCAGAGGGAAGATACGGAGATAACCACAGACGGGGACAATTCCAATAATAGTGCAGAAGGTGCCCCGGACGGGGATACAGAGGATAACCCAGCCGGGACCTGGGAGGATGGAATGAACGAGGATATGGGGGATAACCCGTAAGCTTCAGGCGGAAATACCAAAGAGGATATATACAAAGACGTGAAATTCTCTATAAAAGGAGCCATTACAAAAGTATGCTGCGGCAGGAACCGGGGACACATAGCCTGTCCACAGGCTGCGGGCGCAATTTTGTAATGGCCCTTTTTTGGCATTGATTGCCGATCCCGGTTATTCTTCTTCGGATTCGTCGGATTCTAATGCTGCGATTTCATACTTCTCAAGGATGGTTTTCTGAATCTTATCCCTGGTGTCCGAATTAATCGGATGAGCAATGTCCCGGTATTCGCCGTCACCGGCCTTTCTGCTGGGCATAGCGATAAATAACCCCTTGTCACCTTCGATCACCTTGATATCATGTACTACGAACTCATTATCAAGTGTAATTGAAACAACGGCCTTCATTTTGCCTTCCTTACTCACCTTGCGCACACGTACGTCGGTAATTTGCATGGAATGGTCCCCCTTTTCTGTCAAATTTATCGTTAGTTTTTGAGAAAAAGTTGGCTTAACTTTGGTTAATTTCACTTTTTCTTGTTATAATAGAGCTCTTACTATGCTATATGCATTAATATTATAACATAAATATTGCCAGTTGTGAATAATATTTACGAAAAAGCCCATCAAAAAGCTTGATTTTTTGACATTTTAACGGAGGGATGATAATTTTAAATAAATAGAAAGCTTTTTCATCCGTTTTTTATTTTATACTTGCAACCGGTTTGTTGATTTAGAATATAATAACAGGGAAAGATTTTAATATTGTATTTTAAGGGAAATGGGTTATAATAGCAGATAACAAAACTTTCGTAATTGAATAGGACGATTGGAGACCATTATGTATAAAATTAATTTGAATGCCCCCTGCCGGATCCATTTTATCGGTATCGGCGGAATAAGCATGAGCGGATTTGCAGAGTATCTACATACCCTTGGTTTTAAAGTGAGCGGTTCTGACAGCCACCAGAGCAAAATAACGGACCATCTGGAGAAGCTGGGCATGGAGGTGTTCATTGGACAAAGGCCCTCGAATATCTCACCCGATATTGATGTTGTGGTATATACCGCCGCAATCCGGGAGGATAATGAGGAATTCCAGGAGGTGAAGAGAAGGAACATCCCCATGCTGGGCCGCGCCCAGATGATCGGCCAGCTGATGCTGAACTTCGAAGATGCCATTGCGGTGTCAGGCACCCACGGGAAGACCACCACCACCTCCATGCTCTCCAATATATTTATAGAAGGGGACATGGATCCCACCATTTCCGTCGGGGGGATTCTGGAGGCCATCGGCGGCAATATCCGGATGGGGAAATCCGAGCATTTTATCACGGAGGCCTGTGAATATACCAATACCTTTTTGGAGTTTAACCCCAGACGGGAGATTATTCTTAATATTGATGCGGATCATCTGGATTTCTTCAAGGATCTGGAGGATATCCGCAGCTCCTTCCGCAAATTCGCCCTGCGCCTTCCCAAGGAGGGACAGCTGTTTATCAATGGAGAGATTGACCGGAAGGAGGATATTATATCCGGGCTGGAGTGTGAGGTGCTTACCTACGGGATTATTGACCCGGCTTACCGGAAGGGGGAGCAGACCTACGATATTGCCGCAGATAAGATTGAATTCAACAGCCAGTGCACCGGAAGCTATGATTTATATTATAAAGGTACCTATATTGACCGCATCTATCTGAACGTTGTAGGTGTCCATAATATCTCCAATTCTCTGCCTGCGATTGCCGTGGGTCTTGAGGCCGGGATTCCTATCGAGAAGATTAAACGTGCCCTGATGTCGTTCAGTAATTCCAAGCGCCGTTTTGAATATAAAGGGACGGTAGGCGGTGTGACGATTATTGATGATTATGCCCATCATCCCACCGAGGTAAGAGCAACCCTGGAGGCTGCGCAAAATTGTCCCCATAATACCCTTTGGTGTATTTTCCAGCCTCATACCTATACCAGAACCCGGCAGCACCTGGGCGAATTTGCCGAGGCATTAGCTCTGGCAGACAAGGTGGTGCTTGCCGATATCTATGCGGCCAGGGAGAAGAATCCGGGTGATATCTCTTCGAAGGATCTGGCAAGAGAGCTTGAGAAAATTGGTAAGGAAGTATCCTATTTTCCCTGCTTTGATGAGATCGAAAATTATTTGTTAGAAAATTGTATTAACGGTGACCTGTTGATAACTATGGGTGCCGGAGATATTGTATCCGTGGGAGAAAGTCTGTTGGGACTATAGTTATCCACATTATCCACAGCTTTATCAACATTTTTGGAGATAAATACTGTGGATATTTTTTTAACAATTTTTCTCCCGGCGGAAGCCGTGCTTTTTATGAAATGTATGGGAAAATTACGATGTTTTTATAGAAATTTACAATTTAATGCATTTTTCGCTTCGGATTTTATCCACGATATCCACGGCATCCACAAAACTGGAAAACTCTGAAACCCTTGATAATAGGCTATTTCCAAGTGAATTATTCTATGCTATAATGTGCACGATAAGCAGATTGGTGGGTGGGGGGG
>JAEWYQ010000064.1 GCA_023395555.1 Bacillota bacterium
GCCTCATAGATACAAATTTCATTAAACATTTATTGCACCACCTCGCACATTATATAAACTTGCTCACCGAGCGTTAATTTCCCATGCTACCGTTTCACAAAAGTTTTACACGGTAGATATATAAAGTAAGTTTACCATAGTAAAGCAGAACTTTCAATCAAACAAATATGAATGGATAGATTGAAAAGGTGCCAATAAGGATAAATATTTTTTAGTCCTGACTTGACACCAGCAGGTCCCACTGGTCCGACAGGCGGTACTGGTGCTGCAGGTACGATGGCGGACAGCACGGGATGCTTTGCCATCAGGCAGCTGGCTAATCTGCTGGAGCAGATAGCGGTTCTATATCCCGCCACTACCATGACCTTGTTCGTAGACCAGTTAGCTACTTTATCAGGGGTAGCTATTGGGGTATATACTGCTCCCAGCGCCGATGGACCGGGACTGTTAATCATACAGAACGGCTCGGATTACGGATATGTATCGTTAAGCAGAATCGCTGCGATCTATCTTGGTGCGGGTTCGGTGTATGACCCGGGCATCACCTATCTGACGCCTCCCGATCCCTACTCTCCAGGCTGCGATACGGACTATATCCTTGCTGTACAATCATCCATGTCAGTAGGGGATCAGATTTCCTTCGGTGCCGCAACAAATACCACCGGAAGCGGTGAGGTGTATATCAATGAGCCGGGCATAATGGTGCTCAGCGACAGCTTGGGGAATACCCCCATATTCATATTCACCCCTCAGATAAGGTATATGGTTAAGGATTCACTGCCGCTGGCCAGAACGCCGGGCGAAACGAAAACGGTTAAAAAGGTCACGATCCAAAACGGTTGAGATTGATTTGTCTCAAACAGCGGCTCATGACTATTTCCAATATTCCTTGACTCCGCCGTCACTTGCTATGATTTGTCCTGTTATCCATTTCGCGTAAGAGCTATGTAAAAAAAGCACCAAATCGGCGGCATCGTCAGGCGTTCCCCAACGCCCTGACGGAAAACGCTTTGCTACATCATCGTATACATCGCCAAAACAATAACCCGTGTCGTTGGGCCCGGGGTTTATGCAATTAACCCGGATTTTCCTGTCACCAAGCAAGTATGATGCTTGGCGGCATAAGCAAATAATCGCTTCTTTCGATACACAATAAGCAATTTCATTCGGCATAGGACTTAAATACTGACCGCTTGTAAAAAGTGTGATTGCGTTGTCCTTCGAGGTGTCAACCTGATTAACAAAGGATTGAATCATCATCATGGAGGCGCGGACATTTACAAGCAGATGAGAGTCTATGTCCTTTGCCGTCCATTGGCCGATTTCATTCCAGGTAGAATAAGCATGGTTTAAAATCAAACCATCAAGCCCGCCTAATTTTTGAAGAGCTTCCGCTACAGCTTGTTCTGCGTTCCCTTCTTTTTCTAAATCCGAGGATGTGAGTGGTGTTACATTAAGCCCTAAGCTGCTTAAATTTTTTGCTACTTCTTCCGTGCCGTTTGGGGTAGCTGATTGAAACCCCATAGCCATATCATAACCAGAAAAACCATGAACAGCGATTTCAGCACCTGCTTCCGCCAACCGCTTCGCAAGCGTCGCGCCGATCCCCATAGATCGGCTTACGCCAGTAATTAAAATCTTTTTTCCGTCTAACCGTATTGAAGAATTATTCATAAACTTTACCACCAATCATTTTATAGTCTTTCGTTTTTCTCGTATTAAAATATTAGTATAGCATAAAAATGTAAATTCTTCCACGGAAATATTCAAGTCTCTCTGCGGTCTGACGCTGCTGCGGATGAAGTATTAATTATTCTTTTACCAGTCTTTTTGTGAGGCGCTATGTCGCTATTTCTTGAAATATGTCGTATTTTGTGTCAAAGATGGGAATACAGATTTGTAAAAACGTCAAGGCTAAATAGCTTTTGACAATTGGATATTGATAGTTGGTAGAAAATGTACTATGATTTAAATAAATACATAGATATGGAGGAAGGTATGTGGCCATTATTGAATGCCCTGAATGTGGAGCAAGTGTATCTGATAAAGCAGCTAATTGTATAAAATGCGGTTATCCTTTCAGCAGTAATAGTAGAGTTATTATCTATGGCTATACACAAGTATTTGCAATTAATCCGAGTGTGGAAATACGAATCAACGGGGAATTCATCGGGGATTTAGCAAGGGACAAAGTGCTGGAGATACCAATCAGTGAAAATGCCAGGATTGATTTTAAGTGTGGATTACGCAAAAATTATGTTATGGTTGATGCAGGTAAAATTACAAAAGTTAAAATTACATGGAACAGAATCACTGGTCAACTCGTACCTAAAATACTTGATTAATAACAGAGTGAACACATTATTTTATTTTAAAGAGCAGAGTTTATGTATTCTTAACATACTCTGTTCTTGTTCATTGTCTGACTCTTTACTCAACGATAGGTATATAATATATATCTATATTATCCTCAGAAGTCCGTGTCTCTAGCGGTTCATCCCAGTTTCATAATACTGATGCTTCCATTCGGAAGGGGAGCAGCCATACTTCATTTTGAATTGTCTGTTAAAAGAGGAAACAGAGGGGTAGCCGACATCATATGAAACTTCAAGAATTTTTGCATGTCCGTCGGCAATCATGGAAGCAGCCCTGCTTAACCTCAGATTATGTATATATTGCATCGGAGAATATCCGGTATAAGCGGTGAGCTTTCGCTGCAGGGTTGGCTTGGAGAAATTACTTACCGCTAACAAATCATTTATTGTAATCTGCTTTGTGTAATTTTGATTGATGTAATTTAAGGTTGGCCGAAGCTCATGCAATAAGGTGTCATAGTTTTCATCATTTTTGGGGTTTGAGCGGGCAGAAATAAAACGGCTGTGTTTTTGCAACAGAGCATACAATAATCCCTTAAGGACCTCCAGATATCCCTCCTCGGCCCTTGCGGCTTCATACAGTATGAGTTTACATATCTCATAAATCTCTGCATCCTGATAAAAAGGAATCACGGATTGAATTGAATAATGGTTGATCCTCATGGAACGGATGCTTTTTAACAGGAGACGGTCGTCACCAAAAAACAGCTTATCCAGGTCAATATACAGAAAGTGCATTTTGCTTTTCACAGATCTATTGCTCTGTGCTATATGGGGCTGTCCGGGGTATACAATAAAAGAACATTGGCTGTTATAAGGAATGGGATCACCGTCAATGATAAAAACGCCGCTTCCATATTCAGAAAAGCCCAGCTCAAAGAAATTATGATAATGAAGCTCTTCCACTTTCTCCGAAGGATAGTACTCAAATAGCTGCTTGTAGGGAGATACGGGACATTCCATTGTAAATTCAGTTGTGTCGAAAACACGCGGATATGATACACTTTGCATAGAGTTTGCTCCTTATTGCATAGATTCTTATCAATTAATATTATATACTAAATTTAAGAGAAGACAAGTTAAAATTATGCAGCAAACCACAGATGACAGGACAAGGAGAAGTATTTATGAGTAAAATGAAAAAAGTTGGGGTGTTAACTGGAATTATACTTGCTTTTGCTTTCCTTATGATGGGGGGATGTAAATCAAAAGCAGAAGAAACGAAAACAGCAGAGAAAGAAGCATTTGGATATGTAAGAGGAAAGGTGCTTACCGATAGCGGTGAAATGGTAACCTCAGGCATTATTGTAATGGATGAGGCAGGTAATACCTATCGTACTACAACCAATCCTCTGTCCGGATACAATCTTAAGCTGAAACCCGGCAAATATACCTTGATTTTTACAAGAGGCTTTGAGTATTCGGTTGTGCAAAAAGAGGTAGAGGTCGAAAACTATAAAAAGTATGATATCCAGGATGTAAGACTTGTGCATTTATATGATACCTATGCAATGGGCTGGTATGGCGGAGATATCCATCAGCATACCATGTACTCCGACGGTGCGGATACGGTTCATGAGCTCCTGATGGGTAATATCAGCAGCGGGCTTTATTGGGGCTTTCTGTCAGACCATAATTCAGCAATGGGGTTAAGTCAATGGTTACAGGGCAACCGCATCGTTGCTAATATAGATTCAAAGGGCAATAATCGATATTTTGATGCATCCGAAGCAGTAGAGGTGACCACAGAATTTGGACATTACCAATCCATTGGGGTCGGTATGATATTTGATACATATGAAGTCCAACTGCGTGACAGTGAAAGAGCAAGGTCCAAGGAGGAAAGGGATGAACTGACCAAGGAGCGGATTATCTATATTGCTGAGACGATTCGCAGAAACGGCGGCGTTCCGCAGATCAATCATCCGTTTTCATCCAATACCATGGGCTTTAACTATTGGGAGATTGCAGATTATTTCGATACCATAGAGATTTGGAACGGCGTATTTGTTCCGGGAGACGGAAGATACGAAGCACAGGAAAATACCGGTTGGGAGCAGAATTACCGCAGTAAGCTGAAATGGTTTGAGTTGTTGAACGAGGTGAAAAATGGCGGAAAATTCTTTGCTGCAACCGGCGGAACGGACAATCATTCCTCAGTATCTCCTTATACCTATAGTGAGAAGTCTGAGATTTCGGATATTACAAACATGGAGCAATACAAGGAGGCTTACAGCAAAAACGGATTATATAACGGTGTTCCCACCACGTATCTGCATATAGACGGTGAGGTGGATTCCGAGAGCATAAAGGAAGCAATACGAAACGGAAACAGCTTTATTTCTAACGGACCGATTCTGATTGCAGATGCTGGCGGAAAAAGTTATGGAGAAACGGTAAGCTTACAAAGCGATAGTACAAAGCTTAATATTAATGCATTTGCAAGAGATGGCTTAGTAAGCATTCGCATCGTTAAAAACGGAGAAGTTCTTCAGACGATTGATGTGAATGATACAGAATATCAAGATACAGTTACCTTAACAGGACTTAAGAACGGGGACTGGATTGTATTAGAGGGGTTAGGAACAAGTACTTATTATTGTATTTCAAATCCTATTTTTTTTCAGAAATAGGGTGAAATAATAAATAAAAAGGAGAAGGATATTATGAAAAAAAGTAAAAAGGTTATAGCATTATTCATGGTAATGGCAATGGCTTTTGCAGCATTTACAGGCTGCTCCAAAGAGGGAGCAAAAAAGACATGGAAGCCGGGATCTGATTCAGTTACGGTAAAAACCGAAACGGCGAGCACTTATACTCCCACATTTACGGTATTTCTTAAAGTGGTTGGCGGAGATAAAACAGTTCTGTATGACGGTTCTGTTACTCTGACCTCTGACACAATGATGGCAAATGAGTTCCTTAAGGCAGCAATCACGGACAAGGGTCTTGCGCAGGATGGTATCGACCAGGGCTTTATCAATAAGCTTGGTGATTATGAGAATAATTCTACTGACCAGATGTATTGGATGTATACCGTTAATGGAGAAGCTCCTGCATGGGGCTGCAACCAGCTGCAATTAAGAGACGGCGACTATCTGCTATTTACCTATGATAAAGTTGAGTTTTAATTAACTAAACATGATTCACTATTAGGGACTTTTGTTATCTCCATAGCAAAAGTCCCGGATATTATAAGGAGCGCGAATATATGAAAAATATAAAACACTTAAGTATGGTATTATACTTAATGCTTATGGCAGCATTGCTGATTTCCTGTAGTTCAAAAGGGAAAACGAGCTCTTCTGATATTGCGGATTTAAATGATGGTAAGACCCGAATATGCTTGCTAATTAACGGACAGCTCGGTGATATGTCCTTCTTTGATTCAGCCAATGAAGGAATGACTAAATTTGCCGGGGATCATCCTGAGGTTGATGTAAAGATAGTAGAGATAGGAACGGACACCAGTAAATGGGAACCCACACTTCGCCAAACAGCAAATGATTCTTATGATTTAATTATAGTATGTACCTCGGAAATGAAGGAACCCCTTCAAAGATTAGTAAAAATGCAAAAATATGCGGATAGACGTTTTATCATATTTGACGCAGAGATAGAAGACGGCAAGGCAGCAAACTATCCTACCGTCCATTCCATGATGTTTAAGCAGAATGAAGGCGGATATCTTGCCGGCGCTTTGGCAGCATTAATATCTAAGGACATGGGAGTAAATACAACCGGGTTTATCGGCGGGATGCAGATCGATATCATCAATGATTTCGGATATGGGTTCATGCAGGGAGTCAATAAGGCAAACACTGAGTTTAACCAACAGATAAAGGCATACAACAGCTATATCGGAGATTTTTCCAACAGTACCAAGGGGAAATCGCTGGCAGATACCATGTATGACCAGGGAGTAGAGGTTTTATTTGCGGCTGCTTCCCAGGCTGGACTGGGCTGTCTTGATTCTGCTAAAAACAATGATAAGTTAATTATCGGAGTTGACAGTGACCAATTTGGTTACTTTAAGGATACTGATGTAAAAAAGGCAGATCGGATCGTAACTTCTATCTTAAAGCGTGTGGATCTTGCCCTTTATGAAGCCTGTGAAGCGTTCCTTAATAATACCCTGGAGTATGGCACCTTAGTTAACTTAGGTATCAATGAGGGTAAAGTCGGTATTGTGGAAAATGATAATTATAAGGCAAAGGTCAGTGAGGAAACCAGAACCTACATATCCCAGATTATTATGCAGATCAAGGATGGCTCACTGGTGGTAGAGAGTGGATTAAAGCGCCATATCAGTGTCACGGATTTAAATGCTTATATCGATTCATTAAAGCCAAACGAGGGTAATTAAGTGATGAAGGATTTTCTGGAGCTCAAGGGAATTACAAAAATATATGACAATGGAGTAATCGCCAACAATAAGGCGGATTTTTCCCTGAGAAGAGGGGAAATTCATGCGATTGCCGGGGAAAACGGTGCGGGGAAGAGTACCATCATGAAGATACTCTACGGCCTGGAGCGAATGGAGGAAGGTGAAATCCGTTATGAGGGCAGGCCGGTCTCCATTAAATCTGTTCAGGATGCATCAAGCTATGGAATCGGTATGGTGCATCAGCATTTCATGCTGGTCAATGAGCTGCCGGTATATGAGAATATTTTCCTGGGAATAGAGAAGACCAGCCATGGCATCCTAAGGGAAAAAGAGATGTCAGAGGAGGTAAAACGGCTTTCAGAAAAATATGATATGCCCATTGATCCGCAGGCACTTTGCGGCGCCCTTCCGGTGGGTGCTGCACAGAAGGTGGAGATCCTTAAGGTTTTAGCACGGGGCGCCAGGATTTTGATCCTGGATGAACCTACGGCAGTATTGACACCCCAGGAGACGAAGCAGTTGTTCAAACAACTGACCTTATTGAAGCAGGACCAGTGCAGTATCATCATCATTACCCATAAGTTGAAGGAAATTAAGGAAATCTGTGACCGGGTAACCATCATGAGGGCGGGTAAGAGCTGCGGTGTTTTTGATGTGGCTAAAATCAGTGAAGCAGAGATCTCAAGACGGATGGTTGGAAATGATGTGAACCTTTCTATAGATAAACCGCCTGTGAAGTACGGAAAGGTTGTCCTGGAGGTTAAGGGGCTGTCTGTATTAAAGGAAAATGGAAATACAGCAGCTAAGGATATTAACTTTTCCATACGTGAGGGTGAGATACTATGCCTGGCCGGTGTGGAAGGGAACGGACAGCAGGAAACCATCCAGGCAATTACCGGATTATATAAACCAGAAGCCGGAGAGATTACTCTTCTTGGAAGACAAATCAACAAAAGCTCAGTAAAAGAAATCAGGGATCTGGGTCTGGCCCATATTCCGGAGGACCGTATGCGGACAGGAACCAATAAGGAAGCCTCCGTATTCGATAATATTATCTCAGTCCGGGCAGCAAAAGAACACAGGCTTGGCTTTCTGCCGATTAAAAAGTGGAAGGCCTGGGCCAGGGAGCAGATTTCAGAATATTATATGAAAACCGATGGAATCGCCACGCCCATCGGACAACTTTCCGGAGGCAATATCCAAAAAATTGTGGTAGCAAGAGAAATAGAAACCAATCCCAAGCTATTAATATGCAATCAGCCCACCAGAGGGATCGATGTAGGTGCAATTGAATTTATCCACCGCAAGATTCTCTCCATGCGTAAGGCAGGGGTTGCCATACTGTTACTATCTGCTGATTTATCAGAGGTATTTGATCTGGCTGACCGGATATTAGTATTCCATAATGGGGAGATTACCGCCCATATTACGGATGTCCGGCATACAAGCGAGGAGCAGTTGGGGAAGTATATGCTTGGTATAGAGAAGATGGATTTGGATACAGCTTCTGATAAGGAGGGGGCAGTATGAAACATTATATGAATTCAATCGCCGGGAAGAAGGTCACATTTGAACTCCTTCGGACGGTACTGGCAGCCTTCATCGCCTCCTTGATTGCAGTAATCATCATTTGTTTTACAAGCAGTACCCCAAGGGAAGCCATTCGGGTGTTTCTGCTGTCCCAGTTTCAGTCCGGGTACACCTTTGGCAGGGTCATTACTGAAACGGTGCCTTTGATATTTACCGGCATTGCAGTAACCATCATGGTAAGATGCGGGCAGTTTAATATGTTTGTAGAGGGAGCATTTTATGCAGGAGGCTTATTCGGCGCGGTGATAGCAGCAAAGTTCTCCTTACCTCCGGTACTTCTGCTTATTTGTGCACTGGTTATTCCGGCAATTATTACAGGAGTAATCGGCTATATTCCTGCCAAGTTAAAGGCATCCCTGCAGGTGAATGAATTCGTATCCTCCCTAATGTTTAATTTTATCATCTATTGGGTGTGTATGTATTTATTTGTATATCATTTCTCGGACCCGGAATATTCAAGCCTTGCAACCTGGTTGATTCCCGATGAAGGAAAGCTTCCCTTTTTGTCCTTTGATAATCAGATTAGTTCCAGCATTATTCTCTCTTTCCTGCTCGCTGTAATTGTCTGGGTTTTTCTTAACAGAACAAAATGGGGCTATGCCATCCGCATGACCGGGGAAAATTCAGAATTTGCAGAGTATAGCGGTATTAAAACTAAGTCGGCAATTGTGTATTCCCAGGTAATCGGAAGTGCGATTGCAGGCCTTGGCGGTGCAGCCTTCATCCTGGGGAATTTTTATAGGTTCAACTGGCAGGCATTGCCGAATTACGGATTTGACGGCTTTATCATAGCAATCATCGCAAGGAAAAATCCTTTGGCTGTTCCTATTGTAGCACTGTTTTTGGGATACTTAAGAGCCGGTGCAATGGAGATGTCAAGGCTGACCGATGTTCCTAACGAGGTTGTATATATCATACAGGCAATTATGATAATTTTGATAGCTGCTCAGACCTTTTTGTCCGGTCTGCGCCAGCGCAGAATTAAAAAAATGGCATTGCAGAATAATGCAGAGTAAGGAGGGACAGCTTGTTTAATTTTATATTTTCTGAATCATTCATTTCTTCATCGATTATTTTTGCCATGCCGATTATATTTGCAGCCCTGGCAGCATTGATTTCCAATAAAGCCGGAATATTGAATATCAATATTGAAGGATCCATGTCAATTGCCGCTTTAGTTGGTGCATTGGTAAGCCATTACTCGAATCATTGGTTCATCGGTTTGTCAGCCGCAGTGTTTGCAGGGATTATCATGTCTTTGATTCTGTCCTATTGCTCGATCTATCTAAAAACAGATTCGACATTAGCAGGAATTGCATTAAATACCTTTGCCACCGGAACCTGTATTCTGATTTTATATATATTCCTTGGGGTCAAGGGCGATTCCTCCCAGGCTCCAAGTACTGTGGTTCCTGATATAACGATACCGTTTTTATCTGATATCCCTGTGCTTGGATTATTGTTTAATCAAAATCTAATGGTATATATCGCAATTCTGTGCCTGGTGTTTATCAGCTTCCTGTTAAAAAAGACAAGGCTCGGATTACGTATTAAGGTTGCCGGTTATAATCCGGCCGCTGCAAGGGCAGCAGGAATCTCTGTAAATAAGTACAGGGTATACGCTTTGCTTTTCTGCGGGGCATTTGCGGGTCTGGGCGGAGCCTTCTTATCCATGGTGTATTTATCCTATTTTTCGGTTGGTATGGTGGCAGGTAAGGGGTTCATTGGACTGGCCGCTGAGGCTATGGGCGGCGGCATCCCCATATTTACAGCATTGTTTGCTTTCCTGTTTGGTGCGGTTGATTATTTTTCTGTCGGGGCGCAGTCCGTGCTTGGAATACCCTACCAGCTTTTAAACACCCTGCCCTATCTGATGGCTATGCTGTCCCTGGTGATATATTCCCTTAAGAAACGTAACAATAAAATACATGATTAGGTTATTGAAAAACTTGGAGGTTTATTAATTACATATATATTACAATAACCAAAATACATAATTAATAAGCAATTTGGTGATATGTCAAGAAGCAAATGAAAAAGATTTCATATGATTTTCAGACAAAAGGGTAACTTTAATAAACCTTACATCTACTTAAAATGTAAGATGGAAGATATTGCTATTGATTACC